>NZ_PVSR01000020.1:0-66657 GCF_003001495.1 Actinopolyspora mortivallis
CGCCCAGCCCCACTGCTCCCACCCGCTCAACTCCCCCGCCGGGGCGGTGGGGCTGTTCTGGTCCCAGGAGGTGCGGGCGCGGTTCACCGCCCCGGCGGGGGGGTTGAGCGGGTGGGAGCAGTGGGGCTGGGCGTGGGCGGTGCGTCACGGCTACGAGGAGGTCAACGCCTTCGTCGACGCTCAGCACCGGTGGGAGGGGTGAGTCCGGGCCGCGTTCGCCGTACGCGCTCGGAGCACGTGGCGGGTGTCCCGACACACGTGCCCCGAGCCTTGGACACCGCCTCCGTCCGGTTTCACTTGAGCAGCGAGCGGGCCATGACCATGCGCTGGATCTGGTTGGTGCCCTCGTAGATCTGGGTGATCTTCGCATCGCGCATCATGCGCTCCACGGGGAAGTCGCGGGTGTAGCCTGCCCCGCCGAACAGCTGCACCGCGTTGGTGGTGACCTCCATGGCCACGTCGGAGGCGTAGCACTTGGCCGCGGCGGAGATGAATCCCAGGTTGCCTTCCTCGCGTTCGGCCCGCGCGGCGGAGACGTAGATCATGTGTCGGGCCGCCTCGATCTTCATGGCCATGTCGGCGAGCATGAACTGGACACCCTGGAAGTCGGCGACGGCCTGGCCGAACTGTTTGCGTTCCTTGACGTAGTCCACGGCCGCGTCGAGGGCTCCCTGGGCGATGCCGAGGGCCTGGGCGCCGATGGTGGGGCGGGTGTGGTCCAGGGTGCGCAGCGCGGTCTTGAAGCCGGTTCCCGGTTCGCCGATGATCCGGTCGGCGGGGATGGTGCAGTCGTTGAAGTGGATCTCCGCGGTGGGGGATCCCTTGATGCCGAGTTTCTTCTCCTTGCCACCGACCTCGAATCCGGGGTCGTCGGCGTGCACCACGAACGCGCTGATCCCGTTGGGTCCCTTGTCGGGGTCGGTGACGGCCATGACCGTGTACCAGCTGGACTCGCCGCCGTTGGTGATCCAGCACTTGGTGCCGTTGAGCACCCAGGTGTCGCCGTCCCGGTGGGCCCGGGTCTTCATCGAGGCGGCGTCCGATCCGGCCTCGCGTTCCGAGAGGGCGTAGGAGGCGGTGCACTCTCCGGAGGCCACCGAGGGCAGCACCTGGTGCTTCAGTTCCTCGGAGGCCGACAGCAGGATGGGCATCGTGCCGAGCTTGTTCACCGCCGGAATCAGCGAGGAGGAGGCGCACACCCGGGCCACTTCCTCGATGACGATGCAGGTGGCCACCGAGTCCGCCCCCTGGCCGCCGTAGGCCTCCGGCACGTGCACTCCGGCGAAGCCGGATTTCGCCAGGGCCTCGAAAGCCTCCCTGGGGTAGCGTTCCTGCTCGTCGCACTCGGCGGCGTAGGGGGAGATCTCCTTCTCGGCCAGTGCTCGTACCGCCTCCCGGAGGGCTTCGTGCTCGTCGGAGAGCTGGTAGGTGTCGAAACTCGAATCCACGCGGTTCCTCCTGCGCAGCGGAGCGGCTCGGTGTTTTCCGAGCTGTTCTCGAACAAACTACTGGCATCCAGTGCCATAAAAGGGGATGCGACTCGCATCCTAGCGGCACTGCGTGCCACCGGCAATCGTGGCCTGCTACATTGCGGGCCATGCCCGAGGGGAGCTCCACCGACCGGAAACCCCGCGCCGCCCGCACGGCCGGACAGCGACGTCGCCTCCGTAGTGCCCTGGCGGTGGCGGCGCTGGACCTGTTCGCCACCAAGGGCTACGACGCCACCACGGTGGAGGACATCGTCGAGGCCGTGGGCGTCGGACGACGCACCTTCTTCCGCTACTTCCGTTCCAAGGAGGAGGTGGTGTTTCCCGACCACGACGAGCGTCTCACCGAGGTCGTCAACGACCTGGAGCGCTCGGGAGCGGAGGAACCGCCGATGCGGGCCGTGCGCCGCACGGCGGAGCGGGTGCTGGAGATGTACCTGGCCGAGCCGGAGATCTCGCTCAAACGTTTCGAACTGACCAGGCAGGTTCCCTCGCTGCGCGACCGCGAGATCGTCAGCATCGACCGCTACCAGCGCGTGTTCGCCCGCTACCTGAGGCAGCGCTACGCGGGAACGCCCGAGGCGGACTTACGGGCGGCGGTGGAGGCCGCCAGCGTCGTGGCCACCCACAACCACGTGCTGCGGCGCTGGTTGAAGAGCGGGGGCACCTTCGACGCGCACGAGGCGCTGCGCCGCGCACTCGCCGAGGTGGGGATGGGTGGGGAAAGCCACCAGCTCGGCTCCGAGGGGGAATCCGATCAGGTGGTGGTCGGGGTGCTGCGCACCCGCGCCTCGGCCGAGACGGTGCGGGACCGGATCGAACGGGCCCTCGGCGACCTTCCCGGGCGGGAGTGAGTCCGCCCGCTCCTGAGGGCGGTTCAGTCCTTTCCGCGCGGCCCGGTGCGAGGGCAGCGGCAGGGATCGTCCAGCACCTCCTCGACGATGATGTTCGCCCCACCCCGCACGGCGGCGGTGAATCCGAACGCCGAGGCGGTGACGGGGCACGCCGCCTCCTGTCCCGCCACGGCCCGTGCCCGTAACTCCCGAGTGGCCCGCGGGAGCACGTGGGCAGCGACCATTGCGAAGTAGCCGCCCAGTACCACGAGGCTCGGATTGAACAGGTTGACCACGATCGAGATGCCGACGCCGAGCCAGTGTCCGACCTCGTCGAGACCGGACAGAGCCCGTGGATCGCCCTCCTCGGCGCGTCGCAGCAGAATCCGCGCCTGACGGGCGGGATCCCGTCCGGTGCCGATCAGGTCCGGAGCGGCGGCCCGCACCGCCGCCTCCAGGCCGATCCGGGTTTCCAGACAACCGCGCTGGCCGCACCCGCAGGCCCGCCCGTGGGCGACGACCGGCACGTGGCCGATCTCCCCGGTGAAACCGGCCGAACCGCGTAACAGTCGTCGTCCGGTGACCACTCCCGCGCCGACACCGACCTCGCCGGTCAGCGACACCAGATCGTCCACCGTGTTGTCCGGCCGGTTGAACTCGGCCAGTGCGGCCAGGTTGGCCTCGTTGTCGACGACGACCGTGTGCCGCTCGTCCAGGGCCAGCCACCGGCGCAGCCACGAGGTGATCGGCACGTCCCGCCAGAGCAGGTTCGGGGCGTGGCGCACGGTCCCGCTCGGAACATCCACGATGCCCGGCACCGCCACACCGATCCCGGCCAGCCGCGTACCGGAGCGTTCCACCTCGCCGAGGACCTTGCCGGCCAGCCGCGCCAGTTCGCCCACGGCCTGTTCGGCACCGGCCCGGGGCGTGTCGAAATCCATCCGGCGTTCGGAGAGCACGCGACCGGCGAGATCGACCCCTCGCACGGCCAGATAGTGGGCGTTGACCTCCACTCCCAGGGCCGCCACCGTGCTGCCGTCCAGTTCCAGCAGTCGCCCCGGACGTCCCACACCGCCCGCGTGGTGCCGGCCGCTTTCCCGGAGCAGTCTCCGCTCGATCAGCTCGGTGACGAGACCGGACACCGTGGCCTTGCTCAGCCCGGTACGTGTGGCCAGCTCACTCCGGGAGCGAGCTCGGCAAGCACGGACCTCCTCCAGCACGCGGACGAGGTTGTTCCGACGTACCGTGTGCTGGTCGAGGCGTTCGTCGTCGGTTCCCGTGCCGGGCCCGTCCCTGCCGTGCACGCAGCTCTCCCCTCGTTCAGTGGGGCGAACAAACTAGCGCGGAACACACCGGGCTGTCACGACTGCGTGGTCTCACCCTCGCAGCAGTCGTCGGCCCGGCCTGCGCCGTCCGGTGTGAGCGTCGGAGCGCAGCATCCGTCTCCGCGCCAGGCCTGGAGACCTTCCCGGACCGCGACCGCGGCGATGACCAGTGCCACCGCCGGATCGGCCCAGCTCCAGCCGAAGGCGGCGTTGAGCAGCAGCCCGACCAGCAGTACTCCGGACAGGTAGGTGCACAGCAGGGTCTGTTTGGAGTCGGCCACCGCGCTGGCCGATCCGAGCCTGCGACCGGCGAAGCGTTGGGCCAACGACAGACCGGGCATGATCATCAGCGACAGGGCGGCGAGCACGATTCCCACCGGCGAGGACTCCGCACCGGCCCCGCCCGCCAGGGAGCGCACGGCCTCCACGGTGACGTAACCGGCGAGCACGAAGAACGACACGGCGATGATCCGCAGTGCTCTGCGTTCCCGCGCCTGACGGACAGCCGCCTGGCGGGCCGAGAACTGCCAGGCCACCGCGGCCGCCGAGGCCACCTCGACCGTCGAGTCCAGGCCGAAGCCGATCAGTGCCGTCGAGGAGGCCAGCGCGCCGGCGGTGATCGCCACCACGGCCTCGATCACGTTGTAGCTGATCGTGGCCGTCACCAGCAGTCGGATCCGACGCGACAGGACCGCCCGTCGAGCGGCGTCCGGGGCGCTGCGCGTCGACGGGGGTGGGGCACAGCATCCGTCCGAACATTCCGGGTCGGTGGCCCGGGTCGGTGTGCCGTGGGGGCCGGACTCGCTCATGGCCGCACCACCCCTCCCTCGGCGGAGGGAACCGTGCTCGTGTCCTCCTCGGAGCAGAACTCGCCCGGTTCCACGGCCAGCACCACCCGCACCAGTTCCCGCAGAGCCCGGGCCAGGTGCGCGTCGGCCAGCGCGTAGCGAACCTGACGTCCCTGGTAGGTGGCAACCACCAACCCACAGCCCCGCAGGCACGACAGGTGGTTGGACACGTTCGAGCGGGACAACCCCAACTGCTCGGCCAGCTGCCCCGGGTAGTGCTCCCCGTCGAGCAGGCGCACCAGGATCCGGCAGCGTGTCGGGTCGGCCAGGGCCCGGCCCAGTCGGGCCAGCACGGCCTCCCGCGTCTCACTCGTCAGCATACGCAAAACAATACATCAAACAGTGAACTAAGTCGTGCTCTCCCCGGAGAGCAGCACGGGAGTGCGGCCCGGATCCCGTGGACTTGCGACACCCCTGCCGGGGTGCGGGACTCGAACGCCCCGGAAACGGCACCCCCCCCCCCGCGGAGGTAAGGAGACGCCGTTCCTGCTGGGCAGCACGTGTCCTTTCGGGAACGTCCCAGCGCTGTACGGGGGAGGACGTCCCGGGAAATAGGATTGCGCCGCCGATGAACACAGCTCGGCTCTTGTCAGGACACCCCGGAGAACTTCCGTGGTGACGTCGTTCAACCATCGGTTACCGAAAGGTGATCATGTCCTCCGAAACGATCGGTTTCGCACTCCTGTTGCTGGGAGTGCTGTTGCTCGTGGCCAAGCTCGTCCGGGTGAAATGGCGGCTGGCGCAGAGACTCTTCCTTCCCGGATCGATCATCGGTGGGGGGATCGCGTTGCTGCTCGGTCCCGACGTGTTCGGCAGGATCGCCGCGGCGTTCGGTACCGACCGGTTCACCGAGGGAGGGCTGTTCGGAACCGAGATCCAACAGGTCTGGTCGACCCTGCCGGGACTGCTCATCTCGGTGGTGTTCGCCGGGCTGTTCCTCGGAAGACGGATGCCGAAGGCGCGCGAGGCGGGACGGATGGCCGGTCCCCAGATCGCCTTCGGACTGACCCTCAGCAGTGGCCAGTACGTGTTCGGACTGCTGCTGGCCCTGGCGGTGCTGACTCCCGTGTTCGGGCTCCCCCCGCTGACGGGGGCTCTCATCGAGATCGGTTTCGAAGGGGGCCACGGGACTGCGGGAGGTCTGGGGGAGACCTTCGCCGAATTCGGTTTCGCCGAGGGACAGGACCTGGCGCTCGGCATGGCCACCATCGGCCTGCTCATGGGTATCGTGCTGGGTATCGTGCTGATCAACTGGGGAGTGCGCCGGGGGCACGCCACCGAACTGCGCGCGGACGCCGCCCCGTCGGTGGCCGAACGCATGGGACTGGTCGAGCGGGAGAACCGGCGTTCTGCGGCCACACTGACGGTGCATCCCTCGTCCATCGAGCCGTTGACCCTGCACTTCGGTGTGCTGGCGCTGGCGATCATCATCGGCCAGCTGCTGCTGTGGGGGCTGCAACTGCTGGAGAACGCGCTGTGGGTGGACACCATCGAGATCTTCGGCTACGTTCCCCTGTTCCCGCTGGCGATGCTCGGGGGGATCCTGCTGCAGGTGGTGATCAACCGCTTCGACCGGGCCCAGATCATCGACAGGCTCATGATCGAGCGTATCCAGGGGTTCGCGCTGGACATGCTCATCATCGCCGCCATGGGCACACTGTCGCTGGACGTGATCGCCCACAACATCGTGCCGTTCCTGCTACTGGCCGCCGTGGGCATCGTCTGGTCGCTGGGAGCGTTCCTGCTGCTGGCCCCCAGGATGCTGCCGGACTACTGGTTCGAACGCGGAATAGGTGACTTCGGGCAGTCCATGGGTGTCACCGCGACCGGACTGATTCTCATGCGCATCGCCGACCCGGAGCTGCGCACCCCCGCCTACCCTGCCTTCGGCTACAAACAGCTGGTGTTGGAACCGTTCTTCGGGGGAGGTCTCGTCACGGCCGCGGCCATCCCCCTGATCGTCCAGTTCGGCCCCGTGCCGCTGCTGGTGGTCATGGCCGTTGTCTTCCTCGTCGCCCTGTTGTCCGGGGTGCTGTACTTCGGACGTCGCGGTGCCCCCGCCGACACGGAGGCCGAGGCCCCGCGGTGACACGGTTCCGGTGTCGGTCCCGCCGCTCGCACTCGGCGGGACCGACATCGGCGCCGCCGGGCATGAACGACGGGACGCGGGCGGCTGATTGAACAGGCCCTGAAGAAAACCCCGCCGAACTACGATGTCCGCCCACGACCGAATTCGATTTTCTCCGCCGCACCCGGTGCTCCTACGACACCGCGGCCTACGACTACGCCGAGTGGATCCGGGACGAGCTGGCGGCCAAACCTCTGGACCGCGCGGTGCTCGGCGGATTCGCCGAGCTCGCGCGCAGCGCGGACGGCCCCGTGGTCGACGTCGGCTGCGGCCCCGGCCGGGTGACCGCTCATCTGGACACCCTCGGCCTGCCGGTGTTCGGGATGGACCTGTCGCCCGAGATGGTCGCAGAGGCGCGGAGGAGACACCCGACGCTGCGTTTCGACGAGGGCTCGATGCTCGCTCTGGAGTACGAAGACGGCTCCCTCGGAGAGATCGTGGCCTGGTACTCGATCATCCATGTTCCGGACGAGCACCTGCCGGCGGTCTTCGCCGAGTTCCGTCGGGTCCTGACTGCCGGTGGTTTTCTCCAGCTCGCCTTCCAGACGGGAGAAGGGATCAAGCACCGGACCGAGGCGGCCGGGCACGCGATCTCGCTCGACTTCCACCGGCGGCGACCCGAACGGGTGGCTGAGCTGCTGGAACGGGCCGGGTTGTCCGTGCGGGCCCGACTGCTGCGTGAACCCGACGAGGAGGGGGACTTTCCCGAGGAAACACCGCAGGGGTTTCTGCTCGCCCGGAAACCGCTCGGCGACCGCGGAGCGTGACAAGCCACGGTGGTTGCCCTGGTCGTTGTCGTAACCCGCCCGGATCGCGGTTGCATCCTGCATCCCACTACGGGCTTACCGTCGCGTGGCAGGAGACAGGACCACGACGAAGGGACCATGGGGTGCAGGTGAGGACGAACCGGGCGGCCCGCGACACGAAGAGCGGGCCCACCGCGCACCGGTTGGTGACCGGTCTCGGCTGGGGCGCGGTCGCGACGGTACTCATGAGCGTGGTGATGTTCCTCGGCACCGCTGTCGGCGTGGCACCGGTGCCGAGACCCGTTCCGGTGGCTCTGACGAGCCAGACCGTGGGCACACCGTCGCAGCAGGTGTTGCTGTTGTTGGCCGGTTTCGCCCACCTGAGCTACGGAGCTGTGGCGGCGGCGGTGCTGGCCGGCTCGGTCCGCCGGGTGTCGGTCCGGGCCGGGATCGGCCACGGCGTGCTGCTGTGGGCGCTGATGGGGCTGGTGTGGCTGCCCTACCTGGGATGGGGGCTGTTCGGGATCGCCGTGAGCCCGCGGGTCGCGGTGGCGACGCTGGTACCGCACCTGGTCTACGGCACCACGGTGGGGTTGGGGATCGACCGACACCGTGCGCTTGGAGCGGACACCATAACCGGAAGGGGACACCGATGACGAACGAGGAGACGAACGGATGCTCCTGCTGCGGACCGGTCCTCGGCACCGTCCCGGTCGGGCGAGCGGAGTCGTGCGCGGTCCCCACCGGGTGGCCCGCCGGCACGGACGAGCGAGGGACGAGCGCTGTCCGCCGGGGTGTCGGGCGAGATCGCGGAGCGGAGGAGGGGGCCGACCCCACGGGTTTCCTGCGAAGCGGCCAACTCGCCAAGGCCGCCGGGGTGAACCCCCAGACGCTGCGCTACTACGAGCGGCGCGGGTTGTTGGCCGAACCCGAACGCAGCCCGGGGGGACACCGGCTCTATCCACCGCGGGCGGTCACCACGCTGCGGGTGATCAAAGCAGCACAGCGGCTGGGCTTCAGTCTCACCGAGGTCGCCGAGTTGCTCGCGGCGGGGCACCACGGTGGCCGTTCCGGAGCGGGACTGCGTCGGCACGCGCAGGACAAACTGGCCGAAATCGAGGTCCGGATCGCCGACCTGAACACCCTGCGGGACGCGCTGGCCGAGGCGGTCGAGGCCGGCTGTGACGACCTCCTCGCATGCGGCACCAGCCCGAGTTGCCCGCTGCCGTTCGCCGAGGTCACCGAGCAACGGTGACCATGACCGGTCCCGTCGCCGAACTCCCCGGCGGCCGCGGAGCCGGCCCGCCTCCGCCCGTGGTCGCCGGCCGCGGCGGTGGCGGCACCGAGGTCACGATCTCGTGTGATCAACGACAAAGTCTGGCCCATTCGGTGTTGCGAAATTGGAGTCACGGTGCCAGAATAAGTGCCGTAAGGCGATGAGGGACAAGCGAACCGGAGGTGGTCACAGGCCTCGTTCCTCGTTCTCGCTTTCCGTTCCGGGTCGGTCGACGGTCGGGACGTGGACCTCGTCTTCGTTCCCGACTGACTCGTCGGACCCACACTTCCCTGTGCTGGTGATCGAAACCGTTCCGGCATTGCTTGGTTGTGTGTGGAAAGGAGTTCGCTGAGATGACCACGGCATTCGACCCGCTGTTCCGGGACCTGAACAGGTTGGCCACCGAGGTGTTCGGCAGCAACCGTGCTCCGCAGTCGATGGCCATGGACGCCTACCGCTCCGGGGACAACTACGTGGTCGAGTTCGACCTCCCCGGCATCGACCCGAGCAGCCTGGAGGTCAGCGCCGAGAACCGCACGTTGACCGTCCGGGCCGAGCGCGGCACGGGCAACCGTGGCGAGGAGGTCGACTACATCGCCGCCGAGAGGCCGAGGGGCACCTTCTCGCGTCAGCTCTCGCTTGGTTACGGGCTGGACGTGGACAACATCAGCGCCACCTACACCGACGGGGTGCTGACCGTGACCCTGCCCGTGGCCGAACAGGCGAAACCGCGGCAGATCAAGGTCGATCACGGCGGAGACCGCAAGGTCATCGAGGGAGGTAACAGCTGACCACCGCTCTTTCTCCGGCACGGGGTGATCCCGGTTCCAGTGATCAGGAGCGGCCATGTCCGAAGCACGACCCACCGACCGCGCAGACAGGGCGTTCGACGACGCCGACTACCCCGCCTACACGATGGGACGTGCTTCGGAGATTCTCGGGGTCACCCCTGACTTCCTGCGCAGCCTGGACAACACGACCGGGCTGTTGACGCCGGCGCGTTCCGAGGGAGGTCACCGCCGATACAGCCGGGCCCAGCTGCGTCTGGCGGCCCGGGTGCGCGAGCTCCTCGACCAGGGCCACACCGTGCTGTCGGCAGTGTGCCGCATCGCCGAACTCGAACGCGACCTGGAACAGACCCGAGCCCGGCTCGCCGAGTTCGACCACGCTCACAGCCCCGAGCAGAACCCCTCCGAGTGAGAGAGCCGATCACCGCGTGTAGTCGTCCGGACACCCGGGAGCAGTGCCCTCCGGTGCCCGCGAGCGCGGCACGGACGAGGCCTAGAGTGGTTGCCCGTCCGGAAAACGACGGTCGTGGTGTGCGAGGTGTGTGGTGCACGGGGAGTACAAGGTTCCCGGAGGGAAGCTGGTCGCCGCCGACGTGGAGGTGACCGAGGGGCGACTGAGCCGGGTACGGGTCAGCGGTGACTTCTTCCTGGAGCCGGACGAGGCCCTGGACGAGATCAACGGTTCCCTGGTCGGGGCCGCGGCGAACGCGGACGTGGACACCCTGGCCTCGTTGGTGCGCGCGGGTACGGACCCGCAGGCCCGCATGGTGGGGTTCACCCCCGAGTCGGTGGCCGTGGCGGTGCGACGGGCGGTAACCGGCTCGACCGGCTGGTTGGACCACCGGTGGTTGTCGGTCAGGGAGCCGGCCCGTTCACCGTTGATGCACATGGCCCTGGACCAGGTGCTGGCCGAGGAGGTCGCGGCCGGGCGCCGGAGCCCCACGCTGCGCTTCTGGGAGTGGTCGGACCCCTCGGTGATCATCGGCAGTTTCCAGTCGGTCCGCAACGAGGTGGACCTGCCCACCGCCGAGCACCACGGCATCGAGGTGGTGCGTCGGATCACCGGCGGGGGCGCCATGTTCGTCGAACCCGGCAACACGGTCACCTACTCGTTGTACGCACCGAAGTCGCTGGTGGCGGGCATGTCGTTCGCCGACTCCTACGCGTTCCTGGACGACTGGGTGCTGGAGGTGTTGCGGGAGCTGGGGCTGAACGTGTGGTACCAGCCGTTGAACGACATCACCTCCGACGGGGGCAAGATCGGCGGTGCCGCGCAGAAGCGGGTCTCGGCCGGGGCCGTGTTGCATCACGTGACGATGTCCTACGACGTGGACGCGGAGAAGCTGGGGCAGGTGCTCCGGGTCGGCGGGGTGAAGCTCTCCGACAAGGGGGTGGGCAGCGCCGTCAAACGTGTCGACCCGTTGCGACGTCAGACCGGCCTGGACCGGCAGACCGTGATCGACAGGCTGGAGTCGGGTTTCCGGTCCCGCTACGGGCTGGTCGCCGACGGGATCACCGCCGCCGAGGAACAACGCGCCGAGGAACTGGTCGCCACGAAGTTCGCCACCTCCGAGTGGCTGCACCGGGTGCCCTAGGCCCCGTGACGACGATCCTCGTGCTCACAAAGCTGGGGGCGTCCCGCAGCCGGTCGTCCACAAAGATCCATCTGGGCTGCGCGAAGCCTCCCCTATTGAACAGCCCTAGCTAGACGCGCTTTGCGGCGTGGACGCGCTCCGGTCGGCACCCCGTGCGGTGAGTTCGTCGAGCAGTCGCAGCGCGGCCTCGGAGGAGGAGTCGGGTTCCGCACTGAACAGTTCGAGCCGCTGGTCGGGGCGGTCCGGCTGATGCAGGGCCTCGAAGGTCAACGTGATCGGTCCGACCAGCGGGTGGTGGAGATGCTTGTGTCCGAACGTGCAGTCGCGGACGCGCCGGTGTTGCCACAGCTGGGCGAATCGCGGACTCTTCATGCACAGTTCACCGATCAACTCAGCCAGCTGGGCGTCGTCTTGGTAGCGCCCGGCCACCAGCCGTAGATAGGCAACCTGGGCACGGGCCTCGTCCTCCCATCTTGAGTACAGCTCGTGAGTGTGCGGGTCGAGAAAGATCATGCGCGGCAGGTTCGGCCTGTCCTCGTTGCGATTGGGGCTGTCCTGGTCGAGGTGTCCGGCCAGCAGCGCGTGCCCGAGCCGGTTCCACGCCAGGATGTCGTTGCGGCGCCCGATGACCATGGCGGGAACACCGTCCATGGCGTTCAGTAGTTGGTGCATCCGGGGACGGACCGTTTCGGTCGATGGCGTGGCCGGACTGTGGTGCCGCCGTGCGGGCTGAGCGAGGTCGCTGAGATGTGCCCGTTCGGTGCTGTCCAACCGCAGTGCTGCGGCGATCGCGTCGATGACCTCGTGCGACGCGTTGCGGCTTTTCCCCTGTTCCAGGCGGGTGTAGTAAGCCACGCTGACCCCGGCAAGTTGTGCCAGCTCCTCACGGCGCAAACCGGGAACCCGGCGTCGTGTGCCGTAGGAGACCAGTCCGATGTCCGCTGGCTGCAACTGTGCGCGCCTGCTACGCAGGAACTCGCTCAAGTCGACGGGTTCACTCATGCCGCCAGTTTTCCCGGGGTGGCCGTGCGACGAAAGCTCCGAACCTGTCCCCACCGATGACAGGAACGGCGGTCCTGGGCACAGCAGGGGCTGGTTAGCAGCTGTGACCAGCGGCAATGTCGTTGGCGAAGACAGAGAGGACTTGCCGTGAGCGTGGTCTCACGCCGAATGAACAGGAGAAGGAAAAGTGCCCGACACCACCCGCAAAGCCGTTGTAGCCGGCGGTAACGGCGTGACCGGCCGAGCGATCATCCAGCACCTGGAAACGCTTCCGTGCTGGGAAACCGTGGGCCTGTCCCGGAGAGAACCAGAGTTCGGAACGAACTCCCCGTTCGTGGCGGTAGACCTCCTCGATCGTCACGATGTTGAGGAGAAGCTCTCCGGCATCACCGATGCCACCGATCTCGTCTACGCCGCCTACCAGCCACGTCCGAGCTGGGCCGAACTGGTCGAGCCGAATATGGTGATGCTGCGCAACGTGGTGGAGATTCTGGAGAAGGCGTCACCGAAGCTGCGGCATGTCACGCTCATCCAGGGCGGGAAGGTGTACGGCTCCCATTTGGGACCGTATCGGACGCCGGCCCGAGAAGACGATTCCCGGCACCTGCCGCCTGAGTTCTACTATGATCAGGAGGATTACCTTCGAAGCCGCGCCGACGAGGGGGGCTGGACCTGGTCGGCGTTGCGTCCCGACGCGATCGCCGGATTCGCCGTGGGCACCCCGATGAACCTGCTCATGGTGATCGGCGTGTATGCCGCGATCTGTCGCGAACTCGGGGTGCCCTTCCGGTTCCCGGGCAAGCCCGGGGCCTATCGAGCGTTGACCCAGGTCACAGACGCTCGGATCGTTGGCCAAGCGGTGGAATGGGCGGCGACCGAGCCCTCGGCGGCCGGCGAAGCGTTCAACGTGACCAACAGCGACCCGATGCGTTGGGAACACGTGTGGCCACAGCTGGCGGAACACTTCCGCGTTCCCCGCGCTGATCCGCTGCCATTCAGCTTGACCGAATTCATGGCCGACAAGACAGCGGTCTGGAACCGCATCGTCGAACGCCACGGACTCCGGCCCTACCCCTTTGATCGAGTGGCATCATGGTGGTTCGGCGACTTTGTGTTCGGAATGGACTACGACAACATCTTTTCCACTGCGAAGATCCGCCAGCACGGCTTCACCGGCGGCATCGACACGGAACGAATGTTCACTGAGCTGTTCACCGAACTCGTCAAACAACGGGTCCTGCCACCCGGCATCGAGCCGTCCTAGCTTATCGCTGTTCTTCCTCATCAGGGTAATGCGAGGTCGGGTCGTGGACCTCGTATCCGCCGGCACGTAGCGCGTTGACGACGGTATCGAGGTGGCTGATGTTGAACAGCACGGTCACGCTGGGCGCCAGCACGCGAGCACCGATTTGGCCGTCCGTGCCTCGTGGTGGTGCCGGCACAGCGGGGGTCCGTCGCAGGTCGAGGTGTACTCAGAGGCACCGGACTCCGAGCTGGCACTGGAACACGCCGCGACTTACAGTGGGGAAATGTGGTTTCGGCCGATGCGACCGAGGTCATATTTCCCGGATCAGTATGTCGAAGGAGACGCTTATGCTCTGGTACTGCCGCTTTCGCTGGAACGAGGGAACCCGCGCTGAGGACGTTCGGCGTCGCGTCATCGAACAGCACGAAGCCGGGACAAACAACCCGGAAAAAATCAAGGGTTGGTACAATCTTGCCGGAGGTGGATCAGGTTTCCTGCTGATCGAAAGTGACGACCCGAACGAGATCACCGAGATTCTCCAGCCTTATATGGATCTGGTGAGCTGGGATGTTCACGCGATCTACGAACTACCGTACACCAAGACGGTCGAACGGTTCCGTCAACAGTTGCACGCTGCCGTATGAGGAAAGATGCCCCTGGCACACTGCCCACCGAACCAGGATAATTCGAGTAACTCCAGGGTGTTCGATCGGATGAGAACGTGATCCGGTAGTGCACGGGCGGGCGTCTTCACCAATCGCACTTGCCGAGTCTGACCGTGACATCGCGGGGACGACGTACGATGTGGTCGGATCACGCTGAACGTTCTTGCCTGTTCCCGGGGAGATTTCCCGACCTGTTGCCGCAGCGAGGTCGTCATACTCGCTGTCGCCGCACATGATGCACCGTGCCAGGGCCGGTATTTCAGAGTCGACACGACGGGGCAAATGAGACGTCCGGGTGAACGGGGGCGTGTCAGTGTATTCCCGTGCACGCCGCAGAGGGAAACAGGGGTTCGATCGAGAATCCAGATGATCTTTTTCGACGATTACGAAAACGGAAAAAAATTCGGGAGTATGCATGAACGAAGACGGGGAACACGTGGTCGTGGGCGTGGACGGTTCCGAGAACTCTCGAGAGGCTTTCCGCTGGGCAGTACGCTATGCGGAGAAGGTGGGCGGACACATCACCGCCTTGATCGCTTGGTCACATACTGCTCTCTACGGAGTGGGGGCACTCACGCTGGAGGAGAAGGGGATCGACCAAGCTGCCGAGGACACCCTGTCACGGTTGGTCAGTGAGAACCTGAGCGGTCTGGACAGCCATGTGACGGTCACGCAGAAGGTGCGGCGAGGAATTCCCGCACAGATGTTGGTGAACGAAGCGGAGAACGCTGACCTGCTCGTCGTCGGCAGCAGGGGACACGGAGGGGTGTCCGGGGCGTTGCTCGGATCCGTCAGCCAACACTGTGTCCATTACTCTCCATGTCCGGTCGTGGTCGTCCGCTACCGGGCGAACAGCTCCACGGGGCAGTAAGAATCGCGATCCGAAGCGTTGTGCGAAAGAGATCACGACGTGGGAAGCGCTCCGACCACTTCCGTGGTGAGGTGGGTGCGTTTACGGCGCAGCCACACCTTGCGGGAGCCGTCGGAGTACAACAGCACCCGGGACAGTTCCCACCCGGCGAACTCGGCGTGGATGCTCAGCCGGGTGGCCGCGCTCAACCGGGAAATCCCGGGAGGCAGCCGCAGGGGAAAGTACTCCCAGTCCGGGTCGGCGGAGAAGGTGTCCTCGGTCGGCGTCACTTCCGCACCACCTGTAGTCCGTCTCCGGTCGCCGAAGCGACGTAGCGGGTTCCGGTCTTCGGGTCCACCGCGACCGCTTCGGGTTGGCGGACCGTGGGGACGCGGTGGGTCTCACGAGGCTGTCCCCCGGTCACGTCGTAACCGACGAGCTCGTTGCGGGCGGTCAGCGTGACCCAGGCCAGATCCCGACCCGGATCGTAGGCCAAGGCGAAGGGAGACCCCTTCGCCGGGTAGCGCTGTTTCATGATCAGCGGTTCGGTGGCGAAGGCCATGATCTCCTCCCCCCGGGTGTCAACGAGCAGGACGCGCCCGAATTCGTCGGTCACCGCCCGGGTCGCCCCCTCCCCGGCGCGCAGCGCGGGGAGTTTCTCCGCCGTTTCGATGTCGAGCGGGGTCACCGAGGTGGTGAGCTTGTCCACCACCACCACGGTGGAGCCGCGGCGCAGCAGGGTGTCGGCTCCGGGAAACCCCTCGGCGCGGTGCTGGACGTCGCCGTCCCGCAGGACGGCGACGTCCTCGGCCCCGGGGCGGGAGACGAAGAGGCGGTCCCCGACGGGCAGGGCGTCGGAGGGGTGCCCCCGCACGGGGGTGCGGGTGAGTTCACCGCTGTCGACGTCGATGTCGACGACCACCTCGGCCTCGGGTAACGCCGCCAGCAGACCTCTGCCTCCGTCGAGGGGGCGCAGGGAGGCAGCCGGAGCGGGCAGCTCGATCGTCCGGGCGGGGGAACCGAGCTCACGGGTGTCGACCAGGGTGACGCTGGCCTGCCCGGCCCCGGCCAGGGCGAGCAGGCCGGTGGCGGGCAGGTAGACGGCGTGGTCGGCGGGTGGTGCGGGCACCACCCTGCCCGCCGGTGTGGTCTCCGGGGAGGGAGCCGGTGCGGGGGTCGCGGAGGTGAGCTCGTCGGTCACCTGCAGGGGCCGCGAGTCGCCGCCACCGGTACAGGCGCTCAACAGCAGAGCCGATGTGGTCAGGCACGCGGCGATGAGACGTCGCAACGGTGACCTCCCTGGAGGACGAGCTGGCACGTCGGTGTCGACGTGCTTCCAGGATCCCGCACGAGCGTGGTGGGCGGCGCCGGGGTGTCCCTCAGGGCTGGGGGAGGGCACTGACGTCGTCGAGAGCGGCCTGGATGGCCGGGGGCAGCGTCACCTGCTCGCAGTCGAGGCAGCTTTTGAGCTGTTCGGTGGTGCGGGCACCGAGGACCGGGCTTCCGACGCCGGGGCGGTCCCGGATCCAGGCCAGGGCCACCGCCGCGGGGGAGGTTCCGAGCCCGTCGGCCGCGGTGGCGAGCGCGTGCACGATGCGCCCGGCTCGGGGGGTGCGGTGGTGGGTGATGTAGGGGGCCATCTCCGGGTCGGCGGCTCGGGAGTCGGTGGGGGTCTCGGTACGGTACTTGCCGGTCAGCACGCCCCCGGCGAGGGGGGAGCAGGGCAGCAGGCTGACGTGGTGGTGGCGGGCGGCGGGCAACAGTTCGTGCTCGGGAAGGCGTTGCAGCAGGGAGTACTCGGTCTGCACGCAGGCCAGGGGGATACGCCCGGCGGCGGTGCTCTGCAGCGCGGCCATGGTGGCCAGCTGCCACCCCCGCTGGTTGACCACACCGATGTAGCGGACTTTTCCACTGGTGACGGCGGTGTCGAGGGTGTCGAGGGTTTCCTCCAGCGGCACGGTGGAGTCCCAGCCGTGCAGCTGCCACAGGTCGATGTGGTCGACGCCCAGACGTCGTAGTGAACCGTGCAGCGAGTCCAGCAGGGCCGCGCGGGAGATCCGGGGGCCCGTGGTGGTGGCGATGAGCAGGTCGTCGCGGGCGACGGTGTCGTTGAGCAGACTCCCCAGCATCGTCTCGCCGTGTCCGTGCTGGTGGACGGGCGAGGTGTCGACCAGGGTTCCACCGGCCTGGTGGAACAGGGACAACTGCGCGGCGGCCTCCGCGACGTCGGTGCCGTTTCCCCACGTCATGGTCCCCAGGGCGAGCCGGGAGACGCGCATACCGGTGTTGCCGAGCTGTCGATAACGCACGGTGACTGATCGTATTCCTCCGGTGTCGGACGTGCCGAACAACGCGCGGCCACGCGGCGAACACACAGTGAATGATTCACATCACTTGTTGTGCCGCTGGGTGAGGAGGCGACGTCCGCTTGTGGCTCAGCGTGTCCGCAGTAGGTCCGATTCATCCGGTGACCTGCCCCGTTGTGTGCGTGACCACGGTCAACGGCCCGCCACTACCCCTGTTCGGGTCATGCTGCAAGATTTCCGGCAGCAAGAGGCCGTTACAGGGTGCTCCGAAACGGGGCGCGAGATTCGACTGTGTGGAGTGGGTTTCGTTGACGTGGTTGCAGGCCGTGGTGCTTGCCCTGGTGCAGGGGCTGACCGAATTCCTGCCCGTCTCTTCCTCGGGGCACCTGCGGGTGGTTTCGCAGCTGCTGTTCGACGCCGACGCGGGCGCCTCGTTCACGGCGGTCACCCAGATCGGCACGGAACTGGCCGTGGTGATCTATTTCTTCGCCGACATCGCACGCCTGATCACGACGTGGTTCCGCGGCATGGTCGATCCCGAGGTGCGGCGGACCCAGGACTACCGGCTGGCGTGGTACGTGATCGTGGGCAGCATCCCCATCGGCGTTCTCGGATTCTTCTTCCAGGACCTCATCCGGGGGGCCTTGCGGAGTCTGTGGATCACCGCGACCACCCTGATCGTGTTCGGCCTGCTGCTGGGTCTGGCCGAACGGTACGGCCCCCAGCTGCGCAAACAGGCCGAGCTGCGTCTCAGCGACGGAGTGCTCATGGGCTGCGCCCAGGCACTGGCCCTGGTCCCCGGAGTCTCCCGCTCGGGAGGGACGATCACTGCGGGGCTCTCGCTGGGGCTGGACCGTCCCACCGCCGTGCGGTTCTCGTTCCTGCTGGCGATCCCCGCGGTGTTCGCGGCGGGCCTGTTGGAGTTGGGCCACGTTTTCGATCCGGGTGGGCCGGGACTGCAACCCAGTGGAGCGCAGATGCTCGTGGCGACGGTGCTGGCCGGTCTGGTCGGCTACGCCTGCATCGCCTGGCTGTTGAAGTACGTGGAAAAGCACAGCGTATACCTGTTCGTGTGGTGGCGTGTGCTGGTGGGGCTCGCCGTGTACCTGTTGCTCGGTTTCGGCGTGTTGCAGGCGTGAGGATCCGGTTCGTGCTTCGGATGTGAGCGGCCTCGCACCGGATGCCCGGTTCGGAACGGCGCATCCGTATGCTCGGTGCCGTGGCAACGGTGATTCTGCTGCGGCACGCACGTTCGACCGCCAACGGCACGGGCACTCTCGCGGGACGCAGTCCCGGTGTCGGCTTGGACGAGTCCGGCCGCGCCCAGGCGGCCGGACTCCTCGACCGGCTCGCCCAGGTGCCGCTGCGGGCGGTGCTGGCCTCCCCGCTGCAACGGTGCGTGGAAACGGTCACCGGGCTGGCCACCGCCCGATCCCTGCCGGTGGAGACCGACGAGGGGTTGTCCGAGGTCGACTACGGTGAGTGGACCGGACGCCGGTTGGAGGAACTCGCCGAACAACCGCAGTGGCGTGTGGTACAGCAGCACCCCTCCGCGGCCGTGTTCCCGGGAGGGGAGGGGCTGGCCCAGGTCCAGGCGCGGGCCGTGGCGGCGGTGCGCGGTCACGACACGCGGTTGTCCTCCGAGTACGGGCCCGAGACGGTGTGGCTGGTCTGCACCCACGGCGACGTGATCAAAGGGGTGTTGGCCGACGCCCTGGGGCTGCACCTGGACGGTTTCCAGCGGATCGTGGTCGAGCCGTGCTCGCTGAGCGTGGTGCGCTACACCGAGACCCGACCGTTCGTGCTGCGGATCAACGACACCGGCGCGGACCTGTCCGGGCTGATCCCCTCCGGGGAGGACGGTTCCGCCTCCGGTGCCGCCGTGGTGGGGGGAGCCAGCGGGCGGTGAACACGGCGTGTGGCCACCCCGTGTGCGACCTTCCCGCCTTCCTCGGGGGGTGGTGGTCGCTGTGGCGGGTGATCTCGGATCCGGACGGCACCCGGATGGGCGAGTTCGACGGCTCGGGTTCTTTCCGCGCCGTCGACGACGTGCTGGTCTACGAGGAGCAGGGCACCCTGCGGCTGGGCGACTACCGCGGGAACGCCTTCCGGAGTCTGCGGTACCACGTGACCGGACCCGGACGGGCGGAGGTGTACTTCGACTACGGGGGGTTCTTCCACACGCTCGATCTGCGTAGCGGGCACTGCAGGACCCACCATCCGTGTCGTGACGACCTCTACCAGGGCGAGTTCGGTGTGGCCGACGAGAACCGGTGGTGGCAGCGCTGGGTGGTCTCCGGCCCCACGAAGAACCACGTGCTGCACACCGTCTTCACCCGCAGCGATCGGATCCGCGTCGAGGGGGAGAGCTGAGTGGTCCGGAACTCGGTCGAGCTCAGATCAGCCGCCGAGATCGGGTGCATGCGTCTGGCCGGTCGTGCCGTGGCCGAGGCACTGCGCCACACGACCGAACACCTCGTGGCCGGAACCACCGGAGTGGAACTGGAGAGCCTGGCGCGGACGGTGCTGCGGGACCACGAGGCCGTCCCGGCGCTCGACCACCAGGACACGGGGGAGAACACCGCCCTGGCCCTCGCGCCGAACGAGGTCGTCCGTGGCCGTGTTCCCGACACCGGGCGTGTGAACCGGAACGATCTCGTCACGGTGGAATGCGCGGGCCGGGTCCACGGCTGGTGCGCCTGGGCGGCGGTCACCGTCTCCGTGGGACCGGAAACCGAGGCCGTGCTGCGGGCTCGGGACACGGCGCAGGAGGCGCTGCGCAGCGCCGTCGCCGTGAGCACCGTCGGGAACCGGCTGGGTGACGTGTCCTGGGCGTTGGGGCTGGCGGCCCGGGGCGCCGGATACGGGATACCGGTCTCGTGCGGGCACGGTATCGGCCGTTTCGTTCGGGAGCCGCCCACGATTCCGCGTACCGGCGAACGGGGGACGGGACTGTCCCTGCGGCCGGGGACGGTGCTCACACTGGTCTCCGCGTTGGCGCAGGGCGGTGCCGACGGGTGCCGGCACGGCTCCGGGAACGCGGTGGAGACCGTGGACGGAAGTCCCTGTTTCCTGCTCGGGCACACGGTGGCGGTGGATGAGCACGGTCCCCGGGTGCTGACGGCGCTCTGAAGTCGTGCCGGGCGGCACCGACAGCAGTCGGTTCCCTAGCGCAGGATCCCCACGGCTCCGTACACGTTGCCGCGCCGGGCCTCCTGCTCGGACACGGGACGGTCGGGCCGCCACAGCGGAGCGGGAACCACTCCCGGGTCCAACAGGGTGTAGCCGGGCATCAGCGCGGCCACTTCCTCCGGGGTACGCAGATGCAGGTTCGGGGTGGAGGTGTTCGCCAACAGGGCCCGGAGTCCGGCCACCTCCTCGTCACTGCGGGTCAGTTGGGCGTTGTTGGAGACCGCCAACGCACTGCCGGACACACAGGCGTCCCGATAGCGCGCGGCCAGCCCCGCCCCGTCGGTGGTGGGGATGATGTCCAGGATGCCGAAGGCGAGAACCGCGATCGGACGCGTGAAGTCCAGCAGCCCCGCCACCCCGGCAGCGTTGAGCACCACCTCGGGCTCGCACACGTCGGCCTCGGTCACTGTCACGCGCCACTCGTCCGGACCGAGCAGGTGCCGCGCGTGGTGGCAGGCGATGGCCTCCCAGTCCACATAGGCTACTCGTGCGGAGGGGTTGTGCTCGTGTGCGATCTCGTGCACGTTGCCGACGGTGGGCACCCCCGAACCGAGGTCGAGGAACTGGTCCAGGCCGTACTCGGTGACCAGGGTGCGGACCACCCGGCCGAGGAAGGCCCGGTTGGCCCAGCAGTAGTCCAGCTCCTGCGGCGCGATGCGCAGTGCCTGCTCGGCCGTGTGTCTGTCCACGGCGAAGTTGGCGGATCCGCCGAGATGGTAGTCGTACATCCGTGCGATGTTGGGCTGGTTGAAATCCGCGTGCGCCACCTGGGCGGCCAACTCCGCGTCACGAGACATACACGCAGCCTAACCGTCCACGTTGGTGGTTACCAACACGCTGCGGGAAACCGTCCTCGAGGTTGCCCACGGCGAAAGGACGCCGGAATCCACGGGGGACGACCCGTGGGTGTGTGTGGAGGAAGACGTCGGATCCGACGGCGACGAGGAATCTCGGCGTCCTTTTTGGGCACTAGGTCCGGATGTCGGTGTTGAGGACGTCACGTTTCCTGCCGGAAACGGGTCTCGGATCTCGTCGACGCGGAATAATCGACGGGAAAGTGGCAGTAATGCCAGGTTTTTCGGATGTGGCTGTGAGGAACTATGCCCCGCCATTTCGCGTTCATGGCGCCCCCCTTCGACGGACACGTGAATCCGACGCTGCCGGTGGTGGAGGAGCTGGTCCGGCGCGGACACCGGATCACCTACGCCACCGGGGACCGCAAGCTGGAAACGGTGCGTGCCAGCGGGGCCAGGCCCGTGGACCTCGGTCTGGACTTCGCCCTGCCCAGCCACTCGTTCGACCGGATCACCCCCGAGATGATGGCGGAGATGACCCACCGCTTCCTCGACCACGTGCGTGATTCGTTCCCCTTCCTGCGGGAGCATTTCGTCGCCGACCCGCCGGAAGCGGTGTGTCACGACATGATGATGCCCGCCGGCCCCATGCTGGCCGATGTTCTCGGGGTCGCCCAGGTGGCCCTGGTGCCGAACTTCGCCGCCAACGAACGGTTCTCGTTGGCGAAGACGTTTCTGCCCGAGGACTTCGACACCGAACACCCGGCGCTGCGTGAGGTGGAGCGGAGCCGACTGGAGCTGGCCGAACAACTCGGTGTCACTCCGCCGGGACCGTTGTTCTCGCCGCAACCGGCCGGGCTGAACCTGGTGTTCGTCCCCCTCCAGTTCCAGTACGCGGCCGAGACCTTCGACGACCGGTTCCGTTTCCTGGGGCCCTCCCTCGGCAGCAGGGCGCGGAACGAATCCTTCACTCGCCGTGACCCCGAGGCCCCGCTGTTGTTCGTCTCCCTGGGCACCGCGTTCAACAACCGCCCCGAGTTCTACCGCCGCTGTCTGGAGGCCTTCGGCGGAACCACCTGGGAGGTGGCCATGTCCGTGGGTGAACGGGTGGACCCGGACGAGTTGGGCCCCCTGCCGGACAACGTCGACGTACGGCCCCGGTTCCCCCAACCCGCGGTGCTCGAACACGCCGACGTGTTCCTGTCACACACCGGGATGAACTCCACGATGGAGGCGCTGTACCACGGGGTTCCCCTGGTGGCCTATCCGCAGATGCCGGAACAGCGGGCCAACGCCGAACGGGCCGAGCAACTCGGCCTGGCCCGCATCCTCCCCGAGGAGGCCTCCGCCTCGACACTGCGGAGAACGGTGGAGGAGGTGGCCGGTGACGAACGGATGCGGGCCGTGGCCACCGCCACCAGCCTCGGCGTGCGCAGCGGCGGCGGGGCGGTGGCCGGTGCCGACGCCCTGGAGGCGCATCTGGCGCGGTGAACCGGTTTCACCCCCATCCCGCCCATCGGGCCACGGCGGCGGTGAGGCTGGTGACCACGATGCCGAGCCCGACCGGCAGCAACGTGGCCACCGCGGTCCACGTGGCGCTGCGGGTTTCGTGCCAGATGGTGAGGATCGTGGTTCCGCACGGGTTGTGCAGCAGGGTGAACAGCATCAGGTTCACGGCCGTGAGCAGGGTCCAGCCTCCCGCCTGCACGAGCACGGTGGCGGTCTCGGCGGTGCCGAGATCGAGCAGGACTCCCTGTTCGGCACCGAACAGGTTCGTCCCGAGCGTCATCGTCAGCATCAGGATGGTGGGAACGACGATCTCGTTGGCGGGAACAGCAACGAGGTAGGCCAACAGGATGATGCCGTTGAGGCCCATCAACCATCCCAGCGGGGCGAGCAGGTCGACGAGATGAGCGGCCAGGCTCGCGTCGGCGACGGTGATGTTGCTGATCAGCCAGGTGACCGCACCGGCCGGTGCGGCCATGGTCACCGCCCTGCGCAGCACTTTCAGTGTGCGGTCGATAAGACTGGTGTAGAGGGTGCGCCAGACGCGGGGTGGGCGGTAGGGAGGCAGCTCCAGGGAGTAGACCGAGGTGGCGCCCCGAAGTACCGTTCGCGACAGTCCCCAGGAGACCACCAGGGCGGTCAGCACTCCCAGCGCGGCCACCGTGGTGACCGAGGCCGCGGCGACCACCGCAGCCAACGGGGGCGGGGCGAGCTGTCCGAGGAAGACGGTGCCCAGCAGGATGAGCACGGGCCAACGGCCGTTGCAGATGCTGAAGTTGTTGGTGATCACCGCGATCAGCCGTTCCCGGGGACTGTCGATGACGCGGGTGGCGGTGACCCCGGCGGCGTTGCAGCCGTATCCCATCATCATGGTCAGGGCCTGTTTGCCGTGGGCTCCGGCCTTGGCGAACAGCCTGTCGAGATTGAACGCGACCCGGGGCAGATAACCGAAGTCCTCCAGGATCGTGAACAGGGGAAAGAAGATCGCCATGGGCGGAAGCATCACCGCCACCACCCAGGCGGTGGACAGATACACCCCGTCGACCAGCAGGCCGCTCATCCAGTCCGGCAGCGACAGGAGTCGGGCCAGCCGGGTCAACTGTTCGTGGCCGTGCTCGACCAGCAGGCCGGACAGCAGGTCCGAGGGGACGGCCGCGCCCGCGATGGTGAACCAGAAAACCCCGAACAGCAGCACTCCCATGGCCAGGAACCCCCACACGCGGTGGGTCAGGATCCGGTCGAGGAGTTTGTCCAGGGTGGGACGGGCTGGTCGTTCAGCGTGGGACAGGCTGGTGGCGCTGATGCGGGCCGCTTCGGCGTAGAGGGACTCCACGATGTCGTCCCGGAAGTTCTCGGGAAGTTCGGCCCGCAGCCTGTCGGTCTCGTCGAGGATCGGGGAGCGGGTCATGCGTCGGGTTCCTCCGGGACGGTCTCCGAGCGGGGTCCGGCGGGATCGGCCACGAGGTCACGCAACCTGCCCTCGGCGACGGCGCGTTCGAGCGCCGGGTCACCCTCCAGCAGTCGCAGCGCGACCCATCGGGGATTGGTCACACCGGGGACGTGCTGGGTGATCCGCTCGGCGAGGTGGCTCACCGCGCGTTCGAGCCGCCGGTTCCGGTGGACGACCCGGCGCCCGTCGAAGGAGTCGGGGGACAGTGCCACCCGTTCGAGCGCGTCGAGCAGGTCCTCGATGCCGGTGCCACGGCGTGCCGCCATGCCCACGGCGGGCACTCCGAGTTCGCGGGAGAGGTGCCGGAAGTCCACGGTGATGCCGTGGCGGCGGGCCTCGTCGACGAGGTTGACGGCGACCACCACCCGTGTGGTGATCTGCAGGATCTGCAGCACGAGGTTGAGGTCACGTTCCAGCCGGGTGGCGTCGACGACCACCGCCGTCACGTCGGGGCGTCCGAACACCAGGAAGTCCCTGGCGATGTCCTCGTCCTCGCTGGTGGACAGCAGGGAGTACGTTCCGGGCAGGTCGACGAGCTTGTACCTGCGTTCGTGGTACTCGAAGCCGCCCTCGGCGCGGTCCACGGTCTTGCCCGCCCAGTTTCCCACGTGCTGTCGCAGGCCGGTCAGGGCGTTGAACACGGTGCTCTTGCCGGTGTTGGGGTTTCCCGCCAGGGCGACGACCAGGTCGTGTCCGGAGGGATCCACTCCCAGTCGGCGCAGGTTGGCGGCGTTGTTGAGCGCGCATGTTCCGCACGCGTTCGTGGTGGGTGGCGAGGGGGTGGTGCTCATCGTGGGTCTCACCCCTGATGGCGGTCGACGTGGATCCTGCCCGCGTGGTTCCGGCGCAGCACGAGCAGACTGCCGCGCACCAGGTACGCGGTCGGGTCGCCGAGCGGGCTGCTCCGGTCGGCCCGGATCCGGGTTCCCGGCAGGATTCCCAGGTCCATCAGACGCCGTCGTTGGGGGCCTTCGACGTCCAGGGCGGTCACCGTCGCGGTCTCCCCCGGGGAAAGCCGGTCCAGTGTCGTGTTCATGTCCGGGATCTCCCTCCGCCGGAACACAGAGTTTCCAGGAACCCAACACATGTTTCGCCAAGCCGAAAACACAGCTGTGTTACAGCGTAACCACCTCGGAGAGGTCGGGAAAACAGGGGGCCGCGAGGTCGGCGGCGCACCGGGACGACTCTCCTGGCTACCGGCGCGGAACCACACCGGCCGAGGCCACTTCCGGCGAGCACTCCGACGACAAGTCACCGAAGGAGGTCCGGATCGAACCACCGGGAGTCGAGCACCCCGTTTTCACGTTCCGTTCCCGCGGAACCAGGTCACCGTTTCCCGCCTCCCGTTAGGATCACCCCACGTCAGCACCTGCGCACGGAGGAGGAAACGTATGACGCGCTCGTCGGCCCCGCGGGACGTCACCGGAAACGGAGCACGGCGGGAGCGCGGCCGGACGAGAGGGTTCGTCCGGAGTCGCATGAGGCGGGTGACGGCCGCCGTGCACGGCGCGGTTCTGCTGCTGGTGGCCCTGCCGGGCTCGGCGGTGGCCGAAACCGTGCCCCGACGGATCCCGGCCGACTCCACCTCCCTGGACCGGAAGTGGATGCCGGCCTTCGACTACGACGGGGACGGATGCTATCCCAGCGTGGCCGTCGGCCCGGACGGCACGGTGAACTCGGGACTGGACAACTCAGGGGCGCTGGACGGGCAGTGCCACGACCTCTCCGACCTGGAGAACTCCAATGTTTACGCCCGTTCCACGAGCAACCACGGCTGGCGGGCCCACGTGTACGACGTGTACTTCCAGAAGGACCAGGCCGTTCCCGGTTTCGACGTGTTCGGACACCGACACGACGTCGAGCACGTGGTGGTGTGGGTGCACGAGGGCCGTGCCCGCTACGTGTCCACCTCGGCCCACGGCGAGTACGACGTGCACCCGGCCTCCGCCGTCGACTGGCACGAGGACACCCACGCGAAGGTCGTCTACCACAAGGACGGCGTGGGCACCCACGCCTTCCGACTGGCGGGCGCGGACGAACAGCCGGAGAACGAGCTGGGACGCTGGCACTATCCGGCCCTGGTGAGCTGGGAACGCTTTCCCGGGGACACCCGCTCGGTACTGAGCGGGGCCGACTTCGGCCATGCCGCGCTCGCGATCACCGACGGGGCGTTCCGGGACAACCTCGCCGCGGCCGAGCCCGCCGGTATCCCGTTCGATCCCTACCTGTGAACCCGGCCCCGCGACCGCGGGGTTCGGCGGGGGAGTGGGGCGGTCACCACAGACTCATGTGGTGCAGCCGGGGCCACAGCCGGGACCAGGGCTGTTTCGGATCCTCGGCGACCCAGATCCTCATGCCCTCGTAGTAGGTGGAGGCGGGCAGGTCGGTGTTGACGGTGCCGACCTGCCGTACCGACTCGAACAGCTCTCCCAGTCGCTGCCGGTCGGAGCCGAGGTAGACCACCCGCCGCACCCGCTCGGAGGGGTGCCCGAAGTACCAGAACCCCCGGCTGGGGCTGTAGACCTCGGGCAGGCCGTGCTCGGGACCGAAATGGTGCAGCGCCCCGGCCGACCAGTAGTCGTGGGTGACGACGGCTTTGGTGTTCTCGCTTCCCGGCAGGTCGTGGTACTCGGCGGCGAGCTGCTCCGTGATCGGCTGCCACCCCAGACTGGCCGTGGCCACCACGTTCGCCGGCCCGATGGACGAGACCGGGGCGATGGGCAGCGTGTGCACCGCCGTGGGAACCGCCCACAGGTAGGCCGCCACCACCCCGGCGGTCCAGCCACGGAACAACCACCGGTACCGCCGGGTACGGGGACGTCGCCGCCACCACTGCTGCACGAGGACGGCCCCGGCTGCGAACAGCACGGCGTAGAAACCGGCCAGGTAGTAGGAACGCCCGCCGCTGGCGGCGAACACCGCCGTGAGCAGCACCGCCGTGACCCCCAGGAACCGGTACTCACGCAGCCCACGCGCGAACAGCAGTCCCCCCAGCCCCAACAGGGTCAACGTGGAACCGATCGGGCCGACCTGGGTGAGCAGCACCTTCAGGAAGGACTCCACCCCGCCGGTCTCGGCTTCCACGACATCGGCCATGTCCAGCTGTGGCCAGCCGTGACGCCACTGCCACAGCACACTGGGCAACGCGGCGAACACGGCCAACGCGCCGCCCGCCCACAGCCCGGGGCGCCGCAGCAGTCGCCGTGGCCCGAGCACCACACTCACCGGCACCAGCACCACCCACAGTGCCGGGATGAGCAGTTTGAACTGCAGCGCCAAGGCCGTGACCGCCCCGGCGGCGAACAGCAACAGGTCCCCCGAGTCGCCGGTGGGGTGCCGGCGGACCCAACGCACCAGCAGCCACAGCACCCAGGCCCACATCGTCTGGTCGAACGAGTAGGTGACCAGCAGGTGCGCCGAACCCACGAAGTGGGGGGCCAGCACGCAGGCGAGGGCGGTGCAGGTCTGTGCCGTGCGGGTTCCCCCGAGTTCCCGCGTAGTCAGCGCCGCCAGCACGAGGTAGCCGATCGTGGACAGCAACGAGGGCAGCCGCAGCGCCTCCAGCGAGTCGGGGAACAGGGCCTGCATGGTGCGCGCGACCAGCGGCACTCCGAAGGGCTGGTCCACGTACCCGAGGGAGAGATGATGTCCCGCCGCCAGGAAGTACAGCTCGTCACCGAAGTAGCCGTAGCGCGAGGCGACCAGGGTTCCCACGGTGAGCACGCCGAGGCCGAGCACGGTGAGCGGAAGCCACGCGAAGGCGGGAAGCCGGTGGGGGACGGACGGGCCGGACTCACGCAGCGAAGTTCCGGCGGTGGCCGGGGGTGCTGTGGACATCACGCTCCGAAGTGGCTATGGGGGAACAGCCCGACAGGCACGGGGCCGCACCGGAGTTGTCACGGGCGGAAGGCCCCGCTGTGTCAGCGTTTCCTCGGGGGAGGGTCCTTGCGCAGCAGATCCGGACCGAGGATCCGGCGTACGACCCGGCGGGCCAGGCTGCGTCGTTTCTGTGGGGGTCCCGTCGTTTCGGAGGAACCGTTCCCCGAGTCCGCCGCCGTGTCCGGGGAGGGGGGCTCGGCGGGCCGCTGCTGGCTCGCCGGAGGCGCGGCGCCGGGCGGTGGAGCGGGTTCGGTCTCTCCGGGCTCCTCCGCGCTCTGGGGTGGTGGGGGCGGCTCCGGGTTCAGGCGTTTGGCGAACTCCGGTGCCTGCTCCCGGATGGCGGGGATGAACGGTTGCGTGACCTCCAGTCGTTCCGTCCACGGGGCCGGGTTCAACGGCTGGTCCGGAGGAACGAGCTCCCCCTCGATGCGGGTGGTCAGTGGTCCCGCGTCGTCGGTGAGGTCACTGTGCGGTTGTTCGTGCGGCACCAGAGGCTGGAACCAGGGTCGAGCACGGTCGTCTTGAAGTGTCATCCGTATCGACTCGTGATAGGAGCAAACGGCCAGTCCCACCGGAGGGTGAATCCCTGTCCGGCGTACCAGAGCCTACCGGTAACACTCCGATTAAGCACCACCCGCCGAGGGTGTGTGGCCGAACAGGGCAGCTCAGAGGTGTTGCCCGAATGCGTCACACCCGTCGTGCGCCCCCGGCTGGCGCGATCTCGGTGTGACGAACCCCGTCCCGACGGGACGCTCGGGGCCGTGTCGGCGTGTGACCGCGTGTCCGCCGGAGCACGGTCGGTGACCGTTCCGGCTTCCCGGATGTGTGGGGCACCGGTATCCGGCACCGGTGTTGACGAACTCCTCGGCGACCGGAGGCCCAGGGGGCGACCAGGGATCGCCGTTGCCACCTTCCCGGGAGCGCGGAGAGTTCGAAGGCCCCCACGCGTGAAGAGACAGTCACCTTTCCGGAGGCTTGTTCCGGACACAACGTAATAGACAATCCTCCTTTTGAGTGTGATCACAACAATTGTTCCGAAACGGGAGGTAAAAACACCCGGAGAAAACGAGTTCCCGTTCCGAGCGCGGCAATGACACGATCGTGCATTTCCCGACACGAATCGTCCGCACGGGAATCAGTGGATACTAACCTCGAACGAGAGTCGGAACCGGTGCTTCTGCCCGGATTTCTCGACATTGGAGCAGACTTCGGCAGAGGTGAGCACGGCGACGGGTGTCGACCAGGAAAGGACGGAGAGGTGAAGTGGAATCTGCGGCTCGTGGCGGCCCACCGGGGCATCTGGAAGGCGGGAGAGTTGCAGCGCAGACTCGCCGAACACGGATTGCACGTCTCGGCGGGGAAGCTGTCCGGTCTGTGGTCGGGCACGCCGATCAGTCTGAAACTGTCCGATCTGGATGTCATCTGTGAAGTGCTGGACTGCGACATCGGGGAACTGTTGACACCGGAACCGGGTGTCTCCTCCGGAAAGGCGACGGGCGACCGGTCGGGGCGATGTGAGAACGACGAATGAGTCGTCCTCCCGACGGGCCGTCGTGGGGACGGGTGGGATGCGGATTCGGCGTGAACGACGGTGGGGCGGAACCCACGAGGCAGCGGTGTGTTCCGTCGTTGCGCTCGCCTGCGGCCTCCGTCCGAGCGATCACCGCGCAGGCGACAACGAGCCGGTTCCGCCGTGCTCCGATAGCGTGAAATACCACCGCGAGGCCGTGCGGAGTGCGACACTGCCGCCGCACCAGCAGCCCTCCCGGTGGGCACGCACCACACCGGGACACGCGAACCAGCACCGGTGAGGAGAGACCATGACCGACGCGGCAGTCCCCCACGGGTTCGTTCCCACCTCGACCTCGTGGACCAACGCGTATCGGGGCTGGATCCTCGGGTTCGCCGGACAGGAGGAGTCTCGGCGTCCGGTGCTGCTGCACACCGAAACCAGCGGTTTCTCCTGGTCACGCCGGGCCGCGCCGCAGGTCGAGGTGAGCGAGTTCTCCGGGCACGTGCGGGTGCACGCGATGACCGAGCGGGACCTGCTGGTCACCAACGGCGAAACCGTTTTCGCCACGCACGACGGGGCCACACACTGGCACCTCGTGGAGCTCGCCGAGGCGGGCAACCCGGCGCTGGTGGGGGATCTGGCCTCCAACGAGCACTTCTGTTACGCGGTGGTCACCTCCGGTGATGAGGAGACCAGACGGACCCGTCTGCTCGTGTCACCGGTCTCCGAGTCGCGATGGGAACCGGTGACCGGGATCGAGGTTCCCGGTCCCGCGGGCGGATCGGTGGTGGCGACGGGCGGTGCCGCCTTCGTCGCTCTCGGAGGAGGGGGCGTTGCCGGGCGGTACTGGGTCAGTGACAACGGGACGGACTGGCGGGAGAGCACCCCGCCGTGTGCGGAGCCGTACGTGGCCACCTGGCTCACGGTACCGCCGGCGGATCCGTCCATGGTGTTCGCGTTGTGCTCCTACCAGGCGGACCAGCCCCCGGGCCACACCTACAAGGACCTGAAGTGTTCCCTGGGGCAGGGGGAGTTCCGGACACTGGGTCGAGCACCGGCACCCGGAATCAGTCGGGGACTGGCCGTGTCCACCCCGCTGTCGGTGGTGGTGAGTTCGGTCGGGGGCGGTTTCGGATTCCTGTTCCGTTCCACCGACGGCGGAAGGGAATGGGAGACCGCGCTGCGCCAGGAACCCCCGATGTTTCTCGACCTGGATTTCCAGGACCCGGTGCACGGGGTGGTGCTGCGGGGCTCCGGGACGGGACGACACGGTGCGGTGCTGCGCACTTTCGACGGCGGGGCGAGCTGGCAGGGGCTGTCTCCGGGCTAGGCCGCCGTGGACGGCTCAGGAAGCGGAGGAGTCCTGGTGGGGCCGGGCGGAGAGGATCTCGGTCAGACGCTCCAGGGCGGGCATGGCCGTGGCCAGGGCCGTTCTGTCCTCGACGGTGAGTTCGGCCAGCGCCCGTTCCAGGGTCTGTCGACTGGCCCTGTCGTAACGTTCCAGCAGCCTCCGGGCTTGCGGAGTGATCGACAGCTTCACCGTGCGTAGGTCCCGGTGGGTGGTGTTTCTGTCCACCAGGCCGGAGGAACGCATCGTCCGCACGAGATTGCTGACCGTCGCCGGCGAGGTGCGGAGCTGTTCCGCTGCCGCCTTGGTTCCGAGCGGGCCCTCGTCGGAGAGCACGCGAAGCAGCTCGATCTGCGCCTCGGGCAGGTCGGGGAGGTCCTCGGCGGTCCTGGTCGAACGCAACACGGCCCGCCGCAGCGGGCCGATCAGGCGGCTGAGCGAAGCGGCTGTGGTCACGGGAACAGTGTGACACACTTTATTTTGACTCAAAACTAGTTTGAGACAAAAATAAAGGTGTCCGGCACCAACGCACAGGGAGGTGTGTGATGACCGCGCTGTTCCCGGCCGCTCCGGAACAGGACCTCACCGGCATCCTCGGCAGGCACTTCATCTACACCTACGCCAACGGATGGCGGTACGAGATGTACGTGAAGAACGCCGAGACGATCGACTACCGCATCCACAGCGGGATGGTGGGGGGACGCTGGGTCAAGGACCAGCCCGTCGACCTCGTCCGGCTCGCCGAGGACAGTTACAAGATCTCCTGGAACGAACCCACCGGTACCTCGGTCAGCGTCAACGTGCTGTTCGGCCCGCGACGCCTGCACGGGGTGATCTTCTTCCCGCGCTGGGTCCACCAGCATCCGGAACGCACCGTGTGCTTCCAGAACGAGCATCTTGAGCGGATGAAGCGTTACCGCGACCAGGGACCCACCTATCCCGTGTTCACGGTCCCCGAGTTCGCCACCATCACCTTCGTCGAGGACAGGAGCCTTGACGATGAGACCGTCATCGCCGAACCCCCGGAGAGGCTCCCCGAGGGCTACACCACGCGCGTCAACTGATTCCCCGCCGGCCCCGTCCGTGGGCGGCTCACCGTCGAGTCCCGGGGGTACGAGCAGCGCGATGCCCGCCGTGTCCGACACGGACGTTCCCGCGGCAACCGTGCCGAGTGGGTGGGCTCTCCGGGAGCGGGGGGCGCGAAGCCGCGGTTACGGTCAGGGGCGTGACCATAGCCCGTTCGGTGAGCCTGTTCCTGGTGGCGGCCCTGTTCGAAATCGGTGGTGCCTGGATGGTCTGGCAGGCCGTGCGGGAACAGCAGGGGTGGCTGTGGGCGGGTCTCGGCGTGCTCGCCCTGGGTCTGTACGGTTTCGTGGCCACGCTGCAGCCCGAGGCCCACTTCGGGCGGATCCTGGCCGCCTACGGCGGCGTGTTCGTCGCCGGATCGCTCACCTGGGGGGTGGTGCTGGACGGCTACCGTCCGGACCACTACGACGTCATCGGGGCGTTGGTCTGTCTGGTCGGAGTCGCCGTGATCATGTACGCCCCGCGCCGCCGGTGACATCCCGGTGTCGAGGCCGTCCGCACGGGCCACGCCCGGGCCGTACCGGCGACAGGAGGCACGCTCCTGTCCGTGTCAGACTGTTCGCGATGAGCGAGCACGACAGGGAACCCGTGGAGCCCGATTCCGACAGCGGCGAGATCGACGAGAACACTCCGAACATCGCCCGCATGTACGACTACTTCCTCGGAGGCTCGACGAACTTCGCCGCCGACCGGCAGGCGGCCGACCGGTTGCTGCGGGTGTTTCCCGGAAACCTCGAATGGACCCACATCAACCGGGCCTTCCTGGGACGAGCCGTGCGCCTCTGCGCCGAAGCCGGAATCGACCAGTTCCTCGACCTGGGCTCCGGCATCCCCACCAAAGGCAATGTGCACGAGATCGCCCAACAGGTGAACCCGCGGGCTCGTGTGGCCTATGTGGACATCGAACCGATCGCGGTGCGTCACGCCCACCAGCTGTTGGCCGACCACCGACTGGTCACCGCGACCCGTGCCGACGTCCGCGACCCGGCGGCCGTGTTGGCCGCTCCGGGGGTCTCCGAGCTGCTGGACTTCCGACGTCCCGTGGCCGTGCTCGCCGTGGCTATTCTGGACATTCTCGACACGCCGGACCCGGTGGGGCTGGTCGCGGCCTACCGGGACGCCTGCTCGCCGGGAAGCGCTCTCGTGCTCTCCCACTCGGCGGTGCTGGACATCACCACCGAGGAGGTCGAAGGGGCCCAGGAGGTCTTCGAGACCACCACAACCCCGACCCTGACCACCCGCAGCCACGCCGAGATCCTGGAGATGTTCGACGGTTACGAACTGCTGGAGCCCGGCCTGGTGCCCAGCGCCGCGTGGCGACCGGAAGAACCCGTCTCCGAGGACTACGCGGCCCGCAGCAACGCCTACGCCGCAGTGGGGATGCTGCCGGCCGACGACTGAGGCGTCCACGGGAAGCCCCGTCTCAGAGCGTCCGGACTCCGGCGACCGCCACCGTGGGAGTCACCAGCACCTCTTCCGGGGGAGTGAAGCCGGGAACGCTGCCGAGATCGTGGCCGCGGTCGGCCACGCGCACGGTGAGCGCGTCGTGGTGCTGGTCGAGAACCAATCTCACCTCGACGCCCTGCGGAGGTGTGCCGTCGATGAGGAACCCGAACTCGTCGTCCGCCGGGGCCACCGACAGGTCTCGTCCCCCTACGGTAGCGGCACGCACCGTGGCCTGCTCGTTCGCGATCCACATCCCGACACCGGTGGCTCCCCTGGGCGAGGACAACCGCAGCAGCAGCTCCCGACGGCCGTCTTCCCCACGTCGGTCCTCGATCACGTCGAGCCGTGGTGCGCTCTCGTCCATCGCGGGGGCGGGGCCGTGGAAGAGCTTACGGCCGTCGAGCCAGGGGAAGCTGTCGTCGAGCACGGCGGGCTGTTCGGTCAGCCGCGCTCGGCTCCATCCCGTGTCCGGTTTCCTCGGGGATGCCCAGTGTGCTCTACCGGTGGCGGTGTTCAGTGCGTACAGGACGTGTTCCTGGCGTGGAGGCGTCGCTTCGCTGCGGTTGGCGACCAGACCGGTCGCGGTGAGAGCCGCGACCAGCACAATCCCCAGCGCCGGAACCAGCGCGTGTCGACGGACTCGGACGCGTCGCGAGTCGGGGGAAGGAGGCAGGCCGAACAGCGGCAGAGCCAGCCAGACGAACAGGGAGAGGAACACCACCGCCAGCACCCCGCCCATCCCGGCTCCGACCGCGAAAGCGCTGAGGGCGTTCGGTCCGAGCACGAGCGCGGCCGGGACCAGCGCGAGTACGAGTATCACGGTCCGAGCGGTATCGTGCCGTCTGGGCAGCAGTGCCGTCAGCAGGTGTCCCAGCACGGCCGGAAGCAGGGGAGGCAACAGCAGGGCGGAGGCGCCGGGCACCGTCCGCGCGGCCACCACGCCGCACAGGGCGAAGGTCACCAGTCCTCCCGTCGCCAGCGCCGGAGTTCCGATACGACGGCGCGCCAGCAGGTAGCAGACAAGGAGTAGGCCGAGTCCGGCCGACGCCATCGCCAGGCGATAGGGCTCGGGGCGATAGACGGTTCCGACTTCCACCGAGGCCTGCCCCGGGTCGATCGCCAGAGCTGTCCGCCACACGGCCAGCGCCACGGTGCCGGCCATCGCCATAACGGCGACAGTGACCCCCACCGACATCCCCACACGCGGCAGTGTCAGGTCACCTCGACGGTGACGCAGTGCCGTGACCAGACCGACCAACGCGAGTGCCATCCAGGCGAGTGGCTCTTCGAGCGCTGCGGGCCAGCGCAGGAGACCCCACGGTGTGGTGATCACCAGTTCGCGCCCGCTTCCGGGCACTGCCGTCAGATCAGTGACGGCGAGTTGTCTCGTTATCGCCAGGCTGGCCTGCCCCATCTGCTGCAACGCCGAACGGCTCAGGCGGTCGGGGGTGTCCAGCGGGGTGTGATAGTAGGCTCCGCCTCCGATGACTGCCGTGTCGTAGGAGTGCAACCCGCCTTCGGCGAAGCGGGTGACATCGGTGTCGTTGGGCAGGGCCTCGAACGCGGCCTCGAAAGCGGAGTTCGCCACGGGCTCCGGAGCGGCGGACAACACACGCAGCAGTTCTCCGTTGGGGGAAGTGGTGCGGAAAGTGGACGGTGTGCCCGCGTTTCCCCGTGCCTCGTGGTTGAGCAGCACCGTGGTTCCGAGTTCCTCAGTGTGCTCGCGGACAAACGCCTCGGCTCCGAGCAGGCCGAGTTCCTCCGCGTCGGTGATCAGCAGCATCACGTCGTTGCGGGGTGCGTATCCGTCCGTGCTCAGTGCCCGTGCCGTTTCGAGCAGGACCCCCAGGCCGAGACCGTCGTCGGCGGCTCCCGGCGAACCGGGCACCGAGTCGTAGTGCGCGGCGAGCACCACCGTTCCGCTGGGATCGGTGCCGGGCATCCTGGCGACGATGTTGGACACCGCGGCGAGTTGTCGGGTGCCGGTGGAGGAGGGGTCGGCTCCGACACCACGCCGGACCTCGATGGTCCAGCCCCAGGAGTCGAGCCGGTCGAGCAGATAACGCCGGGTTTCGGCATGGTGGGCTGATCCCACGGGACGGGGTTTCTCGGCGATCCGTTCGACGTGCTCGGCCGCGCGTGCGGCGCTGAACACTGAGGGGGGAGCCTCAGCGGGGAGCGATTCCGCCGGGCCACGATCGACCGTGGCGAGCACGCCGACCAGCACCAGGACGAACAGTCCGGCGAGAGCGCCCCATCGGGATCTGGCATGGCCCTGTTCCGACCTGTCCGCTGAGGAGCCCATGAGGGGAATCTAGCCCGAAAAACGGAGAAGGTGAACCTCGAACCGGCGAGGAGTATCCACTTTCGCTGCTGCGGTGGCCCAACCGTGCGCTGTAGTGTTTGTCATGCCCGCCCCTCACCCACATGTACGGATCTCAGTGGGGTTGAATGCGTTCCCGGCAGGGTGGTGTATTACTGGTGGCATAGACACGCCGGACTGTTTCGATCTCCGTTTGAAGGCGGTCTCTCCACGCTGCGAGAGCGCAGCGCAGTACCTCGGGAAGGTCGGTCTCCCCCGTGGATTCCCGGAGTACGTGGTCGATGGCGTGTGTCAGTGCCAGTGTGTGTTCGGTCTGTTCGGGTGGCCGCAGGGTGCTGGTGATGATTTTCCATCGCTCGTACTGCTGTTGCAGGTCGTGCATCGCCGTACTGGCACTCGTGGCTGGGCTGATGTGGTGTTTTGGCACGGAAATGAGCACCTTTTTCCTCGTGTGATCGGCGGGAAGTCGTCATCGTTGCTGGCCAGTGATCGGGTCCTGGCCAATATTGGGGGGCGTTCGTGTGGTGGTTCGACAAGGCACCCGTACATGTTTGGCCGAAGAGCTGTTTTTCGCCCGATGGAGGGTCCCAGCGTGCGGGACAGACCGAGGTGTTTTTTACTGCGAGCGGTGGTATCCGGACCACTGGGCCCGTGTGTGGGATTCCGCAGTTGTGGTGTCCGGTTCTTTTCCTGCTCCGGTGTTGGGAGTGATGATGGGTTTCAACAGGATGTTCATCCGTAACGCGATCGATCGCAGCGCCGAAAGCGGCACGGATCGGCGAAGTTTGTTGCGCGCGTTCGGTCTTGCCGGGGCGGGGGCGGCTGCCGGTTCGGCAGCGTTGGCCGGCCTCGGGGCCGATGCTGCTACCGCTGAGGAGGGGGGTCCCTCGGACGGGGCGATTCTGAACTTCGCGTTGAACCTGGAATATCTGGAGGCCGAGTTTTACCAGCGCGCCGCGTTCGGCCGAGGGCTGGACGAGTCGCTCACCGACGGTCGCGGTACCCAGGGGCGGGTGCGTGGTGGCAAGAAGGTGCCGTTTCAGTCCAAGGTGGTGCGTCAGTACGCCGAGGAGATCGCCAAGGACGAGCTCGAGCACGTGCGGTTTCTGCGACAGGCACTGGGCTCGGCCAAGGTCGCCGAACCGGCCATCGACATCAACGAGGCGTTCACCGCCGCCGCCCGGGCGGCCGGGGTGATCGGTCCAGGTGAGACCTTCGATGCCTACGCCAACGACACGAATTTCCTGCTGGCCGCCTACATCTTCGAAGACGTCGGGGTGACCGCCTACAAGGGGGCGGCACCCTTGGTAGACAACAAGACCTTCGTCGACGCCGCCGCCGGGATCCTGGCCGTGGAGGCTTACCACGCCTCCGAACTGCGCACCACCCTCTACGCCAAGGGGCAGGACACCCCGGCGCTGATCGAGGGTGCCAACAAGATCTCGGCCGCCCGCGGCCAGCTCGACAACGGCAAGGACCAGGGCATCCAGGTCGACGGGGCCGCCAATATCGTCCCGGCCGACAAAAACGCCATCGCGTTCGGCCGCACCCCCGGCGAGGTCCTCAACATCGTCTACCTCAACCCCGGCACCGTCTCCCGGGGCGGGTTCTTCCCCGACGGGGTCAACGGACCGATCCGTAGCAGCGGAAAGGCCCCGACGACCGGCGGTGCGGACACCGGCGCAGGAGACGCCGCCGGCGACCAGGGCACGACGCCACACACCGCCACATCCGGAACCGGCGGCGACCCGTCTCACCAGCGAAGGCTTGATCAGAACGGTGACCAGAAATGACGCACCGGCCCCGGCGCGTTGCCCGCAACGGCCACGGTGGTCGCCACCGACGCCTCACAGCGTGGGTGACGGCCACCGTTCTGGGGCTGGCCGGTCTGATCGGCATCATCACTGGAGTCGCATTCGACACCGACCCCCAGCCCCCTGTCGGCCCTTCCGGAAACACCGCAGCACCGCTGGCCGGGACAGACCATCCCAGCATCTCGACTCCGGAGATCAACGAACGGTCGAATTCCACGCTTCCCCCGGCCCGGCCGAGGGCGGTCCGCATCCCGAGCATCGGTGTCGAGGCTCCGGTGGTCCCGCTCGGTCTCAATGCCGACCACACCGTCGAAGTACCGGAGGACTTCAGCCGCACCGGCTGGTACCGTCACGGCCCCACTCCCGGCGAGATTGGATCCGCCGTGATCCTCGGACACGTCGACTCCCATCACGGCCCGGCCGTGTTCTATCGCCTGCACGAGCTACGCTCGGGGGACGCCGTCCGCGTCACCCGCGTTGACGGCACCACAGCCACCTTCCGCGTCGACGCGGTCCGCCAGTACCCCAAAAACCGGTTCCCCACCAACCGGGTGTACGGAGCCACTGACCACGCCGCGCTACGGCTGATCACCTGCGGCGGGGATTTCAACACCACCACACGCGACTACGAATCCAACATCATTGTCTACGCCCATCTCTCCACCTCCAACACCACGGGCTGAGACATCTCCGGACAGCCTCCCCATGTCTCCGGAGTCGCAAAACGGGCCAGCACGTGTTTGTCCCCCACGAAACACGGGCCCACAGGATGCTCCCGTCGAGATGACCAAGCCTTGGCCCTCCACCACGGTGCCTATCGGGCATGTGTCCACGAGCCGTCGTCCTTCCCGAAACTTATATCGCGCTGGAATGAATTGTTCTCAAATATTCCTCCGGCGACGCCACACGAATTAACCCATAAGAGTGACGCCTAGTAGTGCCAACGGGCATTCACGGACGTGTGTGGCGATGCTGTTACCGAGGTTGGTGAGCGACTGTTTCACCGACCTGACCATCCAACCATGAATGATGATTTCATTCCGTAGTTCAGGGAGAATGGTATGTTGCGTAGCAGAACGTGTGCGCTGCTGGGGGCAGCAGCGGTGATGAGTGCCCCTTTGCTGCTGGGAGCCGGCACTGCCACGGCCGAGCAACACGACTCACAGACTTTTCAGGCCAGTTTGCAGCCGTTGAACAACTCGGGAGCTTCGGGCACGATGACGATCACTCTCGACGGCAATGAAGCCACGGTCAGCCAGAACGTCTCCGGTCTGGCCGCGACCTTCCAAAACGGGCCGTACCCGCACGTGCAACACATTCACATCAACGGCCAGGGCCAGTGCCCAACAGCCGAAGCGGATGCCAACGGCGACGGAGTCGTCAACACCGCTGAAGGCAAACCCTCCTATGGGGGGATCGGCACGACGTTCACCACCAGTGGTGATACCAGTCCGGACTCGGCCACCGACATCGACCGAGCGCCCTCCGGGGGCAATTACACCTACAACCGCACGTTCACACTCAGCGAGGAATCCGCCCAACAGGTGCGGGAGAACAACGCGGTGATCGTTGTGCACGGGCTGGACCCGTCCACACTGCCCGAACCCGCCGCCAGCGCCCAGAGCGAACTGGTGCCTTCACTACCGCTGGCCGCCACCTCACCAGCGCTGTGCGCCCCGTTGACGGCCGTCCCCTCCGGGGGTGCCGCCGCCGGTGCCGGCGGAACAGCGGAGATGCAGCAACACCCCTGGCTGCTGACCGCAGGCGGTATGGCGCTGCTCACCGCCGCCGGTGCCGTGGTGGCTCGACGCCACGCGCGCACCCACCAGTAGACACACCCGCGGGGGCCCCACAAGCGTGGTCACCGACGCCGTGGGACGTCGGTGACCACGCTCCTGTGGTTCCCGTCGGAGGAAACCCATAATCCCCTCCCGAGGGGCGCGAATCCGTGTGTAGTCGCACCACTCGTCACCGGCCACGAAGCGAAATCCTCCAATGCCAGGTGACCGGCTCACTCGCTTTCCATCGTTTCCCGTCCCGAATCCACCTTTCCGGAAAAGCTGTTAGGTGGTACGCCCCGACCACCGCCTCGGACACTTCAGCTCCCGGTTTCCCGTCGAAACCCGCGACCACGTCGGGGCGGGACCACCGCTCTGGCCGCCAGTCCGACACCGAACAGGCCGAGTCCACCGAGCACACTGGTCACCGGCAGGGTGCTGGCCAGCAGGAGACATCCGGCGGCACCGAGAACGGTCAGCGGCCGCAGCCAACGGCGCTGTTCGCCGGGGAGGGTGAAGGCGGAGACGTTGGCCAGGGTGTAGTAGACGAGCACGGCGAAGCTGGAAAAACCGATGGCCCCGCGCAGGTCGACGAACAGCACCACCACGGTCAGCACCATCCCCAGCAGGAGCTCGGCCCGGTGGGGAACCCGGTAACGGGGGTGCACGGCCGCCAGCCAGTGCGGCAGCTCGTGGTCGCGGGCCATGGCAAGACTGGTGCGGCCCACACCGGCCATCAGCGACAGCAGCACACCGGCCGAGGCCACCGCACCACCCACGCGTACCAGCACGGCCAGTCCACCCGGATCACCGGCGCGGGCGACCGCGGCCAGCGGGGCCCGCGCATCGGCCAGCTCCTGGGGACCGAGCACGAGCAACGCGCTCGTGGCCACCACCGCGTAGACGACCACCACCAGCAGCAGCGCCAGGGGGATCGCCCGGGGGATGGTGCGGGCCGGATCGCGGACCTCCTCTCCCAGCGTGGCGATGCGCGCGTAACCGGCGAAGGCGAAGAACAGCAGCGCGGCCGCCTGGGTGATACCGGTGATCCCGTGGCTGGTCCAGTCGCCCAGCCGAGTCGGGTCGACCTGGCCTCCTCCGAGTCCGACGGCCACCACTCCGGCGAGAGTCAGCAACGTGAGCACCACCAGCACACGGGTGAGCCGGGCTGTCTTGGTCACCCCGAAGTAGTTCACCGCCGTCAGGACCGCCACCGCCGCCACGGCGACGGGAACCGGGTGCTCCGGCCACGCGTAGGAACCCAGGGTCAGCGCCATGGCCGCGCAACTGGCAGTCTTGCCGACCACGAACCCCCACCCGGCCACGAATCCCCACACCGGTCCGAGGAGACGTCCGGCGTAGACGTAGGTGCCGCCGGACTCGGGGTACCGGGCGGCCAGCCGGGCCGAGGCGGTGGCGTTGCAGTAGGCCACCACCGCGGCCAGACCGAGGGCGATCAACAGCCCGGATCCGGCGGCCGCCGCAGCCGGAGCGAACGCGGCGAAGACCCCCGCCCCCAGCATCGAGCCCAGCCCCAGCACCACGGCGTCGTACGTCCCCAGACGACGGGCCAGCGCGGAGGGCTCGGACGCCATGGCGGATCTCTCCCCGGAACACGAAATCGTGTCCGCGATGGTATCCGCGCTCCCGGGGAACGAGAGTGCGGCCCGGCCGAATCAGTCGGCGAATTCCGGGCAACGGTCGCGGAAATTCCTGTTTCCCGGAGCATGAACATCGCCGCGCTGTCCTCCCCTCCGGAACGGGAGCGCGAACAGAGGCTAGTCATCCACGATGTCACGCGCTCGGGCCACGGCCTCGGTGCGCGAGACACGCAGCCTGTCCAGGGTGTCGCGATGTTCGGGCAGGGCCTCGGATTCCACCCGTCGTTGCACCGCTCCCACCGTGGCCGGCAGTTCGGCACGCCGTTGGCACCGGGCGTCCTGACGGGACAAGGACAGTTCCAGGTCGGCCACTTCCCTGCTCGCCCCCTGCTCGGAGAGTGCCTGCCGCACGGCACGTAACGGACCCTGCATCGTGTCGAAGTCGTGCCCGGCGGAGGACATGCAGTCCGCCCAGCGTTGTTGGGCCGCCTCGAACTCCTCGGAGTCCGTCACCGCCCGTATCACCCTGTTCGACAGGGACTGCACCGTGTGGAAGTCGCGGTACCAGGATTTTCCGTACAGTCTCGTACGGGCGCGATGGACACACCCGTCACTGGAATACGTGAACGTCCGGCCGGTCGGAGTGGTGAAAGAGACCCTGTGCTCCTCGGTTCCGGTCAGTGCCTCCTTCCAACGCTCTCCACGGGAGTTCGCTCGTTCGTCCCTCTTCTCCTCCCGTTCTGCCCTTTCGACGTGGCGCATCGTCATGCCGTACCCGTTCTTCCGTGCCTCTCGTGGAGACAGCAGACCGTACGGGTTGTCCGGACCTTCGCCGTCGGTGACGGCGGGGGAGACTTCGTAGGTGAATCCTCTGTCCGCCATGCATTCGGCGACGAGTCGTTCCTTCGCCTCGTGCAGCAACGCGGCACGCCGCTCCGAGAAGTGCGTGACGCCTCCGAAGGGATAGCCCACCTCGTCCGGAGGTCGGTGGCCGGGGGTGGAGGCACACCCGGCCACCGACAGCGCTACCACCAGGACGGCCACGAGACCGGCCGGGTCGCGAAGACGCATCGAGTCAGACACACCAGTCGTTGGAGGCGATGCCGTCGGCGTAGGCCCCGCGAGGATTGATGTTGATCCCGTCTCCCCGGGCGAGAGTGAACTTACTGCCGGTCATGTTCCTGCCGCTGTAGAGTGCGACGTTGCACCTCGTGCCGTTGTTGTAGGTGGATCCGACGTTGGCGAACTTGGAGTACTGCAGCAGGTTGTTGTTGTCCCCGTAGACGGTTCCCGGGTCCCCGTCGAAGTTCTTGTTGTACCAGGCACAGAGAGCGCCGGAGGGGCACGAGTCGGCCGTGGCGGGGGCCGCGAACCCGACCAACCCGATTCCCGCCATGGCGAAAGCACTGACCACGGCGACGGACTTCTGGCGCAAAGACAATGTATGACCTCCTTGTTCGGAACACGATCGTCCGATCATTCCGTGTTCGCGGAACCGTCGGGAAAAGTCGCCGGAACAAAAGAAGCGCCACGACTCCCACCAACGAGAAGTACTTTTCGGTCGACTATATTTCCGACGATTACTGAACACTGTGTTGATTCTACTAAACACGGTGTCGACGACAAGAGGGTATAGAACAAAACGGGGCAATCTCATACGATGAGCGGCATGCAATACTCCGGGTGGCAGTCACCGAGATATCGGAATCGCACGGCGATCAGCCAGGGCGACATCCAGGAACGCGCCCTGCTGGAGGCGACACGGCGTTTGCTCCAGCAGAAGCTGCCGTCACAGTTGACGGTGGGGAGCATAGCGAGCGAGGCGGGGTTGGCCCGGTCCACCGTGTACTTCTATTTCGACAGCAAGGAGTCGATCCTGTCGGCCACCATCGAGAGCGTGGTGGGTCCCATGATGGACGAGCACGAACAGTTGCTGACCGACAACGGTTTCACGGCAGCCTTCCCCGCCATACTGCGTCTGCTCTTCGCGACGTGGAAAACCCACAGCGGGATACTGTCCGGCGTCATGGAGTTCGTGGCCTCCCATCCGGACTACCGACGCGTGTGGAGGGGATACATGGAACGCAGTGTCGCCCTCCAGGTCGCTGCCCTGGAACGGGACCGACAGCGAGGACTGCCGGTGGGCAGTGGCGACCTGGAAGCGGAGCTGCTGGCTTTCTGCTGGATGGCCGAGCGGTGCTGCTACATGCTGTTCAGCCGTGACCACGACCTCGAGGAGGAGAGGCATCTCTTCGAGGTTCTGTTCGGGATGGTCAGCAGGATCACGGGAACACGACTGTCCGACTCGTCCTCGAACGTGTGGTCGGGGGAGAACGGACATACCGCTGAGGCGTGACGGTCTCCGTGAGATGCCACAGCTTCGGGTCCTGACCTGTTCGCGCTTGCGGCGCGTGGTGTCCTGTTGGGGATCGCCCTGCGGACGTACTGTCGGTGCACTTGCGGGGCCACCACGAGCACTGGCGGGTGGCCGGCGCGGGAGGGTCAACGGCTGTTAGAGTGACCATCATGCCTACGGGAAGTCTTTTCCTCTGACGCGCTCCTCCCGGGGAGCGCGGACGACCGGAGTGCTGTCTCCTCTGGTTCGGTGGCGCCGGGCTGCGGCCCCGCCACTGGTTGTGCATGGCCAAGTCGGCTTGGGTCCGTCTCCCCATTCGGTGACTGCGTTTCGTTCCCACACCGAGAGTTGAGCGACTGATGACTGACCGTATGTCTCGTTCCGCCCCACTGTCCGACTGGTTCTGCGAGCACACCAGCACTCTGCGTGGTTTCGATGTGGACGCGCCGCTGGACGACCTCGAACCGTTGCGCGACATCGTCGGCGACGCGCGGGTGGTGGCTCTGGGCGAAGGGGCCCACTTCGTCCGTGAGTTCACCCACGCTCGACAGCGGATGCTGCGCTTCCTGGCCGAACGCTGTGGATTCACTGTCGTGGCCTTCGAGTTCGGCTTCAGCGAAGCCGCAGCCCTGGACCACTGGCTGCGGGGCCACGGTGATGATGCCGACCTGGCCACGGTGGGTGGAACCACGAACGCCGGGGTGAACCCGGAACTGGTGCACTGGCTGCGCCGACACAACCGCACCAGCGCGCACCCGCTGCGTTTCGTCGGTGTGGACACACCCACGGCCGGCGGTCAGCTGCGCCCGGCGTTGGAACCGTTGGCCGACTACCTGCGCGAGGTGGATCCCGAGGTCGTCATCCTGGTCGAGCGGGCGCTGGCCATCGCCGACCGATTCACCGGAACCTCGGTGGCTGTGGCCGCCCCGAAATGGGCACAGCTGGACAACGCCGAGCAGGACGCACTGACCGCCTCGTTGACACGGCTGCTGCTACGGTTCCGTTCGCTGGAACCCCTGTACGTTTCACGCAGTGACCAGGCTGGCTACGACCGCGCGTTGCGTCACCTCGAGGCGGCCCTGCACGCCGACTACATGTTCACCGCCATGCGCGAGCTCTTCGCCGGCCGGGGGCTGGAAGGGGACACCTCGGTCCGGGACCACTACATGGCCGAATCGTTGCGTTGGCACCTCGACCGCGCCGAGTCCGGCACACGCATCGTGCTGGCCGCCCACAACAACCACATCCAGAAAACCCCGGTGTACTTCGACGGAGAGCTCGCAGCCCTGCCCATGGGCTACTATCTCCACCTCCTGCTCGGCGACGACTATCGGGCGCTGGCCCAGACCCACACGGCCGAGCACGTCGCCGAAATGCATCCGAGCGAGGACACCGAGACCGGCTTCACCGTCACCGAGGAACGCCTCGACACTCCCGAGCCCGGCAGTGTCGAGGCCGCCGTCATCGACGCCGGACACGGCGCCGAGATCAGCCTCACCAGCCTCCGCAACGCACCCTCGGAAGGACTGGACAGCATCCGCACCCAGAGCTCCAGCCTGTCCACTCCCGTACCGCGGGCCTTCGACGCGGTCCTGACCAGCCCCACAACGACCACCTACCACACGGCCAGCCTGCACGACGAGCGTTAAGAGCGATCGGTTCGGGTCCGAGCGAGGGCACACCGCTCGGACCCGAACCGGTTCTCCACCGACGTCACCGTCTGCGTGCGTGCTTCAGGAGGGAACACGATCACTCCGGAGCATCCGTGTCCGCTGGCGGTTCGACGGATGTTCCTCCTTCCCGCTCGTGCAGCAGACGACGGATCACCTCGGTGAGCGCCTGTTCGTCGGTGTCCTCGTGCAGAGCCCGGCTCAACGTGCTCGTCCAATGGGTGAGCAGTCGAGCGTGGTCGTCCCGGTGCTGCTCGGCGACGGACAGCTGATGACGCAACCCCCCGATCGTTTCGTGCAGGTCGGCCACCTGGGTGGCGTGGTGGTGCTGGAGTTCCTCCCGCGTTCGTCGCTGCTCCTCAGCGTGACTGCGCCGGAGCTCGTCGAGTTCCCCCTGGTGTCGCTGTTCGAGCTGACGGGTTTGATCGGCGTGTTCGGTGCGCAGCCGTTCGAGCTCCTCGGAGTGCTCGCGACGGGCCTGCTCCAGGGCGGCGGTGTGTTCGCCGACGAGTTGGTGCACGCGAGCGGTGGCCGTGTCGAGTTGCTCCCGCGTGTCGGCCAGCGTCTGCTGGGTGCTGCGTAGTTCCGCCCGCGTCTCGGCCAGGTTCTGTTCCGCCTCATCGCGGAGTTGGGTGACAGCGGCCAAACGCTGTTCGAGATCCTGGGCGTGGGCGGCGTAGCGGTCACGTTGGCCCTCGGCACGGGACTGGGCGTGTTCGGCGGCGTGTTTGGCCTGTTCAGCCCGCTCGCGGGCCTGTTCTGCTTCCTTTCTGGCCTGTTCGGCCGCGTCCCGCTCGGACTCGGCTTCGCCGCGGGCCCGCTCGGCGGCTTCGCTCTGTCCCCGCGCTTCGGCCGCCTCGGACTCCGCCGCGGCCTGCGCCGCACGGGCCGCGGCGACGTCCTCGTCGAGTTTGCCCGCCACGTTCTCCAGGGAGTGGGTCAACTCGGCCAACGGGGACCGCAACCGGTGCACTCCCTCCAGGGTGGTGGTGACCAGTTCCCCGAGCACGGTGGTGTCCACCATGGCGGCGGGAGAGCGCTGGTCACCGTGGGCCGCCGCCAGCAGCCGTTCCGCCCTGCCCAGTTCGGCGCAGGTCACCGTCCTGCCGTCCACATTCCAGGTGCGGTCGCGTTCGTGGCAGAACTCCCGTTTGCGCCCGGTCCTTGCTTCGGGAAGTACCGCTCGACACCGGCTGTAGGCGCAACGACGCTCCTCAGCCGGTGACCGGGAACTATTTTCGTCACGGATTCCGTCATGACGCTCAGTCGGCGCGCCGTGCTCCCCCGTGGAACCAGGGGAGCGGTGGCGCTGTTGGCCACCCTGCTCGACGCCCTCCGCCCGCTCTTCTGTGAACCGTCCCTCCTCAACAGACACACTCGAAGACTAGCACTTCAGTTCACTGAAAAAAATAAGCCTTGTTTTGTTTAGTAAAGTATATATACAACCTTCTCCTGAGTAGTCGATAAGGACGGTTATCGACTACTCAGAGGATCGAAGGGACGAGCAGCCGCCAGGGGGATGTGGCCACCTCGGCGTCGGGGGTCGGCGGAGGAACGGGACACCTCCGGGGTTTCACGCGTTGACCGGTCGTCGCTGGCGGAGCCCCGACCACACGGCAGGTGCTGGAGCGCCCTCGGAGGGGGAGGGGGTTGCCTTCTATTTTGATAGGTGTCAAATTAGAAGCATGTCGAACCATCTGGATCCGGGGAGCGAGCGCTGGTGCTGTTCCCCGGTGACGGGGGAGCCGTTGTCGGCCGAACAGGCCGGAGAGCTGTCGGCGATGTTCAAGGCACTCGGAGACCCGGTGCGCCTGCGTCTGCTGAGCCTGGTCGCCGCCCACGCCGGTGGGGAGGCGTGCGTGTGTGACCTCGCCGGCGCGTTCGAGTTGTCGGGACCGACGATCTCGCACCATCTCAGGGTGCTGCGCCAGGCCGGGCTGATCGACAGCGAACGCCGGGGCACCTGGATTTTCTACTCGGTGCGACCTCAGGTGCTACGACAACTGTCGGCGGTGCTGGGACCGGCTCCGGCCGCACACGGGACACCCTGATCACCCCAGAGCCGGCGGAGGCCCGTAGTCGGGGTCGCCGCGCTTCTCACGGAATGAGGCGCCTCGGCGCGGATCGGCAGTCCCCCGCCACGGGGGAACATGTCCCCCTGGTTCCGCACGAACACGGCAGACGGATCCGGATGCCCACTCGCGGCGAGACCGGGCGACGAACACGAAGGAAAGGTAACGGGGTGACCAACACGAAGGAGAAGACACCGACCACAGCGGTGGCCCGGCGTATGTCGGCGATGGATCGGTTCCTGCCGGTGTGGATCGGTGTGGCCATGGTGCTGGGGTTGCTGGCCGGCCGGCTCGTGCCCGGGTTGGACACGGCGCTGGACGCACTGCACGTGATCTCCGGAGTGTCGCTGCCGATCTTCGTCGGCCTGCTGGTGATGATGTATCCGGTGCTGGCCAAGGTGCGCTACGACCGGCTGGGCACCGTCACCGGCGACCGGCGGCTGCTGGTCAGCTCGCTGGTGGTCAACTGGCTGGTGGGGCCGGCAGTGATGTTCGCGCTGGCCTGGCTCTTCCTGCCGGATCTGCCCGAGTACCGCACCGGGTTGATCATCGTCGGGCTGGCACGCTGCATCGCCATGGTCGTCATCTGGAACGACCTGGCCCGCGGTGACCGCGAGGCCGCCGCCGTGCTCGTGGCGTTGAACTCGGTGTTCCAGGTGATCGCCTTCGCCGGGCTGGGGTGGTTCTACCTGACCGTGCTGCCCGGCTGGCTCGGCCTGCCCACGACCGCGTTGGAGGTCTCGGCGTGGTCCATCGCCAAGAACGTGCTGATCTTCCTCGGCATCCCGCTGGTGGCCGGGTACCTGTCCCGCCGGTTCGGCGAGCGCGCCAAGGGCCGCGCCTGGTACGAGTCCACCTTCCTGGACCGGGTCGGACCACTTGCCCCGTACGGGCTGTTGTTCACCATCGTGGTGCTGTTCGCCCTGCAGGGCGAGGCGATCACCAGCCGGCCGCTCGACGTGGCCCGCATCGCGCTGCCGCTGCTGACCTACTTCGTGATCATGTGGGCGGGCACCTTCGCGCTCGGTCGAGGGCTGCGCCTGTCCTACGAACGCTCGACCACCCTGGCCTTCACCGCCGCGGGCAACAACTTCGAACTGGCCATCGCCGTGGCCATCGCCACCTTCGGCGTCACCAGCGGACAGGCCCTGGCCGGCGTCGTCGGTCCGCTCATCGAGGTACCGGTGCTGGTCGCGCTGGTCTACCTCAGCCTGGCCGCGCGTCGCCGGTTCCACCCCGAGCCGACCACCGCGCCGGCCGCCGTCGAGCACTCCCAGCGGTAACACCCCCCTCGAACGGGCCCCGAGGAGCGATCCGTGTCCACCACACCCGAAGTACTGTTCGTCTGCGTGCACAACGCGGGCCGGTCCCAGATGGCCGCCGCCCTGCTGGCCCACCACGCGCGGGGGCGAGTGGTCGTGCGTTCGGCCGGCTCCGCCCCTGCCGAGGAGATCAACCCGGCCGTGGTCGAGGTCATGGGCGAGCTCGGCATCGACGTCTCCCAGCAGTTCCCGACGAAACTGGCCACCGAGGACGTGGAGGCCTCCGACGTGGTCGTCACCATGGGCTGCGGGGATGCCTGCCCCGTCTTCCCGGGCAAACGCTACCTCGACTGGGACCTGGAGGACCCCGCCGGCAAAACCGCCGAACAGATCCGCCCCCTCCGCGAGGACATCGACACCCGAGTACGACAACTGCTGCGGGACCTTCTCGACGACGAGGAGAACCGATGACCCCGGGCCTTCATCACCGGACAGCAGGCGGCCCCGCCACCGAGGCCCTCACAACCGGGTGAGTCCGTCACGGCGTGGAAAGGAGTGCTGTCATCGTGGACTGCGACGTCGTGGTGATCGGAGGTGGCCAGGCCGGGCTGGCCGCCGGCTACTTCCTGCGCCGAGCCGGGTGGGACTTCGTCATCCTCGACGCGCAGTCCGAACCGGGCGGGGCGTGGCGGCACACGTGGCCGTCACTGCGGCTGTTCTCCCCGGCCGAGCACAGCCCGCTGCCCGGATGGCCGATGCCCCGTCAACCCGGCCTCGACTATCCGACACGTGCCCACGTCGTGGACTACCTCACCCGCTACGAACGGCGCTACGCACTGCCGGTGCACCGACCGGTGCATGTCGACGGTGTGCACCGGGACGGTGCGCGAGCCCTGGCCGTGTCCACCGACCGGGGGACGTGGCGGGCCCGGGTGGTCATCAGCGCCACCGGCACCTGGCGAGCCCCCTACGTCCCGTCCTATCCCGGCCGGGACATCTTCACCGGCCGCCAGCCGCACACGGTCTCCTACCGTGGTCCCGAGCAGTTCCGCGGACACCGCGTTGTCGTCGTCGGTGGTGGTAACTCCGCGGCGCAGATCCTCGCCGAGGTCTCGAACGTGGCCGAGACACTGTGGGTCACCCGGCGCCCGCCCCGGTTCATGCCCGACGAGGTCGACGGGCGTGTGCTGTTCGACGTGGCCACCCGCCGCGAGGCGTCCCGCCGGTCCGGATCCGAGGACACCGGCGGTGTGGCCGCGCTCGGTGACATCGTCATGACCCCCAGCGTGCTCGAAGCCCGCCAGCGCGGCGTGCTGCACGCCCACCCGATGTTCACCCACCTCACCCGGGACACCGTGGCCTGGTCCGACGGCTCCGAACACCCCGCGGACGCCGTCCTCTGGTGCACCGGCTTCCGCCCCGCCCTTCGCCATCTGCGGCCGCTGGGACTGCGTCGTCACCACGGGATCATCCCCACCGAGGGCACCCGTTCGGTGCAGGAACCACGCCTGTACCTGCTCGGCTACGGTGACTGGACCGGACATGCCTCGGCCACCCTCATCGGCGCCGGCCGCACCGCCAAGAGCACCGTCGCCGCCATCACTCGACAGCTGTCCGCCCAACACACCGCCGGAATCTGAACACCGCATCCGGACGCCCGTTGTCCGCCGCCGCGGTCCGGGGAAGTCGGGAACGGATTCGGCACCGGAGATACGGTTTCGGTCGATGACGCTGACGCTGCCCGAGTTGCCCGACCTGCCGGTGCGGCCGATGCTCGACGAGATCGGCACGACCCTGGAACAGCACGGTTCCACCGTGCTGGTGGCCCCTCCCGGAACAGGCAAAACCACCCTCGTTCCTCTGGAGCTGGCCGCTCGGGGACTCCGCGTGGTCGTGGCCGAACCACGCAGACTCGCCACCAGGGCGGCCGCCACCCGCATGGCCGAGCTGCTCGACGAACCGGTTGGCGCGCGGGTGGGCTACGCCGTGCGGGGGCAACGCAGGTCCTCGCCCGAGACCCGGATCGAGGTGGTCACCTCGGGGTTGCTGGTGCGACGTCTGCAGTCCGATCCCGAGCTCGCCGGGGTCGACGCGGTCGTGCTCGACGAGTGTCACGAACGGCACCTGGACGCCGACCTGCTGTTGGCGCTGCTGATGGACGCCCGGGACGGGTTGCGGCCGGATCTGCGGGTCCTGGCCACCTCGGCCACGGTGGACAGCGACCGCCTGGCGAACATGCTGGGGGAGCGACAGCCGGCACCGGTGCTGAACGTTCACGGCCGTTCCCACCCGGTCGAAACACGTCACGTCGCTGCGCTGCGCAAGGAACGCGTCGAGGCCACCGTGGCCCGGGCCGTGCGCACCGCCCTGGACGAGCAGCCCGGTGACGTGCTCGCCTTCCTGCCCGGGGCCGGCGAGATCGCCCGTACCCGGGAACTGCTCTCGGCCGAGTCCGACGTGGACGTGTTACCACTGCACGGGCGGCTGTCGACCTCCGAGCAGGATGCCGCGTTGCGCCCCCGAAAGCGCCGACGGGTGGTGCTGGCCACGGCGGTGGCCGAATCCAGCCTCACCGTTCCCGGCGTGCGGGCGGTGGTGGACTCGGGGCTGTCCCGCGTTTCGCGCGTGGACCACCGCAGGGGTCTGTCCGGGCTGGTCACGGTCCGGGTTCCCCTGGCGGTCGCGGAACAACGTGCCGGACGCGCCGGTCGGGAAGCCCCCGGTGTCGCCTACCGCTGCTGGCCCGAACACGAACACAACAACCTGGTGCGCTACCCCGAGCCCGAGATCCGTACGACGGACCTCACCCGGCTCGCCCTGGAGCTGGCCTGCTGGGGAACCCCGGACGGAGGTGCCCTGCGCTGGTGGGACAGCCCGCCTCAGGGACCGTTGACGGCCGGACGCGAGGTGCTCGCCGCCCTGGGCGCGCTGGACGCCACGGGCGAGGTGACCGAACGGGGACGGCGCATGGCCGAGTTGGGGCTGCACCCACGGCTGGCCCGGGCGCTGCTGGACGGAAGCGCCCGGGTCGGACGTCGTAGCGCGGCCGAAGTCGTCGCGCTGCTCGACGACGACACCCTCACCCGCGAGACCGACCTCGCCGCCGCGCTGCGGACACTCCGCGCAACCGGGGAAGGGGCCCGGCGCTGGCGCCGCGAGGTGCGCCGTCTGGAAAAACTGGTTCCCACCCCGCAGAACCCGCCCGACCCCGGGGACGAAGCCCTGGTGGTGGCGCTGGCCCATCCCGAGCGGCTGGCCCGGCGTCGCGCGCCCCGTTCCCGGGTGTATCTCCTGGCCGGGGGAACGGCCGTGGAGCTGCCTCGTTCCGAGGTGCGCGAGGACCCCTCGGGGATGCCCACCTCCGAGGGGCTGGCCGGCTCCGAGTGGCTGGCCGTGGCGATCGCCGAACGCGAGCCCCACCGTACGCACGGGTTCGTGCGGCTGGCAGCCCGGGCGGACCAGCGGCTCGCCGAACAGGCCGCCCCGGAACTGATCACGGAGACCGACGAGATCACCTGGGACGACGGCGATGTCCGCGCACGCACCGTCCGAGCGCTGGGGGCGATCGTGCTGTCCGACAAGCCCCTCCGCACCCCGCCGGCTGCCGCGACGCGCGCGGCGCTGGTGCAGGGGCTGCACACCGAGGGGCTCGAACGGTTGTTGCACTGGGACGAACACGCCCGTCAGCTCAGGGACCGGGTGGCCTTCCTGCGTCGGTTGTTCGGAGCCCCCTGGCCGGACACTTCCGAAGCCGCTCTGCTCGAGACGATGGACACCTGGCTGGAGCCCGAGTTGTCCACGGCTTCCTGCCGGACCGATCTGAACACGATCGACGCGGGGCAGGCGCTGCACCGACTTCTGCCGTGGCCCGAGGCCGGAAGACTGGACGAGCTGGCTCCGCCGCGTATCGCTGTTCCCTCCGGCAGGTGGGTGCCGGTCGACTACAGTGAACAGCAACCCGCCCTGCCGGTGCGGTTGCAGGAGGTCTTCGGGTGGAGCAGTGTGCCCACCGTCGCTGAGGGAAGGGTGTCGGTGTTGATGCGTCTGCTCGACCCGGCGGGGCGTCCGGCCGCGGTGACCGGTGACCTGACCTCGTTCTGGAACAACGGCTACCATCAGGTCCGGGCCGAACTCCGGGGTCAGTACCTCAAGCACGACTGGCCTCAGGATCCGTGGAAGGCCGTTCCGAGTCCTCCCGGCAAGGGGCGAGGAGCCTCCGGTTCATGATCGTCACCGTGACGGAATGAGCACGAGGAAACCCCTCTCCCTGACAGAGGCACGGCGTGGTCGTCCGGATGGTGAGGGGGCTCTGTGAATCCGCCCGCGGTTGCCCGTCGCTCTCGAGCGGAAGCACATGGACGAGGACGCCCTCCTCGGAAGGAGCGACGGAGAAATCGTTTTCTCGTGATCATCTCGTCTCGGAGGGCTCACGAGAGGACTCGTCCGTCGAGCCCGCCTCCACCGAGACGTCGCCACCGTGGGGGTCGAGTCGGTGTAACGTCGCCGGGAGGACGAGACCGGGAAGCAGGTGACGCCACAGCCTCGCGAGCATCTCCGTCAGCTCGGGGCGTTGCCCCGTGGCATGCCAGAACAGTCGCGTACCCAGGTACGCGGCGGCGAGGGTGTCCGCCGACTCGGCGGGATCAGTGCCGGGCAGTGTCTCCCCGGCCTTTGCGGACCGGCGGAGCATGCCCTGGAAGGTCGCGCTCCACTCCCGGTAGGCTGCAGGGCAGTCCTTCCCGGACAGGGACTCGGCTGCCATGCGGGTCTCCGCCCGCAGCAGGGGATCACGTTCCCCGGCGTGAGCGGCCCGGTGGGTGAAGTCGATGGAGTCCTGTGCGTACGGTTGCCCGCTGTCCGGAGGCACCACTGCGGCGCGTTCCTCCAGCACCGCCCGCACCAACGCGTCTTTGGAGGGGAAGTGAAAGTACAGGGCGCCCTTGGTGACACCGGCACGCTGCAGGATCTCGGAGAGGCTGGCCTTCTCGCATCCGCGTGCGGCGATGACTTCGGCTCCGGCTCGGAGGAGGGAGCGCCGAGTGCGTTCCGCGCGTTTCTGTCTGACCATGTCATGGCTCCGTTCCCTCTCGGTCGTCGAGGAACAACTGCTCGACGAGCGCTCGTTCCCGCCGCGCCGCGACGGTGCCGACAGGGCACCTATAATAAACCAACTGCGCGGTTTTATAAATCCGCGTCCAGACAACTACCACGCTCGGAGGAACGCTGAACGTGAAACTGTCCCCTCCGGGGGGGACGTCTTGCGGACTGGGACTGAACCTCCTCCCATGTCGCCGACCGGTCCGCTTGCCTGTGAAGGAACTGCTCGGTGTTCGGTCTCGCCATCACCAACGCCGTCGCCCGGGAACCGGTCACGCGGCAGACGCCATCCGAACTGCGCGGAGTGATCTGTCACCCGGAAAACACACTTCCCCGAAACGAGGACAGCGAGATCTGACAGACTGCATCGACTCTTTTTGACCTCGTTGTTGTGACACTGCGATATTTTGTTCATGTCGCAACGCTTAGTCGGTCCCACCGCCCTGAGCATGTTGACGCTCGGACTCAACCTCATGACAATGTCAGGTTTCTACGGCCTTCGGGGAATCCCGAACAAGGGCCTCGTACGGTATACACGGCTCGACGTGGGAACGGCCCGCTGGACACCGGGTGAATAACTCTCCGCTCCAGTCGCAGCGCAGGCTCGACACCGACCGCATCGAGGTGGTCGGTTCGCTCGACCGGATCCACGGACCTCTCAGTGCCATAGCAGCTTGTCCGAGGTCAACACCCACACTCCGCACCAGGTCAGCGGAGTATTCCCGACCGTCTACCCGCGGACCGGGCAGGACGGACGGGGAGCGCATGGCGACTAACCACTTCATCGTCACCCATCCACACTGGTTCTTCACCAGAGTGTCAGGTGCATTCTCATGACCGCTGAAGGAACCTCTGCCACCCCGGACACGGCGGTGGAAACGCAACAGCACGTGGGGCTGAAAGGCTGGCTCACTGTGTTGTCGGTGACCGTGGGAATCTTCTCGATGGTCACGGCCGAACAACTGCCGGTCGGACTGCTCACCGCGGTGAGCGGTTCCCTGCACGTCACCGAGGGCACCGCCGGACTGATGGTGACCCTGCCCGGTCTGGTGGCCGCGATATCCGCCCCGGTCATCCCCGTGGCGGTCGGCAGATTGGACCGACGGATCCTGCTGATCGCGCTGATGATCATCATGGGCGGCTCCAGCCTGCTGTCCACCTTGGCCCCCAACTTCGCCGTCATGCTGCTGGGTCGGGTGCTGGTCGGCATCACCATCGGCGGCTTCTGGGCCGTGGCGGGCAGTCTCGCGGTGCGCCTGGTCCCGGAGCAGTACGTTCCCCGGGCCACCGCGCTGATCTTCGGGGGCGTGGCCGCGGCTAACGTCTTCGGCGTACCGCTGGGCACGCTCATCGGCGAACTCGCCGGCTGGCGCACGGCGTTCGCGGCCCTGGGAACGCTGGCCCTGATTGTGTTGGTCGGGCTGGTCTCACTGCTGCCGAAACTGCCCGCCAGCGAACCGGTACGGCTGAGCAAGCTGGCCGAACAGTTCCGCAACCACGCGGTCACAGCCGGAGTGATCGCCACCTTCCTGCTGGTGACCGGCCACTTCGCCGCCTACACCTTCGTCAGCCCCGTGCTGCAGTCCATCTCCGGGGTCAGCGTGGGACTGATCAGCTCCCTGCTGCTGGGATACGGCCTGGCGGGCATCGTCACCAACTTCGTGGCCGGCTCCAGCTCGGGCCGCAACGTGCGCGGCACCGTGTTGACCATCAGCCTCGCGCTGGCCACGGTACTGGCGTTGTTCCCCCTGCTCGGCGGCACCGTCGCCAGTGGGATCGTACTGCTGATCATGTGGGGACTGGCCTTCGGCGGCGTCTCGGTCAGCCTCCAGACCTGGATGATCAAGGCGGCACCGCACGAGACCGAGGCCGCCTCGGCGCTGTGGGTGGCCATGTTCAACCTGTCCATTTCGCTGGGCGCCCTGTTCGGCGGCGTGGTGGTCGACACCACCTCGCTGTCCAACGTGCTCTGGCTCGGCGCCGTCCTCGTGGTGCTCACCACGCTGACCGTGTGGAGCACCCGTAACTCGGGGATGGACCGGCCGGCGCAGGCACGCTGATCCCGACCGAAGCGCGAGGTGAGGGGCAGTGGAGCAGCGGGGGTCATGGAACGAACGCCGAAACACGAGGAGGGAGACCGTGAGCGCCCCACCGCTACGACGTGATCTGCAACCGGAGCTGTCCGGCACGGTACTGCTGCCGGGGGAGGCGGAATACGAGCACGAGCTGGCCGGCTTCAACAGGATCTTCGAGCAACGTCCCTCGGTCGTGGTGGCGGCGGCGAACTCCGCCGACGTGCTCACCGCGGTGCGTCACGCCGCCGAACGGAATCTGCCGGTCGCGGTACAGTCCACCGGCCACGGCGTCGCCGTTCCCAACGACGGGGGAGTGCTGATCAGCACCGCGGCGATGAAAGGCGTCCACATCGACCCCACCGGCCGTACCGCCCGGGTCGAAGCCGGAGTTCGCTGGGGAGAGCTGCTCCGACGGACAGCCCCGTTCGGGCTCACCGGACTCAACGGGGCCTCGCCCTCGGTGGGAACGGTCGGCTATGTCCTCGGAGGCGGTCACGGCCCGCTCGGCCGTTCCTACGGTTACGCCGCTGACCGAGTACGCGGTATCGAACTGGTCACCGCCGACGGCACGTGGCGTCGCGCCGACCCGCAACGGAACCCGGAGCTGTTCTGGGGGATGCGCGGCGGAAAGGGCAACTTCGGTGTGGTCACCTCGATGGAGTTGGAACTGTTCGAGGTCTCCCGTGTGTACGGGGGCGGCCTGTTCCTTCCCGGAGAGTCGGCGGAGGCGGCGTTGCGGACGTGGCGCGACTGGACCCGCACGGTCCCGGACGAGATGTATTCCGGCATCGCCCTGGTGCGTTTCCCCCGACGGACCACCGTCCCGGAACCGGTGCGCGGCCGGTTCGCGGTGCACCTGCGCATCGCCTACAACGGGCCTGCCGTAGAGGGCGAACGACTGGTGCGGCCGCTGCGGGGGATCGCGCCCGCCCTGCTGGACACGGTCACCGAGATGCCCTACAGCCGGGTGGGCGAAATCCACATGGACCCCACCGAACCCGGGGTGTACTACGAACGTTCGGCGCGACTGGCCGAACTCGACGACGCCGCCCTGTCGGCCGTGCTCGACCTGGTGGGACCGGACGGGGACTGTCCTCTTCCGGCGGTGGAACTGCGTCACCTCGGGGGCGCCCTGCGGCGTCCGCCCGCCCATCCCAACGCGGTGCCCTACCGGGAGGCCGCCTACACGGTGTTCTCCGGTGTGCCGGTGGCACCGCACCAGCGGGCCGAGGTCGCCCGGCACCAACAGCGTCTGATCGAGGCGGTGGAGCCCTGGCGGATCGGCGGGCCGTTTCTCAGCTTCATCAGTGCCAGGGAGAACGATCCCGACCACGTCCGCTCCGCCTACGAGCCGGACACCCACGAGCGTCTGACCGCGTTGAAACACGCTTACGACCCGGACAACCTGTTCCGTTTTAACCACAACATCCCCCCATCCGCCGAGCGGACGGTGTGAATCGGTCTTCCGGGGAGTGCCCCACGCGATCCTCTCCGGGGCGCTGAGGTTCGCCGCACACCCTCCCTCCCGCCTCCGCGAAGACAATGATCGCCCCCGGGTGTCTGCCAGTGCCGGGGGCGAGGTGCCGCGCGCTGAAACCATCTCGGGGAGTCCGTGACAGCCGCTGTCCTTCTCCGGCTCTTTTCGTGTCTCCTGAGCTCCCTATTTAAGACCGTAAGGTCTTTTTACGCACGCGAGCTCGTCTCGTCAGGTACTCCCTTTCCTCCGCCCATGCCAGAGCGAGCGTTTCCGCCGCGCACGAGAGTGCCTTTCATCAGGTAGTTCACAGTGAACGCGGAGCCTCCTCTCCCGGAAGGCTTCTCCCGTCACTCGGGGATTGAAAAACCGCCCAGTTGGTTTTATTATTTTGCGTGGAACCTCAGTTCCGCCATCGAAGGGGATGCGCACGCCGAGGGCGAGCACTTGGGGAGATCAGTTCCGGGACGGCAAACCTGCGCCGGAGACGGACGGGGCCCGGCCCGGACCTCTCACGAAGGACGGAAACACCGATGCCTCAACTGGATCAGGCAAGAACGACCGAGTACGCCGTAACCGACAGGTTATGCGTACGCAGAACACTCGCGGAGCTGTGCACGACACTGTTCGCGTTCCTGCCCAGAGCGGATCAACGACACAAGGGCGAACAGTACCTGACAGGACTGCTGCGGACTCCCGGCAAGAAGTCGATCCGCAATATTTCGGCCTTCCTGGAGGAGAAGGTCAACGAACAGAGCCTGCACCACTTCGTCAACGACTCCACCTGGGACTGGACCCCCATGTGGGACGCACTCGGGCGTTATCTCGCCAGCCACTCACCCCCCAGGGCATGGGTGGCCCACACCATGATCATCCCCAAGTCCGGAGAACACTCCGTCGGAGTCACCAGGTTGTTCTGCTCCGAACGCGGTCAGGCACTCAGCGCGCAGCAAGCAGTCGGCATCTGGGGAGTCACCACCGACACGGCCACACCGGTGAACTGGCGACTGCATCTGCCGGGATCCTGGATCAGGAACAGCACGAAGAGAAACCGCGCTTCAATCCCCCCGGACGCGGTCACCGGCTCCCTGGCCGACTCCGTGGTCCGCGCCTACCGTGACGCCCCGGCCCGCCACCACGTGCCCGAACGCCCTCTCGTGGTCGACGCCCGCCAGATGGACACGAGCGAGCTGATTGGCAAGCTGTGCCGCGACAGGGTTCCCCACATGTCCCGCATCAACGAGGACACCCGACTCGTCCCCACTGACCCAGCCATGTCCGGCTGGAGCGAGGAACCGGTTCAGGCGGAACGGATTCTGCGGGCGGTACGCAACCAGCGCAGTCGGGTCACCCCCATCTTCCCGCACACATCGGAGACCGCCGAACTCGCCACGACGGTGCGGGTCCGACTGCCGAACCCGGCCGGTTCCGCACGGCGCGGCCGAACGAGTCGAGAGTTCGTGCTGTTCGGACTCGGCCGCACCAGGGCGCACTGGCCCGAACAACTGTGGCTGACCGACATGACCACCGCCTCTCCGACGGCGCTGCTGCAGCTGTCCCATCTCAACCAGAGGGTGGCCCGTCACGGCGTACGCCGGGTCGAGCACAGGGGCATCCGGGACTTCGTCGGTCGTTCGTTCGCGGGATGGCATCGACACGCCGCCCTGGTCTCCGCGGCCCATACTGCTGTGGAGCTGGCCGAACGCGATACCGCACACCACTGACAACCACGGAAGAACAAAACAGCACAGCGGGAACGCTGAACACCATGTCGCCTGCCGCAGACACTCGCGCAGCCGCCCCGCCGTCCGATGAGTTCGAGCGGTGACCGTGTCGGCTCCCGTGAATCGACGCACCCGGCGGCCACCGCCGAACGGCACCGCACCGGTGCGATCCTCACCGAGGAACCTAGTCAGCCACCCACGCCCGCAACCATCGGAGAAACCATGGATTGTCACCTCACCCCCCAGACACCCGGCCGGCCCACCGCCGCACCCGCACACCCCACCGAGGGGGTCATCTCCGCCGAACTGCCCACCGCCGTCCACGAAACCCTGCCACCCACCGGACAGCGCTACAACCTCCGCGCCCTCACCGAGATGTGGGCACGCGAACTGGTCGAACACGCCGAACGGGACGGACGCCACCCCCACACCGCCCGCTCCTACACCCACGCCGTCGCCCGCTGGCTGCACTTCTGCCTCCGCGAGAACATCGACCCCCTCCAGGCACGCCGCGCCGATGTGGACCACTGGATATCCGGGCTGGACGTCGGCCCCTCAACCGTCCGCAGCCGCCTGGCCGGACTCAGCAGCTGGTACGGCTACCTCATCGACAACCAGGCCACCGACCACGACCCCGCCGCCCGCGTCAAACGCCCCCGACACGGCCACCGCACCAACGGATCGGACACCGCCTGGCTCTCCGACGAGGAACTCAACGCGCTGCTGGCCGAAGCCACCCGCCGCGCCGAGAACGCCCCCACAGCGAACCTGGAAACCGCCGTCCGCGACGCCGCCATCCTGCGCGTGCTGGTCACCACCGGCGTGCGCTCCGGCGCGGTCCGCCACGCGCGCCTGCCCGACGACCTCGGCACCCGCGGCGGACACCGTCTCCTGCACTACCGCACCAAAGGCGGCGGACACTCGGCCAAACCCCTCGTCCCCTACGCAGCGGTCATGCTGGACAACTACCTACGACTCCGCGCCCAACGCCAGGGACTCGACCCCACCCAACTGACCGGGCCCCTGTTCGCCGGAACCCCCTACCGCGGCAAACCGGGAGGACGCCCCCTGTCCCACAGCTACCTCGCCACCATGCTGCGCCGCACCGCCGAAGCCGCCGGCATCACCAACCCGGAACGGCTCGTTCCCCACTCCACCCGCCACAGCGTGGCCACCTCACTCGGCAAACGCCGCTCCCTGGCCGAAGTGCAGACCTACCTCGACCACGCCGACCCCCGCACCACCCGCCTGTACCTACGGGTGGACGACAACCTCAACAACAGCCCCGCCTACACCATGGCCGGAATCATCCACGACCCCCGGGAATGAGCCCACGACACCGGGCAGAACCAGCACAGGGCAGGGGAGCGGCGGTCCACACGCGCACCCCCCGAACTCACAACAGCGTCAACTGTCGCTGCCGCCTGCGCCGATCCCGCCGCTCACTGCTGCGCACCGCCGCGTCCCCCAACTCGGACAGAAACGGCGACAACGCACGCCGCTCGGAGGAACCACGCCGCGCAGCCCCGGTCACGTACAGCCGCTGCCGCGCCCGCGTCATCCCCACGAAGAACAACCTCCGCTCCTCGGTGTCGTCGTCCTCCCACTGGCCCGGCCACCGCAACGGCAGCAGACCGTCCTCGCAGCCCACCAGAAACACCACCGGATACTCCAGCCCCTTGGCCGCGTGCAGCGTGAGCAACGAGACCGCGTCGGCACGGGGATCCAGGGTGTCCACCTCGGCCCCCAGCAACACCTCCCGCCGGAACCCCTCGACGTCCGCACCGAAGCCGCTCGCCAACGGACGCAACAACTCCACGGCGGCATGCACGGTCTCCGCCTCGTCGGGAACACGCGCGGCCAACCGCTCGGCCGCCCCACGCAGCCGTTGCACCACCGGGCCCTCGTCCTCCGAGACACGCCCCAGCTCGGCCACCAGCGACTCCACCCCGGCTCGCGCCGACAGCGGGTCGTGACTGCGTTTCTGCACCGGAAACCCCTGCCGAACCAACTCCTCACGCAGCACGTGCGACTGCGCGTCGGTGCGGTAGACCACGGCGATGTCCCCGAAACCCACCGAGCCCGTCTCGTACCCCTCGGTACGCCCGCTGTCCAACGAGTGGAAGGACGAACCACCCAGAAGCTCGTCGATGGTACGAGCCACGAAACCGGCCTCGGCGTGCTCGTCCGAGGCCTGGTGCACCACGATCGGATGCGCCCGCACGTCCGCCACCGGACGCAACGTCCGGTCGGCCACCAGACTGCCCGGCCGCACGGCCCGCACCGCCCCCTCCACGATGTGGCGCCCACTGCGGTAGTTCCGCGTCAACTCCACCACGGGAGCGTGCGGATAGTCCCGCTCGAACCGCAGGAAGAACCCCACGTCAGCCCCACGGAACCCGTAGATGGCCTGATCGGGGTCACCGATCACGGTCAGGTTCGCCCCCTCCGGAGCCAACAGCCGCAGCAACCGGTACTGCACCTCGTCGACGTCCTGGTACTCGTCCACGGTGACCCACCGGTACCGCTGCCGATACCACGAGGTCAGCTCGGCGTCGCCCTCCAACAGCTCCACCGGCAGCACCAGCAGGTCGTCGAAGTCGACCAACCCCTCGGCCCGCAACGCCTCCAGGTAACGCGGCACCAGCCGCCGCGTCTCCTCGGAGACCTCACCACCACGACGAGCGCGGGAGATCTCGGAGGCCGTCCGAGGGGCGCTGCGCTCGTCACCGGTCAACCGAGCCAGCATCCCGTTCCTGCGGGCGACATCGGCCACACCGAAATCGGCAGGCAGCCCCAACGCCTCGTGATTGTCCCGCACCAGCTCCATCCCCAGCGAATGGAACGTGGCCACGGTCACCCCGTGTCCGTCAGCGCCGACCAGCGCCTCGATCCGTTGACCCATCTCCACCGCGGCACGCCGCGTGAACGTGATCGCCAGGCACTCCCGCGCCGGCACCCCCCGCTCCCGAACCAGATGCGCGATGCGGTGTGTGACCGTCCGCGTCTTACCCGTCCCCGGACCGGCAACGATCATCAACGGCCCCGGTCCCGCCCCGGCCGCGGCACGCTGCTCGGGGTCGAGCCCGGCAAGCACCCCCTCCACACCGGCCTCGACGGGCTCCTCCCACGACTCGGCCGCGGAAACCTCCTCCCGACAGGAGCTCCCGGAATCCTCACTCCACCCCGGCCGTGGCTCCGCACGTTCCGGGACCGCACCCCGCTGTCGAGCCTGCGCCGACATCGCCGACAGCACCGCGTCGTCGAATAACGACACCGCACCACCGGAACGCATCCGCGACAACTCCTCGGGGTCGAAAACGCGGATCGTGCCGTACTCACCGTCGAAACCGGCCTGCCGGTGCACCGCGCCGCTACGCAGCCGCTGCACCGCCTCGGCCAACAACGGATCCTCGCCCCGCAACGACTCCACCGGCACGTCTTCCAGGATCGACAGCTCGGGGCCGTGCCTGGCGGTCAGCTCACTGATCTCGCCGAACACCTTCTTGCTCTTCGGACCCACCCCACGGAGCTCACCCACGATCTCCGGAAGCGGAATCAGATTCCGAAAACCGGCCGCGCCGGCGGGACGCACCCCCACCTGCCGGTCGGCCAACGCGTCCACCCGGTTGAGCACCCCCACCGTCAACGGCTTCCCGCACTCGGGGCAACGCTTGCCGTGCGCACGCGTGTCCCGCGGATCGAACCGCACCCCGCACTTGCGATGGCCGTCCAGGTGATACTTCCCCTCCTCGGGGAAGAACTCCACAGTGCCCTCGACGCCCTCGCCGGTCTCCAACGCGCGCCGCATGGCGAAGTAGTCCAACTCGGTGTCGAACACCGTCGCCTCCCGCGCCAGCATCGGAGGCGAATGCGCGTCGGAATGACTCACCAGCGTATAACTATCCAAGCCGGACAAACGCCAGTTCATCTCGGGGTCACTGGACAACCCCGTCTCCAACGCGAACACGTGCCCGGCCAGATCCCGGTAGCACTCCTGCACGGAGTCGAAACCGGCCTTGGACCCCAACACCGCGAACCAGGGCGTCCAGATGTGAGCCGGAACGAGGTAGGAACCCTCACCGGACTCCAACGTGATCTCCAACAGGTCACGCGAATCCAACCCCAGGATCGGACGCCCGTCGGAACCGAGATTGCCGATGGCACCGAGCCTGCGACTGAACTCCTCGGCGGCCTCGAAATCCGGCACGTAGCACAGATGGTGCACCTTGCGGGTGTAGTCACCGTACTTGTAGATGGTGGCGATCTCCACCGACAACATGAACCGCACCGGAGCACGACAACTCGCCGGCAACGTACGCTCCAACGCCCGTTCGTACTCCGGACGCAACCGCAACAACCCCGGCTCGGCCGGCTCGAGAACCTCACGCAGATGCGCACGCCAGGCCGGATGCGTGAAATCCCCCGTGCCCACCACGGTGACCCCCTTACGCCGGGCCCACCAGGCGAGATGCTCGATGTCACAGTCCTTGCTGCACGCACGGGAGTACTTGGAGTGAATGTGCAGATCGGCGTAGAAGCGCACCCGTCGATCCTGCCAAACCCCACACCCCCCACGAACAACCACCCGCAGTCGAAGCCGCCCCCACACGACAACGGGGTGGGGCCGCACCAGACGGCCCCACCCCGCACGACCGGATCACCGGCTCAGACCAGCCCCAGAGAACGCACGGTCTCACGCTCGTCGACCAGCTCCTGCACCGAAGCGTCGATCCGCTCCCGCGAGAACTCGTCGATCTCCAGGCCCTGCACGATCTCGTAACGCCCGTCGCGCGCCCGCACGGGGAACGACGAGATCAACCCCTCGGGCACCCCGTAGGAACCGTCCGAGACCACACCGGCCGAGGTCCAGTCGTCCTCGGCCGTACCGTTGACCCAGGTGTGGACGTGATCGATGGCCGCGTTCGCCGCCGACGCCGCCGAAGAAGCCCCTCGGGCCTCGATGATGGCCGCCCCGCGCTGGGCCACGGTCGGGATGAACTCATCCCGCATCCACTCCCGCTCGACCAGATCGGCAGCGGTCTTGCCACCGACCTCGGCGTGGAAAAGGTTCGGATACTGCGTGGCGGAGTGGTTGCCCCAGATCGCCAACCGGCGGATCTCGTCGACCCCGACCCCCAGCTTCGCGGCGAGCTGGGCCAACGCACGGTTGTGATCCAACCTCGTCATGGCCGTGAAACGCTCCGCGGGAACATCCGGGGCGTGCGCCTGGGCGATCAACGCGTTCGTGTTCGCCGGATTCCCCACGACCAGGACACGCACGTCCTCGGCGGCATGAGCGTTGATCGCCTCACCCTGAGGCTTGAAAATGCCACCGTTGGCCTCCAACAGGTCACCGCGCTCCATCCCCTTCGTGCGGGGACGCGCGCCGACGAGCAAACCGATGTTGGTGCCGTCGAAGGCCTGCCGCGTGTCATCGGTGACGTCGACGCTGTGCAACAGCGGAAACGCGCAGTCGGTCAACTCCATGGCCGTGCCCTCGGCGGCCTTGACCGCCTGAGGGATCTCCAACAACTTCAACCGGATCGGAGTGTCGGGGCCGACAAGCTGACCGGAGGCCAAACGGAACAGCAGCGCATAACCGATCTGACCGGCAGCGCCGGTAACAGTGACAGTAACGGGGGAACGAGTCATCGAGTTCTCTCCTGGTCGCCGGGTATTACCAACGGTGATGCTATCCACCGAACAGCCGACCGCCAGTGCCCCCGGCCACGGATCACACCCGCCGCGCCCACCACAGCCGGTGGAACCGATTCAGCCCCCGACGAACCCACCCACCCGATCGTGTTTCGCCTCGCACACCGATCACGCAGAATGAACACATGTTGCAGGTCTGCCTCAACGGCGCCCGAGGCCCCCGCGAACACCATCACCTACCCGTGCGACCTCCCGAACTGGCCAGAGCAGCCGCGGACAGCGTCGCCGCCGGGGCCACGGACATCCACCTGCACCCCAAGACCCCCGACGGCACCGACAGCCTGGATCCGGCGACGGTGGCCGCCGCCGTCCACGCCGTCCGCGCGGCCGCACCGGGCATCCCGGTGGGCATCACCACCGGAAGCTGGACCACCCCCGACACCCGGTCCCGCCTCGCCGCCATCCACAACTGGACCGTCCTTCCCGACCACGCCTCGGTGAACTGGCACGAACAGGGGGCCGCCGACATCGCCCACGCACTGCTGCAACGCGGCATCGGCGTCGAAGCGGGAATCCTCTCGGGCACCGACGCCGAGAGGAACCTCGCCCGCTGGCCACACCGCAACCGGATACTGCGCGTGCTGGCCAGGGTCACCGATCCCACGGCGAACGGAGCCTCCGCCACGGCCGAAACCCTGCTCGCCCGCCTCGAAACGGGCAACACGCCGGTCCTACTGCACGGCAGGGGAGCGGGCGCCTGGGTGGTACTCGACATCGCCACCCGACAAGGCCTGCACACCCGCATCGGTCTGGAGGACACCCTCACCCTGCCCGACGGGGACATCGCCGCCGACAACGCGACCCTGGTCACCGCCGCGCGCACCATCACCTGAAACCGCACCGGCACGACCACCACGCCAACGGGCGATTTCCCCGCTGTTCTGCCAGACTCGGCCCAGCCCGTCGGAAGGGGAGGGGAGATGACCACGTTTCCCTCCGCACTGGGTCTGTCCCCCCAGCAGTGCGAGCAGGTACTGCGGAAGGCGGCCGCGGCTCCGTCGCTGCACAACCGACAACCGTGGCGATTCCGGTTGCTGCCCCACGTGATCGAACTGCACAGTCGTCCCCAGCGCAGACTTCCCGCCACCGACCCGACCGACCGCGACATGCTGTTGGACTGCGGAGCGGCGTTGCTGAACCTGCGACTCGCCCTGGCCCACACCGGAACCAGACCAGTGGTGACGCTGCTGCCGCGACTGAGTGAGGCCACGGCACTCGCCGAGATCCGCGCCGAGGAACGGAAACCTCCGGATCCGACCGAGTCCGAACTCCACAGAGCCATCGAAACACGGCGGACCAACAGACGTCCCTTCCTGGACCCGTCGGTCCCCGAGAAACACCGCCAGCAACTGATCCGCGCCGTACGCACCGAGAACTGCTGGTTGCACGTGGTGGGGCGCTCCGAACACGCCTCCCTGGAGGAACTGATACACCGCGCCCACCGGAAACAGACCGCAGATCCGGAGTTCATGGAGGAGATGCGCCGCTGGACGGGACTCGCCGAGGACGTCGACGAAGGAGTACCCGCCTCGGCCGCGGGACCCGCACCGGAACCACAGGACCGCTGGGTGGTGCGGGACTTCTCCGGTAACCAGGCGCCGAGCCGGGTCACCGGCAAGGACTTCGAGGAGGAACCGCTGCTGGTCGTGGTGTGTTCCTACACCAACAGCACGCTCGACGCGTTGCGGGCCGGACAGGCGTTGCAACGGATGCTGCTGACGGCCACCGTACACGGACTGAGTGCCTCGATGATCTCGCAGGTGGTGGAGGTGCGGGAAACCCGCGAAGGGCTGAGGGAACTGCTCGGCGAGAGTCTCTGGCCCCAGTTGGTGGTGCGCCTGGGCAGAGGTGGGTTCACTCCGGCCACGCCGCGTCTCGAACCACGTCGGTTGCTGATGCCTCCCGAGCCGGACGGGGAGTGAGCCGAGGCGGCTTCGGCATCCCGGGAAACCCTTTACTTAACATAATGTGCATTATCGGCTCAATCCGCCGATGGTCGTGAATGGTGGTGGACGGACTTGCGGACGACGAACTCCGTCGTGTCCCAGCCGTGTCACCGCCGACGAGACCGCGCGGGTTCGTGCCACGGCTGTCGGGAGTCCCGAGCGGCACGTCTCGCGTGGCTCGTCCGGGTGGTTCCACCCGTGTGCCGACGGCTGCGGCACCGTCGCAGCGGGATGTCCGGCGGCGGGTGATCTCCGAGGCGGACCTCGGCGGCCGTGCGGATCCGCACGGGTGTCGACCCGACCAAAAACATGGATAACTAATATTATCCATGAAAATGGGGATCTCCCGTCGGTCCGGTGTGTCACGGGCGCGTGGGGCACCTCGGGAGGTCCGCCTTCCGCGCCCGAGGCCCGCTTCACGGCGGGTGTGCGCACACT
>NZ_PVSR01000021.1:0-65064 GCF_003001495.1 Actinopolyspora mortivallis
GCGGTGTGGGCGGTCCCTGAGAGGAGCGGGAGGGGTTCTGCCCGGGGGTGTTCGGCCCGTGCGGGGTTCCGTCGGGCACGCGGGCACCACCGGTGGGCACGTTGTCGAGTCCGCGTGCCGCTCGGGCGGCCCTGCTCGCCGCCGAGGCGCCCTTCGCGACAAGACCTCCGCCGCCGGCCGCGCTGGAGACCAGCCCCGGAATCATCTCCCCGGTGGCTTTGCCCGGATCGTTCTTCCAGGTGTCGATGCCGATCGAGGTTTTGAGGGTCTGGTACGGGCTCGTCGTGATCGCCTCGGCCGTGTCGTACATCCGTGCGGCGAAGGCGGCCGGGTGGGTCTGGTTCCAAGGATGTGTGGGATTGAACGTCCACAGGCCCTTGGCCATGCCGGACAGGCCGCTTCCGATGCCCTCGACGACGCTGCCGAGCACCCGCCCGGCCTGCTGGAAGCCGTCCACGACGGTCTGGCGGGTGCGGGCGAGCCAACCGGGCTTGTCCGGGGCGGTCTGGCAGGCACTGCTGATCCTGGCGGCGGCGTCGGCGGCCGCGTCGTCCACCTCGCGGCGGGCCCGCTCGATGGTGCTGCGGGCGGCCTCGCGCTGCTCGGCCGTGGGGTCCTCGAACGGCGGGGGCGGCTCAGCACCCTCCTGCCGGGCCTGCTCCACCCGCCGGTTGTGCTCCTCGGCGGCGTCCTTCGCGCGTCGTGCGGCCTCGGCCAGATCCCGCTGGGCGGCCTCCGCCCGCTGCTGCGCCTGGCGCAGCACCTGTTCGTACCGCGACAAAGCGTCACCGGCCTCGGTGAACGCGTCGGCGGCGTCGAACCATTTTCTCGGGGACTGCTCCAGGTACTCGCGTGCCGCCTCGGCGGCCTCGCCCTGCCACCCGCCGGTGTCGATGGCGCGGAAACCACGGCCGGACCGTTCGAACGCGCTGCCCAGCGCGCGGAAGTGCTCGGCCATCTCGGCCAGAGTGTCGGGATCACCGGGGATGATCCCCCGGCGGGCCTGCTTCGCGGCTACGGAGGTGGGGAGGCCGAGGTTGGCTCCCCAGTCGAGGCCGGTCTCGAGGAGCTCGTTCCAGTCCTCACGCAGCGAGGAGGTGTTACTGACCACCGGTCATCTCCCCGAGTCGTTCGCCGGCGCGGGCCAGCGTTTCCGCGTTCCGCGGGGCCGCCACGGCAGTGGGTCCGTCCTGCCGGGCCTGGTCGTAGCTCTTGACGGGATCACCGGTGACGAAGTGCTCCAGCCGTTCGAGGAACCCACCCGCCTGCCGTTCGGCCTCACGGTAGTTCTCGTTGGTCTCGGCCAGCGCGTCGGCGGTTTCCAACCCGTCCTCGACCAGGTACTTCACTCCCCACTCCCACTTCTCGCCGAAGGTGCGCAGGGCCGTTTCGAGCTTCTCGTTCCCGGCCGCGGCGGCGTTGTTGTCGACATAGCCGCGCACGCCCTTCCCGTCCGGGGCGCCGACGTCCCAGGGAACGATCTCGCGCAGTTCCCCCACCGCGTCGCGCACCCCGGTCTCGGCCCGCTTCAGCTCCTCCAGATCCACGGCGAAACGCTGGTTGTCACCCATCGTTTCCTTCCCGGCTGTCCTCGAGACGAACGGCGATCTCCGCCGGAACCACGCCCGGCAGCGGAGGCAGCACCACGGTGTGCTCGGCGGCCGGGTCCAGCAGCACACAGGTGCCCGTGGGCAGCTGCGGCAACACCTCGTCGAGCAGCTCGGCCCCGGACAGCGCGCCGTAGGACAGCGTGTCCTCCCCGCGCTGTCCCAGCACCGCGTACTCGGCCAGCTGCTGGTGACTGGAGAACACCGGCAGGCACCGCACTCCGTCCGGCGAGTCGGCCATCGTGGACACCGTGGGCCGACCGTGCTCGTCGCGCTCGGTCTCGACGAACACCTCGCTGCCGCGCAGCACCTCCACCAGTCGCTGGTCTCCCCGCCCCTGTCGCAGTTGCAGTGCCGCTCGGGCCAGCTCCTCGGCCTGGGTGGGGCTCGTCCGCTCCGGCAGGGGCAGCGTGCCGCTCCAGCCCGCTCCGCGCATGATCGGAATTTTACGGTGTTTCCCCTTTTCGGACGGAGCGGACGTTTCTCCTCGCCCTGTGATTCGCCTCATCACCGTGGCGGAGTTCGGTCCTCCTCCCGGCTTTCCGCACACCCCTCGGACGCGTGGGAATCACCGGACGCGCACCCACAGTGTTGACTGAAACACGTTCAGTGGGTTGTCTGTTGGTCGTCGACAGCGAAGTCCGACCGGGATGGACGACATGGACCTGGCACCGAGACGAACGGGCGGAACGCTCCTGGGGGCGCTGCTGGTGCTCAGCATCGCCGTGATCCCCGCCCCGGCCACGGCCGCCCCACCCGCTCCGTCCGAGGGGCACACCGCGGACTGCCGCGCGGGTGATCCGGCGTGGGAGTTCTCCACCGAGGAGTTCGACCCCACCTACACCAGACACGCCTATGTGGGCAACGGCTACCTCTCCCAACGGGTGCCGCCCACCGGAACCGGCTACGTCGCCACCGGCGGGGAAACCGGATTCCCCCTGGAAACCCCGCGTTTCGACGGGGCCTTCGTCAGCGGGCTCTACGGCAGCGGCCCCAGCGCCCAGACCGACGAGGACAAGCACGCCATCGCGGCGATCCCCACCTGGTCCACACTGACCGTCGACAACGGAACCGCGCGCTACGGGGCCGAGACCCCGGAGGAGCGGATCTCCGATTTCCGCCAGACCCTCAACGTGCGCTGCGGGATACTGCGCACCTCCCTGACCTGGACCACGCCCGACGGGCGGGCGACCGAGCTGACCTACGAGACGGTGGCCGACCGCGCCCACCCGCACGCCGGGGCCGTGCGGCTGCGCATGACCCCGCACTGGAACGGCCGGGCCACCGTCACCGCCGCGATCGACGGGGACGGGGCCCGCCGCATGGAACCCACCGGAGCGGGCGCCGACGGCAGGACCGTGCACGTCGGGTTCCGCACCGACGAGGTCGCCACCACCGGCACGGTCGCCTCGACGCTGCGCGCCGGTGGTGACCTGGCCCGCGCGGAGCCGGAACGCTCAACCAGGATCTCCGGGCTGGACGCCGAGCAGAGCCTGAGCTTTCCCGCCCGGGCCGGGCACACCTACGAGTTCGGCAAGTACGTCGGTGTGGACACCGCGCTCACCGCAGAGAACCACCGGGACTCCGCCGTGGACACCGCGCGGCGGGCCGCCGCCCGCGGCTGGGACCGGCTGTTCGCCGAACACGCCGAGCGGTGGCGCTCGCTGTGGAGCAGCGACATCCGCACCCCGGGTCGCCCGGAGATGCAGCGGTGGCTGCGGGCCAGCAAGTACGCCCTGCTGTCCAGCATCCGGCGCGGCCAGGACAACAGCATCGCCCCCGCCGGGCTGAGCAGTGACAACTACGCGGGGCTGATCTTCTGGGACGCCGAGCTGTGGATGTATCCGGCGCTGCTGGCCCAACACCCCGACATCGCCCGTTCGGTGGTGGCCTACCGGGAACGCACCCTCGACCAGGCCCGGGCCAACGCCGAGGCCGTCGGCCAGCGGGGCGCGTTCTACCCGTGGACCAGCGCCGACAGCGGCAACCTCGACGACGACTGCCACAGCTGGGACCCGCCGCACTGTCTCACCCAGAACCACCTGCAGGGCGACATCGCGCTGGCCACCTGGCAGTACTACCAGGCCAGCGGGGACCAGCGGTGGCTGCGCGAGCACGGCTGGCCGGTGCTGCGTGCCCTCGCCCGCTACTGGGAGGGGCGGGTCACCCGCAACGACGACGGCAGCTACTCCATCCACAACGTCGCCGGACCCGACGAGTACAGCAACGGGGTGGACGACGGGGTGTTCACCAACGCGGGGGCGGCGACCGCGCTGCGCAACGCCACCAGGGCCGCCGAGGTGCTCGGTGAGCCCGCCCCGGCGCGCTGGACCGAGATCGCCGACGGGCTGCGGATCCCCTTCGACGAGGAACGGGGAGTGTTCCTGCAGTACGAGGGCTACGACGGCGGCGAGATCAAGCAGGCCGACACCGTGCTGTTGCAGTACCCGCTGGAATGGCCGATGTCCGAGGAGGTCGCCACCGACACCCTGGAGTACTACGCGCCGCGTACGGACCCGGACGGGCCGGCCATGACCGACGCGGTGCACGCGGTCGACGCGGCGGCCAACGGCCAGCCGGGGTGCGTGACCAACACCTACATCAACCGGGCCATCCGCCCCTTCGTGCGCGCCCCCTTCGCCCAGTTCTCCGAGGCGCGCGGCGAGCGGGCCGGTGACGACGGGGGTTCCCCCGCGCTGAACTTCCTCACCGGCAACGGCGGTTTCCTGCAGACCTTCACCCACGGGCTGACCGGTCTGCGCTGGAGGACCGACGCGGTGCGGATGGACCCCACGCTGCCGCCGCAGTTCCCGCGCGGTGTGGAGCTGACCGGGCTGCACTGGCAGGGCAGGACCTTCGACGTGCGGATCGGGCCGGAGCGCACCCGGGTGTCGTTGCGCCACGGGGATCCGTTCACCGTGCGCACCCCGGACGGTGAGCACACGGTCGGGCGGGATGCTCCCGCCACGGTCGAGACGCGGCGTCCCGACCTGGCCCCCACCGACAACCTCGCCCGCTGCCGACCGGCCACCGCCGCCGACGCCGAACCCGGCAAGTACGCCGAGGCCGCCGTGGACGGCAGCACGGCGACCACCTGGACCCCGGCGAGCCGTCGCTCCGAGCTCACCGTGGAACTGGACCGGCCCTCCTGGGTCGGCCGGGTGCACGCCGAGTGGACCGAAACCGCCCCGAAGGAGCACCGGGTGCTGGTCTCGCTGGACGGCAGGCACTTCACCGAGTTCCACCCGGGGGGACCCGGTCGGCTCGCCCGCTACGTGCGGGTGGAGGTGACCAGCCCGCCGGAGGCCCACGCTGGGATCCGGGAGCTGCGGGTCACCGCCCGCTGAAAGCGGGATCCGGTCCCGCCGACAACCGGCGGCCCGGGGTCGGTTCCGGGCGGAACCGACCCCGGGCGGAGCCTGGCACGCGGGCCGAAGGCGTGATACAACGAGTGGTCGCGTCGTGGGTCACACCGGGACCTAGGTCCCGGTGACCTCGGGACCTTCCTCCTCACACCGAAGGACCAACGAACCTGGGAACCCGCCTTCCCCACGGGGAACCTGGACGGCGTGGATCTTCTCGATATCGCCAGGTGGCAGTTCGGGATCACGACGGTCTACCACTTCCTGATGGTCCCGCTGACGATCGGACTCGCGATCACCGTCGCGGGGATGCAGACCGCGTGGTACCGCACGGGCAACGAGCGGTATCTGAAGATGACCAAGTTCTGGGGCAAACTCATGATGGTCAACTTCGCCATGGGCGTGGTGACCGGCATCGTGCAGGAGTTCCAGTTCGGCATGGCCTGGAGCCAGTACTCCCGGTTCGTGGGGGACGTCTTCGGCGCCCCGCTGGCGATGGAGGGCATCGTCGCCTTCTTCGTGGAGTCCGTGTTCCTCGGGCTGTGGATCTTCGGTTGGGACCGGCTGTCCAAGCGGGCGCACCTGGCCTGCGCCTGGGCGTTCTCCCTGGCCACGGTGGCCTCGGCCTTCTTCATCCTGGCCGCCAACTCCTGGATGCAGCATCCCGTGGGGGTGGAGCTCGTCGACGGGCGGCCCCGGTTGACCTCCATCTGGGCCGTGCTCACCAACAGCACCCTGCTCGCCGCGTTCCCGCACACGATCTTCGGCTGCTTCGCCGTGTCCGGAACGTTCGTGCTCGGCATCGCGGCCTGGAAGGTGTGGAAACGCGACCGCGCGGGTGTGCCGCACGACGAAGACCGCCGGGTCTGGCACACCTCGATGCGGGCCGGGGCCTGGATCGCCCTGGTCGCCTTCGTCGGGCTGGCCGTGTCCGGCGACATCCAGGGCAAGCTGATGTTCTCGCAGCAGCCGATGAAGATGGCCTCGGCCGAGGCGCTGTGCCACACCGAACAGCCCGCCAGTTTCTCGGTGTTCGCCTACGGCGACGTCAGCCGCCCCAACTGCGAGAGCGTCAAGAGCCTCACCGTCCCCTACCTGCTGTCCTACCTGGCCCACGGTGACTTCGACACCGAGGTCAAGGGGGTTCAGCAGCTGCAACGGGAGTACGAGCAGCAGTACGGCACCCACTACCCAGACGACCCCCGGCTGGGTGAGCTGGCAGGGGAGCCGGTCGACTACCGGCCGAACCTCCCGGTGACCTACTGGGGGTTCCGCTTCATGATCGGGTTCGGCGCCGTCTCGGCGCTGGCCGCGGTGGCCGTGCTCTGGTTCACCCGGAAGGGGCGTTTCCCCACGGGACGCTGGTGGGGGCCGCTGGCGCTGGCCTCGATCTCCGCGCCCTTCCTGGCCAACGTCTTCGGCTGGGTGTTCACCGAGATGGGCAGACAGCCCTTCGTGGTGGTTCCCAACCCCAACCCGTCCGGAGTGGACGGGGTGTGGATGTACACAGCCCAGGCGGTTTCCTCCGGGGTGCGCCCCGGGGAGATGGTCACCTCGCTGGTCGCGCTGACCTCCGTGTACGCGGTGCTGCTCGTGGTCGAGGTCTTCCTGATGGTGCGCTACGCGCGCGGCGGGTTCGAGGCGGTGATGCCGCCGAAGGACCACGACGACTCGGACGAGGACGGGGAGGTGCTGTCCTTCGCCTACTGAGCCCTCCCGCGCCTCTTCCCGGAGGCGCTTCCCGTGCCGGACCCCCCGAGACCGCCCCTTCAGCTCCACCGACGCCGGAGGATCCCGATGGACCTGCCTACCCTGTGGTTCTGCGTCATCGCCCTGCTCTGGCTGGGCTACCTGTTCCTCGAGGGCTTCGACTTCGGCGTGGGGATGCTGCTGCCGGTCCTCGGGCGCGGGGAGCGGGAACGCCGCGTGCTGATCAACACCATCGGCCCGGTGTGGGACGGCAACGAGGTGTGGCTGATCGTGGCCGGCGGCTCCATGTTCGCCGCCTTCCCCGGCTGGTACGCCTCCCTGTTCAGCACCGTCTACCTGCCGCTCACGGTGCTGCTGATCGTGCTCATCGGACGGGGAGTGGCCTTCGAGTACCGCGGCAAGGTGGACAGCCCGACCTGGCGGCGCTGCTGGGACGTGGTCATCGTGCTCGCCTCCTGGACCGCCCCGCTGATGGTGGGGCTGATGCTGTCGGCCACCGTGTTCGGGTTGCCGCTGGACGCCAACGGCGACCGGATCGGAAGCCCGCTGGTGGTGCTCTCCTGGCCCAACCTCCTCGGGGCCCTCGCGGTGCTGGCCTTCTCCCTGCTGCACGGGGCCGCCTTCCTCGCGCTGAAGACCGAGGGGGTGGTGCGTCAGCGCGCCCAGCGCTTCGCCCGCACGCTGGGGGCTCCGCTGCTCGTCCCGCTCGTGGCGCTGTTGCTGCTCGCGCAGCTGCGGGAGGGCGCGGCATGGACCTGGATCCCGCTGCTCGCCGCCGTCGCGGCCGGGCTGGCGGCGCTGCTGCGCCACACGGCCTCCGCCGACGGGCAGGCCTTCGCCCTGCAGGGGGTGGCGCTGGCCGCCGCGGTGCTCACCCTGTTCGGGGCGCTGTGGCCGAACGTGCTTCCGTCCACCGTGGATCCGGCGTGGTCGTTGTCCGTGGCCGGGACCGCGGCGAGCCCCTACACCCTGACCGTGGTGACCTGGGTGGCCGCCTTCGGCACCCCCGCCGTGCTGGTCTACCAGGGCTGGACCTACTGGGTGTTCCGCCGAAGGATCGGCACCCGGCACATCCCCCCGGTGCACGCGCCCTAGCGCGGCGCCGCGCGGTGTCGGCGACACCCGGGACCGGGTAAGGACCGGTCCTGCTCGGACGGAAAGGAGCGGTGGTTGCCAGCTTCCGCACCGGCGCGTGTGCGCCGCGCCGTGGACACCGTGCTCTCCGGCAACGGTCCGCTCGGGGGGCTGCCGCGTCTGTCGCCGTCCACCCGGAGGGCCCTGCTGCTGGCGGCCGTGCTGGCCGTCGCCAACGCCCTGGCTCTGGTGGCCCAGGCCTGGGCGCTGGCCTCGGTGCTGGCCGACGTCGTGCTGCGTGGCCTCGACCTCCCGCAGGTCTCCGGCAGGCTCGCGGTGCTCTGCGGGGCCGTGGCGGCGCGGGCGGTGCTGCACTGGGCCACCGAGAGCGTCTCGGCGCGGGCGGCGGCCGGGGCCAAGGAGGAACTGCGGGCCCTGCTGCTGGACTCGGCGCTGCGGCGCGGGCCGGAGTGGATCGACCGCCACGGGCCGTCCGAACTGACCACACTGGCCACCAAGGAGCTGGACGCCCTCGACGCCTACTTCACCGTCTACCTGCCCGCCCTGGTCACCGCCGCCGTCGTCCCACCCCTGGTGGGGGCGGGCATCCTGCTCGCCGATCCGACCTCGGCGGTGCTCGTGCTGCTGACGGTGCCGCTGATCCCGCTGTTCGCCTGGCTGGTGGGGCGCTACACGCAGGGACGGACCGAACGTGCCGCCGAGGCGCTGCAACGCATGTCCGGGCACCTGGCCGAGCTGGTGCGGGCGCTGCCGGTGCTCACCGCGTTCGGCCGGGCCCGCACCCAGGGGGAGGCGGTGCGCCGCGTCAGCGAGCGCCACCGCCGCAGCAGCGTGGCCACCCTGCGGATCGCCTTCCTGTCCGCGCTGGTGCTGGAACTGTGCTCCTCGCTGTCGGTGGCGCTGGTCGCCGTCGGTATCGGGATGCGCCTGGTCTCCGGGGACATGGCCCTGGAGACCGGTCTGTTGGTGCTGGTGCTGGCTCCCGAGTGCTATCTGCCGCTGCGGGCGGCCGGGGCGGCCCACCACGCCAGTGAGGACGGGGTGGAGGCGGTGCGCCGTGTCGAACGGGTCCACCTCGACCCGCCGGACACGACAGTCGACGGGGAACAGTCGGCCGAGACGCCACCGGAGGGCGCGGAGCTGAGCGTGACCGGGCTCGGCGTGGCCCGGCGCGGACGACGCGTTCCCGACGGGCTGAGTTTCACCGCCAGGCCCGGCGAGATGCTGCGGTTGGACGGCTTCGCCGGGATCGGACCCAGCGGCAGCGGCAAGTCCACCACCTTCGCCGTGCTGCTCGGGTTCGTCACCCCGGAGGCCGGTACGGTGCGCTACGGCGGCACCGAGATCACCGAGCTGAGCTCGCCCCGGTGGCGTTCCCTGCTCTCCTGGATACCGCAGCACCCGGTGTTCTCCGGAGGAACCGTCGAGCAGGAGCTGCGGCTGGCGGTGTCCGACCAGCCCGAGGGAACCGCCGAGCGGCTGCACCGGGCGCTGACCGAGGCCGACGCGGAGCACCTGCGCGGCCGTCCCGTCGACACGCTGTCGGCGGGGGAGCGCCAGCGGGTGGCGGTGGCCCGGGGGCTGCTGCGCCTGCACGGCCGGGCCCGTGTCCTGCTGGCGGACGAACCCACGGCGCATCTGGACACCACCACGGCCTCCCGGGTCGAACGCGCCCTCCGGCGGGCCGCCGAAGCCGGGGCGGTCGTGGTGATGGCCAGCCACCGACCGGGGAGCTCCCCGCAGGAGGACGAGGGGACGCGGGCCACCGCGAGCACCGCCCCCCGCCTGCGGGAGCGGACCGGCCGTGCCCGCCTGGGCGAGCTGGTCACCGCGCGGGGGCTGGCCGGTGGTGGGCTGGCGGTGCTCTCCCTGGCCTCCGGGGTGGCGTTGACCGCCACCTCCGCGTGGCTGATAGCCCGCGCCGCCCAGCAGCCCCCGGTGCTGACGCTGAGCGTCGCCGCCGTGGGGGTGCGCACCTTCGCGCTGTCCCGGTCCGTGCTGCGCTATCTGGAACGGCTGATCACCCACGACGCGGCCTTCCGGCTGGCCGGGCGGCTGCGTCGGGGCCTCTGGGCCGGGCTGGTGCGGCTGGGCCCGGCCCGGGCGGCCGGGCTGTCCCGGGGAGAGGGGGCGACCCGGCTGGTGGAGGACACCGACACGGTGCGCGACCTGGCCCCGCGCGTGTTCGTCCCCCCGGTGACGGCCATGGGGGTCGGCGGGGCCGCCGTGGCGTTGCAGACCGCCCTGCTTCCTCCGGCCGGTCTGCTGCTGGCGGTGGCGTTGCTGCTCGCCGGAATCCTCGGGCCGGCCGCGGCGCTGGCCGTGCAGCGGCGTGCCGCCGCCGCGCTCACCGAGGGCAGACGGGAGGTGGCCACCCGGACGCGGGGGCTGTTCGAGGCCGCCGCCGAGCTGCTGGCCTGCGGAGCCGCCGACGGGCTGCGCGCCGAACTCGCCGAGCGGGACGCGGAGCTGGCCGCCCGCTGCCGGAGAGTGGCCTACGGGCAGGGCGCGGCCGGCGCGGTAGTCACCCTGCTCATGGGAGGGGCCGTGGTCGGATGTGCCGCCCTGGCGGCGCGGGCCGTGGCCCGGGGGGAGCTGGCGGCCGAACTCGCCGCCGTGCTGGCGCTGGTCCCCCTGGCGGTGACCGAGACCGTGGCGGGACTGCCCGCGGCGGCCCAGTACTGGCGACCGCTGCGGCGGGCCCACCGGCGGTTGTCCCCGCTGCTGCACACCGGACCGCCCGAGTCGGCGTCCGGGGAGGACGCGCGGCCCGCTCCGGCCGACCCACCGGCCTCGGACGGGCCGGAGGTGGTGCTCGACGGGGTGGACGTGCGCTGGCCGGGGGCCGCCGAACCCGCGCTGCGGGAGGTCTCGCTGCGGGTCCCGGCGGGCACCCACGTCGCCGTGGTCGGCGAGTCCGGCCAGGGGAAGTCCACCCTGCTCGCCCTGCTGGCCGGGCTGTTGCCCCCCGAACGGGGGGAGGTCACCGCGCCGGGGCGGGTCACCTGGTGCCCGCAGGATCCGCAGCTGGTGTCGACCACGGTGCGGGAGAACCTGCGCATGGCCGACCCGCGGGCCGACGACACCCGCTTGGCCGAGGCGCTGCGCTGCGCGGGACTGGCTCACTGGACCGGGCGGCTGGACGAACTGCTCGGTGCCGGGGGCACGGCGGCCTCCGGAGGGGAGGCGCGGCGGCTCGCCCTGGCCCGCGCGCTGGTGCCCGACGAACCGGGACTGGTGCTGCTGGACGAACCCACCGCCCACCTGGATCCGCCCACGGCCGAGGAGCTGTCGGCGCGGCTGCGCGACCGGTTGCGCGGGCGCACGGTCGTGCGGGTCACCCACCGGGAGTCCGAGACCGCCGACGCCGACGTGGTGTGGCGGGTGGCCGACGGCCGGATCGTGGCCGAGCCGGGTGGCGGCCCGCCCGGGCACGCGGCGCGGGACGGGAACCCACCGCCGGTGCGGGAGGGGGACCGGCTGTGATTGTGCTCGCCATCAGTGCTGGTGACCCGGACACCGGAGCACGTGGGGCCTAGTCTCGTGGTTGTCATGGACTCGATGCTGGCCAGGCGGATGCTCGCCGCGTCCACCGAGATCACCAAGGCGGCCTTGGCCTCGGAGGACCCGGACTCGGTGCTGCCGCTCGTCGTGCGGCGCGCCGCCACCCTCACCGAGGCGGACCTGGGGCTGGTCATGGTCCGGGACGGGCAGGACACCCTCACCGTCGAGGCCGCGCACACGGGCCCGCACGCCTCCGATCCCCCCAGCGACCCGGTCGGCTCGGTGCTCTCCCCGCGTTCGGCGGCCGCCCAGGTCGCCCGGGACGGGGTTCCCGTGGTGGTGGACGACCTCATCGACGACCCGCTGACAGCGCCCTATGTTCCCCGCGCGCTGCGGGTGTACGGTCCCTTCGCCGTGGCGCCCTTCGGCACCCGCGAGCGGAGACTGGGGGCGCTGGCCGTCTACCGCAGGAGGAACGCCGAGCCCTTCACCAGGGTGACGGTCGACGTGCTCACCTCCTTCGCCGCGCAGGCCGGGCTGGCACTGGTGCTGGCCGAGGGCTCCACCGCGCGTCAGCGCATCGCGGTCTACCAGGAGCGGGAGCGGATAGCCCGCGACCTGCACGACGTGATCGTGCAGCGGCTCTACGGGGCCGGGGTCCAGCTGAACGTGCTGGGACGCAGGCTGTCCGACCGGCTCGACGCCGACGACGCCGAACGGCTCACCGAGGTGACCGACCAGATCGACCAGACGATCGCGGAGGTGCGGGCCACGGTGCGCACCCTCACCTCGACCGACCCGCAGTGCTCCGAGCAGGCCCCGGACCTGACGGACTCGCTGCGTTCGGAGGTGCGCATCGCCGGGGAGCTGCTCGGCTGGTCGCCCGAGCTGGAGATCGACGGTGACCTCGGGAGCGTGCCCGTGGCCGTGGCCGACCACGCGCGGGCCGCGCTGCGCGAGGCGCTGTCCAACGTGGTGCGCCACTCCGGGGCGCGGACGGTGCTGGTGCGGGTGCGGCGCACCGACACCGGGCTGCTGTTGCAGGTCACCGACGACGGCTGCGGGATCCCGCACGACGTGAGCAAACGCGGACTGCGCAACATGGAGGAACGCGCGGTGGCCGCCGGGGGGCACTGCGAGATCAGCTCCTCCCCGGACAGCGGCAGCACGGTCACCTGGGAGGTCCCGCTCTCTGCCGGGTGAGCCCGGCAGGGGCTCAGCGCCGCCGCGCGTACCAGGCGGCCGCCTGGGTGCGGCGTTCCATGCCGAGTTTGGCCAGCACCGAGGTCACGTAGTTCTTGACGGTTTTCTCCGCGAGGAACAGCCGTTCGGCGATCTCCCGGTTGCTCAGGCCCTCACCGATCAGTTCCAGCACCCGGTGTTCCTGCTCGGTGAGCTCGGACAGCTCGTCCCGTTCCCGCGCGGAACCCTCCCGCAGCCGGTCCAGCACCCTCCTGGTGGTGACCGGGTCGAGTAGGGAACGTCCCGCCGCGACCTCCCGCACCGCGTTGACCAGGTCCTGGCCGCGCACCTGTTTGAGCAGGTATCCGGAGGCTCCCGCGTTGATGGCCCCCACCAGCGCCTGTTCGTCGTCGAAGGCGGTCAGCACCAGGCAGTGCGGGGGGTGCTCGGACTCCCTGAGTCTGCGGCACAGGTCGAGCCCGTCGCCGTCCGGCAGCCGCATGTCCACCACGGCCACGTCGGGACGTTCGGCACCGGCGCGGACGAGCGCCTCGTCCACCCCGCCGGCCTCCCCGACGACCCGGACGTCCTCCTCGGTGTCCAGCAGGTCGCGCAGACCCCTGCGGACCACCTCGTGGTCGTCGACGAGCAGCACACGTACCGGCACGCCCCCAACGCTACTGGCAGGGAGACCACCGCTGTCCGGCCAGGGGGCGCTCACCTGCCGGAAGCGCGGAACCCGCACCTGTTCCGGCGTCCGACGGCGTGCTGGGTCTGCTCGGCCACGCGGTGGGCGCCGTGGCGCGCCCGGTAGCCCACCGAGGGTTTGCCCTTGGTGTCCACAACGGTGGTGAGCAGACCTCCCAGGATTCCCAGGTTCTTGATGAAGTGGGTCTGTTGGGCCGCCCGCTGTTCCGGGTCGGAGTGTTCCCAGAACGCGTGTCCGACCAGGGTGGTCGGTACCAGGCTCGCGCTGAGCAGCAGTGCGGAGAACCTGGGGAACCTGCCCAGGGCCAGCAGCAGTCCGGCACCGATCTTGACGCCCCCGTCGATCTTGACCAGGGTCTCGGCGTCGGTGGGCATCCGCTGGGGGAGGGTGTCCCGGACGGGCTCGGTGGCGCGCTCCACCAGGGGGGCCGCGGCCTGGGCGTGACCCTGGGGGTCCCGGAACACCCCGATCCCCCCGTAGACGAAGATCGAGGCCAACAACGGACGCGCGAGCCTGCGAACCAGCATCGGCGAACCTCCCGGGAACTGTTCACGAAACGGTTGGGCGCGGCGAGGTCGCTGGGGCGGCACCTCCCGCCGGTGTCGACCGTGGACACTCCCGGGCTGCGGTCGCTCCGGGGGCCGGACGGGACGAGGCCGTTCCCGCCGCTCGGCCCGCCGGGACGCTGCCCGACAACGGACGACGAACCGAGGCTACGCCCTCGGGGCGCGGTGCGCGCGGGAGCGAAACCCGCTGTGGGGCCGTCACCCCGGCACTCACCCGGCCGGGTGAGATGTCAGCGGCTGTGCACCCGGGTGAACACCTCGTCCCAGGCGGCGGCGACCTGTTTCGCGCACAGCTCCGGGGTGGCCCCACCCACCCCGGTCCCGAGCCCGGGCAGCGCGATGGAACGGACGACCCGCCGAACCGGGATGCCGTTGTCGAGCACCGCCCCGGACCACAGCCGCAGCACCGCCCGTGCCGCCAGGTAGGGGCTCACCGTGTCCGCGGGCAGCCGCTCGCCCGGCTCGCGGACGGTCGGTGCGCTGATCAGCCAGGCCGGTACCCGCGAGCCGGTGGGCACCAGCAGCGCCTCGCCCACGGGCAGCTCCCCGCCGTGGTAGGCGAGCACGGCGCTGCGCACCTGCTGTTCCACCTCGGGGAAGGCGGTCGCGTAGACGGCGTCCACACCGCCCCGCATCCACCCGTAGGAGTTCGCCGGGCTCACCACGGCGTCCACCCGGTTGTCGAGCACCGAACCGTGGTAGACGCTGACGCCCGCACGACCGTCGGCGATGTCCCTCCACGCTGCGGCCAGCGACTCGTCCAGTGCACACAGGACCAGCCTCAGCTCCGGCGCCGCCCCGTTCCTCGAGCGCTCCGAATCCGCGGTCACGTGCACAGCATCGCAGGAAACACCCGCCGCGCGTAATCGGGTAGATCACACTTCGGGGGAAGATCTTCAAGTCCGTCCGGGTGAACACCCCGCACCGGCCGCCGGGCCGGGCGACGAGGAGACGCCGATCCGCTCGTAGCCTGAACACGTGCCCCGAATCGCCTATCTCGGTCCGCAGGGAACGTTCGCCGAACAGGCGACCCGCGCGTTGACCTCCGACATCACCCCCGAGCTGGTCCCCTACGAGTCCATCCGCGCCTCCCTGGACGCGGTGCGCGCCGAGGAGGTCTTCGCCGCCGGGGTCCCGGTGGAGAACTCGGTGGAGGGCTCGGTCTCGGCGACCCTGGACGGGCTCACCTCCGGAGACCCGTTGGTCGCCGTGGCCGAGACCGTGCTGCCGATCCGGTTCGACGTGCTGACCAGACCGGGCACCACCGAGCGGGAGGTCACCTCGGTGGCCAGCCACCCGCACGCCCTGGCCCAGGTGCGGCGGTGGAGGGCCGAGCACCTGCCCGGGGCGGACAGCGTGCCCACCTCCTCCACCGCCGCGGCAGCCGAGGAGGTGGCGGCGGGTCGTGCCGACGCGGCTGTGGTGGCCCCCGTGGCGGGCCAGCACCATCCCGAGCTGGCCCACCTGGCCCACGGGATCGCCGATGTGGACGAGGCGATGACCCGTTTCCTGCTGATCCGCCCGCCCGGGCCGCTGCCCCAGCCGACCGGCTCCGACCGGACCTCGATCGCCGTGGTGGCCCACGACGAGGTGGGCACGCTGGCCGAGATGCTGACCGAGCTGTCCCTGCGCGGGATCAACCTGAGTCGCATCGAGTCCCGCCCCACGGCCGACCGGCTGGGGGCCTACCGCTTCTTCCTCGACCTGGAGGGCCACGTGGCCGACGCCCGGGTGGGGGACGCGCTGGCCGGGTTGCACCGGCGCTGCTCCGAGGTTCGCTTCCTGGGCTCCTTCCCGAAGGCCGAGCGGGCACCGGTCAACGTGCGCCCCTCCGCCTCGGAGCAGGCCTTCCAGGAGTCGGCCTCCTGGCTGGCCCGGGTGCGCGCCGGAAGGCTGGGCTAGCCCCGCGTCTCAGCCCCAGCCGAGTTCGTGCAGCCGGGCCTCCTCGATGCCGAAGTGGTGGGCGAGTTCGTGCACCACGGTCACCGCGACCTCGTCGACCACCTCCCGCTCGTCGGCGCAGCTCTCCAACAGCGGTTCGCGGTAGATGGTGATCCGGTCGGGCAGCACCCCGCCGTAGGTGCTGTCCCGCTCGGTCAGCGCCACCCCCTCGTACAGCCCGAGCAGTGTCTCGTCCTCGGGATGGCGGTCCTGCACCAGCACCACGACGTTGTCCAGCTCGGCCATCAGCTCGTGGGGAACCAGGTCCAGGGCGTCGGAGACGAGTTCCTCGAAGCGTTGGCGGGTCATCTCGACCGGCACGGCGACATCACCTCGTTCGTGTGGCCGGAACCCCGGGGCTCGGCGGGGTGGTGGGCGCGGGCTCCTCGGAGATCGACACCTCGCCCCGGACACTACCGGTCACCGGGGCGAAGCCCTCGTCCTCGCCGAGCGTGGCCGCGACCTTGCAGTTGACCCGGCGGGAACCGGCCTGCCAGCTCGGCTGGCCGATGTTGTCCCAGTACAGCGTCAGGTCCTTGTTCTCGGCGGCGTCCGCGCTGCCCGCGAAGTCCTCCAGCCGCTGTCGGCAGGCGTCGATCAGGTACTCGTCCTGCTGCTCGGTGCCGGGGTGCTGCCCGGAGAACTCCTCACCCAGGTCGACGACCCCGGTGATCTCCACCGAGTGCGGGCGGGAGCAGTCCACCAGCGAGGACACCGCCGAGCCGCTGATGCCGAGGCAGGTGCCCACCTCGTAGACGTCCGACTGGTCGAGCTCGGCCACCTTGCCGGTGAACCGGTACAGCTTGCCCGCCGGGCCGGGCTGCTGCAACGCGCAGTGCAGGGTGCGGTCCCCGCGTTCCCAGCTCTCCTCGCTCGGCAGGAAGGCGCTGGCCTCGAACCGCCCCTCCGGGTCGAGGCGGCCGTCGAGGTACTCCCGGGCGACGTCGGTGCACCGTCGCGTCTTGAGTTCGTTGAAGACCTCGGTGTCGGGGAAGGGCGCGTCCGGGCCGAACCGCGCCCAGACCTCGCTCTTGCCGGTCATCTCGAACAGGTGCGGCTCGGAGCAGTTCACCTCGCGGATGTCGGTGGCGTCCGGCTCGGTCCAGTTCAGGCAGGTCCCGGGGGGAGCCTCGAACTCCGGCGGGGGGCTCGTGGTGGTCGGCCGCTCGCCCAGGCCGGGCTGGGCCGACTCCTCGGAGGGCCAGTTCAGGGCGGCGGCGACGGTGAAGACCAGCAGCGCACCGAGAACGGCCGAGATCATCACCAGCCGGGTGCTCGTGGTGTCGTTCCGGGAGCGTTTCGGGGAACGAGTCGGCTCGGACCGCTGGTCCGGTTCGGGGGGCTCGGCCATCACGCCTTCCATACTGCCTGGAGTCCCCGGGCACTGCCGAGGCGCGGTGCCCCGCGCCGCCGCGCGCGTGCCCCGTCGGTAGTACCCAGGCTCGGCGGGCCGTGGGCGCACAAGCTAGGCTGACCTGCCGTGATCGACCTGAAGACGCTGCGCGAGGATCCGGAGGCCGTGCGCGCCTCGCAGCGCGCCCGCGGAGAGGACCCCGCTCTGGTGGACGCACTGCTCGCCGCCGACGAGCGGCGCAGGTCGGCGGTCGCCAACGCCGACGATCTGCGTGCCGAGCAGAAGCGGATGGGCAAGGAAGTCGGCAGGGCCTCGGGGGAGGAGCGCCAGCAGCTGCTGTCCCGGGCCAAGGAGCTCGCGACGCGGGTCAAGGAGGCCGAGGCGGAGCAGAGCGCGGCCGAACAGGAGCTGGAACGCGCCCAGCGCGCCGTGTCCAACATCGTCGAGCCCGAGACCCCGCCGGGCGGCGAGCAGGACTACGTGGTGCTCAAACACGTGGGAACCCCGCCGGAGTTCGACTTCGAGGTGGCCGACCACCTCGACCTGGGGACCTCGCTGGGGGCGCTGGACATGGAGCGCGGGGCCAAGGTCTCCGGCGCGCGGTTCTACTTCCTCACCGGGGTGGGGGCGCAACTGGAGCTGGCCCTGCTGAACATGGCCGCCGACAGCGCCGTCTCCTCCGGGTTCACCCTGACGGTGCCGCCGGTGCTCGTCCGCCCCGAGGTCATGGACGGCACCGGTTTCCTCGGTGCGCACTCCTCCGAGGTCTACCACCTGGAGGAGGACGACCTGTACCTGGTCGGCACCTCCGAGGTGCCGTTGGCCGGCTACCACCAGGGCGAGATCCTCGACCTCGCCGAGGGGCCGCTGCGCTACGCGGGCTGGTCCACATGCTTCCGGCGGGAGGCGGGCTCCTACGGCAAGGACACCCGGGGGATCATCCGGGTGCACCAGTTCAACAAGCTGGAGATGTTCGTCTACTGCGCCCCCGAGGACGCCCGGCGCGAGCACGAGCGGCTGCTCGCTGCCGAGGAGGAGATGTTGGGCAGGCTGGAGCTGCCCTACCGGGTGATCGACACCGCCGCCGGGGACCTGGGGGACAGCGCCGCCCGCAAGTTCGACTGCGAGGCGTGGATCCCGAGCCAGGGGGACTACCGCGAGCTCACCTCCACCTCGAACTGCACCACCTTCCAGGCGCGGCGGCTCAACATCCGCCACCGGGACGAGGAGGGCACCAACCGCGTCGCGGCCACCCTCAACGGGACGCTGGCCACGACCCGGTGGATCGTCGCCCTGCTGGAGAACCACCAGCGCCCCGACGGGTCGGTGCGGGTTCCGGAAGGGCTGCGGCCCTACATGGGAGGACGCGAACTCCTCACCCCCCGGTGACGCGCACCGCCACCGCCGGGTGTGGCCGGTTCCGTCGCGAACCGGGCCACACCCCGGGCCGGGATCACCCGGTGGGGCTGGGTTCGGTGACCCGCTCCACCACCCCTTTCTCCAGCGTGACCCGTACGCAGGCCGCGGCGAGCCGGGCCAGGTCGGACCCGTCCACGAGCTCGGCCAGCCGGGCCGCGTCGGTGGGCAGCCCCACCCGTCCGGCGCCGGTCAGCGCCTTCCTGTCGAAGTAGGGACGCAACTCCGGCCAGACCTGCTGCGCCTCGCGGCAGAAGATCTCGGCCCCCACCGGCCCCAGGCGGGGGAACTCCCGCAGTCCGGCGCGCAGCGCGCGGAGGTCACCCTCGGCGCGGTGGCGCAGCCGCCGCAGGTCGCCCCCGTACTTCGTGCGCAACAGCTCGGCCCCTTCTCCCAGGGCGGTGGCGGTGCTCTCGTCGTAGCGCACGTAGTGCCCCCGTCCCAGGGCGTCCACCCGCTGTTGCCACTCGGCGGCCAGCATCCGGTCCGGGGTGCCGAACTCGGCCAGCTCCTTGCAGGCGGCCACCGCGATGTCGGCCTTGATCCTGGTGGAGAGCAGCACCGAGAGCACCAGCAGCCGGTACAGCGGCGCGGGCTGGTCGCGCAGCACGATGCCCGCCTGGGCGGCGTAGGTGGTGCCGGCGACCTCCAGCAGCCGGGCGGCGGTCTCCCGTTCGGACATCGCACCTCCCGTTCACGCGTTCTCCGGAATCGTCGACGCCCACAGCGGTACCCGCTCCGCGTGGCGGGAACACGGTCGGGGCGGCACCGCGGGGGCTACCGCTCCTTGAGCCCGGGCAGCACCTCGTTGGCGACCTCCTCCAGGATCGACTCCCTGCCCTCGAACGGCGCCTCGGTGCGGGGCCAGTGCACCAGCACGTCGGTGAAGCCCAGCTCGGAGGCCCGACCCAGCACGTCCCGGAAGTGTTCGACGCTGGACAGCGCGTAGGACGGCCCCGCGTCGGCGTTGAGGTAGCGCGGCACCCGGCCCGGCACCCTGCCCTGCTCGTGCAGGGCCTCGTCGAAGCGTTCGGTGTTGTCCCGCAGACCACGCCACCAGGCGGCGCTCTCGGTGACCTCGGTTCCCGGCGGCCGTCCCGTGGTGAGCCACCCGTTGCCGAAGCGCGCGGCCACCCGCATGGAGTTGCTTCCCTCCGCGGCCACCACGAAGGGAACCCGGGGGGTCTGCACGCATCCCGGGGCGCGGCGTGCCTCGACCGCCGTGTAGTACGTCCCGTGGAAGTCGGTGCTGTCCGAGGTCAGGATGCCGTCCAGCAGTTCCACGAACTCCGCGAAACGAGCGGACCGCCGCCCGGCGGACAGTGGTCGCGCACCGAAGACCCGCGCGTCGAAGCCCGGGCTTCCGGCCCCGAGGCCGAGCAGGAACCGTCCGTCGCTGACGTCGTCCAGCGCCGTCACCTCCCTGGTGAAGTGCACCGGATGCCGGAAGTTGGGGGAGCTCACCAGCGTGCCCAGCTTGATCCGGGAGGTCACGGTCGCGGCGGCGGTGAGGGTGGGAACCGCGTCGAACCAGGGTTTGTCCACCAGCTCCCGCCAGCCCACGTGGTCGTAGGTCCAGGCGTGGTCGAAGCCGTACTCCTCGGCCATCCGCCACAGGGGTTCGGCGGCCCACCAACGATGTTCGGGCAGAATCACTATCCCAACGCGCACACACGTGACCGTATACGCTCACCCGCCTCGGCTACGAGAGGTAGGCGCCGCGTCGACGCAACGTGCGGCGACAGTGTTACGGATCGCGTTCCACGCGCCCCGCTGCCCGGGCATCATGGGGGAGTGCGTCAACCGTGTCTCGTAGCCTCCGACCTCGACGGAACCCTGCTCGATCCCTCCGAGCGGGTGAGTGCCCGCACCGCCGAGCGCGCTCGGGCGGTGGACGCGGCGGGCGTGCCGCTGGTGCTGGTCACCGGACGGCCTCCCCGGTGGGTGCCGCGCATCGTCGGGGAGCTGGGTGTGGCGGGTCCGGTGGTGTGCTCGAACGGGGCGGTGCACTACGACGCGGCCACCGACACCGTCGTGGGTTCCGACCCGCTGGCGCCGGAGACGCTGCGCGAGGCCACCGGCGCGCTCCGGCGCGCCCTGCCCGGGTGCTCCTTCGGGGTGGAGCGTTCCACCGGTGCCGCGCGGGACCGCGTCGACGAGCAGTTCCTGGGCGAGCCGGACTTCCACCGGTGCTGGCCGAACCCCGACCTGCGGGTCACACCGGTCGAGAAGTTCGTGGGGGCGCCCGCCGACAAGCTGCTGGTGCTGCACGAGCACCTGAGCAGTGCCCGGATGGCGGCGGTGGCCGAACAGGTGCTGGGGGAGGGGGTGCGGGTGACCTATTCGACCGGTTCCGGGCTGTTGGAGCTGTCCGCGGCCGGGGTGGACAAGGCGAGCGGCCTGGCCCGGGTGGCCGGGCAGTTGGGTGTGGCCGCCGAGGACGTGCTGGCCTTCGGGGACATGCCCAACGACGTCCCGATGCTGGAGTGGGCGGGCCACGGGGTGGCCATGGGCAACGCCCACCCGGAGGTGCGGCAGACGGCCGACGAGGTGACCGCGGACAACGCCGCCGACGGGGTCGCCGCCGTGCTGGAGCGCTGGTGGTGACGCCGGCCGGGTGACGGTGTGGGCCGCCCACTGGAGTTCTCCGCGCTCACCCGGCCCGGTCGGCCGCGTGCTCGCGGATCCGGTCGAGCCGCGCGTACAGGTGCTCGCCGGGGCAGGCGGTCTCCCCGACGTCCCGGTGGGAGAAGATCCGGGGCAGTCGCACCGCGGTGCCCTCCGGATACCTGTTGCCCTGGCCGCCTCCCGAGACGAGGGTGGTCTCCCCTCGCGGGTCCCTGCCGGTGGTGCCCAGTTTCCACCCCGCCACGGCTCCGGCGGCGCGCAGCGCCCGCCCGGAGGGGACGGCGGTCTGGAAGTTGCCGATCAGCGCCACCCCGAAGGTCTGCGCGTTGAACCCCCGGGTGTGGCCGCCGACCACGTGCCGGTCCAGCCCGTCGGTGCGTCCCTCGAACAGCGTGCCGCACTTGTCCACCAGCACCTGGTAGCCGATGTCGCCCCAGCCCAGTTCCACCGCGTGGTAGTGGTAGAGCCCCCGGACGACACGGGCCGAGTCGGCGCAGGTGTAGTCGTTCGTCTCCACCGTGTGGTGAATCACGGCGGCCCGGGTGGTGGCGGCGTACTCCGGTGGCCAGCGCATCACGCTCTCGTCGGCTCCCCAATCGGCTCTGGTGACCACGGGTGGGCGGGGCCCGCGCGGTTCCGGTGCGGTCTCCACCGGCGTGGCAGCGGGGCTGATCGCGATCAGGCGCAGTCGCCCGGTCACGTCCCGGCCCGCCCGCTGGGCCCGGATCCGTACGGCGGTGGTGGGGCCGATCCACCGGGCACGGGTCGCCGTCGGCGGGGCGGTGCCGGTCGGGGTGTCCCGCCCGAGCGGGGCCAGTCGGTGCCACTCGCCCCGGCCGCCCGGCCGGTGGGGGCGGACCAGCATCCGGTCCGGGGCGGGGCCGCTCCAGGTGAGCGCCACCATGCTGAACGGTTTCCGGGTGCGCACCGTGCGCGTGCTCGGCTCGGCCCGGCTTCGGGGAGCCGTGGACAGGTCCACCCGCTCGGCCGTGGTGCGCTCCGGGTCCGTCCGGGCCGGATCCTGCTGTCGTTCCGTGGTCGCTGCCGTGAGCAGTGCCGTGGTGGTCAGCACCACGGTCGCGGTGGCCAGTGCGCGGAACATGCGCTACCTCGTTCTGCGGAACCGGTGGGCCGTTGGTTCCGGCGAGTATGGGACCGGGGCGTGGTGTGCGCTCGCTGGACGCGGATCGGGAGGGGGCTCGCGCGGCGGGCCCGGGCGGTGACCCGGCTGGGCAAGCGTGGTTCACCCGCGCGTGTGGGGAGCGGGGCCGTTGTCGTGACGCGGCGCAGTCCCCGCCGCCCGCGTGGTGGAACACCTCAAGCTACCCTCGCGGCTGTGAGCTTCGGAGGCTATGACCTGATCATCGTAGGTTCGGGATTTTTCGGACTTACCGTCGCTGAACGTGCCGCCAGCCAGCTGAACAAGCGGGTGCTGGTGCTGGAGAGAAGGCATCACATCGGGGGGAACGCCTATTCCGAGGCCGAGCCGGAAACGGGAATCGAGGTGCACCGCTACGGTGCCCACCTTTTCCACACCTCGAACAAGCGGGTCTGGGACTATGTGAATCTCTTTACGGATTTCACGGACTACCAGCACCGGGTCTTCACCCGTTACCAGGGACAGATCTATTCGTTCCCGATGAATCTCGGGCTGATCTGCCAGTTCTTCGGGCGCGCCTTCACCCCCGACGAGGCGAAGGCCCTGGTCGCGGAGCAGGCGGCCGAGATCGACACCGCCGAGGCCAAGAATCTCGAGGAAAAGGCGATCTCGCTGATCGGCAGGCCGCTCTACGAGGCGTTCGTGCGCGGTTACACGGCCAAGCAGTGGCAGACCGACCCGAAGGAACTGCCCGCCAGCAACATCACCCGGCTGCCGGTGCGCTACACCTTCAACAACCGCTACTTCAACGACACCTACGAGGGCCTGCCGGTGGACGGGTACACGGCTTGGCTGCGTCGGATGGCCGACCACCCCAACATCGAGGTGCGGCTCAACACCGACTACTTCGAGGTGCGCGACCAGCTGCCCGAGGTGCCGGTCGTCTACACCGGCCCGCTGGACGGCTACTTCGACTACTCCGCGGGCAGGCTCGGCTGGCGCACCCTCGACTTCGAGACCGAGGTGGTGCACACCGGGGACTTCCAGGGCACCCCGGTGATGAACTACGCGGACGAGGAGGTCCCGTACACGCGGATCCACGAGTTCCGGCACTTCCACCCCGAACGGGACTACTATCCCAAGGACAGGACCGTGATCGTCCGGGAGTACTCGCGCTTCGCGGACAGCGGCGACGAGCCCTACTACCCGATCAACACGTCCGAGGACCGGGCGAAGCTGGAGACCTATCGCGAACTCGCCAAACGGGAGGCGAAGGAGCGCAAGGTGCTCTTCGGCGGCAGGTTGGGTACCTACAAGTACCTGGACATGCACATGGCGATCGGTTCGGCGCTGAGCATGTTCGACAACAAGGTTTCCCCCTACTTCACCGAGGGCCGCTCGTTGGACGGCTCGATGGAGGACTGACGTGACTGACCGGACTACCCCAGCCGAATCGGAACCGACGGGCCCGCCGGCCACCGAGGCGGAGTCCGCGCCGGCGGGATCCCAGCGGGAGCACGGCGAGGCCGGTTCCGCGGCGGAGTCGGCCCGGGAGCAGGCCGCCTCCGCGGAGGGAGGCGACGAGACGCCCGCCCCGGAGACGTTCGACTCGCCCGAGGCGGGGGAGAGCAAGCTGAGTGACTCGGCCACGGTACGTACCGGCCACCGGAAGGTGAGTCCCACACAGATGTTGCAGCGGGTGCTGCTGCCCCGGGCCGAGGACCCGCTCGACGCCCGCCCGCTGTACCTGGACGAGCCGAGCGAGGTGTCCCAGCGGGCCACCGTGCTCTCGCGCCGCTCGGTGCGGATCCCGTCCAACTCCCGCGTCTCCTTCGCCTCGTACTTCAACGCCTTCCCGGCCAGCTACTGGAAGCGCTGGACCCGCCTGGACGAGGTGGTGCTACGGCTGAAGGCACGCGGCTCGGGGCGGCTGGACGTCTACCGCTCCAAGCCCGACGGGGACGTCGTCCACCTGGAGGGCACCCGGGTGTCCTCCCCGAAGTCGTGGCGCTGGCTGGAGTTCCGGATCTCGCTCAAACCGTTCGAGGACGGCGGCTGGATCTGGTTCGACCTGTTCACCAACGACGGCGAACTGGAGATCGACGAGGCCGCCTGGACCACCGACCTCGCCCTGCCCAGGCAGCGCGTCGTGGTGGGCACCACCACGATGCGCCCCGCCGACTGCGTGCAGACCCTGTGCACCCTGGGCGAGGACAGCCAGGTGCTCGACCTCGTCGAACGGGTGGTCGTGGCCGACCAGGGCGGGCAGAAGATCCGCGAGACCGAGGGCTTCGACGAGGCGGCCCGACGGATCGGGGACAAGCTGCACGTCATCGAACAGCCCAACCTCGGCGGCTCCGGCGGGTTCACCCGCGTGATGTACGAGGGGGTGTACAACTCCGACGCCGAGCAGGTGATGCTGTTCGACGACGACATCGCGCTGGAACCGGACGGGGTGCTGCGGGCCAACGCCTTCGCACGGGCCTCGGTGCGCCCGGTCATCGTCGGCGGGCACATGCTCAACCTCCAGGCCCGCTCCCGGCTGCACACCATGGGCGAGGTGGTCGACCTGGGCGCCGCGATGTGGCGCGCCGCCCCCGGAGCCGCCACCGACCACGACTTCGCCGCGTATCCGCTGCGCAAGAGCAGCAAGCTGCACAAACTGATCCACTCCACCTACAACGGCTGGTGGATGTGCCTGTTCCCCCGCGAGGTCATCGAGAACACCGGGCTGCCGCTTCCGCTGTTCCTCAAGTGGGACGACGCCGAGTACCACGTCCGGGCCGGGGAGTACGGCTATCCCACGGTCTCGCTTCCCGGGGCGGCCGTGTGGCACATGCCGTGGACCGACAAGAACGACGCCACGGACTGGACCGCCTACTTCCACACCCGCAACCGGCTGATCCTCGCCGCGCTGCACAGCCCGGACTCGGTGCGCGGGAACCTGCTCAAGCAGAGCTTCAAGCTCACCCTGCGGCACCTGTTCTCGATGGAGTACTCGACCGTCGCGATCCAGCTCAAGGCCGTGGAGGACTTCCTGAACGGCCCGCAGGGGTTGTTCGAGAGCCTGCGCACGGCGCTGCCCGAGGTGCGCAGGATCCGGGAGGACTACGACGACGCGCGCACCTACTCCTCGGCGGGAGAGCTGCCGCCGCCCACGGCCGACCCGATCATGGCCGAGCGGCTGCTGGACCCGCCGGTGCGCACCAGCCGGATCGCGCGGCGTGCCTCGAAGGCGCTGCTGCACAACCTCAAGCAGCCCTCCGCCGAGGCCCGGCGCCGTCCCCAGCTCAACATCCCCTCGCAGAGCGCGCGGTGGTTCCTGCTGGGGGCGCTGGACAGCGCCACCGTCTCCACCGCCGACGGCAGCGGGACCGCCTTCCGGCGACGCGACCCGGAGGAGTTCCGCAGGCTCGGGCTCAGGGCCGTGGCAGACTACCGCAGGCTGGTCCGTGAGTGGCCGAGGTTGCGGGAGGCGTATCGTTCCGCCCTGCCGGAGCTGACCAGCCCGGAGTCGTGGAAGCAGATGTACGAGTGAGCGCGGCGGCCATCCGGGAACGGCAGCGCCCGCCCGGAGGGAACCCGTTCCCGGGTGGCCGTGTCGTCGAGTACCGCCAACGGCCGAGAGCACGGAAGACCCCCTCGGTGGGCGTCGACGGTCTCCGTGCCGCCGCCCGAGAGGAAGCCGGAGAAGAAGTGGACGCAGAGCTGACCACCGCGCCCGCCGCCGAGGAGACCGAGCCGGAGCACTCGCGGCGGCAGCCGCCGCGCGAGGTCACGGCCGAGACCGTGGCCGTGCGGGGCGTGCAGGAGGTGCTGGCCAAGCAGCCTGTGGTTACGGTCGCCAGAGGTATGTCGAAGTTCGGTGACCACGCGATCGGATGGCTGGCCCTGGGCGCGCTCGGGGCCTTGTTCGACCGGGGACGCCGTGCCGAGTGGGTGGCCTCGGCAGCCGGGGTGGCCGCCGCGCACGGCGCTTCCATCGCGGTCAAGCGGGCGGTGCGGCGCAGCAGACCCGGAGACCCCGGGGTGCGGGTGCTGGTGAGCACCCCGAGCAGGCTGAGCTTCCCCTCCTCGCACGCGACCTCGACGACGACCGCGGCCGCGCTCTACGGCAGGCTGCTCGGCCGTCGGCTGAGCCCGGTCCTGGTGCCGCCGATGCTGGTCAGCAGGCTGGTGCTCGGCGTGCACTATCCGAGCGACGTGGCCGCCGGCTCCACGCTCGGCGGTGTCGTGGCGTGGGGAGTACGTCGCCACCTCGAACGGCGGAGGAACCGTGGCTGACAACAACGAAACCGGTTTTCAGCTCGACGAGGAGCCCACCGCGTCCCAGGAACGCGGACACCGGGCCGAGGAACGGGACGAGTCGGCGGGACACGGCGGCACGAAGCTGGCCACCGACCCGGGCGCCGACGGAACGGGCGCCTCCGCCGACGGCGCGGGGCCCACGCGGCAGACCGAGCGGCGGATCGAGACCGACTCGGAGGGGGTCATCGGCTCCGAGGCGGGCGGTGAGGCCGCCGCGTTGGAGGGGGACACCGGGACCTCCGGGGAGCGGGAGGCCACGGACAAGGCCTCCGAGGCCTACCACGCGAGAGTGGTCGCGGCGGCGGGAACCCTCTCCGGGCTGCTCAACGGGCTGCTCCGGGAGCTGCGTCCCAAGCAGTGGGTCAAGAACATCCTCGTGCTGGCCGCCCCGTTCACCGCCGGGGCGCTGCTGCGGGGGCCGGTGCTGCTGGACGCGGCGATGGCCTTCGTGGTGTTCTCCATGGCCGCCTCCGGGATCTACTTCATCAACGACGCGATCGACGTCGAGTCCGACCGGGCGCACCCCACCAAACGCAACCGCCCCATCGCCGCCGGGCTGGTCCCGCTGCCGGTGGCCTACGCCGTGTGCGGGCTGCTGCTGGTCGGTTCGCTCGCGCTCTCGGCGCTGGTGAGCATGCCGCTGCTGGCGGTGATGGCCGTCTACGTGGGCGTGCAGCTGGGCTACTGCTTCGGGCTCAAGCACCAGCCGGTGATCGACCTGTGCATCGTGGCCTCCGGTTTCCTGCTGCGTGCCGTGGCCGGGGGCGCCGCCGCCGGGCTGGTGATCACCCAGTGGTTCTACATCGTGGTGGCGTTCGGCTCGTTGTTCATGGTGGCCGGCAAACGCTACGCCGAGGTCAAGCTGGCCAACGAGACCGGCGCGAAGATCCGCAGGTCGCTGCGGGCCTACTCCGCCTCCTACCTGAGGTTCGTGTGGGCGATCTCGGCGGCGATCATGATCATGTCCTACAGCCTGTGGGCCTACGACATCCAGCACCAGGACAACTCGCGCTGGGGGATCATCTCCATCATCCCCTTCGTGATCGGCATCCTGCGCTACGCCGTGGACGTGGACAAGGGAGTGGCCGGCGAGCCCGAGGAGGTGGCGCTCAAGGACAGGGTGCTGCTGCTGCTGTTCGGGCTGCTCGCTGGGTGCCTCTTCCTGGCCTTCTACCTGTGACCGTTCCCGAGGGACCGGTCCGTGCCCCGAGCACGGAACCCGGGCTCGCGGGCTCCGTGCCCGGCCCGGCGGGACGGACGGGCGCGTGGTTCACCCCCGCTCGTCGACCACGGACAGGGAACGCCCCCCGGTGACGCGCACGAGCTCGTCGTGGGTGGTGGGGAAGACGGTGCGCGGGGTTCCCCCGGCCGCCCACACGCGCGGGTGCTCGGCCAGCGCGCTGTCCACCACCGTCGTCAGTGGTTCGGGATGGCCGAGGGGAGCGACCCCGCCGATGGCCTGCCCGGTGGCGCGGCGCACCTGTTCCGGCTTGGCCTGTTCCAGCCGGGGCCATCCGAGCTGTTCGGCCAGCCACCGCGTGTCGACCCGGTGACGACCGCTGGCCAGCACCAGCACCGGCTGTCCGGCGGACAGGAACACGAGACTGCTGGCGATGGCCCCGGTCTCGCAGCCGAGCGCGGCCGCGGCGTCGGCGGCGGTGCGGGTCGAGCCGGACATCTCCCGGATCTCCCCGGGCACCCCGGCGGCCCGCAGCGCCCGCGCCACCTCCTTGCTGCGTTCCGGCAGCATCTCCTCCGGCGGGACGCTCGTCTCCGACTGCACGTGGTGAACCTCCCTGGTTTCGGCCTGTGCCGGTTCGACCCGCGACGACGGGTGCACGTTAGCGCACCATACTGTTCCGGTGAACGATTCGAGTGGGCGTGGTGTTCGTTCCCCGCGACGGCGGGGGCGCTTGGACGGTCCGCCGGCGACGCGCTGGTTCACCGACGAGGACGTTTCCCGGGAGGAACTGGCCGGGATCTTCGAGGTGGCCCGTTGGACGGGCTCGGCCCGCAACCGCCAGCCGTGGCGGCTGCACACCGTGCGGGACGCGGGGCTGCGCGCCGAGCTCAGCCGCCGCGGGGACTACGCGCTGCACCTGCGCGGCGCCCCGGTGGTGGTGCTGCTGGCCCTGGACCGGCGCTGGGCCGACGCCGAGTTCGACGGGGGCAGGGTCGCACAGGTGATCATGACGGCCGCGCGGGCCGTGGGGCTGGGCAGTTGTCCCGCCACGTTCTTCCCCGAGGGCAACGTCGAGCGGGTCACCGCCCTGGCCGGTTTCACCGAGCCCTGGTCGGTGCGGACCGCGATCGCTCTCGGCAGGCCCGCCGTCGCTCCCGAGGGGACCTCGGCGGTGCCCACCGGGCGGCTGCCGTTGGAGCGGATCTGGTCGGGGGAGTGAGCCGCGCGGGCCTCCGAGGGGTGCCGGGCTCAGTCGACGACGTGCAGGGTCACTCCGTACAGCTCCTGGATGTCCTCGGCGAACTCTCTTCCGCCGTAGTAAGGCACGTAGGCGCGCCACCAGGGGTGGTGCTCGGGGTCGTCGACCGGTTGTTCGTGCAGGATCCGGCGGAAGCGTTCGTCGATCTCGGCCACTTCCCGGCGCAGCCACTCGATCCCGGGAAGGCGGTTGAGCTCCGGGTCGTTCAGGGCTTCCTCGAGAAGGCCCCGGGCGTCGAGGTCGAAGGCGTACTCGAATTCGTTGTCGTCGTAGCCTTCCTCGCACAGGGCGACGAAGTTCTGCCAGTCGCTGAGCGCGTCTTCCGGATAGGGAATTCCCGTTCTACGGGGAGATAATTCCGAGGTTTGTCTTCTCCTGGGATCTCGGATGGCAGGGCCGCCGGGGCAGTGGTGTGTCACCCCGGCGGCCCTGATTCCGGGACGATCCGGGCTCAGTCGACGACGTGCAGGGTCACTCCGTACAGCTCCTGGATGTCCTCGGCGAACTCTCTTCCGCCGTAGTAAGGCACGTAGGCGCGCCACCAGGGGTGGTGCTCGGGGTCGTCGACCGGTTGTTCGTGCAGGATGGTTCGGAGGCGTTGGTCGGCCGCGGCCACTTCGCGGCGCAGCCACTCGATCCCGGGGAGACGGTTGAGCTCCGGATCGTCCAACGCCCGTTCGAGGATGTCTCGGACCACGATGTCGTTGTAGTACTCGTACTGGTTGTCGTCGTAGCCTTCCTCACAGCCTTGGACGAACAAACGCCACCCTCTCAGGGCGTTTTCCGGTTCGGCCTGCTGCCAAGCACCTTTTTTCTCGCAGGATTTCGATGAAGCGTGATGATAATTCATTATCCTCGTTCACGGGGTCCTCCCCTCCGGGAAGCCTTCCTGTTGTTCTTGCGGACTATGTCCGGTTTGCTTCCTTCTCCTTGTTTCCTTCGTTATTCCTGTGATCGCGAGAGGGAGGGTCAGGAAGCAAATTAATGATGTCACGGTGTATGCTGTGAGATGTGTCGAGCTGAACGGATTTTCTCCATTTAGTATTCCGAAAAGTGGTATTATTCCTGTTCCTGCTCCGGTCGACACCAGTCCGACGGCGGCCATAATCGCTGAAAGGAGTGGTCTGGGTCTCATCGATATCACTTTCCTTCAGCATGAATTCACTGCTTGTCCGGCGCTCATTGCGAATCCGAACTCGGAAGCTTTGAATCCTATGGCTCCTGCTATTCCGCTAACTCCTCCGGTGGCTGGTGAGCCAGCCATGCTTATTCCTGAAGCTATGAGTCCGACGGTGGAACCTGCCATGCCAATGATCGCTTCTCCACAGTCTCCTATCCCTGGAATGTATCCTTCATCTTTTGGTGGGTATTCTTGTTCGCAGGTTGCTTTTTCTGGGTGCCCTTTCGGGAAGGATGCTATGCATCTTTCGACGCGGTTACTGACCTTCTTGATGTCCTCCTCTTTTATTTCTGGGCGATTTTTTCTCTTTTCGGCGTACTCGGCTCGCTCCTGCTCTATTTTCTCTTGGCGGGCCTGTTCGGCGGCTTTGGCGGCGGTGTCGGCGTCCTGACCGGCCTGTAGCGCCGCGTCACGAGCCTTGTCAGCGGCTTCGTAGGCTTCTGAGGCGTAGCTGCGCGCATCGGAGACGGAGCGCTGTGCCCGGACAGCGTAGACCTTCGCCTCGTGGGCGGACTGCTGTGCCGAGTCGGCCGCGTTCTGGGCGGCACTCGCCGAATCGGCCGCCTGCTGTGCCGCTGCCTGCGCCTCCTCGGCCGAACTCCGAGCCTGTTGGGCGTACTGCGCCGCCTGGTCGGCGGAGTTCGCCGCCTGCCGGGCGTATTCACCGGCCTCCTCGGCCGCTCCGCGTGCCTTCGCGGCCGCTTGCGCGGCTTCGTAGGCCTGCCGTTGTGCGTTCGCAGCCGCCTGCAGACCGCGTTCGACCAGCCGGTTCATCTCCGCGTTGTGCACAGCGGCCCGGTGGTCACGGTGTTTGGCGATGTATTGTCCACGTTGGAGGAAGGCTCGGGTCCAGGCGGACGGCCCCTGTAGTGCCGCTTCGGCCGCTGCCCGGACATGGGGACCGCCGCCGTCCTTGAGCCGTGTCGTGTTGACCCGGTCATCTGTGGCACGAGCGGTGAACTGCCCCTCGACGAGGAACCGGTGAACATCGGCTTGGCTCCCGTTGAGCGCTTCTTCGGCCGCTTCCCTGACAGCGGGTCCCGTGGCACCGTCCTTGATCTGTACCACCCGCACCCGCTCGTCCGTGGTTCGACCAGGATACTGCTGGTTCTTCAGGAAATTCTCGATCTCGGATGCCGTGCCATGCAAGGCCTCCTCGGCAGCCTGGCGCAGCTCTGCGGGTTCCCCGATTTCTGCGATGCGTGCCACACGAGACCGGTTGTCCGAGTCCGCGGCTGCTTCCCGACCCGATTCGAGCCAGTGACGTATGTCGGCCTCTGTGCCGGACAACGCGTGTTGGGCTGCCTTCCGACTCCATGGCCCACCGGTGCGCATGATGTTGACTGCGGCCTGTCTTCCTTTGTTTAGCACTGTCGACGGGGAAGCGTCGGCAGCCGTCGCCGCCTCGAGCAGTTTCCGGGTCTCCTCGTCCACCCGGGACTGTTCGAGAGCGTCCCATTGAGCCTTACTCTGGCTTTTTTGGACTTCCCGCTTGGCTCGCTGTGCCAAATCGATGAGACGTTGTTTTTCCTGGGAGAGCCGTTCGGCGTCGGCTTCGCGCGCGAGCTCGACGATCTCACGGGCCTGTTTCGCCGCCGCTGTCGAGGCGTTCGCGGCCTCGATGGAGGCATTGGCGTGTCGAGTCGCTTCGGCGGCAGCGTCGTCAGCCTCTCCCGCGTGTTGGGCCGCGTCCTCGGCCGCCTTGGCGGCGTTGTTGGCGTGTCGGGCCGCGGAATCGGCCGCCGCAGCGGCGTTGTCGGCTGCCTTGCCCGCCCGGTTGGCCAGTGAGGTCGCCGCGTTGGCCGCTTGGGTGGCTCGTTGGGCCTGCGCTCGGGCTTCGGCACCGGCTTTCCGAGCCTCGGCCGCCGCGTCCTCGGCTACGCCCACCTGCTTCGAGGCCTCATTGGCCGCAGCACCAGCGGCCTTCGCGTTGTCGGAAGCGCTGGCTGCTGCCTGAGCCGCGTTCGCGGCCTGGTCGGCCGCGTTCCCAGCACTGCGCGCGGCATCCGCGGCGCGATTCGCGCCGGCGGCCGCGTTCCTGGCGGTTTCGGCAGCGTTGCGGGCGGCTTCGGCCTGACTCGCATCCTGCGCGGCGGCCGAGGCGGCCGAGTACGCCCGTGAAGCGGCCTGTCCCGCCAGGCTCGCGGCGCTGGCGGCGCGTGACGCAGCGTTGGCCGCGACCCGTGCGGCGCGATCGGCGGCAGTGGCGGCTTTGATCGCAGTATTGGCCGCCCGGGCTGCTTCCTCGGCCAGCCTGGCCGCTTCCCGAGCTGCGGCACTTGCCCGCTGCGTGTCGCCTTGGGCGGCCTCGGTCTCCTGCTTGGCTCGTTGTGCGGCCTTCCTCGCCTCCTCCGCGGCTTTCACAGCACGTTCGCTGGCCTGCTGCGCACTGACAGTACGTTTTCGTGCCTGTTCCTCGGCCCGCTCAGCACGTTCGACCAGTTCGGTGACCGTGGCCTTCTCCTCGTCACGGGCCTGCGCGACTTCCCACTCGTAGTTGAAGAAGCGGCTCAGTGCCGCTTCGGTGCCCGCGTCCAACGCCCGCTCAGCTGCCTGCTGAACATGCGGACCACCGGCGTCTTTCGCCTGCACCACCTTCAGTCTGAGATCAGTGCGGTGCGGCTCTTTCCAGCCGGATTCGAGGAACCCCTCCAAGGCCTCGTTGGTGTCGGTGTCCAGCACCTTCTCGGCGGCACTGCGTACACTCGGGCCACCGGCAGCCTTGATCTGTACCACCCACAGCCGCAGGTCCGTGTGGTAGGGGTCCTTCCAGCCGCTGTCCAGGAAGTTCCGCAGAGCTTCCTCGGTATCCGTTTCCAGTGCCCGGTCTGCGGCTTTTTTCGTAGCAGGTCCGCCAGCATCCATGATCCGCATGGTCCGGATGCGTAAGTCCTGATGCTCGGCAGCCTCCCTGCCGTTGTTGAGAAATTCACGTAACGCGGTGTCTCCCTCCGCGAGGGCTCCGGCTGCCTCCTTTCGCGTCGTGGGACCGCCTTCCTCCCACAGCCGGACAGCTTCGGCACGATCCTGCGGGGTGATCTGACTGTCCGCTGCTACTGCGAAAGGAGCATTCCCTAATAATCCGATCAGAGTCGTGGCGACGACGCCGGTAGCTATACCAGCACGTCGACGACCTTTCCCAACGTCAACACGTCCGCTTTTTCCGGGTAGTGACACTCGCTCCTCCAAGATCAGCTTGAAAGACCCGATGGAGCACGTTCTCACCATGAACGGGGAAGGGCAACGCTTTTTCCGAAAAAATTACTTGATAACGATTCGATTAATTAAGTAGCGATGCTGCGTCAATACGAAAGAGATCAACTTCACTCTCGGTGGAGGTTTCTTTTTGGTCTTGACCGCACGAAAGAGATCGCGTAAGGTTCCTGCGGAATTTTTCGGTGGATGGGATTTGATGGAATTCCTGTTGTTTCTGGAATGAAGATGGAGAGATATGCGTAAATTCACGCGTTCGGCTTTGTTCGGTGTGACGGGCCTGTTGGCGACCTCCACCGGCGTGGCCGCCGCGTTCGCGGCCGCCGACGATGGTGATGTCACGGAGAAAGCAACGAACTCGACACCTCCTCCGATCGTGGAGGACTACAGCTATCCCGGCGCCGATGCGATCGAAGCGGAGACCGGCATCAAACTGATCGAAGGCGACGGTAACATCATCAAGACCGGCTGCGACACCGATACTCCTGTTATCAAGGTGGAAAGCGTCGATGTCGCGACCTCGTGCTACGAGGTGATCGGAGAAAGCGGTTGGCTGACGATGGAGATCCCGAGGGTCTACGCGATCCATGGGGATGACCACAGCGTCGACGCTTCTTTGACCGTCAACGGAGAAACCGAAAACGTGCAGATCTCTCCCGGAGAGTACACGCCTGTCGGAGAAGGACAACAGCCTCCCGACAATGATCCGGCCGCTCTGGTCGAGCTGCGTGTCTCCCAGTGAGGACTCAATCGAGGAAGCGAACAACGAAGGAATTGGTTTTGTTGAGATCGAGACGTGCGGCGGGGATCGCCGCCACCGCCGTGGCCGCCACGGCACTCTGCGGATTGCCCGCGCAGGCGATCAGCGGGGGCCAGCCGGTCCCGGACGGCAGTTACGGCTTTCTGGCCAAGGTGGATGTCGGTGACCAGCGCTCGTGCTCGGGAGCGTTGGTGGCACAGCAGTGGTTGGTCACGGCGGCCTCCTGTTTCGCCGAGGACCCGGCGAATCCCGGAAGCGTGCCCGCCGGTGAACCCACCACCCCCACCACGGCCACCGTCGGAGGGGGCGACGTGTCGGGGAGCAGCGGGCACACCGTCGACGTGGTCGACCTCGTGCCCCGCACCGACCGCAACCTGGTGCTGGCCAAGCTGGGCAGCGCCGTCGACGGCGTCACCCCGGTGTCGCTGAGCGAGACCGCCGCCTCCCAGGGGGACACGTTCCGTTCGGCGGGCTACGGCCGCACCGCAACCGAGTGGACCCCGAACACACCCCACACCGGCACCTTCTCGGTGGAAGCCGTCGGGGACACCTCCCTGAACGTGCTCGGCACCAGTGAGCAGGACAGCATCTGCAAGGGCGACGCGGGTGGACCGGTGCTGCGGCAGGTCAACGAGCGGGTGGAACTGGTCGGCGTCAACAGCGCCTCCTGGCAGCACGGCTGTTTCGGTGAGGACACCACCAAGCGCGGTGCCACCATCGCCCGCACCGACGACCTCGTCGGTTGGGTGAACTCGGGCATGCTCGATCTGACCGCCACACCGGCCAGCAAGCACGCCATCAACCTGAGCTGGAAGCCTTCCAACGCGGAGAAGTACCGAATCTACGCGGCCACCACGCCCGAGGTCCCCCTGACGGACTCCGCACTGGTGGGCACCACCAGCAACCACACCTACCGCCACGAGGCCCTGCGTGCCTCCCGGACCTGGCATTACCGGGTGGCTCCTGTCACGGCCTCCGGGCAGCAGCAGACCGCCACCCACACCGTGACGGCCACGACCACCCCTGAGGCCGGAACCGACTTCAACGGTGACGGTTACGAGGACATCGCCACCTTCGAGAAGGGCAACTTCTCCGTCTCGGACTCCGACGGAGTCTCCTTCTCGGCGGAGAAGAGCTGGAACACCTCGCTGATCGAGGAAACGGACACCCAGCTTTCCGGGGATTTCAACGGTGACGGAAGGTCCGATGTCGCCCTGTTCAAACAGGGCGAGTCGGGCGGAGTCTACGTCGCCCTGGGAGGCGAGTCAGGGTTCGGCGCTTTCCGGTTGTGGCACGGTTACTTCGCGCCGCAGGGTGAGCGTCCCGCCGTCGGTGACTTCAACGGCGACGGCAAGGACGACATCGTCACCTTCCTCGGCAACGACGCCACCAACAATGGTGATGTCTACGTCTCCTTGTCCACTGGTGACGCCTTCATCGAGGATGATGATAAGTGGCACGACTACTTCGGTCTGGACGACGAGCGTCCCGCCGTGGGCGATTTCAACGGCGACGGCAAGGACGACATCATCACCTTCCTCGGCAACGACACGAACAACCCCAATGACGTTTACGTCTCCCTGTCCACCGGCAGCGCATTTGTCGAAGACAATGATAAGTGGCACGACTACTTCGGTCTGGAGAACGAGCGTCCCGCCGTGGGCGATTTCAACGGCGACGGCAAGGACGACATCATCACCTTTATGAACGATGGTGAGGGTGGGGCTTATGTCGCCTTGTCCGCAGGTGACACCTTCAATACGGGAAGCAGGTGGCATGATTATTTCGCCCCGGACGGGGAGCTTCCTGCCGTGGGTGACTTCAACGGCGACGGCAAGGACGACATCATCACCTTCCGTACGGACGAGGAAGGAAGGGTCTACGTTTCTCGATCCACCGGGGACACCTTCGTCGAGGACGACGACCTGTGGGGCACCGGTGTGTGTCCTCAGTCCGAACTGAGCTGGAAACAGTGCAACGCACTTCCCGCCAGCTCGCTGTAAACCGTTTGGTCCGTTGATCTGACTTCTGGACAGTGCCCGGCGTCCCAGGGACGTCGGGCACTCTGTTCGGTATCGGCAGCGTTCGCAAGACCTGTTTTTCTCGGAAGGAAGCAGGATGTCGGGGAAGCCCCGGGAAGGACGAAGATCTTCCCGGGGCGCTACCGTCTTCTCACGTATTCCGGTCGGGGAACGCAAGGAGAGCTCCACGCGCCCAGAACCGTTCCGGGCGGAGGTACTCATCACGCTGACTCTGTGGTCGTGTACCCGCGCTCAGTAGCAGGAGTACTCCGGCAGCGGTTGGCCCGAGACCTTGCGCAGCGCCTCGGCGACCTGCTGCAACCACCACACGGCGAAGCGCGCCGGGGTCGTGGGATCGCTCCAGTCCGCGGTCTTGTCGAAGTGCTCGTCGATGGGCGGCCGGCCGGGCCCGAGGACACCGTGCTCCACCCCGTAGGCGATGCGCATGTTGACCAGCACCCAGAACCACGCCTCGACCTGTTCGGCGGTGTGCAGCACCAGCTGTTCTCCCTGGGGTGGCAGGGTGGACAGCACCAGCTCCGCGTCGTCGCGCAGCCTGCTGATCAGGTCGGCCTCCATCCAGTCCCGCAGCGCGTCGTCGTCCACCGGATCGCACCAGTTGTCCCGCAGCGCACGCAGCATCGTCGAATCCAGCGGGGTCACCGGAAGCGGGAGGGAGAGCCGTTCGCAGAGCCAGTCGTACTCGCGGTACTCGTCCAGCCTGCTCTGGATGATGTCCCGGTACCGCGGCAGTGAAGCACGCAACCACCTGAACATGGTCGGATCGAACTCAGCGACCAGCCTGTTGTCCACAATGGAGCACTTCACGGTCATATCCGAGTCTCCCATCGCCCCGGCCCTGAATCCACCGTCGATTCTCGCAGCCGACTCGAAGGGAGTCGCAACCGGCGTCCACTGTGCTGGGTAGGGGACTTCCGTCTCGGAAAACCGTCCGAAAAATCCCGTACCGGAACGGCGAGCGGCATCCACGTGGTGTCGACCCCCTTGTCGACCGCGTGGAATCGCCACCCGCCGTGTCGGGAATTCAGTAGCGGTGGGCGGTCGCCTCGCCCGTGGAGGCGTTCCAGTAGACGTAGCCGCCCTCGAAGTCGCTGCGCCTGCCTCCGGGCACGCTGTACTCGTTGGACTCCGGATACCCCAGCCAGGAGGTCTCGGCCCCGAGGTTCAACCAGAGCCGACGGATGGTGCCCCGCACCGAGTGCGCCCCCGTTTCCGGACTCCAGTACACCGAGGCCCCCGCGTGGTCCTCACCGCGGAAGTGGGTGTAGACCCCGTCGCCCTCGGCGGTGTCCGCCGTGTCCGAGGTGGGGTAGTCCAGCCTCCCCCGCTCGTAGCCGTTCTTGGCCCAGAACTGCCGTGGCGGCCCCCAGACGCCGTGCGCTCCGGTCTCCGGGGTCCAGTAGATCGAGGCGGTGCCGATCGCGTCGGTGCCCACGAAGTGGTTGTAACGTCCCACCTCGTCCGGGGTGGTCCGCTCGTCGGTGGTGGGCACCCCGTAAGTGGCGTGCCGGCCCAGCGCCTCGTAGCGGTCGGAGATGGCACCGTGCACCTCGTGTGCCCCCGTGTCCTCGGTGTGGTACATCCAGCCGTACTGGAACTCCCGGTAGGACATTCCGTTGACGTCGTACTCGGTGTCCACGGGGTTCCCCAGGATCTCCCGAAGACGCGGTTCGTTCCAGTATCTCTTCTCGATCGGGGTGAACTCAGCGGGGGACACCTCGGGAGGCTGGTTCCGTTGCTCGACATCGCCGCTGGCGGTTCCGGACAGTCCCAGGGAAAGGGTCGCCGCGAGCATCGTGGCGGTTCCCGCGGCGCTTTTTCGGAAGATCGAACCCTTGCGGAAGGTCACGGACACTCCTGTTCGTCTCGCCGGATCAGGACGACCACCAGAGTGCGCCTCCGTCGTCGAGGACCGTGGAACGAACACGGAGAAAAAATAAGGTTTTCACATTTTTTCACTCGTTCGGGAGAAAAAAGGGGGACTTCCGGGAAGGTCCCGGAAGTCCCCACACGACACCCCGGCGGGCGGCGGTTCGGAACTCACCGCGACCGGGAGCGGACGGGGAGAGGATCCCTGCCCGGCGGACTCACCAGGGCTGGTCCACGATCTTGCCGGAGTCGTAGTAGAAGCTGATGTGACCGCCCTCGAAGTGGTTCCTGCGGCCGCTACCGTCCTTGAGGTCGAACTCGCCGGTGGTCGGGTAGCCCAGGTAGGACTTCTCCCAGCCCATGCTGGCCCAGTGGTCCCGGATGCCCCCGTAGATCTCGTGGGCCCCGGTGCTGGGGGTCCAGTAGATCGAGGCGCCGCCGGCACCGTTGAAGTGGTTGAACCGGCCCCGACCGTCCGGGGTGCTGCGCTCGTCGGTGGTCGGGTAGCCCAGCACGCCGCCCGGACCGCCCAATTCGAGGTAGCGCTTCCCGATCAGTCCCTTGACCGTGTGCACCCCGGTCTCGGGGCTCCACAGGATCCCGGCCGGGTTGCCGTCGACCCCGGTGAACACGTTGAACCGGCCGATCCGGTCCTTGTCGGCCAGCTCGTCGGTGAGCGGGTAGCCCATCGGGCCGCGCTCCCAGCCGGTGGCCGCCCACTTCTCCCGGATCAGGCCCTGGACCAGGTGAGCGTCCGTCTGCTCGGTCCAGTAGATCGAGGCGTTGTTCTCGAAGTGGTTGTAGCGGCCCTTGCCGTCCGGGGTGATCCGCTGGTCGATGGTCGGGTAGCCGACAGTGCGCGCTCCACCGATCCGGTCCCACTTGTCCCGGATCTCGTCCCGGATCACGTGGGCACCACCGGTCTCGACGGTCCAGAAGATCGTGGCGTTGTTCTGGAAGTTGTTGAACGCGGCGCGTTCGTCCTCGGTGATGAAGGTGTCGCTGATCGGGTAGCCCAGCTCGTCCTGGGCGCCCACCGACCGCCACTTCTCCAGCATCGGGCCGACCAGCACGTGGGTGCCCGCCTCGGAGTGCGCGTAGATCGCGCTGGTCACCCCGTCGGCCCGGTAGACGAACTCGTTGTAGGGAGTGCCGTCCTCGGTGGTGAGCTCGTCGGTGGAGGGCACACCGAGGGTCTCGTGTCCACCCATGTTGAGGTACTTGTCCAGCACCTCGCCGAAGACGATGGTGACCTCGTACTCCGGCGTCCAGTAGAACCGCGCGTTCTCGTAGTCCTGGTAGCGCAGCGAGTCGTCGACGACGACCTCGTCGCCCTGGGCGGCACCGACGCGGTCCTTGGTCTCCTGGTCCAGGCTCTCGTAGCGCTCCTGGATCTTCCCCTCACCGGGCGCCACCTGCATGGTGGTCGCTCCGCTCCGAGGGGCGCGCTCGGCGTTGGGATTGCCGGGAGTCTTCGGGGTCTGCCCGTACACCGGCCCCCGCAGGGGGTCGCCGAGGTCGGCGGAACTCCGCTCGGTGGTGGAGGGGCTGTGCTCCGTGGTGGAGGTCTCCTCGGCCGTGTCCTCCGTCGTGGACTCCGCGGAGCTCTCCGTGCTCTCCGGCGCGGACTCCTCAGCGGCCGACTCCTGCTCCGTGGCGCTCTCCTCGGCGGAGGTCTCCGGCGCGGAGGGCGTCGTGGTGGAGCTCGTCTGCTGCTTGCCGGAGTCGGGCTGTTCGGCGTCCTCGGCGACGGCCGGGGCGGCGGTGACCAGCGCGGCCGCCGTGCTCAGGGCGACAGCGTGTCCCACAAGGTTCTTGACCTGCACTAAATTTCCCCTTTCGATCTTCGATTCCATGATCGGACGAAAGGGGGGCTTCTGTCTCGTTCTGTTATCGTTTCGCAGCCGAATTTACCCGTGCAAAGAATCCCTTTACGGGTGTAACGCGGTGACCTGAATTACACCAATTCGGCGTTCACTCCTCGTTTTCGTCCTCCTCGCTGTCGGTTCCCGCGTTGTCGGTGATGTTCGGGTAATCGTTGTCGGCCAGGGTGGGCAACCGTTCCCAGCCCCAGCGAATCCGTTCGTGCACTTCCGTGTCGAATCGTCCCACGGGGTGGCGGTAACGCAGTACGTAAACATGCCCCCACTTTTTGCGTTCCGGGCCGCTCGGGCGCAGTTCCGCGCTCAGGCGGGTCTGTTCCCATTCCCGCGCGGTCTGCACCCAGGCACCGCCCCAGGAGAGGTTGCTGATGTTGTCCGGCCAGGACGGGGGGAGCAGTTGGTCCACCGTCATCCGCACCCGAGGGGTGTCGGTGATCCCGTCGTTCACGGCGACCTGGTTGGCACACGGCCACTCGGCCGCGCCGATGTGGTTGGCCAGCACCGGGCGGTCCCGGGTGATCTCCGAGATCGGCCGTGCCGAGGTCAGCCGGGGTTCGGCGGCGGCGATCCAGGTGTGGGCACCGGTGACCCTGTCCTCCAGCGCCACGCGCACCCCCTCGGCCCGCGGGGGGATCCGCGCGCTCAGCTGCTGCCACTCCCGCAGCGGCATGCGCGTGTCCGGGGACAGTTCCCGTGAGCCCAGCACCCGCCACCGCGCGTTTTCGACGGCGCCGAACTCCACACGCAGGCGCTGGCCCCCCAGCGCCCCCGCCAGGGGGACGGTCACGTGCGTGCCCGCGCCGTTCCGGGGGATCCGGTACCAGCCCGTGGTCAGCTTCCCGGTTCCGGTGCTGGTGCCGTCCGGCACGTCGTCGTGCCAGAGCTCGGTGTGCCCGTCCCAGGGGCTGGTGGTCAACGGGACGGGACGGTCGGTGCGGAAGTCGCCCTCCAGTCGGGGAGGCCGCTCGGGCGGGGCCAGCCCACGCTCCACCGGAAGCTGCACCTCGACCGCTTCGGCCAGCCCGCACCCGTCCCCGAACATCGTGCGCACCCCGGAGGAGGCGATGGTCCATCCGGGCCACTGGGAGACCGGCGCGTAGGAGAAGCTCGCCACCAGCAGCAGCACCCCGGTCAGCGAGGCGGCTCCCAGCACGGCGCGGTCGGGGCTGAGCAGCACCGCCCTTCCCCGGCGTGCGCGCCAGTACCCCCAGGCGAGGGCCGCCCCGGCCACGCTCAGCCACACCACGGGGTTGCGCAGGTACAGCCACTCGACGTGCGGCTGGGTGTTCGCCGTGTCCGGATCCGGGTCCAGATGGTTGCCGAAGGGCTGACCCGCGTCGGAGAAGGGGATCCACCAGGTTCCCCCGGCGTAGCTCAACGAGATCACCGCGATCAGCAGCACCAGACTCGCGGTCGAGGCCACGGCCGCTCTACGACGGGGCAGCGGGGAGCGGATCAACGCCGCCGCCAGCAGGACCGTGGGCGCGGCCGCCGCGGCGTGGAAGTGGTTGACCCACTTGGTGGGGCTCAGGGACAGCAGGGCCAGCCCCACCGCGCTGGTGACGGCGCTGACCAGCAGCAGCCTGCGCACCGGGTCGCGTCCCGCCCCGGAGCGCCCGCTGCCCACCGCCACCACGGCGATCAGCGCGAGCGTGAGCAGCACCGGCAGCCGCCGGGCCCATCCCGCCGTGTCCAGCAGCGTCTCGTAGTGCTGGTACTCCTCGTACCAGGAGTACGACAGGTAGTACCACTGGTGGACGTCGTAGGCCTCCAGCACGTCCCCCAGGCTCGCGTCGGCGAAGCCGACAGGAACGATCACGCTGGCCGAGGCCAGCGCCAACAGTACCGCGCCGATCCGCGCCGACCAGGGTCTGCCGCGCAGCCAGCGGAACAGCCACGGCAGGCTCAACACCAACGGGGCGGCGGCGACCACCCCCGTGGGAGAGGCGGTGACACCGAGCACGGCGCACACCGTCGCCACCGCCAGCATCCCCACCGAACGCCGCAGCAGCGCCGCCTCGGCCAGCACCAGCGTGGCCGCCGCGCACAGCACGATCACCGGCTCGGGACGCAGCGTGGTCCCGTAGGGCAGGTACCACACCAGGTGCGCCACCAGCAGCGCCCACGGCACGATCCGCAGCCCCCCGGCCCGGCCCAGCACGGTGGCCAGCAGGATCCGCAGCAGGAACCAGGTGGCGATCCCGCAGACGGTGGGAACCACCCGCATCCACCACAGTGACCAGTCCCCGAGCCACCCCCAGAGTTGCAGCAGGTACTGGCTGAGCACGAACGGGTTCTCGGTGACGTTGAACATGTAGACGAAGTTGCCGACGTACCCGTTCTCGACGGCGTTGCGCGCCATCATCAGGTACCAGCCGTCGTCCATGTTCGTCGGGCCGAGGAAGATCCAGGCCACCGAGACGAGCACCAGCACCGCGTCGGCCGCGCCGGGGCGGGGCACCCGCAGGCGACGCATCGACCTGGTGCCGCCCCAGTGTCGCCAGGCCAGCACCAGGGTCGTCGCCAGGGCCAGCGCGTGGGCCAGCAGCAGCCCCAGCTTCAGCGCACTCGGCCGGGACTCGTAGCGCGCGTCGGTGTGCAGCCGCACCGACAGTCCCTCGGCCCCGGCGGTTCCCTCCGCGGCGGTCGACAGCTCCGCCACCTGTGGGGCGAGCAGTTCCGGCCGCCGCTGCAACGTGGTGTCCCCGCGCAGCAGCCGCACCCCGTCCCGCCCGGCCGTGATCCGGTAGGAACAGTCCCCCTCCGGGACGGGGGCGCTGTGCAGCGTCTCGCCCGAGACCCGGAAACGCACGGTGCCGTCCCCGGCGGTGACCGACAGTCCCTGCTGGCCGTCCGGGGGCTGGGTGCGCAGGACCGCCGCGCGCTCACCGGCCTCGGCGGCGCCGTTAACCTGGCGCACCGCCGCGCAGGGGACCACCGCCTCCATGCTCAACGGACGGTAGGGCGACAGCGGCACCACCGTGGAGACGGGAGGCTCCCCCTCCTCCGGCCAGGTGATCACGGGATCGTCCACCCGCACCGGGGCGAGCACCGCGAGAGCCCCCAGCAGCACCGTCAGCCCGGCCAGCAGCGCGATCCGCCGGTTCCCGCGCCGCGTGTGCCCGCCGTCGCTGGTGCCGGGGTGGGTCTCCGATGCGGGTCGTGCCGGTGGTGAGTGGTGTCCCATGCCCAGTGGTCTTCCGGCCGGCCGGTTCGTCGACCGCGCCCACGTGCGGCCCGGTCACGATCCTGGCGAGGTTGTCGGGTGGTGTTGCCCGCCCGGGGCGGGGTTTCCCGGTACCGCCCGGGACGGCTTCAGAAGGGGAGTCTGCGGAACACCGCGCGCGGCAGGTGCCGCAGCACGCTCATCACGTAGCGGAACTGGGGCGGGGCCCACACCAGTTCCCTGCCCTTGCGCACGGAGTCGACGATGATCCGGGCGACCTGCTCGGGGCTCCGGGCCAGCGGGGCCTCCTTCAGCCCCTCGGTCATCTTCGAGGTCACGTGCCCGGGACGCACCACGGTGACCTTCACGCCCGAGGGACGCAGCGCCTCGGTCAGCCCCGTGTAGAAGCCGTCCATCCCCGCCTTGGACGAGCCGTAGGCGAAGTTGGAACGCCGCACCCGCTCACCCGCCACGGAGGACAGCGCCACGATGTGGCCGTGCCCCTGCCTGCGCATCCGCTGGGCCAGCAGCACCCCCACGGTCACCGGGGCCACGTAGTTGATCTCGGCCATCTCCCGGGCCGCGTCCACGTCGGTCCACAGCCGCTCCTGGTCGCCCAGCACGCCGAAGGCCACCAGGGCGACGTCGATGTCCCCGTCGGCGAAGGCCTTGTCCAGCGCCTCGGCGTGGGTGTCGGGATCGCGCGCGTCGAACGCGACGGTGGTCACCGTGCTGCCCGTCTCCCGCAGCCGTTCGGCGGCCCGCTCCAACCGGTCGGAGGGGCGGGCGGCCAGCACGACGCGCAGCGGGCGCTGCCGGGCGTACTGCTCGGCCGTGGCCAGCGCGATGTCCGAGGTGCCGCCGAGCAGCAGCAGGGACTGGGGGTTGCCAACCGCGTCGATCACAGGTTCAGCCTCCTGGCCAGGTCGGAACGGAAGATTCCTTCGGGATCGACGGCGGCGCGTGTCCGGCGCCACTCGTCGATGCGCGGGTACATGCGTTCGATCATCTCGGGGGTGGTGCGGGACTCCTTGGCGAAGTACAGCCTGCCGCCGACCCCGAGCACGATCTCGTCGAGCTGGTCGCAGAGCGCGTGCAGCCCCGGCTTGATGGGGAAGTCCACGGTGATCGTCCAGCCCGGCGTGGGGAAGGACAGCGGAGCCCGGTTCCCCTCCCCCATGCGTTTGAGCACGTTGAGGAAGGACACGTGTCCGGAGCGGGCGATCAGCCGCATGATCCGGCGCAGCTCGTCCTCGGCGGAGAACGGGACGATGAACTGGTACTGCAGGAATCCCCTCGATCCGTAGGCCCGGTTCCACTCGCCGAACATGTCCAGCGGGTGGTAGAAGCTCGTCAGGTTCTGGATCAGCCCGCGCCCCTTCTTGGGTGCCTTGCGGTACCAGATCTCGCTCAGCGCGCTGAACGTGAACCTGTTGGCCAACCCGTTGGGGAACACGTCCGGGAAGGTCAGCAGCTGCGGGGCGTCGAACTTCAACGGGTGCGCCCGTAACTTCTTCGGAAGCTGGTCGAGGCGGGCCAGCGAGCCCCGCGAGAACACGGCGCGGCCCAGCTTCGGTCCGCTGGAGATCGCGTCGAACCAGGCCATCGAGTAGTCGTAGGACTCGTCCGAGCCGTTGCCGAACAGCTCCAGCGTTTCGTCGAGATCGGCCGTGCGGTCGTAGTCCGCGATGAAGTACGCCGACTCGGTGTGCTTCATCGCGATCCGCGCCCGGACCACGATCCCGGTCAGCCCCATGCCGCCGACCGTGGCCCAGAACAGCTCGGAGGACTCGCCGTCCGGGGTGAGCGTGCGCACCTCACCGTCGGCGGTCAGCAGGTCCAGGGAGAGCACGTGGCTGCCGAAGGACCCGTGCGAGTGGTGGTTCTTGCCGTGGATGTCCGAACCGATCGCCCCGCCCACGGTGACCTGGCGGGTGCCCGGCAGCACCGGTATCCACAGCCCGAAGGGCAGGGCCGCGCGCATCAGCCGGTCCAGGTCGACTCCCGCGTCGGTGTCCACGACGCCGCTGTCCGCGTCGATGGAGTGGATCCGGTCGAGCGCGGTCATGTCGACGACGGTGCCGCCCGCGTTCTGGGCGGGGTCCCCGTAGCTGCGGCCCAGGCCGCGCGCGATCACTCCGCGCTCGCCGGCCTCGCGCACCGCGCGGGCGATGGTGTCGACGTCCGGTGTGCTGACGACGCGGGCCGTGGTGGGCGCGGTGCGCCCCCACCCGCTCAGCCTCTTGTGCTCGTTGTTCACCGATCCCACTGGAGGGAGTCTATCGACGCGACACCGCACCGACCCGTCGGGTGACCGTGGCGCGGCGCGCCCGTCGCACCGGGTGACCGGCCCGCGGTGCGCTGCCGGGAACACGCCCCGCGGCCGTGCCGTGGCGGGCGGTGTGTCGAGGACACGTCGGTGCCGAACGGCGAGGGAGACTACACTCGCCGGGAAACCGGGGGGAGGCGGGTGTCGTGCGCGGTCTCCCGCGCCGCCCGTCGGGGAACCCGCGCGATGTCGTCGACAGCTGAGGTGAACTGGTGGCCGTGGCCGAGAGCACCGCCGAACCCGAGGTGAAGAAACTGGGGATCGTCAACCAACTGGTCCGTTTCGGACTCATCGGTGCCGTCTGCGCGTTGCTCGACTACGGCTCGTACATGACGCTGTTGGCCCTGGAGCTGCCGAACTGGCTGGCCCGGTCGCTGGCCTTCGTGCTCGGGACCTCCGCCTCCTACGTGGCCAACCGAAGACTCACCTTCGCCGGGGCCAACACCGGCAACACCAAGGCCAAGGCCGGTGCCTTCGTGGTGGTCTACGTCATCACCTTCTTCGTCAACATCGGCACCAACCAGCTGCTGTTCGTCTCCCTGCCCGAGTTCGGGTTCGGCTACGGCGAGCAGATCCGGTGGTCGCTGTGCTGGCTCGTCGGGCAGGCGCTCGGTACCGGGATCAACTTCGTGATGCTGCGCTGGGTGGTCTTCCGGGAGTGACCCCCGGCCTTCTCGGCTGAGCGGGTTTCCGGAACCGCGCTCGGCCGACGAGGGCGTCCGCCCCGCGGGGAAACCGGCTTCCGGCAGGACACCCGCCCGGCGGCCCCGGGGGTTTCCCGGGACAACCGGGCGGGTGGTGTGCGGGCACCTACTGGTTACCGGCTCCGCGCTGGTACTTCTTCCCGTCCCGGAACCCGATGTCGTCGCCGTTCGAGCTCTGCCGGGACGTGTCCCTGTTGTCGGAGCTGGGCACGTCGCCGGGCAGCTGCACCGGCCTGCTCACCGGCCCCGGGCTCCAGGTGCCCCAGTGGGTCTCCTGCTCGATCCGCATGGCCGCCTGCGCGGGAAGCGCCTCCGGGGCGTAGGGGTCCACCGCGTAGAGGGTTCCCCAGTCCCGGTGCATGTCCCCCCGCAGGTAGGTCGGCAGCTCCCGCATGCTGGTCGTCAGACTCATCCAGCCGAACGGTCCCGCCGCGTCGGGGGAGGACCAGCCCTGACCGACCGAGCGCAGCGCACCGCCGGCCGACACCCGGAAGCGGGGCACCTCGGCCACCCCGTGACTGATCTCCGGCAGTTGCAGACAGGGATGCTGGAAGGCGGCCGTCCACTCCACGAAGGTGGGGGCGTCGCCGATGAACTCGGTCATGTTCGTCAGGCGCGGGGCGCGCGGCGCGCTCACCGCCAGCCAGCCGTCCTCGCCCAGGGCCTGGTCCACGGCGATCACGCGGACCTGTTCGGCGTCCTCGGCCTTGCCGTCGACGCTGATCCGCGCGTCCCGCCACTCGGTGGTGGGGCTGGCCACCACGGGGCGACGGTCGGTGATCTCGAAGCCGTCCTCGGTCTGCTTGCCGAACTCGACGAACAGGCTGTTCGCCCCGCTCACCTTGCCCGCCAGGGCGAGCACGAGCGGCACCTCGCCGTCACGGGCACGCTCGGGCAGGTCGTACCACTGGGTGCGCAGCTCCCCGGTTCCGAGGTGGCGTTCGTCGTAGCTGCCCCACACCGGCGCCTTGTCGGTGCCCAGGCCGTAGGGGGGTTGCCAGTCGCGTTCGAACTGGTCGCTGCCGTCCCCGGGCGGGAGCCCGTTGTGGCGGTAGCCCTCCATCTTCGCCCCGAGGTACTCCTGCGGGGTCTCCCGGTCCTCGAGCCGGTCGGGTACCTCCAGGTCCGGTTCGGGGGTGCGGGGCTGTTGTCCCGCCACGGACAACATGCCCTCCAGCGGGTTCTGCTCCACGTAGACGTAGTCCGAGAGCCCGCAGCTGCGTCCGGCGAGCTGGCGGACCGAGTCCCAGCTGAGGCTGTAGCTGCCCCACTGCTCCTCGATGACCTTGCCGAAGATGGCCACCTCGCTGATGACCAGTAGCGCGCAGATCACCGACAGCGGGGCGGTGCCCAGTCGCAGAGCCCGGCTGCGGCGTTCGAGGCCGGTGCGGCCGTTGCGGTCCAGCTTCGGCGGCTTGGTCACGTGGGGCCGGTGCTCGTCGATGCGCAGGTGCTCGATGAAGGCCACCACCAGGGCGATCCCGGCGACCACCAGCAGGGCGGTGCTGGCCTCGTAGCCCGCCAGCGAGGGCGGCTTGTCGAACCAGGGAACTCCCCAACCGGAGACGTACCACCAGGCGTTCGGGCCGGTGGCCGCGAACGCGCAGATCAGCATCAGCCCGGCGAAGAAGGCCGCCCGGTTGCGGCGGGAACGCAGTACCGTGCTGCTGGTGGCCAGCGCGGTGAGCGCCGCCAGCGCACCCCCGACGGCGGCGAACACGCCGAAGTGGTGGGTCCACTTGGTGGGGGTGAGCATGAGCACGAAGAACGACAGTGCCGTGAGCCCGAGCAGCCTGCGGCTCGGCCCCAGCGCGGCTCCGCGGATGCGTCCGCGCCGCAACAGCACCACGGCGCAGGTGACCAGACACAGGATCACCAGCAGCACCGGGAAGCGCCGGGTGAGCGAGCCGTCGGCCGAGGCACTGAACAGCAGCGAGTAGCGGCTCAGTTCCTGGTACCAGCTCAGGCTGGGTCCGATCTCACCGCGCAGCTGGGTCGACTCGATCACCGACTGCCAGGTCTGGTCCCAGTAGACGATGTTGAGGATGAAGAAGCCGCAGGTCGAGATCGGAGCCAGCACAGGCAGCCAGCCGAACTCCCTGATCCGCTGGCGCACCAGTCGCAGCAGCGGTTTCAGCGCCACCACGTAGGGCAGCACCGCGATGAGCCCGTGCGGGTTCGCCCCCAGCGCCAGGGCCGCGCCGAACAGCCCCAGCGCGGCGGGCAGCAGCCTCCTGGTGGCCACGGAGCGTTCCACGGCGGCCAGGGCCAGCAGGGAGAAGAGCACCACCACGGGCTCGGGGCGCAGACCGTTGTTGTACGGCAGCCAGAAGGCGAGGAACACCGCGGCGGCGGCCCAGCCGGCAGCGCGGCTGCGCCGTACCTGCTGTCCCAGCCGGGGCAGGATCTCGCGGCTGATCAGCAGCCAGCTGACGATCCCCATCAGCAGGGCGGGCAGGCGCACCCACGGGGTGGCGGTGGAGATCCGCACCCACTGCGAGTAGAGCTCGTAGAACCACCCGAAGGGGGATTCGGGGGCGCCGAACCAGCGGTAGTAGTTGCTGATGTAGCCCGCCCCGTCCCTGGACCGGGCGATGGAGAGGATGTAGCCGTCATCGGAGGTCATCGCCCCGATGAGCCACCAGATCACCAGGGCGAGGATGACCGAGGCGTCCCGCCAGGTGGGTTTCCACCAGCCGGCGGGGACCAGCCGGGGTGCCCTGCGCCCCGCCCGTCGGTCGAGCCGGCGCAGCACGACCGCGCAGCCGACGAAGCACAGGGCCGCCAGGACGATGACCGTGAGCTTGAACGCCGTGATGGCGGTGGACCAGCGGGTGTCCACCTGGGCCCGGAAGGAGACGTCGGTCATCGGGTCCAGCTGGTCGTCGAGCTGGGAGAAGATCCCGGTGAGCTGGGGGCGCCGGTCCTCGCCCCGTACGCTGGCCAGCGTCTGGTCCCCCACCTCGGCCACCGTGCGCGAGGCGTCGGAGGAGACGGACAGGGTGCAGTCTCCGCTCGGCAGGGGAGTGGTTCCGAGCTGGCGGCCCTTGGACAGCAGGGTCAGCCTGCCGTCGTCCACCCGCAGCACCATCCCGGTGAGGTTGCCGTACTCGGCCGAGGGGGCGTTGGTGCTGAGCAGGGTGGCCGCGTTCTCGGTCCGCTCGTCCAGGCTCCGCACCGCCGCGCACGAGGCGGTGAACTCCAGCTCCACCGGCGAGTAGATCACCAGCGGCGCCGAGACCGGCTCGGTTCCCTGCGCGGTGGGCCAGCGCAGCTGCGTGATGTCGTGTCGCACGGGCAGGAACGGCACCGACAACGACAGGATCGTGCCGACGACGCCCAGCACGGCGGCGATCACACGGAGACGCTTCGCCCGTCTGGTGTTCGACGCTTCGCCACGGCCGGAGGGGTTGTCGGGTTGCTCCCCCGGATCCGGTCGCTCGTCTTCTTCCCGCCCGACGTTAAGCACGTGTGGAGAATAGTATCCCGCTCAGGCGCACTGATCCTCGGTACTGGCCGGTGTGGGGGGCGACACGAGGCGGGCGCACTGAACTGGAGTTTCACTCTTCCGGGCGGTGCGGTGCGTTTCCGTTTCGTCGTCGCCGCACCGAACGTCCGGTGTGACCGTTCGAGCCGCCTCCGCCCGGCCGAGGGACACGGCCGGGCGGAGGGCTTTCGTCAACGGCGGTAGAAGTGCTCGCGCCGTCCCTGCCGGAGCAGCCGCAGCCACTCCAGGAAGGTGCGCGGGCTCCGGCGCTGCCCCACGAAGTAGAGCCCGAAACGGACGATCTCCAGGGCTCCGATGAGCCGCATTCCCGGCTGGGCCAGCAGGTAGCCGCGGTTGCGGTAGGTGTAGTAGCGCTTGGTGGGGTTCTCGGGGTCCTGGGCGTGGAACCTGCCGCCCAGCATCGGTTTGAACTCCGCCGACCCGTCGGGGTGCAGGAAGCGGGTGCGCAGCGTCGTGCCGAACGGCAGCCCCGAGCGCACCAGCCTGCGGTGGACCTCCACCTCGTCGCCGCGGACGAACAGCCGGTAGTCGGGCACCCCGACCACGTCCAGCGTGCCGGCCCGGAACAGCGCCCCGTTGAACAGCGAGGCGATGCCGGGCAGGAAGTCCCGCTCGGAGCCCTGCCCACGCAGTTCCTCGGGGCGGCGTTTCCAGGTCAGCCCGCGCCGCAGTGGGAAGGCCAGCCGGTGGGGACGGTCGATGTCGACCACCACCGGCGAGACGGCGGCCAGCCCTCGGTCCTCGGCCTCCTCCAGCAGGGTCCGCAGGGCGTGCTCGTCGGCCGGGCGTCCGTCGTCGTCGCCGAGCCACACCCACTCGGCCCCCAGAGCCAGCGCGTGCATCATCCCGAGCGCGAAACCCCCGGCTCCGCCGAGGTTCCGCCGGGAGGGCAGGTAGGTGGACGGCACCGGGCACCGCGCCACCGTCTCCGCGGCGGGTTCCTCCGGCCCGTTGTCCACCACGACCAGGTGGTCGGGCACCCGGCTCTGGTCGGCGAGCACCTTCAGGGACTCGGCCAGCGACTCCCGACGGTTGCGGGTGACGATCACGGCCACGACCGCCCCGGCGGGCAGCGGGGCGGACTGTTCGGGTGCTGTCATCAGGTCTCGTTGCTTCCGATGGTCGCGGTCGGGTCGGACTCGTTCTGCCGCATCCGCTCCAACGCCTTGGGGCTGAGGTTCTCGAAGGGGTCCTTGCCCTTGTAATGGGTCAGCACCTCGCGCAGCGAGCCCTGCTCCTTGATCCCGCCCTTCTCCATCCAGATGGCGGAGTCGCACAGTTCGGCCAGGAACTCGTCGGAGTGCGAGGCGAACACCAGCAGCCCGGAGCGTTTCACCAGCTCGGTGAGTCTGCCCTTGGCCTTGTCCAGGAACTCGCTGTCCACGGCGCCGATGCCCTCGTCCAGCAGCAGGATCTCCGGGTCGATGGAGGTGACCACGCCCAGCGCCAGCCGTACCCGCATCCCGGTGGAGTAGGTGCGCAGCGGCATCTCCAGGTAGCGGCCCAGCTCGGAGAAGTCGGCGATGTCGTCGATGCGCTTCTCCATCTGCTTGCGGCTCATGCCCAGGAAGAGTCCGCGGATGATGATGTTCTCCAGCCCCGAGATCTCCGGGTCCATGCCCACGCCGAGGTCGAAGACCGGGGCGACCTTGCCCTCGATGCGCGCGTGTCCCCTGGTGGGCTCGTAGATCCCGGACAGCAGGCGCAGCAGGGTGGACTTGCCCGCCCCGTTGTGGCCGACCAGGGCGACGCGCTGGCCGTGCCGCAGCGAGAGGTTGATGTCGTGCAGCGCCTCGATGATCGGAACCTTGTTGTCGGTTCCGATCTTGCCTCCCGTCTTGCCCAGGACCGTTTTCTTCAGCGAGCGCGACTTCGCGTCGAAGATCGGGAAGTCGACCGCTGCGTTCCACACATCGATGCTGACCATGTGACGTGCTCCCGATCAGATCCAGTAGGTGACGCGGGCGCGGTAGTTGCGCAGCACGAGCAAGGCGATCATCCATCCGAGCACCGTGATGCCGGCGACCACGGCCCAATTGGTCCATACGATCTCGGAGCCCAGCAACGGATCGCGCACGATCTCGATGTAATGGTACAGCGGGTTGAGCTTGGCCAGGCTCAGGTCACCGCCGCGTTGTTCCAGGATCTGGGCGTTCCACACGATCGGCGTCATGAAGAAGATCAGCTGCATCAGGCTGCCGACGACCGGCGGGATGTCGCGGAAGCGGGTGCTGATGATCCCGAACAGGGTGGCCACCCAGGCGCCGTTGGCGAACAGCAGGAGCACGGCCGGTATCGCCAGGAAGAAGGACCAGCCGATCGGCATCCGCATGATCGCCAGCACGATGAAGTAGATGATCAGGTTGTGCCCGAACAACAGGATCTGCCGCCAGGTGAGCCGCAGGATGTGCACGGTCAGCGGGGCGGGCAGATGCTTCATCAGCCCCTCGTTCTGGATGAACACCTCGGTGCCGTCGGTCAGGCAGCCCGAGATGAACCCCCACACGATGAAGCCGACCGCCACATAGGGCAGGTGGGTGTGGAGGTCCTGGCCGAACAGCTTGGCGTAGAGGATCCCCAGCGCGGTGACGGTCATGCCCATGCTGATGGTGATCCACAGCGGGCCGATCACCGAGCGCCGGTAACGCTGCTTGATGTCCTGCCAGCCGAGATGCGCCCACAGTTGCCGCTGCTGCGCACCCTCGACGATGTCGGTGAACGCTTTGCGCCAGCTTCGAGATGATGTTTCCGGCGGCGCGGCCGGTCGCTCTGCCGTGCTGGTTGCCTGCACGATGTGCAGCGTACCGACCGGGGCGTGTCGCGTTGCGGTGGGCTTGCCCCCGACAGATCCGTCCTGTTCGTCCCCGAGAGGCCGGATGAGCTCCGTTCGTCCGGTTCGAGGAGGCACACCTCGCCCCGGTGCGGGGCCGGGGCGGGGCGGAAGGCCGGGGTGGTTGCCCCGGAGTGAGATCCCTCGCTTTCCCGCTCAGAGGTACTGGCCGGGGGAGCCGCGGTGTCCCTGGCCCGAGGAACCCTCCGCATCCCCGGAGGGGAGGGCACCCTGCCGCATCTTCTCCAGCTGGGTGCGGGCGGCCAGCTGCTGGGCGTACAGCGCGGTCTGCAGCCCGTGGAACAGGCCCTCCAGCCACCCCACGAGCTGGGCCTGGGCGATCCGCAGCTCGGAGTCGGAGGGGGTCTCCTCCTGGGTGAAGGGCAGCGAGAGCCTGTCCAGCTCCTCGATCAGCTCCGGGGCCAGTCCCTGCTCCAACTCACGGACGGAGGACCGGTGGATCTCCTTGAGCCGGTTGCGGCTGGCCTCGTCCAGCGGAGCGGCACGGACCTCCTCGAGCAGCTGTTTGACCATCGTGCCGATGCGCATCACCTTGGTGGGCTGTTCGACGAGCTCGCCGAGGTCCTGCTCCTGGCCCTGCTCGTCGGAGGAACCCGCGCCGGAACCACGGGCATCCCCTTCCGAGGAGGCCTCCGAGCCGGAGCCGCCCGGCGCGTTCTCCCCACCGACCACGAACATTCTTCCGGGTTCGATGTCCCTACCGTCCATGTCCCCATAGTGGCCGCCCGTGACCCCGGAGTGCGAACGCGGCCCCTCGGAAGAGGGAGGGATGCCGGTGGGAACAGCCGCCGGGCCGGCCCAGCCCGGGCCTCATCCGGTGGTGAGCAGTACCTTTCCGTGGACACCGCCGGCCTCCAACAGCTCGTGCGCCCGGGCCGCCTCGGACATGGGGTAGGTGCTGTGCACCACGGGGCGCACCTCGCCGCGCTCGATCATCGGCCACACGCGCTGCCGCACGTCGGCGACGATGCCGGCCTTGCCGTTCGGTCCGTCCAGCGGGCGACCGCGCAACCCGAGCGCGGAGACGCGTATCCGCTTGACCAGCATCTTGCCCAGGTCCAGCTCGGCCTTGCGTCCGCCCTGCAGGCCGATCACGGCCAGGTGCCCGTCCTGAGCCAGGGCGCTGAGGTTGCGGTCCAGGTAGGAGGCCCCCATGTTGTCCAGGATCACGTTGGCCCCGCCCATCTCCTTGACCTCGGCCACGAAGTCCCCGTCGCGGTAGCTGACCGTGGTTTCCGCGCCGAGCTCGGCGCACAGCCGCAGCGAGGCCTCCGAACCGGCGGTGGCCGCCACCCGTGCTCCGAGCGCGCGGCCGATCTGGATCGCACAGGTTCCGATACCGCCGGAACCGCCGTGCACCAGCAGCACCTGGTCGCGGGAGAGACCGCCCTCCTGCACCACGTTGGACCACACGGTGCACACGACCTCGGGAAGCGCGGCGGCCTCGACGAGGTCGACGCCCTCGGGGATCGGCAGTACCTGGGTGGCGGGCGCTATCACGCGTTCGGCGTAGCCGCCTCCGGCCAACAGGGCGCACACCCGGTCGCCCACCTGCCAGTTGGTCACTCCCTTGCCGAGTGCGGCCACGGTCCCCGAGCACTCCAGGCCGGGCAGTTCACTCGCCCCGGGAGGGGGTGGATAGGACCCCTGGCGTTGCGCCAGGTCCGCCCGGTTGATTCCGGCCGCCGCCACGTCGATGGCGACCTCGCCCCGTCCGGGTTCGGGGGTGGGCTGCTCCCGCCATTCCAGTACCTCGGGATCGCCGGGTTCGCGGATCGTGATCGCGTGCATGTCCCGACCGTAGCGCCGTCCGGCGGCGGTGGCGGGCACCCGTGCGATCCGGTCGGCGTGTCGGGGTTTCCGTACGAGGCACGCGGAAACGCCCTCTCGTTTTCGGGAAAAACGGGAAACGTCGTCCGGGAGGGCTTTTTTCGTGTTCCCGCCTTCCGGCGTCCGGTGTGGAACTCTTGACTTATCCGGATCGTTCCCCGAATTTTTGAGCGGCACGTATTCACCCGATACGGGGAGCATGATGACAGTGCACAGAGTTCGTAGTGGACGGTTGGCCTCCGCGCTGTTCGCGGCGGGCGCCGTCGTGGCGGCCTCGGCGGCCCCGGCCGCCGCGTTTCCGCAGCAGAGACCGGCTCCCGTGGACACACCCACGGTCAACGACGTGAACAGGCACCTGGTGGCCTTCCAGCGCATCGCCGACCGCAACGGCGGAACGCGCGCTTCGGGAACCCCCGGTTACCAGGAGAGCGTCGACTACGTCGCCAACAGCCTTCGCCGGGCCGGATTCCGGGTGTCCACACCCGAATTCGACTTCACCAAGTACCAGCTCGACTCCGTCTCCCTCGACGTGGCGGGCGAGTCGGTCGAGACCGACGCGCTGGAGTACTCCCCCGCCACTCCGGAAGACGGGATCCGGGCCCCGCTGTCGGTGACGCCCGTGGACGACTCCACCGGCTGCCAGGCCGCCGACTACGACGGTGCCGACGTGGCCGACACCATCGTGCTGATCAAGCGGGGAGCCTGCACCTTCGCCAAGAAGCAGCGTCTGGCTGCCGAGCAGGGCGCCGAGGCGGCGATCATCTACAACAACGTCGAGGGTGAGCTCAACGGAACCCTCGGCGGGGCCGACGCGGGCGTCATCCCGACCGCCGGGGTCACCAAGGCCACCGGGGCCGAGCTGGTCGAGCGCGCGGGCACCACCGCCACCCTGGACCTGCGGGCGAGCTTCGACGAGATCACCACCGAGAACGTGATCGCCGAGACCCGCACCGGCCGTGAGGACAACGTCGTGATGGCCGGGGCCCACCTGGACAGCGTGGACGAGGGAGCCGGCATCAACGACAACGGGACCGGCAGCGCCGGACTGCTGTCCACCGCGCTGAGCATGGGCGGCACCCCCGACGTGAACAACGCGGTGCGCTTCGCCTGGTGGGGAGCCGAGGAGTCCGGGCTGATCGGCTCCACCGAGTACGTCAAGGGGCTGAGCTTCCAGGAACAGCTCGACATCGCGATGTACCTGAACTTCGACATGATCGGCTCGCCCAACGCGGGCTACTTCACCTACGACGGTGACGACTCGGACGGGGTGGGCGCCGGACCCGGGCCGCACGGCTCCGCCCAGATCGAGCAGGACTTCGTCGAGGCGATGAGGAACCAGGGCATCGAGGTCGAGGGCACCGACTTCAACGGCCGCTCGGACTACGGGCAGTTCATCGCCGAGGGCATCCCCGCCGGGGGACTGTTCACCGGCGCCGGGGGTGTCAAGACCGAGGAGCAGGCCGCCAAGTGGGGCGGTGAGGCCGGAGTCGCCTACGACCCCAACTACCACACCGCTGAGGACAACCTGGACAACGTCGACCGCAGCGCGTTGATCCGCAACACCAGGGCGATGGCCGAGGTGGTGGACCACTACGGCCAGACCACCGAGGAGGTCAACGGCATGCGGAGCAGGGCCGAGCGGGCCCAGCTGCGGCGCATGGCCGCGGCCGAGCCGATGTCCCTGCACGACGCGCGGCAGTCCCACGGGCACTCCTGCCAGCTGCCGCTGAAGTGATCCGGCGAGCACGCACCGCACGGTGAGACACGGCGGGGCACATCCCGTGCCCCGCCCCCCGCGCGCGGAGGAGAGAGGAGGACTGTCCCGGTTCCTCCGCGGTCGGGTCAGTCCAGTGCGCGCCGCAGGAAGAACCTGATGCCCAGCGCACCGAAGAGCAGGCAGGCCAGCACCAGCGCCAGGACGCACACCCACGGGGGCATGTGCGGGATCCCGGGAAGCAGCGCTCCCCGCATCCCCTCGCTGACGTAGGTCAGCGGATTGAACGCGCACACCACCTGGAACCAGCGCAGATCCTCCAGTTGGGCCCACGGGAACTGGCTGGCTCCGGTGAAGATGAGCGGGGCCAGGATCACGGCGAACATGATGTTGATCCGGCGCGGCGGAACGGCGGCTCCGACGGTCAGTCCCACGGCGCCTCCGGCGAGGGAGCCCAGCACCATGCACAGCACGGCGAAGGGCAGCCCGGACAGCTCCCAGTCGACGCTGCCCAGCATGACCAGCCCGATCGGGAACATCAGCAGCGCGGCGAACAGTCCGCGCAGCGCCCCGAACAGCATCTTCTCCACGGCCACCCACGTGATCGGCAGCGGCGCCAGCAGCCGGTCCTCGATCTCCCGCGAGTAGGAGAAGTCCAGCACCAGCGGGAAGGACGTGTTCTGCAGCGCCACCAGGAAGGCGTTGAGCGCGATCATGCCGGGCAGCAGGATCTGTGCGTAGCCGGGCTGGGTGTAGCCGAGCTGGCCCAGCACCTTGCCGAAGATGAACAACAGGGCCACCGGCTGCACCAGGACCTGCGCCAGAAAGCTCGGCAGCTCCCGTCCGGTGACGAACACGTCCCGCCCGAGCACGGCGGTGAAGGCGCGAACCGATCTCGCCGTGGTGGTCAACGCAGATCCCTGCCCGTCAGTTCGATGAACACGTCCTCCAGGCTCGCCGAGCCCAGTGCCAGGTCGGTGACCGCCACCTCCTGCTCCTGCAGCCGTGCCGCCACCGGACCGAGCAGGGGACCCGCCTCCCCGTCGACGTACAGCCGCAGCCGGATCCGCTCGGTCACCTCCGTCCCCGCCGGAGGTCCCAGGTCCTCCACCCGCTGGACTCCCGGGACCTCGGACAGCATCCCGGTGATCTTCTCGGGGGCCGTCCCGTTCGGATGGACGGTGGCGTCCACCGTCCCGCTGCCGGGCAGGGACCTGATCAGCTCGTTCGGGGTGTCGACCGTGAGCATCCTGCCGTGGTCGACGATGCCCACCCGGTCCGAGAGCTTCTGTGCCTCGTCCATGTCGTGGGTGGTCAGCACCACGGTGATCCCGGCGGAGCGCAGGTCGCCGATCCTGTCGTGCAGGAACAGCCGCGCCTGCGGGTCCAGGCCGGTGGAGGGCTCGTCCAGGAAGAGCACCTCGGGGTGGTGGATCAGGGCGCGGGCGATCATCAGCCGCTGGGACTGGCCCCCGGAGAGGTCGTCCACGCGGGCCCGGGCCTTGTCCGCCAGCCCCATCCGGTCGAGCAGCTCGTCGGCGAGGGAGTGCCGTTCGCGACGCCCTATCCCGTGGTAGGTGGCGTGGAACAGCAGGTTCTGGCGGGCGTTCAGCGAACGGTCCAGGTTGACCCGTTGGGGGACGACCGCCACCTTGGTCTTGGCCGCGACCGGGTCGCGACCCACGTCCACCCCGCCGATCAGGGCTTTTCCGGAGGTGGGCACGATCCGGGTGGTCAGGATTCCCACCGTGGTGGTCTTGCCCGCCCCGTTGGGACCGAGCAGTCCGAAGATCTCGCCGCGTCGTACCCGGAAACTCAGCCCGTCCACGGCGTTGTGCCTGCTCTTGGGATAGCGCTTGACGAGGTCCGCCACGTCGACGGCAGCGGTCACGTTCTCCCCCTTCGTCCACGTGGCTGGTGCCCCCGGGCCCCGGTTGATTGTACTCCCGCGGGCCGGTGCGGGGGACGGATTCTCCGCCGGGTCCGTCGGGTTGCGGCCGTTCGCGCGGGGTGCCCCCGGTGTTGGTCGATTCCGGTGCGGGTCGCTACGCTACGGGACCGGAAGCGTGGCAGAGCGGCCTAATGCACTCGCCTTGAAAGCGAGCGGCCCGAGAGGGCCCGCGGGTTCGAATCCCGCCGCTTCCGCCGCTGTGACCGGGGAAGACGCCGAGCGTTACGCTCAGGAACGCTCGGCGTCGACACGGTTGGTTGCATTCGTGGTTGCATTTGGGGCGTCAGGTTGTCGTGTCGAGCCCGTTTTCCGTGCCTTCGCCCCCCGCTGCTTCAGCTCTTTTCGAACTCCACAGCAACCCTCCAACCTCGTTCGCCACGTCGCGCCGGATCGCTGCCGTAACGTGTTGGTACCGAGCGGCCATCGCTGTGTTCGACCAGCCCATGACCCCCATCACTGTTCGTTCAGGCACTCCGAGAAGCAGGAGTACCGTAGCGGCTGTGTGCCGCGCGTCGTGCAAACGTCGCTCCGCCACGCCTGCTTGTTCGAGCAGGCTCTTCCATTCCGCATGGTCAGTGCGATGGTTGAGTGGAGCTCCCCTCTGTGTGGTGAACACGTAATCGCTGTCCTGCCAGAGCTGGCCAGCCTGCCACTTCTCCTCGGCCTGTTCCCGTTGGTGCGTCCTGAGTAGCTCCACAAGCTCGTCTGGGAGTCCCATCCCACGCTTGCCAGCCTTCGATTTGGTGCTTGCTGTCTCTTCCCGAAGAGAAACCCTCTGAGGGCAGTGCCCCCCCGTGTTTGTAGCCGCACGGCTGAGAACAGCCATGGGCCCACTTGGGGCGGATCCGATTACGACGTACAACGAGTGTGCCCGCTTCCAAGTCGATATCGCTCCATTGCAATCCCAACACTTCGCCTTGTCGTAGTCCGAGCGCGAGAGCTATTGCCCAGCGTGAACTGTTGCGACGTAGCTTCGCCGTAGTAAGGATACTCTTTACTTCTTCGACAGAGTACGGTTCGACTTCTGTTTCTTCCACTTTTGGTGCTTTGGCAGTTTTCGCGGGGTTCTCCTTGATATGTTTCCGCTTTACGGCTTCATTTAGAGCAGCTCGAATGGTGCGATGCACCTGATGTGCGTTTCCTGAAGAGGCTCCTGATTTCATCATATTCCTGTACAGGCGTTCGAGATGTTCAGGCTCCAGTTGGGTCAACCAGTGGGATCCGATTCCCGGGATCAAGTGAACGCGTACCGCGTTGTCATAGGCGTCCCATGCGTTCGCTGTAATCGCCGGTGGTGCGACTATGTTGTGCAGCCAATGGTTCAGCCATTGATGAACCCTCCAGGACTCGCCAGTTTTGCGGACTTTCCCCTCTTCGCGCTCGCGCTCCAGTCGTCGAACCTTTTCTGAGACTTCCTCCTGTGTTTTCCCACGAACATGGCGACGGTCCGGCTTCCCGTTGTCTTTCTTGCCAACGGTCACATAGCCGTGCCACCCATCTTTGCCTTCGTATATCGTAGAGCGACCACTTGCATTCCTGGTGTTTTTCTTGCGCGGCAAGTAAACCTCCGGGGTGTATTGGCTGTTTGCCCGCCCTGAATTAGGCGAACTCAGGGCGGGTGGAGAGATGAATTGGACGCGATTCAGCGATTTCTCTGCTGAGGATCAGACTGTTTTCTGTTGCTCTGCAAGGTGTGCCGTGTATCGGGTTACCTCTGAGGCTGGAACACGGCGTAGTCTTCCGATCAGAACTGAAGCGAGCTCGCCGGATCTTACCAGGGAATACGCTTTTGTTCTTCCTATGCCGAGCCGTTGAGCGGCCTCGCTTACCGTTAGCAATTCTCGATCGGTCTGAGACCGAGGCTGGGGCACAGAATGTTCTTGCTCTTCTTCCTGCCTCTGTTCTTTCGCCAGTAGGGCCGCGAGTTCGACCAAACGTGCCGCGATCTCGGCTGAGCGATCCGTCATGCTGCTCCCTCCTGAGGGGCGTGCCGGTGGGTCGTCCCGGCCGTCCCAGGCGTCCCGATGCTGGTCAGGCTGGGACGGCTGGGTGTGCTGGGACGGGTTGTGCCGTCCCAGTGGGGTGGTTGGTCGGGTGGTGTTTCGGTGCGGCTGGGACGGCTTGGGCCGTCCCAGGGAGGGGTGCCGTCCCGCTGTGCGCTGGGGTGGGACGCTTGGGACGGCTGGGACGGCTCTGTGGCCTCGGGTGGGCAGTAGCGGTTCCAGGCGTCGAGGAAGTCGGCTCGGCGGTAGCCTTTGGCTTGGGAGCCGTCGGGGAAGCGGGTGTTGCCGCTTCGGATGCCGAATTCGGCCAGCAGTCGGGCGAGTCGGGCGGCGGTGAGGCCGTGCTGGCCTTGTTCGTGCCAGGGGGCTTCGGCGTCGTTGTTAAGCCGGTCCAGCAGGTAGCGGGTGGTTATGGCCGCGTGGTCGCCGAAGGCGGTGCGGCAGTCGGTGAGCAGCCTGATGGTCAGGGATTCCTGGTCTTGGTGGTCGGCTTCGGCCAGTAGTAGGCGGGCGGCGTGGCGGGCGCGGTCGGGCCAGCTGCCGCCGGCGTGGTCGGCGACGATGATCAGTGGTTCCCAGGTGTCAGCGGCGCGGTCTTCGACGGGCAGCTCGGGTTCGGCGTGTTCGAGCTGGTGGATGTCGCCGCGCAGCCATTGGGTGAGGCGGTCGGCGAGCTGGCTGAGGTGGGGCCGGTCGCGGCGGTGCCGGTAGGGGGCGACGGTTTCGCCGGGGGCGCGACGTCGCATGTGGATGACCACGGCGCGGTCTTCGATGGTGTCGGGCATCGCGCCGATCCCGGCCAGGGCGGCCATCGCGAAGGTCGGAATGCTTTCGACCTGGTTGGATGCGGCGTCGTAGCGTTTGGCGGGTCGGTTGCGCTGGTGTCCGGCGTTGAGCAGCCCGCGGAGGTCTTCGTTGCCGTCCGCCTTCGCACCGAAGATCGTGTCTGCCTCGTCGACCAACATCGTGGGTGGGTCGTCGCTGATGCTGCGATACACCGCCGAAGGGGAGGAGTTCACGGTCAGAAACGGGTCGTGGCAGGTGGCTTCGATGATGTCGACCAGGCGTGATTTGCCGCAGCGTTTGGCGGGGCCGCGGATGACCAGACGCGGAGCGTGGGCCCAGGCGGGTTGGGCGTGGGTGGCGGCGATCCACAGCACCACGGCGTCGGTGGCTTCGGGGCTGGGCAGCACCACGTAGCGGGTCAGGGCCGCGTGCAGCTCGTCGAGCAGGACCTCGCCCGGACTGGTGGTGGCCGGTTCGGTGTCGTTAGTCATGGCTGGTGTGCTCGTTTCCGTGGTCGGGGACTGGTCAGTCATGCGGCGTCGTGGTCGGCCAGGTGTCGTGGCCGTTGTGCTCCGGTGGTCAGGCCGGAGGTGATGGTTTTGTCGCGTTGGGTGGGGGTGTAGGCCCCGTCGGTGAGGTGCTGCTGGCTGGCGTGCTGGAGCACGTGGCGGACTTCGGCCTCGGTGAGGGCTCCGCCGGCGACGAGTTGTCCGAGGGCGCAGGCGGCTAGGAACAAGGTGTGGTTGCGGGTGCCTGGTGTGGCTGTGCGCACGCGATCGGCCTCGGCTCCGAGTGCGGCCTTGAGGTAGCCGGAGCGGTGTGTGGAGGCGATCTCACGAGGCGCTGAGTCGGGCACAGACGGGCTGGGAGAGAGCCGCTGGGCCAACCATCCGGGCAGCGGTACGGGGTCGCGGTCGTCGTAGAGCTCGTAGGACCCGGTTGGCAGGGTCGATCCCGGGGCGACGACGTAGCCGCCGCGCGCGCGGGTGTCGACCAGCCAGCCGAGTTTGCCGGTGGTGGTGCTGTAGTCGGTGCCCGCGGGGGCGCGGTAGTAGAGGTGCCAGCCCCCGGACGGGGTGCGCACGGTGTAGGTGGCCGGGATGGCCTCGCCCTGGCGGTGGGCCAGGTACTGCAGCACCTCGGCGCCGGTGGACACGCCGAGAATGCTCCAGCGGTCCGGAGCGGACTCGCCGGGTTTGTGCACGTCGAGGTCGATGACCACCTGCCCGGCTTCTCCGGCGGCCAGTCCGATGTTGTAGGCACCGGTCGTCCAGCACCGGTCGATGACCTGGGGGTCGGTGGTGGCGCGCTGTTCCCACCCGAGGTGCCTGTCGGAGCAGGGGCCGGTGCCGGGGCAGCGGCTGCGCCCGTGCAGCGCGGGGCGTTTCCCGTCCGGTACGAGCGGGAACACGGGCCATCCGTGCTCGGCGAGGTCGCGGGCGGATCGACGCAACTGCTCAGCGGTACTCACGGTGATTCACCTCCTAGGGGCGTGTGGTGTGGTCAGAGCGACCATCCGGACAGGCGGCCTGTGCGGGCGAGCTTGTGTCCGAGGCGGGTGATGGGGCCGCTGTTCCACCACACGAAGGACCGGGCTCGCGACAAGGCCCGGCCGTGGCTGACGCCGTGGGCGTAGTGCTGGAACAGGGCGTGGTCGTCGCTGGCGCAGCCGGCCACGGCCCGCCGGGCGTTGGCGAGGAACACCATGCCGTGGTGTTGGGCCACGAACCGGGCGTGGGCCTCGGCCCCGGCCAGGATCGCGGCCAGGAAGGCGAGCCGGTCGGGGATGTGACTGTCGTCGACACGGCACAGCCCTTCGGCATCGCCGTCTTTGAGCCACACCTGAAGCGAGTGCACCCGCACCCGGGCCTTGCGGAAGGCCAGTGCGTGCCCGGCCTCGTGGACGGCGGCGGCCAGCAGCTCGGGGGACTGATCGGTGGGTGACATGGGGTGGTCTCCCTTCCATTGACTACTCTGTGTGTCTGCGTGGGGGTGTGTTGGGGGAGGGAACCGTCAGGGAAGAGGTGAGGGAATGTGGCTGGGGTGAGGGGAAATTCCCTGTCGGGTTCCCTGGGGTGGTTCCTTCGTTGTGTGCTGGGAAAATAGTGGTGGAGGGAATGAGGGAGTTCCCTCCGTGGAGGCGTTTGCGGCCCCGGTGTGGCGGGGTTTTGTGCTAGGGCTGTGGGTTCCCTCCCTCGCGGTCGGCGAGGGCGTGGTGAACACGTTCTGCGTATACGGTGAGGACGCTGGTTTTGGGCACGGTCACGCCGTGCTCGGCCAGTTGGTCGGCCAGTCCTTGGCCGGAGAGGTGTTTGTAGGGGGTGTAGTGGGGTGCGAGGTCGCGGAGTCGGGAGGCCATGTCGGTGGCTTTGACCTTGTCGTCGCCGTGGAGGCATTCGGCCACGTCGGACAGCAGGTCACGGGTCTCGGGTTGGGTCGATTCGAGCGGTGCTTGGTGTGCTGCTTGCTCGTGCACGGCCAGGGCTCGCTCGGTCAGTTCGGGCAGAACCTCGGACGGGATCATGAAGCCGCAGCACATCGCCCAGTTCGCGTCCGGGACCAGGCCGACGGTGACGGACTTGCCGCGGTCGCCGTGGTACTTCTTGTTGCCCGGTCGCAGGCTGGTCGCGGTCACCCCTCGCTTGTAGGACCCCGACCCGAGCAGCCCGTCGTTGGCGGGCTGGTCGACCACGGAGTAGGCCACCCGCTGCTGGCTCTGCCGGGTCACTCCCTTGGGGATGGATTGGGCGTCGGCGGACTGGGTGGAGTAGATGACCAGGATGCCGTATTTGCGGGCGAGCTTGGCCAGGTCTTCGGCATAGGCCGAGATCTCGGTGCGCAGCTCCTTGTCCCTGTGCTGGAACGCTTGGTGGATTTCGTCGAAGACGGCCACGATCGGTTCGAACCCGGCGTCGGAGGCGGTGTCGTACCCGTGGGCTTCCATGTACTCGCCCCGGCGTTCCAGTTCGGTGTAGAGCTCTTTCATTTCCTCCAGGACGGCGGCGATCGTTTCCCGGCCGAGTCCGGTGCGGTAACGCTCCAGGCGTGGCCGCATCGCGGCGAAGTCGTTGTTGCTGGCGAGCACGTAGACCCGGATGCGGGCCCGCGGGTCGAACATCGCTCCGCAGACCAGAGTGCGCACGAACTGACTCTTGCCCTGCCCGGGGCGGCCGCCGACCAGGTACGAGGCCCCGTCCACGGGGGCGATGATGGTGCGCCCGTCCAGGGTGCGTCCGATCGGCACCCCCTGGTACAGGTCGATCGCCTCGGTACGTTCCAGCCACGGCCAGGACGGGGCGTTGCCGTCCAGCGAGCCGCGGTCGGCGATCCACAGGTTCAGCAGCCCCTCGTCCTCGCCCACCGAGGGCCACACCTCCACCGAGGCCCGCGCCAGCGCGGCCGCCAACTTCGTGGACTGCTTGATGACTTCGGACGCGGCGGTGCCACCAGGTAGCCGTACCTGGGCGGTGATGCCCACGTCCTTCTCGCCGTCCTCGTTGGTCGTGCGGTGCGGCATTGCCGTGTACTGCAGCGGCAGCCCCTGCTTGAGGTGGTCGTTGATCGCCTTGATCCCGAGCGTGCCCAGGGCTTGGGCGATCGTGGTCTCGTCGATGACCACCGCCTGACTCGGCGCGGCCGCACCGGACTGGGCCCACTGCGGCGCTCGTCCGGTGCTGCGGCCCAGGGCGTAGCCGGCCACCCCGATCACGCCGAGCCCGGCCAGCGCCAGCCACGGCAGCATCGTGCCCGCCCACAGTGCCCAGTCGGCGCCGGTGGCCAGCGCGTCCCCGAACCCGGCCCACACCCCGGTGAAGGTGGTGCCGCCGGGGCGGATCTGGGCGACCATCCCGGCCACCGTCAACAGCGCCAGCAGCCCGGCCGAGAACATGCCCAGCACCTTCGGAGTCTTGCTGGCAGCCTGGAGCAGGGTTTTTACCCGGGCCATGCGGGCATCGGCCGATGCTTGCTTGCGGGCTTCCAGCTCGGCCACCTGGCCCAGGTCCCCGGCCGCGCGGGCGGCGCGGATGGCCTCGTTGAGATCGCCGAAGGTCAGCCGTGCCCAGCCCCGGCGGGCCAACTCCCAGGTGCCGACCGTGGCGTAGGAGCCGTGCCGGGCCGTGACACGGCCTATCACAGTGGCAGCGGGCAGTCCTGTGTCGACCGTCCACCTACGTACGTCGGAGGCAGCCCCCCGCAACGCGGGCGGGATCCGCCCGGCACGGCGTGCCGGGGCGCGTTCGGTGTCCGGGGCCAACTCCGCTCCGGGCGCATCCTCCGCCGTGGTGGCGGTGGGCTGTTCGGACGTGGGGGCGGTGTCGGCCAGGTCGGGGGCGGTGGCTCCGCCGTCAGCGG
>NZ_PVSR01000022.1:0-64876 GCF_003001495.1 Actinopolyspora mortivallis
CCTACGGGCCGCCACCCCCTGGCCCGGGGAACGCGGTCCACTACGGCGGACCCCCCTTCCCCCAGGGAGCTGCCCAGCCCGGCGGGACCTCCGGCGGAAGAACGTTCCCGCTGCTGCTGTTCGGGGTGCTGGTCCCGGTCGTGCTGATCACAGTGGTGGCGGTCGTGCTCGCCTTCGGAGCGCGGATCGGTTCCTCCGACGCGTCCCCGTCGGAGGGCGAGAACCCGTTCGTGGCGTTGGGAACGGAGGGTCCCCGGCAGCGGGAGCCGGACTGCCTGGAGATCGTCGAACCCAGTCTGGACTCCCTCGTGCAGCGTTCCGCGCGGTGCGGCTCGCGCGAGTCGGACTACGAGGTGGTCCGGAGCAACCCCGTGGACTCGCTGGAGTGCCCCTCCGACTCCTACAGCCGCATCGCCGTCGACGGCGAGGGCTACTGCCTGATGCCGGACGTGCGCACGGACGACTGCATGCGCGAGGGCAGCCCCGACGAGCTCCGCACCAAAGTGGACTGTTCGGCCGTCGAGGCCGACCTGCGGGTGGCCGAGGTCCTGCCCACTACGGACGGACAGTGTCCCGTGGAGACGGAGTGGTACATGGACTACCCCGTGCCGGGCAGGACCCTGTGCCTGACCCCGGTCTCGGCGATATAGCGCCCGGTCCACGGCGGACCCGGCCTTCCTGTCACTCGGTCGGGCCGCGTTCGGACCCGGCCGAGTCCGAACCTGCGAGGGCCGGTTCGTCCGCGCGGTCCTCGCCGGAGGAGTCCGGGCCGGGCTCCTCGTCCTCCCGGCTCCCCTCGTGGTCGCCCTCGCCCCGGTTCTGCGGGGCGTTGCGCAGGGTGCGGGCGATCTCGCCGCGCAGCCGGACGAACAGCTCGGACTCACGAGTGCTGATCTGGTCGCGCTGCTGGCCCAGCTCCACCTCCACGTCGGCCAGCACCGTGGCCGGGGACTTGGACAGCACCAGCACCCGGTCGCCGAGGTAGACGCTCTCGTCGATGTCGTGGGTGACCAGCAGGATCGTGGTGTCCTGCTCGGCCCGCACCCGCAGCAGCAGATCCTCCAGCTCGAACCGGGTCTGGGCGTCCACGGAGGCGAACGGCTCGTCCATGAGCAGCAGCGCGGGTTCGCAGGCCAGCGCCCGCGCGATGGCCACCCGCTGCTGCATCCCCCCGGAGAGCTGCCACGGGTACTTGTCCTCGGCCCCGGACAGCCCCACCCGCTCCAGGGTGTCCAGCGCCCGCCTGCGACGTTGCGCCCGCGGGACCTTCCTGGAGCGCAGTGGGAACTCCACGTTGCCGCGCACGCTCATCCACGGAAACAGCGAGCGCCCGTAGTCCTGGAACACCACGGCCAGGTCCTCGGGCACCCCCCGAACCGGTTGTCCGCGCAGGCGCACCTGCCCGGCGGTGGGGGTGACCAGGGAGGCGATGCAACGCAGCAGGGTGGACTTCCCGCACCCGGAGGGGCCGACGATACAGGTCAACTGTCCGGCCGTGACCTCGAAGGAGACCCCGCCGATGGCGGTGTGCGCCTGCTGTCCCGGGTAGGTGTGCGTCAGCTCGGAGACTTCCAGCATGCTCGGCATGGTTTCGCTCCCGTCGGGGGTGGGCTCGGGTGTTGGCTGTGTTCCGGTCATCGCGGCACCGCCCGCAGCACTCCTCGTTCCACGGCGGACAGGGCCGTGTTCAGCAGGTAGCCGAGGATCCCGAGCAGCACGATCCCTCCCCACAGCCGTTCGTAGTCGAACTGGTCGCGCGCGAGCATCATGGCGTGGCCCAGACCGTTGCTGGCTCCGACGAGTTCGGAGATCACCATCATGATCAGCGCGAGCGAGAGGCTGATGCGCAGTCCCGCGAAGATCTTGGGCAGCGCCGCGGGCAGCACCACCGAGACGAACCAGTGCGCGCGGGAGATTCCGAAGGCCCGGGCCGTCTCGGCCTTCACCGGGTCCACGGAGCGGGCGCCGTCGGCGCTGTTGAGCAGCACGGGCCAGAGGCAGCCGAAGGTGATCGTGACCAGCTGGAGGGTGAAGCCGATGCTGAACAGCACCATGAACACCGGAAGCAGCGCCGGTGGTGGGATGGAGCGGGCGAAGGACAGCAGCGGGCCCACATAGGCCAGCGCGTTGCCGGAACGCCCCAGCAGCATCCCCAGCACGATCCCCACCAGGGCGGCGAGCAGCCACCCCAGCAGCAGCCTGCCGACGCTCGGCAGGACGTCCTCGAAGGCGGCCTCGGTCAGGAAGAGGGTTCCGACGTCGCCGCTGAACCACAGCTGCCACATCTCGGTGACGATCCGCACCGGGGTGGGGAAGAAGGGGCTCCGGGCGCCCAGGGTGGCCAGCTGCCACAGCAGCACGCACGCGGCGAGCACGCCCAGCTGGGAGGCGGAGGCGGTCAGCCCGTCGCGCCACCGTCGTGTCCTCGAAGGGGTGATGACCTCGCTCATGCCGTTCCTCCCGCCGGGGCCCAGGTGATCCACCTGCGTTGGGCTCCCGCCATGCCCGCGTTGATCAGGTACCCGAACACTCCGGCCACCAGCGTTCCGGCCAGGACCTGGTCCATGCGTCCGGCTCCGCTGCTGGCCACGTAGATGAAGCTGCCGATGCCGCCGGTGCTCGGGTTCAGCATCTCCACGCTGACGAGCACGATCAGGGCGGTGCTCGCCGCCAGTCGCAGGCCGGTGAACACGAACGGGACCACGTGGGGGATCTTGATCCGCAGCAGGCGCTGCGCGCGGGAGACGCGGAAGGCCCTGGCCGATTCGAGTAGCTGCTCGTCCACCTGTCCCACCGCGTAGATCGTGTTGAACAGCAGCGGCCACACGGCGGCGTAGCAGGCCAGGAAGATCTTGCCGGCGGGGCTGCCCGCCGAGATCACCACCACCAGGGGGATGAGGGCCACCGAGGGCACCGGCCGGAGGAACTCGATGAGTGCCGTCACGGCGGTGCGCAGCAGGGGGACGCTGCCGAGCAGCAGCCCGGCCGGTATCGCGACCAGGGCGCAGATCCCCAGCGAGATCACCCAGGACAGCACGGTGGCGAGCACGTCGAGCAGGAAGTCGCCCTGGCCGAGCAGCCGGGCCAGTTCGGTCAGCACCAGCGAGGGGGGAGGCAGGTAGTACTGGGGGGCCAGTCCGGAGCGTCCCACTGCCTCGCAGAGGGCGAGGAAGGCGAGGATCCCGGTCAGGGCGCGGGCGGTGTTGCGCATCGTGTCCCGAATCGGTCGAAGGGGCGGTTCCCCCCGGCGGGTTCGTCCGCGCGGGGCCGCGAAACGGGCCGGGCCGCACTGGGCGGCCCGGCCGCACGGTTTCCTGATCTCACGTCGTCCTTCCGGAGCCCGGCGGGCACGGGGCGGCCGGGCCGGAAGGGTGTGGGGTCAGCCGTTGTCGTCGTCGGGAGCGTGGAAGAGCATCGACTCGATGTCGAACTTCTCCTGCGGGAGCTCTCCGTTGTTCTGCATCAGGCTCACCACGCTCTTGAGCCTGCTGGACTCCAGCGTGGACGGGTAGGAGCCGATGGTGACCAGCGCGGCCGTCTTCGGGTCGATCTTGGTGTACTCGGGCAGCAGCTGCTCGATCGTGCTGCGGTCCCCGTTGGCCTCGGCCTGGGCCTTGGCCATCACGCGCTGGAACTTGGCCGCGGCCTCGGGGTGGTTGTCGACCCACTCGCTGGTGGAGGCGTACCCGGCGATCGGCATGTTGGCCGTGGGCCCGGCGGTCTGGTCCAGCAGGGTCTTGGCCCCGAGCTGGTTGGCCCGGGAGATGAAGGGTTCGATCACCGAGGCGGCGGCGACGTCGCCGTTCTTCAGGGCGGCGGGCATGTCGGGGAAGTCCATCGTCACGAACTCGACGTCCTCGGCGTTGACCCCGTGGGTCTTGAGGGTGGTCAGTGCGGTGAGTTCGTTGAGGTTGGCGCGGGTGTTGACCGCGATCCTCTTGCCCTTGAGGTCGGTGATCTCCTGCACGGGCCCGTCGGGCATGTGCATCAGCAGGAAGGTGCCCTCCTTGGCCTGGTAGGCGTCGGAGACGATCTTGAGGTCCACCGTGCCCTTGTGCTGGGCGCGGATGAACGAGACCCAGTTCCCGAAGGTGATGTCCAGCTCACCGCTGGCGATCTTGGGGATGCCGCGGGCACCGCCGGCGATCTGGGTGAGGTTGACCTCCAGCCCCTCCTGCTCGAAGTAGCCTTCCTTCATGGCCAGGTGCAGGGGGGCCACGTCCACGGCGGGCATGGTGCCGAGGTTGATCGTGGTGGTTTCCGAGTCGGAGTTCGACTCGCCCTCCGACCCGCTGAGCAGGCCGCAGCCGGAGACAAGGAGGAGACCGACGCCGGTGGCCAGGGCCAGCGTGGTCCGGAACAGCGAGCGGGCTCGTCTGCCGGCTCGTACTTCGGATCGAACCATGGTCAGCAACGCTCTTTCGGATGAGTGGAACGTGATCGGGGCAGGTCATTACTTTCACGGTTCCGGTACGAAGAGTCAACAGCGACTCCGCACTCACCCGAATGGGTGGATTTTCGTGCTGCGTTCGCTCACGTAGCGCTAATGCACGAGCGATCTCCACGGGTGTGTCCCGCTGTCCTGTACCCCTCGAATGTGAACGTGTTTCATTTCACAGTGATCTGTGGTGTTGCTCACTGTGCCTGTATGGCCCTGCAAGTGCCCTCGAAAGGGGGAGAAATGGCAATAGTGTGAATAACGCTACGTATAGCGCCCCACTTTTCCGATCGTGGTGTCCGTCAGTAGGCTGAGGCTGCCCGCGGGAGTCGCGCGGACCCGGGTACCGGGGTGTGGGTTCGGGGTGCCGCGAGGGTGTCCCCGGTCCTGAACTGCACATCCCCGTGTTTTGGTGTCGCCGATCCGAGTGATGCGACGGCACGTGTCCGTAACTGTCGGAATGAGGAAGCCACGAGTGGCCGGAGGAAACAAAGGCCCCGATCGGTCGACCGAAAGGGGAGGCGCGGATTCGCACCCCGTGACGGGTGCCGAAACCGCCACCGCGAGCGATCAGGGTGTGCTGGGGCAGACACCCTCCGCGAGCAGCGGAGGCGGTCCGGCCGACGACCACGTCGAGGACCGTCCCTCCGGGGGACTGCGCATGCGCAACTGGCGCCTGCGCACCAAGATGCTCGTGGTGCTGCTCGTCCCCGCCCTGGCCGCGCTCATCTTCGGAGCATTCCGGGTCGCCGCCGACTATCAGCGCGCCCAACAGCTGCTGAAGATCCGACAGCAGGTCACCCTCGACGCCAGCGCCGCCAAGGTGGTCCAGGAACTCCAACGCGAACGCGACCTCACCGTGGCCCACATCGCGGCGGGCAGGGTCGGTGACCACGACCAGCTCGTCGAACAGCGACGCGCCGTCGACGAGGCGATCACCGACTTCCGCGATGCCGTCGAACAGGCCGAGCAGCGCAACCGGGAGACCGTGGTCACCCCCTACCGGGAGGCCCTGGGCAGGCTCGACCGGGTGCGGGCGCTGCGCACCGTCTCCGACGAGACGGCCTACCCGGCCACGGCCGCGCTGCGCGCCTACAGCTCCTCCATCGACAACATGCTCGACCTCGGCGAGCAGGGTGTGACCCGGCTCAACAACCCCGGGGTCGTCCAGCTGTACCTGGCCACCAACGCGGTGGCCCACGCCAAGGAGCAGGAGTCCGTCAAGCGCGCCCGGCTGCTCGCCGCCCTGGAACGCGGGAACTTCGGACTCAACGAGCAGCGCGCGCTGCTCACCGCCGAGGCGGGGCTGCGCGCGGCGATGGACGACTTCCGCAAGTGGGCCGACAACAGCCAGATCCAGACCTACGAGGACACCGTCTCCGGCCTGGCCGTGGACCGGGCGCACACGCTGGAGGAGACCGCCCTGGTCCGCGCCGCCAACGGGCAGGACCTGGAGGGCATCGACCCGCAGGAGTGGATGCGTTCCTCCACCGAGCTGGTGAACCTCACCTACCAGGTGAGCACCCAGCTGCGGCAGCAGTTGCAGGACAAGGTCGACAACCTGGCCGGCGCCGCGCGCACCCAGACCTACATCGCCGTGGTGGTCGTGCTGTCGGTGCTGATCGTGGCCTTCGCGATCGCGCTGTTCGTGGCCCGTTCCCTGCTCGCGCCGCTGCGCACGCTGCGCCGCTCCGCGCTGGAGGTGGCCGACCACCGGCTGCCCGAGGCCGTGGACTCGATCCTGGAGGAGGAGAACCCGGACCTGTCCTCCCGCAACCGCATCGACCCGATCCCGGTGCACACCAGCGAGGAGATCGGCCGGGTGGCCCGTTCCTTCGACGCGGTGCACGCCCAGGCGCTGCGGCTGGCCTCCGAACAGGCGTTGCTGCGCAACAACGTCAACGACCTGTTCGTCAACCTGGCCCGGCGCAGTCAGACGCTGGTGCAGCGCCAGCTGTCGCTGATCGACCGGCTGGAGCAGGACGAACAGGACCCGGACCAGCTCAGCCAGCTGTTCGAGCTGGACCACCTGGCCACCCGGATGCGCCGCAACAACGAGAACCTGCTCATCCTCGGCGGCACCGACCTCACCCGCCGGACCGTGCGCCCGGTGCCGCTTGCCGAGGTCATCGGCGCGGCGGTCTCCGAGGTGGAGCAGTACGCGCGCGTGGTGATCGGGGAGACCCCCGACCTGGCCATGCAGGGGCGCGTGGTCAACGACATCGTGCACCTGATCGCCGAGCTGCTGGAGAACGCGACCGTCTACTCCAACCCGGACACCGAGGTCACCGTGCGCAGCGCCTACCGCAGGCAGGAGCTGGTGCTGGAGATCCGGGACCGCGGTGTGGGCGTGGACGTCGAACAGCTCGACGAGATCAACGACCGGCTGGTCCGCCCGCCGGACATCGACGTGGCCGTCTCCCGCCGCATGGGGCTGTACGTGGTCGGCCAGCTCGCCCGCAGGCACCACGTCACGGTGGAGCTGCAGAACAACGACGACCTCGAGGGCGGGGCCACCGCCACGGTGCGGATCCCCGGAGAGCTGATCGTGCAGATCACCCCGAACGGGCCGATGCCGATGCCCGACGTCCCGCTCGGGGAGCAGCACCGCGACCCCGTGGGCGACACCGGAGCTCACTCCGGCCTGGCTGCCGCCTTCGGCTCCTCCGGCGGGGAACGGAACCAGCTGCCCGGCGACGGCGAGGGCTTCGGCGGTGTGCTGGAGAGCGGTCCCTCCCCGGTCGCCGAGGAGCCGCACACCGAGGCGGGAGCAGTCGAGCACGAGCCCGCTGCCTCGTCCGAGCAGCCGGAGGCACCCGGCGCGCAACCCCCGAACTACTCGGTCCAGGTGTCCTCCGGACAGGCCTACGGGGCCACCGAGATACCCGGTGAGATCCCCGGCTGGGACGAGGACCCCGCCCCGGCGGCACCGGCCGCGCCGAGCGCCGCCGAGCGGAGCGGACCGGACACGGGCTGGTCCACCGTGGACTGGCCCGGCCCGGAGGAGCCCTCCCGGCACGAGGCCCCGGCCGAGACCGGTGAGAACCTGGGGCAGTGCGGGCCGCCGCCCGGCCTGGACGGCCCGGGCGACCTGTTCCACAGCCCCTTCGAGGCGGACAAGACCGAACACCTGGCGTGGCCGGCCCCGGAACCGGAGTTCCCGGGGTCCGGCCTCCAGGCACGTCCCGAGGAGCCGGTCACCGCGGCCGCCCCCACCGAGGAACGTCCCCCGCTGGGAAGCGGTCCCCCGCCGGGGGGTGGCCCGGAGGCGGACGACACGCCGACGGAACGGCTGCCCATCTACGAGGCGGTGCTCTCGCAGTGGTTCCGGGAGGAGGATCCCCAGGATCCCCCGCCGGAGAGTTCCGCCTTCGAGGGCACCACGGACCTTCCGCCCGACTCCGAACTCGTCGACGACGCCGTCGGCTGGCCGAGCAACGACGTCTTCGCCGGACGCGGAGCGGGTGCGGACGGGGCCGCCGGTGAGGACCGGACCCGCCGGGCGGACGGGGTCGGCGCGGCCCAGCCGAACGGTCACGACCTCGTCGGCACACCGGCCGGCAACGGCTCCGCCCCGTACGGCGGTGGCACCGACACCGACGCCGTTCCCGGGCGGGGTGGCGCCGCTCCCACCGGGGCGACGACCCCGGGGGCCGCTCCGGAGGGAGTGCCCGGCAACGCGTTCCAGGCGTTCTCCGGCCGCAGGGCGGCCAACCGGGAGCAGCGCAACCGGGAGGCCGACGCGCGTCAGGCCGGGAACGACCCCGGTTGGGGTGCCGGCGATGAGGGCTGGCAGGCTGCCGAGGCCCTCGCACAACGAACCGAACAGGAGCAGGAGCACACCGCTGCGGGTCTGCCCAAACGCAAGCCGAAGTCCAACCTGGTTCCGGGATCGGCCAACCAGCAGCACACTCCGCCGCCGAACAGGCCGACGGTGCCCAGGTCGGCTTCCGCTGTCCGTGGCAGAATGTCCAACTTTCAGCAAGGTGTTCGGCGTGGTAGGCACGCCAAGGTCGAATCCGATTCGACAGAACAGTCCCGCTCGATTCCGAGCCGTCCCGAGGAGCAGGAGTGACCGGGTCCGTCCAGCAACCCATGAGCAGCAACAGCTTCAGTTGGCTGATTACCGACTTCGTACGTCGGGTGCCCGGCGTAGCACACTCGGTCGTGGTATCCGCGGACGGTCTGCTGCTCGCAGGCTCGCAGGGCCTGCCGCGTGATCGTGCGGAGCAGCTTTCGGCCGTCGCCTCCGGGCTGGTCAGCCTCACCCAGGGGGCCGCGCGGTGCTTCGAGGCCGGCGACGTCACCCAGACGGTCGTCGAGATGGAGCAGGGCTACCTGTTCCTGATGTCGATCAGTGACGGTTCTTGCCTTGCCGTGTTGGCGGCCCCGAACGCCGACATCGGCTTGGTCGCCTACGAGATGACCCTGCTGGTCGAGCGGGTGGGGCGCCAGCTCACCCCCGAGCTGCGGGCTCAGTTGCAGGGTATGGGTCGATGAGATCAGCCTCGGCTGACGTTGGGAGCTCACGATGAGCGAGGGGGCCAACCCGAACTGGGACGGCGACCTGTTCCGGCTGTACGGTCAACGCGCCGGAGCCCACGAGTGGCAGGAGGACTTCCTCGACGGCCGCTCCGGTGAACGCGGTGTTCCCCCCGGGGACCCCGCCGCCACCGAGGAGCACCAGCGCGGGCTGTTCGGCGGTCCGGGAGCCGACCTGTTCGGCTCCGAGTACGGGTCCGAACGGGACGCTTCCGGTGCGGGTTCCGAACCGGAGGGCCGCGACAGGGGGGACAACGGCCCGATGTCGATGCCCTCCATCTCGCAGCCGATGTCCTCCGTCTCGCAGTCGATGCCGTCCCTGTCCTCCTCCATGCCCTCCCTCCCGGGGCAGGGCACCTCGCCCCTGGGGGGAGACGGGGAGGACGAGGGCTCGTTGATGCGCCCGTACGCCCGGACACGGGGCCGTACCCGCAGCGACTACGACCTCGCCGTCGAGACGCTGGTGTCCACCAGCGAGCGCGGACGCACGCAGAGTGCCCAGGCCACGCCCGAACACCGGTCGATCTGTGGCCTGTGCACCGAAGCGCGCTCGATCGCCGAGATCTCCGCCCATCTGCGTCTGCCGCTGGGCGTGGTGCGGGTGCTGATCGGTGACATGGCCAGTCTCGGCCTGGTCGAGATCCACGACAGCGGAATGGTCGTGGGCGACCGGCCGTCCATGGAGTTCTTGGAAAGGGTGCTCAGTGGGCTTCGCAGGCTCTGATCCCCGCGCGACGACCGGCTCCGACGGAGGCAAGACCTCGACCAAGATCGTGGTCGCCGGTGGTTTCGGGGTCGGTAAGACGACACTGGTCGGTTCGGTGTCCGAGATCCTTCCGTTGACCACCGAAGCGGTCATGACCGAGGCCAGCGTCGGGGTCGACGACCTCAGCGCCACCCCCGGCAAGGAGACCACCACGGTCGCCATGGACTTCGGCCGGGTCTCCCTGGACTCCGAGCTGATCCTCTACCTGTTCGGTACCCCCGGCCAGCACCGCTTCTGGTTCATGTGGGACGACCTGGTGCGCGGGGCCATCGGCGCGGTGGTTCTGGTGGACACCCGCAGGCTCGCGGACGCCTTCGCCTCCATCGACTTCTTCGACGACCGCGGGCTGCCCTACGTGGTCGCGGTGAACACCTTCGACGGGGTGCTGCACCACCGGCTGGAGGACGTGCGGGAGGCGCTGACCATCGACGACTCCGTGCCGGTGCTCGGATGCGACGCCAGGGACAAGGAGTCCACGAAGAACACGCTCATCACCCTGGTGCAGCACGCCATGCGGCAACGCATGGCCACCCAGAGCTGAGGCGCGAGCACCGGCCGAACGTGTCCGCCCGTGCCCCGGGAGCCGCTCAGTGCCGCACCACCGCCACGGAGGTGATGCGGTGCAGCGGAAAGCTGCCCAGTTCGTCGCGTCCGGTGTCGAACCCCTGCAGCACGCCGTTGCCGACGCTCACCGGCCGCACGATCCGCTGCGTGGCCCCGCCCTGGACGTCCACGAAACCCAGCCACACGCTGTCGCCGCGTTCGGCGGCCGTGCGCAGCAGCTTCAGCGTGGCCTCCGCGCTGGGCCTGCCCCGTTCGGGGGCTAGGGTGTTGCCGTCCACGGCCGCGGCCTGGTCCCCGGCGCGGAGCGTGCGTACCCGCTCGGCCAGCTGCCCCTCGTCCGGCCGGGAGGGCGCGGTCGGTTCCCCCCGCTGTCCACCGTGGCGTCCCCGTCCCCGGATCCGTTGCGGTCGGGGACGCAGGTCCAGCACCCCGCCCTCGGCGTTCTCCGCCACCGGCGCGTAGCCGCAGGAGCGCAGCTGATCGACCAGTTCCTCCAGCGGAAGCGGACTGACCAGCACGGTGGGAGCGATCCGGCGCAGCGCCAGCCCGGCCAGTTCGGACCTGCCGAGCACTTCGGTGAGCACCACCGGGTCCTCGCACCGCAGGAAGGAGGAGGCGGTGCCCGCGCGCAGCCGGCCGTGTCTGCGGGCGGTGTCGTCCACCAGATAGCTGAGAGCCTGCGGCACCGGGGTGCGGGAACGGGTCCGGAACAGCTCGTGCAGCTGTTCGCTGTCACGTCCGGAGTCCAGAGCCCTGCGCACGCTGGACTCGCTCACCCGGTAGACGGTCGCGCTGCCGGAGGACTCCACGTCGGCGACCAGCTCCATCTCCGCGGCCAGCTCGGGGGTGAGCCTGCCCGGGGCGACCACCGTCAGGTCGGCCTGCACGAGCACGTGGTCCACGGGTTCGGGGATCACCCCGCCCATCACCCGGGCCGCCGTGTCCTCGTCCCCGGCCAACAGGGTCCGTCCTCCCGAGGAGAGCCCCCCGGCGGCGACGACGCCGAGCGCGGTGGCCTCGGACAGCACCCAGTGCACCATCTCGTCCCGCAGCGGGCCGCCCCGGCGCGGCGCGCGCCAGGCCAGCACGGCCGCGACCTCGGAGTGGTGCCGCACCCCGTGGCCGGAGGGGAGTTCGTCGAGCAGCTCCAGCACCCGGCGACGTTCCCGGGGGGCGGTGGGGCGGCGCAGCCCCTCGGAGAGGGGACCCAGCAGGCGCCCCCGCTCGTCGCGCGAGCCGATCAGCCCGGGCAGCCGGGGGGAGTCCAGCCAGGATCCGGCCAGCACGGCCCAGCGCTGTTCGGGAGCGGCGGCCAACCACGAGTCGGTCCGCACGGTGGGCACCCACTGGGGCCCCTCCTCGTCGGCGCTGGTGTCCACGAGCCCGGCCGCCACCACCAGTTCGGCCAGCAGTCCGGCCCGGCCCTCGTCGACGTCCAGGTTCCTGGCGGTGCGGCGGACCTCGCGGACTCCGATCCCACCGGAGCGCAGCACGTCCGGGGGTTCCCGCTCCCAGTCGCGCAGCAGCAGCTCCACGTGCCTGGTGAGTTCGAGCAGTTCCCCGGCGGCGGCCTCGTCGATCCTGCCCGTCCCGTGTTCGACGAGCTCCGGTATCGGTTCGGCGGTCTCCACCCGGCCCATGGGCTGCTCCGGGCCCCGCACGGCCAGCCCGAACTGTCCGGGAAGTTCCACGGTGTTCTCGTCCCGGCGCAGCAGCACCCCCTTGTCCAGCAGGCGCTGGACCGGGGTGGGGCCGTCCCCCCGGGGCACGTCGCGGCGGGCCTCGCGGGTGTTGCCCACCGGTGAGCTCCACGCGAGCCGCTCGACCACCCGCCGTTCCTCGTCGTCCAGCCCGTCGAGCAGCCGGTGGACGTGTTCCTCGGACAGTTCCGGTGCGAAGGTGCCCAGACCGCCCGGGTGGGCCCGCAGGACCTCCCGCGTCGTGGCGGGCACGCGCAGCTCGTCCCGCTCCCCCCACACCAGGGCACGGGCGCGCAGCACCTCCAGCCTGCCGGTGGTCTGCTCCACGGTGACCCCGGTGCCGAGGAACCCGGTGAGCCGTCGCACCGTCACCTCGTGCTCGTCGGCACCGAGCACCACGAGGGCTTCCAGCACGGTCAGCATGAACGAGTCGAGGTCCTCACAGGCACGGGCCACGGAGGCGCGCACCGTCGCGCGGTTGGCCAGCACCGTGGTGTCCGTCGGCGGCGGGGTGGCCAGGTCGGGGCGCAGCCGCAGCAGTTCGGTGAGGTGCTCGTCACTGGCGGCGCGCAGCCGGGCGGCCAGGGACTCGACGTCGTCCCGCGCGGTCTCCTGTTCCTGCGATGCGGGTTTCGGGGGCATCCCTTCCAACATACTCGCGGGGTACGGCGGTGCTCCGCCCTGTGCGTTCCCCCACGCGGAGACGACGCGGGGCGGGGGTACCCGGCCGGGCGATCGTCGGAGTCAGGCAAACTGGTCGACGACGGGCAGGCCCGGGACCCGCGTGTGGCGCCGGGCGTTCGGGCACGGCCCGAGGAGGACCGATCCGTTGAGGAGGTTGGCGTGGCCGAGGGGAACAAGGCCAAGGGCGAGCGCATCGACCCGGAATGGCCGCACGAGGGGGAGCACCCCGTGACGGAGTTCCTGTCCGACAGGCAGGGGGCCATGTCCCCCTTCGGAGAGGTGTCCTTCCCGCTGGCCGAGGGGGTGCTCCCCTACGAGCACCCGCACACCGAGATCAACAGGTGAGCCCGGTCGCCGATCTCGGAATACCGAGTGCCGGAAATCACCTTCCACGAAGCGGTGGGGCACCGGTGTTGTCGGGGTGGTGAGTTCTAGTCTCGGACCCGCCACAGGGTTTCGCGAGAGCTCATCACTGACAGAGGTGCTACATGCCGGTTCCAGGTCCGGGATACTCGATCACCGTCCGCGTCGAGGCACCGCCCTCGGCGAGCGCGGCCGGTGATCTGACCACGGCGGTCGGGCGTACCGGTGCGGTGATCACGGCCTTCGACGTGGTCGAGTCGCACTCCGACCGCATCGTGGTCGACATCACCTGCAACTCGCTGTCGGCCGACCACGCCGACGACATCACCGAGGTGCTCGAAGCGCTGCCGGGAATGCGGGTCCGGAAGGTCTCCGATCGGACCTTCCTGGTGCACCTCGGCGGCAAGATCGAGGTCAACTCCAAGGTCGCCCTGGCCAACCGGGACGACCTCTCCCGCGCCTACACCCCCGGGGTGGCCCGGGTGTGCACGGCGATCGCCAAGAACCCGGAGGACGCCCGCAGGCTGACCGTCAAGCGCAGTTCGGTCGCGGTCCTCACGGACGGCTCGGCCGTGCTGGGGCTCGGCAACATCGGGCCGGAGGCCGCCCTGCCCGTGATGGAGGGCAAGGCGGCGCTGTTCAAGAAGTTCGCCGGGGTCAACGCGTGGCCGGTGTGCCTGGACACCCAGGACACCGAGGAGATCATCCGTGCCGCCGAACTCATCGCCCCCGTCTACGGCGGGATCAACCTGGAGGACATCGCGGCCCCGCGCTGCTTCGAGATCGAGGCGCGCCTGCGGGAGAGGTTGAACATCCCGGTGTTCCACGACGACCAGCACGGGACCGCGATCGTGGTGCTCGGGGCGCTGCGCAACGCCCTGCGGGTGGTCGACAAGGACCTGTCCGACTGCCGGGTGGTGGTCTGCGGCGTCGGTGCGGCCGGTTCGGCGATCATCCGGCTGCTGCGACAGAAGAACCCCGCCGACATCATCGCCGTCGACGTGGACGGGATCGTGCACGCCGACCGGGGGGACACCGACGAACACCTGCGTTCCATCGCCGCCCGGACCAACGCCGAGGGGCGCAGGGGAACGCTGCGGGACGCGGTGCGGGAGGCCGACGTGTTCATCGGGGTCTCCGCCCCGAACCTGCTCAGCGCCGAGGACGTGGCCACGATGAACTCCGACGCCATCGTGTTCGCGCTGGCCAATCCCGACCCCGAGGTGGATCCGTTGGAGGCCCAGAAGCACGCCACCGTGGTCGCCACCGGACGCAGCGACTACCCGAACCAGATCAACAACGTGCTCGCCTTCCCCGGCTTCTTCCGGGGTCTGCTGGACGCGCACGCCCACGAGATCACCGACGAGATGATGCTGGCCGCGGCCAACGCGATCGCCGACGTCGTGGACAGCAACGACCGGGTCAACGCCTCGTTCATCGTCCCCAGCGTGTTCGACACGACCGTGGCGCCCGCCGTGGCCGAGGCGGTCCGCCGGGTGGCCGTCGCGAGCGAGGGGTCGAGCGGCGGGGGAGCCCAGCGGGCGGCCGCCGTGACCGGTGGGGCCCCGGGTTTCGCCGACATGGAGGAGGACGTCGAGTTCTGATCCCCTCGCGGGGATGACCGTGCCGGTGCGGGGTGCCGTCCGATCCGTTCGGGCGGCACCCCGTTCGTCGGTTTCCCGCCCCGTGGAAGCGGCGCGCGCACTCTCTAGGCTCGACGTATGGCTTCGGAACACGACCTCACCCACCTGGACGAGTCCGGTGCGGCGCGCATGGTGGACGTGGCAGGCAAGGAACGCGGCACACGGTTGGCGGTGGCCACGGGAACGCTGCGCACCACCGCCGAGGTGATGGCGCGGCTGCGGGACCGGGATCTGCCGAAGGGCGACGCGCTGGCCACCGCGCGCGTCGCGGGGATCATGGCGGCCAAGCGCACTCCGGACCTGGTGCCGCTGTGCCATCCGATCGCCCTCGCCGGGGTGGAGGTGGAGTTCGAGACCGGCGAGACCGAGGTGCGGATCACGGCGACCGTGCGCACCACCGACCGCACCGGCGTGGAGATGGAGGCGTTGACGGCGGTCAGCGGTGCGGGACTGGCGCTGCACGACATGATCAAGGCGGTGGACCCGGCGGCGGTGCTCGACGGGGTGCGGGTGGAACGTAAGGAGGGCGGCAAGACCGGGGTGTGGACCCGGGACGAGGCCCGGGGATGATGTGGTGCGTGAGGACACACCGGTCGTCGTGCGGACCGGTACGGAGGTTGCCATGACCGAACGACACGCCCGTGTGATAGCCGCTTCGAACCGCGCCGCCGAAGGGGTCTACGAGGACCGCACCGGCCCCCTCATCGTCTCCTGGCTGCGCGAACGCGGCTTCACCGTGCCCGAGCCCGAGGTGGTGCCCGACGGGGAGCCCGTGGCGGCGGCGCTGCGTTCCGCGTTGGAACAGGGGGTGCAGCTGGTGCTGACCACGGGAGGAACGGGGATCTCCCCGACCGACCGCACCCCGGAGGTCACCGAGCGGCTGCTCGACTTTCCCGTCCCCGGCCTCGCCGACGCGGTGCGCACCGCAGGGTTGCCCGCCGTGCCCACCGCCGTGCTCTCGCGGGGCGTCGCCGGGGTCGCCGGCCGCACGCTGGTGGTCAACCTGCCCGGCTCCCGGGGTGGGGTGCGGGACGGCCTGGGCGTGTTGGACGGGGTGCTGGAGCACGCCCTCGACCAGCTCGCCGGTGCGGACCACGCTCGTGGAACGGCTGATTCCGAGACCGTCGGCGAGGGCTCGGCCGAGGTGGTGCGGGCCGCGATGACCGACCGGGACGTCGACGTGGCGCTGCTGGAACGCGAGGTGGCGCACCGGGCGGCGGGTGCGGTGGTCGGCTTCGGCGGGGCCGTGCGGGACCACGACGGCGGTCGTGGCGTGCGGGAGCTGGAGTACACCGCTCACCCGTCAGCGGACGAGGTGATCCGGGAGGTGGCCGCCGACGTGGCGTCCCGTTCGGACGGTGTGCGTGCCCTGGCGGTGCAGCACCGCACCGGGGTGCTGCGGATCGGCGACGTGGCCCTGGGCTGTGCCGTGGCGGCCGAGCACCGCAAGCAGGCCTTCGACACCTGTGCGGAGCTGGTGGACGAGGTCAAGCGCAGGCTTCCGGTCTGGAAGCGTCAGGTCTTCGACGACGGGCAGGAGGAGTGGGTCAACTGCCCCTGACCCGGTGAAAGGGCCCGTACGGGCTGCCGGAGCCGCCTTCCCGCCCGGCGGTCCCGGCCGGCAACGGAAAAACGGGGCCCCGCCGCTGGGGGAAGGCGGCGGGACCCCGGTCTCCGCAGGGGCGCGGTCGCGCGCCCGGTCATCCGTGCCCGATCAGCGGATGTCGAGCTGCTGACCCGGGAAGATGAGGTTCGGGTCGTCGAGCACGTCGGTGTTGCGCTCGAAGATGTCCTGGTAGCTCACACCGAAGCGCTGGCCGATCTCGCTCAGCGTGTCCCCGGACTGGACGGTGTAGTCGGCACCGTTGCTGCGCACGCTGCTCTGCTGCGTGGCCTCGGTCGACTGCTCGGTGGAGCCGCTCTGCTGCTCGGGCTGGCTGGGCTGGCTGGGGGCCGGCTGCTCGCTCTCGTTCGAGGAGCCGCCGGAGACCTCGCCCACGTTGCCGGTGCTGCCGTTGACCCAGTTGGTCTTGGCGGTGCAGGCGGGCCAGGCACCGGGGCCCTGCGCGGCGAGCACCTTCTTGGCCACCGCGATCTGCTCGGCACGGCTGGCCTGGTGCGCGTTGGAGGCGTACTGGTGACCGCCGAAGGCCTCCCAGGTGGAGGGGGTGAACTGCAGCCCGCCGTAGAAACCGTTGCCGGTGTTGATGTGCCAGTCCCCGCTGGACTCGCACTGGGCCAGTTCGTCCCAGTCGGCCGCGCTGGCCGGTGCGGCCACCGCGAACGGCGAGGCGACCACGGCGCCCGCGATGGCCACGCGGGCGGCGTTACGCGTGAAGCTGGAAGCCTTGCGATGTTTGCCCTTGTAACGAGCCATGTCCCTCTCTCCTGCCGCGCTTGCGGGATTCCTTCCGGAAACGCGGGTGCGTGTTCCGGTGGGTTCCTGGGAACCCGTGGTCCGCGAAAGCTTCGGGGCGCTTTCACGGTTTCCCCGTCCCTGCCCGGTTTCGTTTCGTTCGGGGGCAGGAAGTCCGCCGGGCAGGGATCGGCGCTGCGGACTTCCCGGTTTTTCTTCGGGTTGGTCGGTTCGGGGCCGACCGGTGGGAACAGTACGTAATCAAGCAAGCGAACGGAAACTTAATGGAATGTGATGCTCGTCACAGTAACGTGTGGCCCGGGGGGATCGATCAGGGGTGTTTATGCAGCGCACAGCGCTGTTATCAACTTGTTTCCGAGTCGATATCGATCACTCGCGGTGAGGCGTGGGTCACTCCGTTGTTGGGCGACCACATCCGCCGACGTGGCCGTGTTACGTCAGATTCACCATTTTTCGCTTGGCACGCAAGGGAAGGCTCGTTTTCGTGGAGTCGTTACTCAACGGAGGTTGCCGATCGCTGAGCGCGTTCGAAAACGGTTCATCGGGTGATCCGTCACCCGTCCGGAGAATGTGCGGCCTCCGGGCGGGTCCGGATCGCGAGTTGTTCCGCTCTAATCACCCAGAAGAGTGAGGCAAACACGCCGCGACACGGAATCGTGTCGCTGATCGCGAACAATGCTCGCACTGAACGCGCCCGTGCGGCGAGTCCCACGGCGCGTGGGAGACCTCCCCGCCGGAACGGACACGCGTTCTCCCACTCCCCGGAACCGTGGGCCGAGCCGTGTCGCCGTCCGCCGCCGCGACCACACACGGGGGCGCGGACTCCGACGGTCAACTCGGTGGGAACACGACCGACGAACGTCCCGGAGGACCTCAGCCGGTCGGACGGAGAGCGGTTCGCGGTCGAACCACGACGATGATCATAACCGACGACACGCCCGGACGCAGTGCCGGACGCGCCCACTTCCCCCGGACGGGCGTAGCTATCCCGACATCCGGACGGGGATCAGCCTCCCGCGAAGGGCGGCAGCACGTCCACTTCGGACCCGTCGCTGACGGGGGTGCTCTCGTCGCGCACCGCCACACCGTCCACGAGGAAACTGCACGCGGCCACCACCCGGCCGAGCCGTGCGTCGTGGGCGGCCAGCACCTGTCGCAGCACGTCGGAGACCGTGACCCCGGAGTCGGCCTCGGCGGGAGTTACCTCGACGTTCTCCTCGGCGGTACCCGCGGCCGCCCGGGCACCGGCGAAGTACCGCACCAGCACCCGGACACCTCCGCTCGGGGCTCGCTCCGGGGAGTCGGTGGCGGCGCCCCCCGCGTGCTCGGGGCGGCTCGTGGGGACGTTCCGTTCCGGTTCCACCGTCGACTACCCGCCGATCGAACTCATCGGGCGCGCGGGCTGCACGAAGTCCTCCCGGTCCATGCCGTGCCCGGCGGCCTTGGCCCACATGGTCTCCCGCCACAGCCGGGCGAGCTCGGCGTCGGTCACGCCCTCGCGCAGGGGTTCGCGCAGGTTCGTCTCCGTCTGGGAGAACAGGCACGAGCGCAGCTGACCGTCCGCGGTGAGCCTGGTGCGGTCGCAGGTGGCGCAGAAGGGCCGGGTGACCGAACCGATCACCCCGACCGTCTCCGGGCCACCGTCCACCAGCCACCGCTCGGCCGGGGCCGAGCCCCGCTCGGCCGTGTGCGGGGTCAGGGAGAACTCCGCGCCGAGCATCTCCAGGACCTCGTCGGCGGTGACCATCTCAGCGCGGTCCCAGGCGTGCTGGGGGTCCAGCGGCATCTGCTCGATGAAACGCAGCTGGTACCCCTGTTCGAGGCAGTAACGCAGCAGGTCGCAGGCCTCGTGGTCGTTGATCCCGCGCAGCAGCACCGCGTTCACCTTCACCGGTTCCAGGCCGTGCTCCTTGGCCGCGCGCAGCCCCTCCAGCACGTCCTCGAAACGGTCCCGGCGGGTCAGCCGGTGGAAGGTGTCCCGGTCCAGGGTGTCCAGGGAGATGTTCACCCGGTCCAGCCCACTCTCCGCGAGCCGTTCGGCGAACCTGCCGAGGTTGATCCCGTTGGTGGTCAACGAGGTCCGGGGGGCCTCGGGCAGGGAGGCGGTCGCGGCGATGATGTCCACCAGGTCCTGCCGCAGCAGCGGTTCCCCGCCGGTGAAGCGCACGTTCGTGACCCCCAGCTCGCGCACCGCCAGGGTGATCAGCCGGACCATCTCCTCGGTGTCCAGCATCTCGGAGCGCTTCATCCACGGCAGTCCCTCGGCGGGCATGCAGTAGGTGCAGCGCAGGTTGCACTTGTCGATCAGGGACACCCGCAGGTCGGTCGCCACGCGCCCGAAACGGTCGACCAGGTACGGCGTGTCCGGGCGCGTCGAGGTGTCGACCGTCCGGCGGGTCACCGGGATGCCCAGGTCCACGGAAGTCACGCCTCGACCCTAACGGTTCCGGCGGGGGTAATTCGATCGCACGCGAGGGTTTTCGTGCGTGTTCTCCCACGTGATCCGGCCGCTCGGGTGGGGGTTCGGAGGAAGACACGAAAAGCGGGCGGAACCGCTCGTGCGGTTCGGTCACCCCTGGATCGGTCGGCGTTCGCGGTTTTATTCTCCCACTCGTGCCGCAGTATCGGATCTCCGAAGTCGCCGGCCTGTTGGGCGTCAGCGACGACACCGTCCGCCGGTGGGTGGACGACGCGCGGCTGCCCGCCGAACAGGGCCCCTCCGGGCGGCTGGTCGTCGAGGGCTCGGTGCTCGCCGAGTTCGCCCGCGACAGGGCCCGGTCCGTCCACGATCCCTCCGGGGTCGAACGCTCGGCCCGCAACCGGTTCGTCGGGTTGGTCACCGAGGTCGTCTCCGACACGGTGATGTCCCAGGTCGAGTTGCAGTGCGGCCCCCACCGGGTGGTCTCACTGCTCAGCACCGAGGCCGTCGAGGAGCTCGGGCTGCGCCCGGGAGTGCTGGCGGTCGCCGTGGTCAAGTCCACCGCGGTGGTGGTGGAGACACCCGGGGATGGACCATGACCCGAGCACGCGCGAGGAGCTTCCCGCTGGCGGTGCTGCTGACCGCGGTCCTGGTGGCCTCCGGCTGCGGGGCCGGGGCGCGTACCGAGGGAACCACGCTGACGGTGCTGGCCGCCGCCTCGCTGACCGAGTCCTTCCGCGAGATGGGCGAGCGGTTCGAGCGGGCGCATCCCGACGTGGAGGTGCGGTTCAACTTCCAGGGATCGGCGCTGCTGGCCGAACGCGTCCGGCAGGGCGCCGGGGGAGACGTGTTCGCCTCGGCCGACCGGGCCATGATGAACAAAGTGGTCCGCGCGGGCGCCGTCGCGGAGCGGCCGCGGACGTTCGCGACCAACCGGCTGTCCGTGGTGGTGCCGCCGGACAACCCCGCCGGGGTGCGCGCGTTGTCCGACCTGGCCGCCGAGGACGTGTCCGTGGTCGTGTGCGCCCCGCAGGTGCCGTGCGGTGCCGCCACCGAGCGGGTGGAGACGGTGAGCGGGGTCCGGCTGACCCCGGTGAGCGAGGAGAACGACGTCAAGGACGTGCTGCACAAGGTCGAGGCCGGGGAGGCCGACGCCGGGCTGGTCTACGTCACCGACGCCGAGGCCGCCGGGAAGAAGGTGCGCACAGTGGACTTTCCCGCCTCCGAACGGGTGACCAACGAGTACCCCATCGCCACGCTGGAGGCGGCCGAACACCCGGACACGGCCGAGGCCTTCGTCGAGTTCGTACGCGGTGACCGGGGGCGTCGGATCCTGCGTGAGTACGGGTTCGGAACCCCGTGAGCGGACGGTGCCGCATGAGGAACGTGCCGCGCCCGCGAGGCCGGACAGGTGCGGAGCGACCCGTCGGAACCCCCCTGCCGCTGTGGCTGCCCGCCGGATGCGCCCTGGCCCTGATCCTGCTTCCGGTGCTCGGGTTGTTCGCCCGCGTCGACCCGGCGCGGCTGCCCGCGCTGCTGACCAGCCCGACCGCACTGAGCGCGCTGTGGCTGTCGCTGCGCACGGCGGCGCTGGCCACGGGGGTGTCCGCGCTCCTCGGCGGCCCGCTGGCGGTGGTGCTGGCCCGCTCCCGTGTCCCGGGGACGCGGCTGCTGCGGGGGGCGGTGCTGCTCCCGCTGGTGCTTCCTCCGGTGGTGGGCGGGCTGGCGCTGCTGTACCTGCTCGGACGCACCGGACCCGTGGGGGCGGTGCTGGAGCAGCGGTTCGGCCTGACCCTGCCCTACACCACCACCGCCGTGGTGCTGGCCCAGACCTTCGTCGCCATGCCGTTCCTGGTGGTGAGTCTGGAGGGGGCCCTGCGTGCCGCCGGGACCGAGCACGAGCGCATGGCGGCCACCCTGGGGGCGGGGCCGTGGTTGACCTTCCGACGCGTCACCCTCCCGATGGTGCTGCCCGCCCTCGTGTCCGGGCTGGTGCTGACCTTCGCCCGCGCGCTCGGCGAGTTCGGCGCGACCATCACCTTCGCCGGCAGCCTGCGCGGCACCACCAGGACGCTGCCGCTGGCCGTCTACACCGAGGCGCAGGCCGACGTGGACGCGGCGGTGGCGATGTCCCTGCTGCTGGTGGCGATGGCCCTGCTGGTCATCGTCGTCGCGCGACCGAGGGCGGTGGGCTGAGGTGAGCGAGGTGGCCCGGGCAGGGGCGGAACCCTCCACCGGCGAGGGACTGTCCGCCGAGGTGCGGCTGCGCCGCCCCGGTTTCGAGCTGGACGTGACCTGTGCGGTGCGTCCGGGGGAGGTGCTGGCGGTGCTCGGGCCGAACGGCGCGGGCAAGTCGACGCTGCTGGGCACGCTGACCGGCTCGGTGCTGCCCGAACACGGCAGGGTGGCACTGGACGGTCGGGTGTGGCTGGACACGCGGCGCGGGGTGGACGTGCCCACCCACCGCCGACGCGTGGGGTTGCTGGCCCAACGACCCACGCTGTTCCCGCACCTGTCGGTGCTGGAGAACGTCGCCTTCGGCCCCCGGGCGGGCGGCCACCGCGCCCGGCGGGCCCGCGCGATCGCGCGGGAGTGGCTCGACCGGCTCGACGTCGCCGACCTCGCCGGGCGGGCTCCGGCCCGACTGTCCGGGGGACAGGCCCAGCGGGTCGCGTTGGCGCGGGCACTGGCCGCCGACCCCGAGGTGCTGCTGCTGGACGAGCCGCTGTCCGCGCTGGACGTGGACACGGCGCCCGCGATGCGCGGGCTGCTGCACCGCGTGCTGGGTGCCCAGCGCACTCCCTGCGTGCTGGTGACCCACGACGTGCTGGACGCGGTGGTGCTGGCCGACCGGGTGCTGGTGCTCGACGAGGGCGGTGTGGTGGAGCGGGGCGAGACCGGGCGGGTGCTGTCCCGCCCCCGCACCTCGTTCACCGCGCGCATCGCCGGGCTGAACCTGGTCCGGGGCACCGCCGTGGCCGAGGGGGTCGAGGTGGACGGTGTCACCATCCGTGGCGGCACGGCCGAACCCGTCGAACCGGGCGACCCGGCGGCGGCCGTCTTCGCCCCCTCGGCGGTCGCGGTGCACCGCGCCGCCCCGGAGGGCAGCCCCCGCAACGTGGTGCGGGTGCGACTGGTCGGCCTCGAACCGCGCGGGGACACCGTCCGCCTGCGCGCCGAGACCGACGCGGAGGGAGGGGGTGTTCCCCTGACGGCGGAGGTGACTCCGGCCGCCGTGGCCGAGCTCGGGCTGGAGCCCGGTGACCGGGTGTTCTTCGCCGTCAAGGCCACCGAGGTGGCTGTCCATCCGCTGTCCGTTGGATGATCGAGGGCGTGACTGACGAGGTATCTCCCTGGACCTATCTGATGGACATGGACGGTGTGCTCGTGCACGAGGAGCACATGGTCCCCGGCGCGGACGCCTTCCTGAACGAGCTTCGGGAACACGGTCTGCCGTTCATGGTGTTCACGAACAACTCCGTGTACACCAGACGGGACCTGCGGGCGCGGCTGATGCGCAGCGGACTGGACGTGCCGGAGTCGGCGATCTGGACCTCCGCGCTGGCCACGGCGCAGTTCCTGGACAAGCAGCGACCGGGAGGCTCCGCCTATGTGGTGGGCGAGTCCGGGCTGACCACGGCGTTGCACAACATCGGCTACGTGCTCACCGACCGCGACCCGGACTACGTGGTGCTCGGCGAGACCCGCACCTACAGCTTCGAGGCGATCACCAAGGCCATCCGGCTCGTGGAGGGCGGGGCGCGTTTCATCGCCACCAACCCGGACGAGAAGGGCCCCAGCCGGGAGGGCACGCTGCCCGCCACGGGCGCGGTCGCCGCGCTGATCGAGCGGGTCACCGGACGCGAGCCCTACTACGTGGGCAAGCCGAATCCGCTGATGATGCGCTCGGCCCTGCGCGAGCTGCGGGCCCACTCGGAGAACACCCTGATGATCGGCGACCGCATGGACACCGACGTGCGTTCCGGACTGGAGTCCGGTTTGCAGACGATCCTGGTGCTGTCGGGGATCTCCGGCAGGCACACGGCCGAGTTGTTCCCGTACCGGCCCACGCGCGTGATCGACTCGGTGGCGGACCTGGTCGGTCGGGTGGAGCACCCGTTCGACTGAAGTTCCCCGGCTGCGGTATTCCTCGGCTCCTTCGGCACGGCCCGGAGGCGGGGCGGGGTCAGCGCAGCGGGATCAGGGCGTGGGCGTCGTCGGTGTCCACGATGCGTTTGCCGAGCGGGAACAGCGACACGGGAACGAGCTTGAAACTGGCGATCCCCAGCGGGATGCCGATGATCGTCACGCACAGGGCGATCCCGCTGAGGATGTGGCCCAGAGCCAGCCACCAGCCGGCGAGGATCACCCACAGCACGTTGCCGATCGCCGAGAACACCCCCGCGTCGTGTTCCTCGACGAGCTGCCTGCCGAACGGCCACAGCGCGAAGTTGGCCATGCGGAACGAGGCGATGCCGAAGGGGATCCCGATGATCGTCACGCACAGCAGGATCCCGGCGAGGGCGTAGCCGATCGCCATCCAGAGTCCGCTGAGCACGAGCCAGACGATGTTGAACAACAGCCGCATGGCACCCACTCTGCCAGCGGCAGGGGGGACACGACTCGGGGAAGTCCCCGATCCGTCCCGGAGAGGCTCAGGCGCGCAGGCTACCGTGCAGCACCGTGACCGCGTTGCCCGCCAGCTTCACCCGCTGTCCGTGCAGGCGGACGCGCAGGCTGCCCCCGCGTGGGGAGGCCTGTTCGGCGCGCAGGTCGGTGCGGTCGAGCTGTTCGGCCCACCAGGGGGCCAGGGCGCAGTGTGCGGAACCGGTCACCGGGTCCTCCGGAACTCCCGCCGCCGGGGCGAAGAACCGGCTGACGATGTCCACACCGGGCCGGTCGCCCCGGGCGGTGACGGTGACTCCCCGCACGGGCAGGTGGGCCAGGGCGTCCGTGTCCGGACTCAGTCCGCGCACCAGGGCGGCGTCGGAGAGCTGCACGATCAGGTCGGTGCCGTCGTCGGCGACGTGTTCGACGGCACCCGGTGGGAGCTCGCCCAGCGCGGGGACCACCTCGGAGCCGTCGGTGGGGGCGAACCGCCGGGCGGGGAAGTCGAGCTCGATCATCCCGTGTTCGTCGGTGGAGCAGCTGAGTTCGCCGCTGCGGGTGGTGAACCGCTGCTCACCGCCGAGCACGTGCGCGGCGGCCAGGGTCGCGTGCCCGCAGAGGTCGACCTCGGTGGTGGGGGTGAACCAGCGCAGCGGTTTGGGCGCGTCGTCCCCGCCACCGGTGACGACGAAGGCGGTCTCCGAGTGCTTGAACTCCGCGGCCACCGAGCGCATCCAGCCTTCTTCGGCGGGTTCGTCCAGCAGCACCACCCCGGCGGGGTTGCCGCTGAAGGGCTCGGAGGTGAAGGAGTCGACGACGTAGGCATCCACGGCGGCGATGTTAGTCGCCGGGTTGTGGCGCGGCGCGGACACCGAGGTGCTCGCCAGTTTTAGGCAAAATTGGACTCTCCACGGGCAGCGACGTCAAAGCGAGGAGCCGCGTCGGCAGTTGCACGAGCTGTGAGCCCTCGGATCCGAACGGGGTCGTTGCCGCCCGGTGAGGCGTGAGCTCACCGCACCGTTGCCCGTCGGTTTTCGGTGGAACCGGCCCACGCGGGGTCCGTCCCGCGTGGGCTCGCGGACCACGGCGCTTCCCTGTGTTCGGTTTCGTGCATCGTAAGTTGTTGCATTTTTTGTAACTAGTTGCCAAAATAGAACCAACAGTGCCGACTGGAACAGGGGGAACGAGGATGACCGAGGAAGCCCGGCAGGCGTTGGAGGAGGTCCGCCGCGCCCCGTCGCTGTACCGGCCCCCACATCCGACGGAGATCGTGCTGGCCGTGGCCAGTGTCGGAGTGCTGCTCGTCGGAGGAAGCTGGGTGATCCAACTCGATCCACCGCTGGTGTGGTCGTTGGTGGCCAGCCTGGGGATTCTGGCGGTCCCGTTCGCGTGGCATTGGGCAGCGTTGCGAACTCCGGGGCGAGCTCCGTGGCGGCGTATCGACACGGTACTGGCAGGGGCAGCGTTGTTGGCGGGTACTTTTCCCGTCCACACGCTGCTCTGGTCGACTGATTCCAGTGCGACCTCCGCCTGGGTCGCCGCGACGATCGCGGCGGTGGCCCTGGCGGTGTTCATCGGTGTGAGGTGGCGCCGATGAACACCGCCCGAGACCCCCGCGAAGCGCTGCCCACGACCCTGCACTCTCCCGTGCGGCTGGCGATCCTCGGAGCACTGCGGCGTGTGCAGGCCACCGAGTTCGGCGATCTACAGCAGGCCCTGGGAATCACCACCCCGGAGCTGTCCCGGCAACTAAGTGTGTTGCAGCGCGAGGGAATGATCGAGATCAGGAAAGTGCAGCGCCACCGCCACACCGTCACCCAGGCACGTCTGTCCGAAGAGGGCCGGTCCCGTTTCGAGGACTATCTCGAACAGCTCCACCGCCTGGCCTTCGGGGAGTAGCCCTCTCCCGGTCGGGAGAAACCGTACGGACCGGATCGTCCGGTCCCGGCCGTGGTTGACCGGGACACGGTGTGGGGAACGGTCAGCGTTTCTGGCTTGTGGAGGGGCCGGTGCGGAGTTTGCCGTCGACCCGGGGGAACTGCTCGCCGTTGTTGTGGTTGCGTTCCAGCCGTTCGACCTCGCGGCGGAGGGCGTGTTCGACGAGGTCGGACATGCTGGAGGTGTGGGCCACGTCGCCGCCGAGGGCGGCCACGGCGGCTTTGGCGCGTTCGATCACGTCGGCGGAGACGTAGGGGGTAATGGCACGGCGGGTCATTGGTCACGCTCCGTTGTCCGGGCTCGGATGATTTCCAGGATGACGGTGGCGACCGCGAAGGTTCCCGTGGTCCACACGAACCAGGTCCACGCGTCGATGATCAGGGCCACCACGAACGCGCCGACGGGGAACACGGCGAAGACGCCCTGCGGCGGGTTTCGTCGCATGTGTCGCTTTTACTCCAGGGGTAGGTGGATATTTCCCGAATTGTGGAACGAAGGAATCCTTCCCGGATTCTGTTCCTCGTTGTCGTCGTGTGTACCGCCGTTCGTCCGAGTGTCGGTTCCGCATGGTTCCGGAGTGGGGCGGGCCGTGCTCCCGGTGAGCTCGGGGCCAGGAAGGCCCTGGTGACAGGGTCGAGGTGCGAACCACCGCCCGGCAAAACCGGGTTCACATGGTGGTAACCGTTTCGTTCGAATGGCTGTGTGCGTCCTCACCCGTGACGGGCGGGCTATTGCGCCGTCCGGAGGTTACTGGTGAGTTGTCACCGAGGATTCCTTCCGGGGTGGTCCGCCGAAACCACGCACCCCGCGTGGGCCGAGGCATTTCGGTGACCGGCAGGAACCGGCCCGTGGGAATTCCCGATTCTGCGTGGAACCGACGCCGGAATGTCCGATTCGTTCCTTTCGTTTGTTCCCGACGTTGTCCGGGGAAGGTTCCGCGACGGTGACGCATCCACCGAGAGGAGCTAAACATGGTTTCCTCCACCGTCAGCACGACACCACCGGAGCGCACCCCGCCCTCGCGGCGCAGGAGGTGGTGGATCCTGCCGATCCTGCTGGTCCTCGGCTGGCTGGTGCTCGGTGTGGTCGGTGGCCCGTTTCTGGGCAGACTCAACGACGTCCAGCGCAACGACGACGCCTCGTTTCTGCCGGCGGACTCCGAGGCCACCAGGGTCGTCGAACTGCAAAAGCGGTTCTCCGCCAGCGACGTCCGTCCCGCCGTGGTGGTCTTCGAACGCCCCGCCGGACTCACACCGCGGGACAGGGAAGCCATCCGCCAACGGGTCGAAGCGCTGAACGGCGTGGACGGTCTGGAGGGGTCCGTCTCGCCGCCGGTTGTCTCCGAGGACGGCCAGGCCGCCCGGGTGCTGGTCCCGGTCTCCGGGGCGGACCCCTTCGCGGCGGGCAGGATCGGCCAGGAGGTGTCCACGGTGGCCTCGCGGGAGCTGCCCGCGGGACTGGAGGCCAACGTGACGGGCCCCGCCGGTTACGGCGCGCAGATGGCCGAGGTCTTCTCCGGCATCGACGGCAAGCTGCTGGTCGTCACCGCCGCTCTCGTCGCGCTCATCCTGGTCGTAGTGTACCGCAGCCCGCTGCTGCCCCTGATCGTGCTCGTGGGCGCCGGACTCGCCCTGGCCCTGGCGTCGATGGTCGTCTACCCCCTGGCCAAGCACGAGGTGGTCAACCTCAACGGCCAGACCCAGGGCATCCTGCTCATCCTCGTTTTCGGCGCCGGTACGGACTACGCCCTGCTGCTGGTCTCGCGCTACCGCGAGGAGCTGACGCGTCACGGCACCGCCCGGGCGGCCATGCGGCGTGCCCTGCGCGCCTCGCTGGAACCGATCGCGGCCTCGGCGGGCACCGTGATCGCCGGGATGCTGTGCATGCTGTTCAGCGACCTCGCCTCGAACCGGGGGTTGGGCCCGATCGCCGCGATCGGGATCGCCGCCGCGCTGCTGGCCTCCCTGACGTTCCTGCCCGCGACGCTGGTGCTGTTCGGGCGCTCGGCGTTCTGGCCCTTCCGGCCCGACCAGCACGCCGAGCCGGACGGAACGGACGAGCCGTCGCGGCCCGTGACGCTGTGGCACAGGGTGGCGGGCGCGGTGGGCAGGCGTCCGCGCCGAACGTGGATCGTCACCGCCGCCGTCCTGCTGGTCGCCGCCGCCTTCGTCCCCCAGCTGCACGCGGACGGGGTGTCCCAGCGCGACACCTTCCTCGGCGAGGTGGAGGCCGTCGTCGGCCAGCGGGCCCTGGACGAGCACTTCCCCGACAGCGGGGGCGCCGGGATGCCCGCCGTCGTCATCGCCGACGCCGACCACGTTCGGCAGGTCGTCGACGCGGCCGAGGGCGTGGAGGGGGTCGAGGAGGCGATCCCGAAACCCGTCTCCCCACGGCGTCCGGGGCAGCCGAAAGTGGTCGACGGGATGGTCGAGGTGAACGCCACGCTGCGGGACCCGGCCGACTCCGAGGCGGCGGTGGACACCGTGCGGCGACTGCGGGAGGCGGTGCACGCTGTTCCCGGCGCCGAGGCCGAGGTGGGCGGACAGACGGCCAACCAGCTCGAAGTGCGTCAGACCGCCGTCCACGACCGGTCGGTGATCATCCCGTTGGTGCTGGCGGTCATCTTCGTGCTGCTGGTGCTGCTGTTGCGGGCCGTGGTCGCACCGTTGCTGCTGATCGGGACGGTGGTGCTGTCGTTCGCGGCCACGCTGGGTGTCGGCGGGTTGGTCTTCGAGCACCTGCTGGGTTTCCCGGGAGCCGATCCCTCGGTGCCGTTGTACGCGTTCGTGTTCCTCGTGGCGCTGGGTATCGACTACAACATCTTCCTGATGACCCGGGTCCGGGAGGAAAGCCTGCGGAGCGGCACCGAGGAGGGAACCCTGCGCGGTCTGGCGGTGACCGGCGGTGTGATCACCTCGGCCGGGGTGGTGCTCGCCGCGACCTTCGCCGCGCTGGGCGTGCTGCCGGTCCTGTTCATGGTCCAGATCGCGATCCTGGTCGCCTTCGGTGTCCTACTGGACACGCTTGTGGTGCGTTCGCTGCTGGTTCCCGCCCTCATTGTCGACATCGGACGTCGTGTCTGGTGGCCCAGCCGACTCGGCCGTTGAGCGGATCATGGCTGCCAGCACACTCCCCACGGCCGTGACCAGCGCGGCCACCAGCAGACTGGTGTGCAGTCCCTCCAGGAAGGCCTGCCGCCCGGCGGCGGTGAGCGCGGCGGCCACGGAGTCCGTGGTCGCGGGCGGCACCGGCACCGTTCCCTGCGCGACGTCACCGGTGTTGTCCAGCGTCCTCCGGACGAGATCCTCGGGAAGCGCGGCGTGGTCGAGCTCGGCGGGCAGCACCTCGCCCACCCGCCATGACAGCACCGCTCCGAGGACGCCGATGCCGAGCACACCGCCGAGCTGGCTGACCGTCTGCTGCACGGCCGAGGCCAGGCCGGACAGCGCGGTGGGGGCCACACCGATGATGGCCTGCGTCCCGGCGACCAGCGCGATCCCGGCACCGGTCCCACCGAGCAGCGCGATCGGGGCGAACCCGGCCAGCGTGGTTTCATCATCCACGGTGGACAAACCGGCCAGTGTCACCACGACCAGGGCCATACCGGCCAGGGCCGGGCGGGGCGCGCCGTACCGTGTGGTCAGCACACCACCCAGCGGGGCGCTGAGCACGACCACGGCGGACAGGGGCAACAGCCAGAGGCCAGCGGCCACCGGATCCAGCCCGCGCAGGTTCTGCAGGTACAGCGTCAGCACGAACAGCAGTCCGTAGATCGCGAAGTAGCTCGCGGTGACCAGCAGCACGCCGAACCCGATTCCGGGCAGCCGCAGCACGGCCCGCGCGGGAGGGCGAGGCGCTTCGTCCCCACGGGACCCGGCGGCGCTCCACCGGCCCAGCAGGGCGGTGACCAGCGCGAACGGCAGGTTGAGCAGGAACACGGCGGGCCAACCGAAATGCTCGACGATGGTGCCGGCGATGATCGGCCCTCCCGCCGCCGAGGCCGCGGTGGCGGCGGTGAGCACGCCGATGGCCGGATTCAGGCGGGGTGGGGGGAAGGTCACGCGCAGCAGGGCCATCGCGGCCGGTTGCATGAGTGCCCCGGCCAGCCCCTGCGCGGCCCGCAGCGTGATCAGCATCGTGGCGCTGGTGGCCAGGGCGATGGGCAGGGACAGCAGGCCGAACAGCGCCACCCCGAGAACGAACCCCCGCCGGGCTCCGACACGGTCGACGAACCGTCCCGCCGGCAGCAGTCCCACCGCCAGGGCCACGAGGTAGGAGTTGGTGATCCACTGTAGTTGGATCGGGCTCGCGTGCACGGTCTGCGCGATGTTCGGCGCGGCGATCACCACGGCCGTGCCGTCCAGTCCGGCGAGCACACCGCTGATCGAGACCGCCAACAGCAGCCACCGGGAGCGCTTCGCTGGGCGCGAATCTCGCATTTCGGTCATACGAATCCTTTCGCCGTATTCGCGAAAGACAATGGGGTGTCCCTACTCCTCGTCACATCATGCACGGAGCGTGGAGATATTTCCTATGAAGTGTGTCTCACGGGGCGGGTGACCAGAATGTGGAATACCTTGACATGGCGAGTTTACCTTATGGCTAATTGTTTGTTCATTTTCGGGGAAGATGATCTGGTGCTCTGATTCACACGTTTTCTTGGTTGTGCTCCGGCGCTGCCTCTGGCTAGTCTTCGCACCATCCGGTGAAAACGAAACGCAAAAGGTGGCCCATCCCGGGGTCGCACTATTCGACCAAGATCGTTTTCTCTCTCCATTGGGCGGACGGTTCCGTCTTTCGACGGTGGGTTCCGTCCGGTGAGAAAACGTTTACCGACTCCTGTTCCATCGGGGGCGAAATGGCTCCACCAGTCATGACCCGCTCGGCGACCGTTGCCGAGACGAACGGTGTATTCGCAGCTCACGGGCTTGTGATGGGCGTGTCGTTCCCGCGATGTCCTCGCCGGAACGAACCCGAACAGCACCACGAACCCCTTTGATTCGATGCGGAAAACGAGATGAAGCTCACCGAGATATCACAATACGACGCGCGAACCGGATACGTCTCCGAGTGGAGACTGCACCCGTCCACCCTCGCCGCGGCCGAAGAAGCGGGAATCGACTCCCGATCGCCCTCATATCTGCAGGAGGCGCACGTTCGCACGGCCGCGATGAATCGTCAGCGCGGCGTGGAGGAACCGACATGGTTGGCGACCGCCTTCGACATCTCCGGCGGGGCCGATCCGGACGCCCTGGAAATGGCCTTCCGGAGCTGGATAGACCGGCACGAAACGCTTCGCAGCGGTTTCCGCGAGTCCGACGGAGAACTGCTGCGTTTCACCCTGGAAACGGAGCGGATAGCGCTCCAACGGGTCGAGATCGGCGACTTCGCCGATCAGGAGGAACTGCACCGCTACCTGGAGGACCGCTTCGACGAGTCGACCGACCCGCTGGACTGGCCGTGCTATCTGTTCGTGACCGTGGACCACGAGGAGGCGACCACGGTCTACATGGCCTTCGACCACACCAACGTCGACGGCTACTCGATCAGCCTGATCGCCCACGAGATCCAGGAGCTCTACCGCGCCGCCGCCGTCGGTGACCGGGCACAGCTGCTCGACGTCGGCAGCTACGTCGACTTCGCCGACGCCGAACGCGCCCGGGCGGCCGAGCTCGACACCGACCACGAGGACGTCCGGCGCTGGCGGGAGTTCGTGGTGGGCGCGGACTGGCAGTTGCCCGCCTTCCCCCTGGATCTGGGGCTGGCACCGCAGGACTCGGTCATCATGCCGCGGCAGAGCGGGCTGTGCGAGTGGCTGCTGGATCCCGCCGAGGCCGACGACTTCGAGGCGGCCTGCAAGGAAGGCGGGTCGAACTTCTTCAGCGGCATCCTGGCCGCCACCGGGATCGCCGCCTGCGAACTCGGCGACCAGGACGTCTACCGCACGCTCGTTCCCTTCCACACGCGTTCGCAGCCGCAGTGGTGGGCGTCGATGGGGTGGTACGTCGGGCTGGCGCCGGTGGAGCTTCCGGCGACGCAGGCGGGTGATTTCCACGCCTTCGCCACGCGGGCGCGGGAGACGGTGCGGTCGGTGAAGTCCATGGCCGAGGTGCCGGTCGCGCGGGTGTGCGAGTTGCTCGGTGTCCTGCTGCGTCCGGTGTTCCTGGTGTCCTACATCGACGGCAGGCTCGTTCCCGGTGCCGACCGCTGGGACGAGTGGAACGCGCACGCTTTCGGCAAGGTCTCGCGCGGCGACGGGGTGTTCATGTGGATCAACCGAACCCAGGACGGCGTGTACGTCACGGCCCGGTATCCGGCCACCGAACTCGGGCACAAGAACGTGCTGCGTTTCCTCGCGCGCACCGGCGAGATCCTCACCACGGTCGCCCAGGACGGTGATTACGTTCCCCTGTTGGCCGGGCCCCGGTGAACCACGGATCACGGCCGAACAGCGCGGCCGCGGATTCGCGGGTCAGTACGGACGCCCCGCACGCGCGGGGACGGGCCGTGGCGGGCCAGTTTTAGGCAAAATCGGCCCCCGTGTTCCCGCACGCGTAGGGGGCGGAGCCGCTGAGACGTGAGGGCCGTGGCAGAGACCCGGGGATCTCCTGGTCGCTGTCACGGTCCTCGCGGGGTTGTCAGGGCCGCCCGCCCGGGCGCGACGTCGAGGGACGCCAGTACCGCGCTCCCACGGCGAAGGCCACGGTGAGACACGCCAGCACCCCGAGGCCCCAGAAGCTGGGCTGCTCGTCCGCGTGGAACAACGACGGGATGAGCAACATCAACACGGCGGCCGAGACGGACATCCCGGCCAGGCTGACCACGAACAGCCGTGTTCCTCTCATCGTCCTCCCCCTTCGTGGAAGCAGCCGGTGCTCCGGCAACAGCCTACGTACCCGTGCGGGCACCGGACGATGTGTGCCGCAGCCGGGTCGCCTACCTCGGCGCTTCTCCGGTGGTGCCTTCTGCTCCGTCGACTGCGTGTCGGGGAGGTTGTTGTGGTGCTCGGTGGGGGCTGGCTAGGATGCGCGTGCTTCCCACGGGAGATCACAAGTGAATAACGGGCCTGCGGAGTCGCAGGTCAGTACGTGTGTTCCCCGCACGCGCGGGGATGGACCCTGCGGTTGTGTGCAGGCCTCGCGCATGGCGGCGTGTTCCCCGCACGCGCGGGGATGGACCGGAGTGGGCCGTTCGTAAGGCGTCTGACCTGGTGTGTTCCCCGCACGCGCGGGGATGGGCCGAGGTGGCCCGGTTTTAGGCGAAATCGGGCCACGCCTTCCCGCGTCAGCGGCTCATGACGACGGGTCGGACGGGACACCCCGGCCGCGCTGTCCCGTGTCGGAGGAGTCCGGCCCGGAGAACACGACCTCCGGGTAGTGCGGTGACGGCCCGTCGAACAGGGGTGAGGTTTCACCGGCCAGGTGTTGCCGCACGAAGGCCGTGACGTAGGCGCGGGTGATCAGCACCGAACGAAGCGCGGGGAGCCTGTCCTGATTGTTCCGACCGGTATCGGCGGGTAGTTCGTCGCGCAGTCCGAGCTGGTCGATCAGGACCGGCCAGTCGGTGAAGGAGGAATGGCCGGTGCCGCGCACCAGCAGGAACCGTTTCCATCCCGCCAGCTGCGACCACGTCCGGTGCCACGAAGGATCGAGGTCGGGCTGTTCCAGTCGCCGACCGTTTCCCAGCAGCAGCACCGGAGCCCGTGTACCGGCCAGGGAGTCGGGGTCGTGGATCGTGCCGTCCATGTTCGCCCCGGCCCGCACCCACGGGTCCGCGTGCGCGGCCTGCACCGCGGCAGCGCCTCCGATCGAGTGGCCGACCGCGGCGATCGCCGAACCGTCGACGACGTGTGCTCCCGACCAGGCCGCCCCGGGGCCGACCAGCGACTCCAGTACCAGGCGGAAGTCGGCGACCCGGCTGAGCACCACGCGTTGCAGTTCCTCGTGTTCGTCGAACTCGCACGGCACCGGCTTGGCGCACTCCGTGACCCGGCCGTCGGGGAACTCCACCGGTGCCTCGTAGGTGTGATCCACCCCGGCCACGACCGTCCCGTGGCTGGCCAGTTCCTCGGCCGTTCCGGTCACCGCAGCACGTGGGTTGCCGAAACCGGGTGAGAGCACCACCAACGGCCACGGTCCCGGTCGGGGCGCGGCCTCCGGGCCCGAGTTGGTGTGCACCCTGCTCAACGCCTTCGGTGGAACCGGCAGCTCCGCCATCTCAGCGACCAGTTCGGAGACGGCGGGGGAGACGTACGGCGCCGAGGTTCCCTCCCACGGCAGCGCCGGGTACCACACCGACACCATGAGGCGGCGATTCCCGGAACGGGGCCGCCACGGGTCGGTACGGTCCCTGTCCACCAGCGACAGCACACTGCGTCCGACGGGGTAGGGACCGGTGGGGGCGGGCAACCACGGTCGGATGCCGGATTCCGCCGAGGTGTCCGCACCGGCCCGTCCGGACAGACCGGCCGAGGCGGCCGAGGCCGTGAGGGGCGCGAACAGCGCCGAGGTCAACATGCGCCGCCGTGAGACCCCCGGGCCGGAACAGTTCCACACACGGCCACCGTGTCACGGTGCCGTGCCCCCGACAACACGATTACTCCGTCCGCGCGAGATTCGGTCCGGACAGGACTCTCCGGTGGTTCGCCCGAAGCGGTCGGTCTTGACCGTGGTGGAGGCACAGTCTTGTCGTTTCGGGGTAGGTTTCGGGAATCCGTGGGAACTGTGTTCTGCTGGTTTTCTTGGTGCACAGGGTGTGCTGTGGACATGTGGATAGTGATTCCCGGTCGTTCTTGGCGGAGTCCGCACCACATCCGCCCCACGCGAAGGCTATAGTGGACAGATCTGGGAAGCGGGCGAAAAGGCCTTCGGAATCGGGGCTTCTTCCGTGGCGCCTTCGGTTCGGAGAGGTACTCCTCGGGAAGGTTGTTGTGGTGCTCGGTGGAGGCTGGCTGGGATGTGCCTGCTTCCCACCGGGGGTAGCAAGTGAATATGCGGCTACGGAATCGCAGGTCAGTACGTGTACGCCCCGCACGTGGGGTGGATGGTACGGGAGTTATCTTGCCTTGTGTTTCAGAAGAGTACGCCCCGCACGCGCGGGGCAGGTGGCCCGTTTTAGGCAAATTCGGCCCACGTCCGTTCACGTGAGGACGGAACGAATACAACGGTGGATATCATGGTGTCCGGTTGTGAGACCTACTGTGTTCGGGCTCTTCAGGCTCCTGCGGAGAAGGAAAGCGGTGCGTGGGCCGATCGTGCGGCTGGTGTACGAACGCACCAGCCCTCCCGGCGTCGATGCGGGCGTCGAGCCGTTGATCGCGGTGTGCGCCACCGAGGAGGAGGCCGAGCACCTCGAACAGGTCAGTTCCAGCCGGGGCCGCTATGCCTTGTGGGAGGAGCACCCGCTCCAGGGGGCCGCCGGCCGGACCACCCCTCTCGTCGACGGGGAGATGGTGCACCTGGTGTTGCTCGGCGATGTGGACGCCGACCCTCGTGATCCGATCGGAATCGCCGTCCACACCGACCGCCAGGCCGCGGAACGGCACGCGGCCGAGCAGGCGCACAGCACCGGAGACGCGGATTACTATGCGGTTTCGCTGCCCATCGGGTGGCGAGCCGAGAGCTGAGCACCGTTGCTCACGAGCCCTCCTCCGCCTCGTCGCGGGCGGCCTCGTCGCGGAGGGCGGCCACGGCGGCTTTGACGCGTTCGATCACGTCGGCGGAGAGGTAGGGGCCATCGTGCGTCGGGTCATCGGGTCACCTTCATGCGGATGATTTCGAGTATCACGGCGGCCACGACGAACGCGCCCATGATCCACAGCATCCAGGTCCATGTACCCAGTACCAGGCCGAGCACGAACACCACGATGGGAACCACCGTGAAGGTTCCGATAGGGGGGTCGGTCTTCATGGTTTGCCTTTCTGGTGGGGAGGAGTATTCTCAGAGTGGTGGGGACTGGATACTCCCTTTACCCCAGTCCCCCGGCATCGTCACCGTCGGCGGTGTTTGCCTCGCTTGCGGCCTCTCTTGAGGCGCCGGTGAGGCGTGGCCGTTCGCGTCACCCTGATTACCAGATCCCGTTGGTTCCGGTCCTGGGTTTTCCGGGTGGCGCGGATGGTCACCGCCCCCGCGATGACGCTCACGATTTCCGAGAGCGTTCCCACGGCGTTGACGACGATTGCCAGATGCATCTCTCCGGCTTTTGCCTCGCTCCGTGGTTAACTGATCCGACTTTCCGCCGAACCGTCTACAGTGCATCCGAATTGGACCTGCTGCACAAGGGTGATCGACCTGCCTCTGTCCCGAGGCGAGCCGGACCTTGATACTGAGGGTTCTTCGTCGGCGAGCTGTGCGGCTACACCGAGCGGGACCGGGTGGCGATCGCGCCGCCCTTCTACCACTGCTTCGGGATGGCAGTTTCGGCTACTAGCACGAACTGGCCGCTGCTAGTTTTCCCTGTGCACAAGGGGTGCTGTGGATATGTGGACTAGCCGCTCCTGGCGTCGACTAGCCGAGTCTGCCCCACATCTGCCCCACGGTGGGGCTACAGTGGACAGAGTGGGGAAGTGGGTGAAGAGTCCTTCGGGAGCGGGGCTTCTTCCGGGGTGTCTTGTGGTTCGTCGCGGTGCCCGCCGGGGAGGTTGTTGTGCTGCTCGGTGGGGGCTGGCTAGGATGCGCGTGCTTCCCACGAGAGATCACAAGTGAATAACGCGACCGGAAAGTCGCAGGACAGTACGTGTACGCCCCGCAGGCGCGGGGATGGACCACAGGACCAACACAGCGCGTCCGGCGCCTGATGGTACGCCCCGCAGGCGCGGGGATGGGCCGTGGTGGGCCAGTTTTAGGCAAAATCGGGCCACGCACTCGCGGCACACGTCCGCAGGAACAGGGCAAGGCATGAAAACGGCGCCCCCGGAAGCCACGGGGGCGCCGTTGTTGTCTACGGCCTCACTCGAAGCGGTTGTTCTTGACCGCGTCGAGGAAGGTGGTCCACTGCTGGCGGGTGGTGGTGAAGTACCCGAGCTCGCGGTTCTTGGTGTCGCGGACGGCGGCGCCGTCGCCGACGCGGCCCACCTCGACGCAGCTCGTTTGTTTCGACGAGCGGCTCGACTTCCGCCAACCTTCAGGGTGTACCGTCATGCTCAGTAGTCCTCCATATCTGTCGCACAACGCAGGATGAACTCGACCGAGTCGGTCGGGTTCATCGCTGCCTCACGGAGGTTAACCGCCGCTTCCCGGTGCACCTGGATGTCCCCGGCGCCGGACAGGAATGCGGAACTACTGAGGTGCTCGTGGTGCACGATCGGAGCACTCTTGGCGAAGTCGAACAGGATGAACGGGCCGGCATGTGCCGGTGTCCAGTTAGTCAGCTCGTGCGGCAGTACATGCACGGTAACGTTGTCGAGTTCGGACATCTTTGCGATGTGGCGGAGCTGGTCGGCCATGACCGTTCGGCCGCCCATAGGTTGCCGGAGGGCGTTCTCGGCGATGATCGCGGTGAAGTCCACCGGCTGTTTCGAGCGGGTGAGTACGTCACGACGTCCGACGCGCATGGCCACCAAGCGCTCCATCTCACCGGGTGGTTCACCGGCCATGATGGTGCGAGCGTAGTCGGACGTTTGTAGTAATCCGGGAACGAGGATCGGTGACACGTCGACGATGCTGGTCGCGGTGCGCTCGAACTCCAGTAGTGTCGTCAACTCGTCGTGACCGGAACTCGCTTTCAGCCAGTTCGCGTCGCCGTTAGAGATGTCGGTGGCCATCTCCGTGAGACGTTCCCGCTCAGCCTCGGGGACCCCGACGGTGGCCGCGATAGCTGATACCTGCGCTGGTGTTGGTACTTGTTCACCGGTTTCGAATCGAGCGTACTTACTGTGGTGCCATCCGAGTTTCTGCGCCACGTCGCGCATGGTCATCCCCGCAGTATCGCGTGCTTCTCGCAGCTCAGCGCCGAGAGCGCGCACGCGTGGCGAGTGTTTCGTGGTGCGAGCCATGAGACAAACCCTAGCGGTCGTCCCTAGATCCACGTCCAGGCTTTCACTCGTTCGGAGCATTGCTCCCTTACCGGGGACGCCATATTGTCCCCGGTACAGACGGAACAGAGTGGACAAGCTCTGTTCGTGCATTTGGGAGGCTACGCTATGTCACATCCGATTGCGTGGGTGCCCGCCGAGCGGGCACGCCACGCCAGCACCGACCCGGTGTCCCGACGGGGTTGTCGGGAGTACCCGGAAGGCCAGCGGGTGACCACCCTGTGTGGACAGACCGTGGAGGCCTGCGAGGGCGAACTCGCCTGGCTGTGGTGGACCTGCCCGGACTGTGATGACAGGGCGCGGGAGCTCGTGGGGGCTCCGCCGCGTCCGGATGTGGGGCAGCGGTCGTGAGCGGGCCGAGTTCGGGGGCCGTGCTGGCCGAGTTGTTGGTGCGGGGCACGTGGTTGGTGGAGGAGGCCGCTTACGAGATCGGCGGGCGGCGCTACACCAGCGGGCAGTGTCGGGATGTGGCTGCCGCGTTGGAGGAGTTGGCCGCCGCGCTGCGGGAGCACGCCGACACGCTGCCGTCGGGGGAACTCACCGTCGACAGCACGGTGGGTGGTTCGGATGCCTGATGTGTTCCGTTGTGGTCCTTGCCGTGGCCTTGGCCGCGACCGCGGTCGTGCTGGGCGTGTGGGGCCACTACTCGGAACGGCGGCCTCGCCATGCTGGGGCCGGGGCGGGGGCGTTGACCGTGCGGCAGCTTCAAGCCCAGATACAGGGCGAGCGGGAAGTCGAACGGACCAGGCAGCTTCCACGGGTGCGGCCCGGAATGCGGTGGGGATGGTGCGGCGACCTCTACAGCGAGGAAAGCCGCCCCGGTAGCAGGCACCTACCGGGGTGGCAGGACCACAGTAGCGCGGACTGGGCCGAGAACGCCCCGCCCCCGGAACTCATGGCCCGCGTGCTGGCGCGGCTGCGCGCTCTGTAGAGACCACGGCCCGGCACTGTGACGGCGCCGTGAGTGGCGCGAACGAAATCGGCTCTTTTTCAGGGAGATTATCGTGCAGAACCTTTCTTTCGTGTGGCTGGAGATCACCGGAAAATGCCAGCTGGAGTGCACCCACTGCTATGCCGACTCTGGCCCTGGTGTCGATCATGGAACGATGACTGAGTCGGATTGGCGCCGAACTATCGACCAGGCTGCCGAACTGGGAACCGAGATGGTGCAGTTCATCGGTGGCGAACCCACGCTGCACCCGACCCTGCCCACTTTGATGGAACACGCACGAAGTCGTGGCGTCGAGGTCGAGGTGTTCTCGAACCTGGTCCACGTGCGCCCCGCTGTCTGGGACGTGCTGTCCCTTCCGGGGGTGCGGCTGGCGACCTCGTACTACTCCGACGATGCCGGCGAGCACGCGGCCGTGACGCGTCGCAACACCCACGAACGTACGAAGAGCAACATCGCCGAGGCAGTGCGCCGTTCGATCCCGCTGCGGGTGGGCGTGGTCGACCTCGCCGACGGCCAACGCAGTGAACAGGCCGTGGCCGAACTACGAGCCCTCGGCGTGAGCGAGATCGGCACCGACCGCCTGCGTCAGGTCGGGCGCGGCGTCCAAGTGGAGGAAGCAAGCCTGAACCAACTTTGCGGGCACTGCGGCAACGGCAAGATCGCTGTGGCACCGACTGGCGAGGTGTGGCCGTGCGTGTTCTCCCGGTGGATGTCCGTGGGCAACGCCCGCGAGTACGCACTGGCCGACATCCTCACCAGCCCCCGCATGGCTGCCACGGAGCAACAGCTCCGGGACCACTTCGGTGCGTTCCCCCGATCAGCGTGCGATCCTCAATGCGGGCCGAACTGCGGCCCCGCCTGCAATCCCTCCTGCTGGCCGACCGGCGCGGGCCCGTGCGGCCCGAAAGGTGGATGCCAGCCGAACTACGACGCCTAGGAGGAACAACCCAGGGTGTTCGTCCGACGCGCCTACATCAGAGAGGCGAACCGCCCCGGCCGCGCCGAACGCGGCCGGTGGCCGTTCACCGTGCCCTGCGTGGCAGAACTCGCCGAGCACGGGCTGACCTTCCACACCCCGGTGACCTTCCTGGTCGGGGACAACGGTTCTGGGAAATCCACCCTGGTGGAGGCCATCGCCGAAGGGTTCGGGCTGGACTCCTACGGAGGTCGTCTCGCCGCCAAACGAGGGCGACCAAACCCGGCCAAAACCCAGCTTGGTGAGGTACTCACCCTGGAGACCACCGCGGCCGGATCGCGGATGCGCGCAGGCCCGCGCAACGCGAGGAAGGGGTTCTTCCTCCGAGCCGAAACCGCCTTCCAGATGACCGAGCAGCTCGGCGGAGTGCCCGGATACTGGGAGGAGGACACCTCGACCATGTCGCACGGCGAGGGGTTCCTGACGGTGTTCCGCGAGATGATGGCCCAGCCCGGTTTCTACGTCATGGACGAGCCCGAGGCGGCGCTGTCATTCACCTCGTGCCTGCACCTGGTGGGGTTGATGCACCAGCTCGGCCGAACCGGCGCGCAGGTCGTCTGCGCCACCCACTCGCCGATCCTGGCCGCCGTCCCCGGCGCCGAGATCGTCGAGGTCGGCGAGCACGGATTCCGCCGAGTCGAGTGGCACGAGCTGGAGCTGGTCGACCACTGGCGACGCTACCTCGACAACCCCGAGGCCTACCTGCGTCACATACTGGACACATGAGCCCGTCCGACTCCGAGGTCGCCGAAGCCGACCTGCGGTTCGCCGCCTGGATGCGGGAGAACCTCGACCACGCCGCCGAGCACTTCGGTGTCACGATCACCGGCGAACCGGTGCACGGCTGGCGGCTGCTGTCCATCGGAGCCCCGGCGCGGAGCGGGCAAGGACGGCGTTGGCTGCGGGTGGTCACCGAACAGCCCCCGTGGGCCCGAGGCGCGTGGTGGGTCGGCAACGCCGAGGCCAACGTTATCACCGGCCTCCGCAAACCCCACGTGCTCGACACCCACGAGTGGGAGATCCCCGGTGTCCGGCGCCAGCGCGCCGAACTCATGACCTACCTGTCCGGCAGGGCCTGCGCGGCCGAGAACGTGCTCCGGCAGGAACTCGACCTCCCGGAATCGTGGTGGCACCGACTCCGCGGCAGCCTCGACACCCTGGCAGACTTCCCCACGGACCGCAGACACAAGACCGAGCCGGAGATCACCGGACGGCTCAACCGGATCGGCGCCCGGCGCCCGGTGCTCGACTGGGAAACCGTCCACGGCGACCTGCACTGGGCCAACCTGCTCCAACCCGAGCTCGGGCTGCTGGACTGGAGTCTGTGGGGACGTGGCCCCGCCGGTACCGACGCGGCCACGTTGTACTGCTACAGCCTGCTGGCTCCACGCACCGCCGCGACCGTGTGGCACACCTTCGTCGACATCCTCGACGCCCCCAGCGGAACCACCGCACTGCTGCACGTGGCCGCACGTCTGCTGCGTCGCGTCGAATCCGGCGACCACCCCGAACTCGCCCCGCCACTACACCAGCTCGTCGAACGGCTCACACAGCGCTGAACCACCCGTTCCCGGCCACCCCTCGCTGCCCCTCAACCAGCGCTCCCCGCACACGTGGGGATGGATAGTGCGAGCCCCGGCCTTCTTCGGCTGGGGCTCGGTGTGTGCGGGGGTCAGCGTCCTTGGTCGGTGGAGGGGCCGGTGCGGAGTTTCCCCCTGACCCGGGGGAACTGGTCGCCGTTGTTGTGGTTGCGTTCGAGTCGTTCGACCTCGCGGCGTAAAGCGTGTTCGACGAGGTCGGACATGCTGGCGGTGTGGGCCACGTCGCCGCCGAGGGCGGCCACGGCGGCTTTGACGCGTTCGATCACGTCGCCGGAGGCGCTCCCGGCCGAACTTCCGAGGACGTCTCGACTCCTTCGTTCGTGTGAGCGACGATGTTGTCCGGAACACACCGTCGTGTCGCAACGGGGAGGTCATCGTGTCGGAGTTCGGCGACGACCGGACGGTCGAGGAACCCCTACGCCGCAGTTACGCCTCGGGCACCTCGGAGGTCCCGCTGCTGGGGGACACGATAGGGGCTGACCTGCTGCGCACGGCCGGGCGCGTGCCGGAGCGGGACGCGCTGGTGGAGTTCGCCACCGGACGCAGGTGGACCTACCGCGAGTTCGTCTCCGAGGTGGACTCCCTGGCCTGCGGGCTGCTGCGGGCGGGCCTCACCCGGGGCGACCGACTGGGCATCTGGGCCCCGAACCGCGCGGAGTGGACGCTGGTGCAGTACGCCACCGCGCGGATCGGGGTGATCCTGGTGACCGTCAACCCCTCCTACCGCGCGCACGAGTTGGAGTACGTGCTCAACCAGGCCGGGGTGCGGATGCTGGTCGCCGCCGAGGGGTTCAAGAGCTCCGACTACGTGGACATGGTCGAGCGGGTGCGCCCGCGCTGCCCCGAGCTGGAGCGGGTGGTGTTCCTGGGCGGCGACGACTGGCGGGAACTGTTCGTCGCGGCGGACCCGGAGGAACTGGCGCGGGTGGAGGCAGGGTTGTCCGCCGACGACCCGATCAACATCCAGTACACCTCCGGAACCACGGGATTCCCCAAGGGGGCGACGCTGTCGCACCACAACATCCTGAACAACGGGTTCTTCGTCGGCGAGCTGTGCGGCTACACCGAGCGGGACCGGGTGGCGATCGCGCCGCCCTTCTACCACTGCTTCGGCATGGTCATGGGCAACCTGGCCTGCACGAGCCACGGCGCGGCGATGGTGATCCCCGCCGAGGGTTTCGACCCCGCCGCGGCGCTGGGGGCGGTGCAGGCCGAGCGGTGCACCTCGCTGTACGGGGTGCCCACGATGTTCATCGCCGAGCTGGAGCTGCCCGACTTCGAGCGGTACGACCTCTCCTCCCTGCGCACGGGGATCATGGCCGGTTCGCCGTGTCCGGTGGAGGTGATGAAGCAGGTCGTCGAGCGGATGGGCATGTCCGAGGTGGCCATCTGTTACGGGATGACCGAGACCAGCCCGGTGTCGACCCAGACCCGCCCGGATGACTCGCTGGAACGGCGGGTGTCCACCGTGGGCCGGGTGGGCCCGCACCTGGAGATCAAGATCGTCGATCCGGAGACGGGACGCACCATGCCGTGCGGGCAGCCGGGGGAGCTGTGCACGCGGGGTTACTCGGTGATGCTGGGCTACTGGAACGAGCCGTCCAAGACGGCCGAGGTGATCGACTCGGCGCGGTGGATGCACACCGGGGACCTGGCGGTGATGGACGAGCACGGCTACGTGAGCGTGACCGGGCGGATCAAGGACATGGTCATCCGGGGCGGGGAGAACATCTACCCCCGCGAGATCGAGGAGTTCCTGTACACCCACCCGGACATCCTGGACGCCCAGGTGATCGGGGTTCCCGACCCGCGTTACGGGGAGGAGCTCATGGCCTGGGTGCGGCTGCGGGAGGGGGCCGTCGACCTCACCGCCGAGGCGCTGCGCGAGTTCTGCGCCGGCCAGCTGGCCCACTACAAGATCCCGCGCTACGTGCACGTGGTCGACGAGTTCCCGATGACGGTCACCGGCAAGGTGCGCAAGGTGGAGATGCGGCAGCAGGCCGTGCGGCTGCTCGGCCTGGAGGAGCAGGCCCCCTCGTCGGAGTGAGACCGGCTCGACGGAGGCCCACCTCGGCTCGCCGAACGGCCCGCCGTCGCCGAGGAACCGCTCAGGCGGAACCGGCGGGCTGTTCCCCGGTGCCGGTGGCCTCCAGCGCGGCGGCGTCCTCGGCGCCGAACTGGTCCTCCAGCCGCTCGGGGGTGGCGTCCACGTCGATGCTGGCCACGTCCGCCCCGCGTGCCGCCGAGATCGCCCCCAGCCGTCGTCCGGCGCGGTCCGAGGCGTAGGCGGACAGCTCGTCGATGTCGAGCCCGAAGGGTTCCCGGTCCCCCGCCCACTCCGGGCGCCACTGGATCTGCTGCACCGCCAGCGGCAGCAGCTCGTCCATGCGCTGCTGGACGAGTTCCCAGTTGCGTTCGTCGGCGGCCACGTGCCTGCGGCAGGTGAACGTTCCCCAGGCCATGTGGCGCCGTTCGTCGTCGCCGATGCGGCGGACCACCTCCCGCATCCCGGGCAGGATGTCGCGGCCGTGGCAGATCCTGTTCCAGGCGTGGTAGCCGGTCAGCGCCAGGGTGCCCTCCACCACGTGGTTGTAGGTCACCGAGGCGCGCACCTGGTTGGCCGGGCTCGGGTCGTGGTGCAGCGAGTCCAGCGCCTCGGGCAGGGCCTCGTAGAAGATCGCCCGGTAGCCGGGGTTGTCGGCCACGTAGTGGTGCAGGTCCTCGGTCAGCCCCACCGCGTCCAGCCAGAGCCGGAACACCTGGGTGTGCTTGGCCTCCTCGAAGAGGAACTGGCTCAGGTAGACCTCGTCGGCGAAGCGTCCCTCGGCGCTCATGGCGGCGATGAACGGCCGCAGGTCCTCGGTGACGGCCTCCTCGCCGGCGATGAACTGCGCGCACAGCAGGGCGACGCTGCGTTGTTCCTCCTCGGTGAGGCGGTGGAAGTCCTCGGCGTCCCGGCTGAAGTCGATGTCGGCCGGGTTCCAGAACCTGGCGTTGCCCTTGTCGAACAGCCGCAGCGGCAGCGAGTCCCAGTTGACGCCCCCGGCCCGCAGGGAGTGGAACTCGGTGCGCTGCGTGTCCTGTCCGCCCGGGGTCCCGTTCATGAGTCACCCCTTCACCGTGTGTGAGGAAAACAACACGGAGATTTTCGATACTGCTTGGTTTCGCGTCAAGGGGCGTCACGACGGGCGCGCACCACCAGCGACACCAGCCCGATGCCCAGTCCGAGCGGGCACAGCATCGTCATGGCGTTGAGCCACCAGGGCAGGTTCCGGTATCCCAGAACCGAGAGGCCGAACACGAGCAGGATCACCAGCAGGCCGACGCAGAACGTGCCCACGGCCACCGGCATCGCGACACCACGGGTGGAGGTGCTCATGTAACCAGCCTATGCGGTGCGCCGACGAACACCGTGCCCACCACGGCACGAAGCCGCCCCGCCGGGACTCCCGCCCGGGCGGTGGACACCTCCGCCTGAGGCGTTGTTGTTCTTCGCAGAACGGGTACGCTTGACGGGACGCGTCCTGGAACGCAGTTGCCGCAACAGGCTCGCAGTGCCCGCGAGGCAGGTAGGCGTATCCGGGGCGCGTTCGTCGTGCCGGGACAGCTTCCGATCGGCGTCGACGCGACTGGCAACAATCGAACGTAGGCAACGGCGTTTCCCGGCAGCCGCCTCCCGTCCCTCTCGGGTGCGCGGTCGGGAACACGTATCTGACAGGGAACGGTGAGGACTGTGCCGACCGGCAGGGTCAAGTGGTACGACGCGAACAAGGGCTTCGGCTTCCTGACCCAGGACGGTGGGGAGGACGTGTACGTGCGGGCCTCCGCGCTGCCGTCCGGGACCCAGGCGCTCAAGACGGGTCAGCGGGTCGATTTCGACCTGGCCCAGGGGCGTCGTGGTCCGCAGGCGCTGCGCGTCCAGTTGCTGGATCCGCCGCCCTCCGTGGTGGAGGCCCGTCGACGCCCTGCCGACGAGCTGCACGGCATGGTCGACGACATGATCAAGCTGCTCGAGTCCAGCGTGTTGCCCGAGCTGAACAAGGGGCGCTACCCGGACCGCAAGGTCGCCAAGCGGGTCGGCGGCGTGGTGCGCGCCGTGGCCCGGGAACTCGATCCGGGCGGGTCCTGAAACCGCGGCCCCTCCCCGTGGCGGGGAGCGGTCAGCTCCGGCTCGCGGCGGGATCCGGCTGTTCGACGTCGATCACCCAGCTTCCGCCGATGACGAACTGCAACCCCTGCGAGTCGTCCATGCTCAGCGTGGCGTAGCGCTGCACCTCGACCTGTTCCAGCTGCGCCTGCGGCTCGGGCAGGTCGAGCGTGTAGCTGAAACGGGTTCCGTGCTCGATGAGGCCGGTGCGGCCCTTGGCCTCCTCCCCGGAGGGGGTGCGGTACCTGAACACCACCTGCCACGGCGCGCGCCGCACCTGCTCCGGAACCGAGATCTGCACCGGCTCTCCGGGCGGGACGGTGAGGCTGCCCGCCGCGTCCGGACGGGGTTCGGAGCACTCCCGTTCCACGGGGTCGCAGTAGGTGACCGGGTCGACCCGCACGGACTCGCCGTGCGCGTAGAAGGTCACCCGCGGGTCGTGGTCCGCTGCGGAACAGCCCGTCACCGCCAGGGCGGTCAGGGCGAGCAGCGCTGTGAGTCCTCGGCGCACGGTGCTGAGCCTACGACCGCGCTCCCCGGCCGCCGTCGCCCGGGCCCCGCCGGGGTGTTCGCCCGCTTGCCGCCCCGTGGGCGCACGGCACGGGCCCGTGCCGTGCTGTTTCCGCGCCGAGGGGCGGCGCGCACCACGCGCGGGGTGTGCTCCGTCCGGCTCAGGCCGGGACGAACCTCACGCGGAACAGGCTGGGCCAGTACTTGCCCGTGAGCAGGAACTCGCCCTCCCGGTCGGTGGCGGCCACGCCGTTGAGCACCCCCGCCGAGGAGGCCTCGGCCTCGGTGAGCAGGTCACCGGCGTCCACCACCGCCGTCACCCGGCCCGTGGCCGGGTCGATCCGGACGAGGTGGTCGGTCTTCCAGACGTTGGCCCACACCGCGCCGTCCACGCACTCCAGCTCGTTGATCTCCTCCACCGGGTTTCCCCCCAGGCGCACCGTCACCTCCCCGCGTCGGGCGAAGCTCTCCGGGTCGCGGAAGGTCAGCCGCGCCGAGCCGTCGCTCATCACCAGGCGCCACCCGTCCGAGCACAGCCCCCAGCCCTGTCCGTCGTAGTCGACGCGTCGGAGCTCCCGCAGGCTGTTCCGGTCCCGGAGGAAGGCCGTCCCGGCTCTCCAGCTCAGCTGCCAGATCCTGTCCCCCACAACGGTGATCCCCTCGCCGAAGAAGCGACGCGGCAGCTCCACCCGCCGGAGCTCCTCGCCGGTTGTCAAGCTCACGGCACGCAGAACCGATTCACCGTGTTTACCGGTGCTTTCGTAGAGTGTCCCCGAGTGCGTTTCGAGGCCCTGGGTGAACAAGGACGGATCATGCGGCAGAACGTGGATCACATCGGCACGCAGGTGTGGCACGCTGCCCCCGTGCCACAAGTCCTGTTCGCTCTGATCGCCGCGTTGGTCGCCGTACTGCTGTGGCTGCGGCGACGTGCCACAACCCGCGACCGTCAGCATCATCAGCGGCACGAGGCACATCACGAGCAGCCGCCCGGTGCCGTCCCGCCGACCCCCGCGGAGCAGCCTCCCGCCGAGCCGGTCACCGCCGACACGACGGAGCGGGACTCGTCCCCGTCCACTCCGAAAACGCACGCCGAAAGCGTGGCACGCCCGCCCACACCGCGAAACACGTGCGGCACAATCGGAAGTGTGACGCCTATGCCTGCTCCGATCAGCGACGTCGACACGGCGCCGGACCCAAGCAACGCTTCCGGAGACGAGCGGCGGCCCGATCCGGATCCGAAACTCGCCGAGGCGGTGGAGATCGCGCGTTCCGCCGCCGAGGAGGAGGCAGCGGGCAACGGACCCTACGACTCGCCCGCGCTCGTGATGGAGGCCGAAGGGCCCGCTGTCGGAGAGCACGTCTGTGTCGAGTACGAGTCCGACCACTCCGTCACGCACTACTTCCGCACCAACTACCGGGGCTACGTCGGGTGGCGCTGGGCGGTCACCGTGGCCACCTCCGGGCGGGAACACCCCGTCACGGTCAGCGAGGTGGTGCTGCTGCCCGGCCCGCAGGCGCTCGTCGCTCCGGACTGGGTGCCGTGGAGCGAGCGGATCCGCCCCGGGGACCTGGGGGCCGGGGACCTGCTGCCCAGCGGGCAGGACGACCCCCGGCTGGCCCCGGGCACGCCTCCCGGGGACGATCCGGTCGCCGAACTCGCCTACGAGGTCGAGGCGGGCCGGGATCGGGTGCTCAGCAAACAGGGCCGGCTGGAGGCCGCCGAGCGGTGGTACCAGGGGGAGTTCGGTCCCGACACCGAGACCGCGCGGCTCGCGCCGGGCCCGTGCGGAAGCTGCGGCTTCTTCCTCCCGCTGTCCGGGTCGATGCGGGCGGCCTTCGGGGTGTGCGCCAACGCCGTGTCCCCCGCCGACGGGCGGGTGGTGCACGTCGAGTTCGGCTGCGGGGCGCACTCCGAGGCCGAGGTGGACACCTCCTCGACCATCCCCGTCGCCGACGTGGTCTACGACGACACCACGCTGGACTACGAGTCCCGGGGCTGACGACGGTTCGTTTCCTCTCCGTGCCCGCCCGGGGCGAGCGTCACCCCCGGTGCGGGGCGGGGGCGCCGTGCGCGGCGGTGCCCGCCCGGTGGGTCAGGGTGTGGCGTGCAGAGCCGTGGCCCTGGTGGCGTAGGCGGCGACGTCGGCGAAGTCCAGGACCGTCACCGGCTCGTTGCCGAGCACGCGTGCGTCGTGCCCGGGTTCGATGTGCAGCATCTCCCCGGCCTTGATCACTCCGTGGGCGCCGTTGTCCATGGACACCTGGAGGTTTCCGGTGAGCACGTAGCCCACGTGCCGTTGCTGGCAGCTCGCGGTGCCGACCAGCGGCGCCATGTCCTCGGCCCAGTGCCAGCCGGGTTCCAGGACGAACCTGCCGGCCGCCGAGCCGTGCAGGTCGAACAGCTCCAGCCTGCCGTGCGGGAATTCGCGGATCTCGGTGGGATCGGCGAAGGACAGGGACATCAGTGCCTGCATGACTACCCCCTCGACGGGGCGATTGACCGGGGTCCGCGCCCGGTCGACGACGGTTGTCGGCACGAGGGCTCCGCGCGGGTGCCACCGCGCTCCACGGGCCCGCTGCCGGTTTCCGGGCGCTCGCCGTGCGAGAAGCCCACCTGGGAACAGGATACAGTGAGCGGGCACGGAACACAGGGGAAACGCGGATGTTTCCCACCGGTCGATGCTGGGCACGTCGGGTCCCTTCCGGACGTCCGCGCCGGTGACGGCCGGGACCTTCCCGGCGGTCACCCGGCCACACCGCTGTGCGAACAGGATCCAGAGGACACAGTTGTTGAGCGATGCATCCCAGGGTCGGGCGGAGGAGCACGTCCCCGCCGAGTCCCGTGACCCCGTGAGTGGCGATCCCTTCGGAACTGCCGAGCTGCGCGCCGCCGTGCTGGAGGCGTGGCGGTCCTCCCCGACGCGTTTCCGGGAGGACGCCAACGCCGAGGAGGACCTGCGGCTCGGCGGCTACCGCAACCGTCTGCTGGTCGAGCTCGCCCAGAACGCCGCCGACGCCGCCGCTGCCGACGGCGTGGCCGGGCGGGTGGAGATCCGCCTCGAAGGCGGGGAGCTGCGGGTGGCCAACACCGGAGCCCCGCTGGACGCCGCCGGGGTGGCCGGGCTGGCCGCGCTGCGGGCCTCGCCCAAGCGCGACGGGAACTCCGTCGGCAGGTTCGGGGTGGGGTTCGCCGCCGTGCTGTCGGTCACCGACGCCCCCCGGCTGGTGTCCACCAGCGGGGCGGTGGAGTTCTCCGCCGAGCGCACCCGGGCGGAGCTGGCCTCCTCCGCCTCCTCCGGTCCCGGGGCGGTGGCCGAGGAGCTGACGGCCCGGGACGGCCAGGTTCCGGTGCTGCGGCTGGTCTGGCCGGTGGAGGAAACACCTCCGGAGGGCTTCGCCACCGAGGTCCGGCTGCCGCTGCGCGCCGGGGTCGACGGACGGCGGCTGCTGGACGAGCTGGCCGAGCAGGTTCCCGACCTGCTGCTGGCACTGCCCGCCCTGGGCGAGGTCACCGTGGACCGGCAGACCTACTCCCGCCGGGATCTCGGGTCCGGGCGGGTGGCGGTGCGCTCCCCGGAGGGGGAGCGGGTGTGGCTGTTGCGCCGTGACCGGGGGGAGCTGTCCGGGGCGCTGTCCTCCGAGCTGGGGGTGGAGCAGCGCGACCGCGCCGGGCGGTGGGTGTGCTGGGCGCTCCCGCTGGACGAGCACGGCGGGGTGGCCCCGTTGGAACGGGACGTGCTGCACGCGCCCACCCCCACCGAGGAGCGGTTGTCCCTGCCCGCCCGGCTGCTGGCCGACGTGCCGCTGGAACCGGATCGGCGCAGGGTCGTCTCCGGCCCGGCCACCGAGGCGGTGCTGGAGCAGGCTGCGCGGGCCTATGTGGAGCTGGTCTCGGACGTGCCCGCGGCGGAGCGGGTCGTGCTGGTCCCCGTGCCCGACCTGCCGTCGTCCGACGTCGACGCCCGGCTGCGGGAGAGGATCCTCGAACACCTCTCCGAGGCGGAGTGGTTGCCCACGGCCGACGGCTCCCCGGTCTCTCCCCGGCGGGCGAGGGTGCTGGACTTCCACGCGCCCGGGCTCGTGGAGCTGCTGGCCGGGGTGGTCTCCGGTCTGCTGGCGGCGGAGCTGTCCGCCCCCGCGCACCGGCGGGCGCTGCGCGCACTGGAGGTCACCCGGATGGGGGCCGCTGAGCTGGTGGAGACGCTGGCCGGGCTGGACCGGCCCGCCGAGTGGTGGTGGCGGCTGTACGAGGCGGTGTCCCCCGTGGAGCGCGAGGACGGCACGGCCCGGGGCGAGTTCGCCGCCCTGCCGGTGCCGCTGGCCGACGGGCGCACGGTCACCGGGGTGCGGGACGTGCTGTTGCCCGAGGGCGAGGGGGACGACGACCCGGCGGTCGCCGTGGCGCGGCTGGACGTGACCGGGCTGCGGGTGGCCGACCCCCGGGCGGTGCATCCGCTGCTGGAACGCCTGGGTGCCCGTCGGGCCGGTGCCGCCGAGCTGCTGGACACCCCGGCGCTGGCCGAGGCGGTGCACAACAGCGTGGCCGACGCCCGCGCCGGTGCCGATCCGATGCCGCTGGCCGAGGCGGTGTTCGCGCTGGTGGAGAACGCGGGAGGCCGCGACTGGCTGGGGGCGCTGGCGCTGCCCGATGTGGACGGGGAGGTGCGCAGGGCTGACGAGCTGCTGCTGCCCGGGGCGGCGCTGCTCGACGTGCTGGATCCCGAGGCCGTGGGCGCCGAGGCCCCGCTGGGCGCACTCGATCCGGGCGTGCTCCGACGGTGTTCCCCCGAGGTGCTGCGTTCGGTGGGGGTGCTGGACTCCTTCGCGGTGGTGACCGAGGAGCAGCCGGATTCGCCGCACGAGGGGCTGGCCGACACCGAACAGTGGTGGTCCGAGTCGGAGCGGGCCCACGGCTCCGAGTGGCCCCCGGCCCGTTTCGTCGGGGTGCGGGACCTGGACCTGGTGGCCGAGGACTGCTGGCCGGCGGCGCTGCGGCTGCTCTGCGCGGACCCGGAGACACTGGAGGCGCTGCGCGAGCCCGGGGGCTACACCGCCTGGTGGGTGGCCAGGTTCGCCCGCCTGGGCGGGCGCGCTCCCCGCCAGTGGCGGTGCGCCGGGGCGGACTCACTGGCGGGGCTGTACGACCCGGTGCCCGAGACGGGCCTGGAGGAGTGGCAGCTGCGGCTGGCCGGGGTGCGCACGGAGCTGACGGTCTCCGACGAGTCCGACGCCGCCGACCTGGTGCATCGGCTGGCCGACGCGAACCGCGCCGTGGGGCCGGGGGTCGTGCTGGGTGCGCATCGTGCGTTGGCGGAGGCGGTGGCCTGCGAGCGGTTCGATCCGGCCGAGGTGGACCCGCCGGGGGCGGTGCGTTCGGTCCAGGGTGCCGTGGTGGGGGCCGACCGGGCGGTGGTGCTGGACGAGCCCTGGTTGCTCGGGGCGTTCGAGCCGGCCCTGGTGGTCGCCGGGGGTACTCCGGAGGAGTTCGACGCCGAGTCGCTGGCCGAGCTGCTGGATCTGCCGCTGGCCTCCGAACAGGGAACCTTCGAGGTGTTGGGGGAGGGCGTCACCCAGGAGTGGGGCGAGGTGGCCCGGGTTCCCGCCGCCTGCGGCCTGTTGGGGCTGGCGGTGCCTTACGGCCGCGTGGTGCTGCGGGACGGTCTGCGGGTGCGCACCCCGGACGGGCGGGAGTGTCCCGTGCACTGGTGGGTCGACGGTGTGGGCACCGTCTACAGTGAGCGCTCCCCGGACGGTCTGGCCCGCGCCCTGGCGTGGGCGGCCGACCGCTGGTCGCTGCGGTTCGCCTTCGCCGCGCTGCTGGCCGATCCGACCGCGACGACCCTGCTGCGGTGAGCGGAGGGCGGGGTGGCGAGGTTCACTCGTCGAGTCCGGCCAGTCCCCGCCAGGCTCCCGGGGAGCCGCGTCGGGAGGCCGCCCGCTGCCAGCGGAAGAGCCCGTAGCCGAGCACGCCGAGTACCGTTCCGACCACACTGGTCCAGAACCGCGTGTCCGGGGCGGATCCGGTCACCCATCCCCATACTCCGAACACCAGCGCGGCGATCAGCCAGCACAGGGTTCCGGTGAGCACCACCGGTGTGGGTTCGGCGAGTTTGCGGGGAAGGGCGGGAACCGGACGCATCGGTGTCGGGCCGCGTGATGCCTCCGTGTTCTCCTCGGACACAGGGTGCGAACTCCCTTCCGGGTATGGTGCCGGCGAGGGGCCCGCCGGGGGTGTGCCCGCCGGAGGGGTCCGATACGGGCGGTTTCAGCCTACCGCGCCGTCGTGGATCACCGTGCGTGACACGCGAAATGTCCGGTATTTTGCTAAACTAACGATGTGTCCGATACCGCTGAACGCGAACGCACCCTGGCGAGCAGGCTGCGTATCGCCGTCGTGCGTCTGAACCGCCGCCTGCGCACGCAGACCGAGTCGAACGTCACGCTGTCCCAGATATCGGCCCTGGCCTGCCTGTGGCGCGGTGGACCGCTGTCCCCGCGCGAACTGGCCTCCAGGGAGGGCGTGCAACCGCCCTCCATGACCAGGGTGATCGCGGCCCTGGAGGAGCTGGGGCTGGTGCGCAGGCGCCCGCACCCCACCGACGGCAGGCAGGCGATCGTCGAGCTGACCGAGGCGGGGCAGGAGCGGATGGACCAGGAGGTGTCCGCGCGCGAGCAATGGCTGGACCAGCGACTGGCCGAGTTGACCGAGCAGGAGCGCGAGACCCTGGCGAACGCGGCGCGGATTATCGACCGAATGGCCCAGCTGTGACTCCGTCCCCGTCCGTCCGAGTCCGCCGATGAGCGTTCCGACCCACCGCACCACCGAACGAACCAGCGGAGAGGCGAGCCCGGAACCGGACTCCGGTCGCGGCCGGATGTTCCGTTCCCTGCGGGAGCGCAACTACCGCTACTACGCCGCCGGTCAGGTCGTCTCGCTCACCGGCACCTGGATGCAGCGCGCCGCCCAGGACTGGCTCGTGCTGGAGCTCTCCGGCGGTTCGCCCGCCGCGCTCGGCGTGGCGGTGGCGTTGCAGTTCCTGCCCACGATGCTGTTCACCCTCTACGCCGGTGTGACGGCCGACCGTTTCGACAAGCGTCGCCTGTTGGTCGTGGTGCAGGCGGGCATGGGGCTGTGCGGGCTGGCGTTGGGTGCTCTCGACGTCGGGGGGCTCGTCGAGCTGTGGCAGGTGTACCTGCTGGCCCTGGTGCTCGGTTGTTTCGCGGCCTTCGACGCTCCCGTGCGCCAGTCCTTCGTGGTGGAGATGGTGGGACCCGCCCAGCTGCCCAACGCGGTGGCGTTGAACTCCATGACGTTCAACCTGGCCCGCATCGTCGGTCCCGCCGTGGCGGGGGTGCTGATCACGGTGATCGGGACCGGGCCGGTTTTCCTGCTCAACGGGCTGAGCTCGGCGGCCGTGGTGCTCGGCCTGGTGCTGATGGACCCCCGGCGGCTGTACCGCTCGGCCGCTCCGGCGCAGGGACGCGGACGGCTCCGGGAGGGGCTGGGTTACGTCTCGGCGCGCCCCGAACTGGTCGTGGTGCTGGTCCTGGTGTTCTGCGTGAGCACCTTCGGGATGAACTTCGAGAACGCCTTCGCCGTGGTGGCGCGCAACGTGTTCCACCGCGACGCGGCGGGATACGGGCTGCTGATCACCGCCCTGGCCGTGGGCACGCTGACCGGGGCCGCGTTGGCGGCCCGACGGGCCGGTGGGCGGCCTCGGCTGCGGCTGGTGTTCGGGGGAGCGGCGGCCTTCGGGGTACTGGAGGCCCTGGCCTCGCAGATGCCCACCTACCGGAGTTTCGCCGTGGCGCTCGTTCCGGTGGGGATCGCGGTGATGACGTGCACGACGGCGGCCAACGCCACGGTTCAGCTGTCCGTGGACCCCGCCGTGCGGGGGCGGGTCATGGGCCTCTACATGATGTTGTTCCTCGGTGGCAGACCGATCGGGGGATTGCTTTCCGGGTGGTTGGCCGAGATCTTCGACGGCAGGGCGCCGTTGTTGGTCGGTGGGCTGGGGGTGCTGTCGGCCAGCGCGCTCGGGGCGATGGTGCTGCTCCGGAGAAATCACGGGTTGCCCAAACGGGCAGGTTAGGCTAACCTAAATGATGTCCGCTTCGTGGTGGGAGCGGCAGTCAGTTCGGGAACCCCGCGGGTCCGTCGAGCGACGCTCGGCGGGCCCGTTCCCCGGGCCGCCCGCTCGACGAGCCCCGCGACCCCGGGGAGGGCGGCCTCACTCCCGCATCCCCATGCCGCGCAACCGCGGCCAGATCCGCTCCCAGGAGGCGGTGCGCCCCTCGGCCAGCCAGAGCCGCGTGCCGTTCTCCGTGGTGCCCAGCGAGTCGACCTCGGCGAAGAACGGCGACAGCGAACTCCGCCCGCCGCCGACGTAGAGCGTGGCCTCCGAGTCCTCCGGAGGACGCCCGAAGAATCCGTAGCCCCTGCTGCCGCTGTAAACCCGTTCCAGCCCGTACTCGGGTCCGAAGTGGTGCAGCGCCCCGGCGGTCCAGTAGGAGGAGGCCAGCACCACCGTGTGCCGCCGCTTGTTCTCCGGCAACGTGTCCAGTTCGGAGGCCACGTCGCGGGTGAGCCCCGCCCACTGCCGTCCGGTGTTGTTCGCGAGTTGTCCGGGGAACACCGGCAGCGGCCACGGGGTCAGGGAGGGCAGGCACAACGCGGCCGAGAGCAGGTAGACCGGCCAGGCCGCCCGGCTCCACCGGGGACGCCCGACCCGTTGTCGGCGCTGTTGCAGTCCCACGGCCCCCGCCGCGAACAGCACGGGATACATCCCCACCGTGTAGTACTCGCGAGCCCCGGTGGTCAGGAAGAGCAACGCCAGCACGCAGCACGTCACCCCGAGGAACCGGTACGGACGCATCCCCGGCGAGAACAGCAGCCGGCCCAGCCCGTAGCACAGCAGCACGGCTCCGACGACCCCCGCCAGCATGACCCACCGGCTGAGCAGCGCCAGCCCCTCGTAGCGGCTCTCGGAGTTGACCACGCCGCTCATCCCCAGCTGGGGCCAACCGTGCGTGGCCTGCCAGAGCAGCGTCGGCACCGTGGTCACCACCGCGATACCGGCCCCGAGCCACAGTTTTCCCCGCGCCAACAGCTGCCGGGGACCGACGAGCGCGACGGCGAGACCGCAGGACAACCAGAAACCCAGCACCAGGAACTTGACCTGGACGGCCACGGCGGTGACCACACCCGCCCACAGCAGCAGCCGGTCGTCGGCACGTCCCACGCCGCGCAGCCGGACCCACCGCACGAGCAGCCAGGTCAGCACCGTCCACAGTAGCGGGTCGAAGGTCATGGTCCCGAGCAGCCTGCCGTTGAGCAGGATCTGCGGGCAGAGCGCGAAGGCTCCCGCCGTCAGCACCTGGGCGCGACGGTCCCCGCCGAACTCGCGTGCGATCAGGGCGGCCAGCGGAACACCGGCCGCCGTGGCCACGAGCGCGGGCAAGCGCAGCGTGAACGGCGTGTCGGGCAGCAGCAGGTGCATCGTGCCCGCCAGGACCGGCAGGGCCGGTTGCTGGTCGGCGTAGCCCCACGCCAGGTGGTCCGCGGCGGCCAGGAAGTACAGCTCGTCGCCGAAGTAGCCGTACCACCAGCAGGCCACCCCCACCACCAGCAGCCACAGTCCCGTGATGAGGAACACCGGTCTTCTGGCCAGGGGAGGGAGCGCGTCGACGGCGACGGGTCTCGCCGCCGGGGCGATCGTGGGGCTGCTCATGCGGTCGCGGGGATTCCCTTCCGAACGTCTGACCCCGTCGCGGGGTGCGGGGCGGCACGGCGTCGCGCGGGAGACGGGGCGGGCGACCCGCGCGAGTGCAAGATACTCGTTCGGTGTTCCGCCGCGAGGATCCTGATCGTCCCCGTGGTCGTCCTCACACGAAACGGGGCTCCCGCCGTGGTGGCGGGAGCCCCGTCGGACCGGCAGCTCGGCTTGTCGGAGCATTCACTGCCGGAGTCGGGAGAGCGGGCCCCGGTGCCGGGAAGGGGCGCGGCCCGGAACTCCGGTCGTGTCAGGACTGGGGCAGCCGCAGTCCGTTGTAGCCGGCGCGGGCGTCGGCGAAGCGACGCGAGACCTCGTCCCAGTTGACCACGTTCCACAGCTGCTGGACGTAGTCGGCCTTGGCGTTCTTGTACTGCAGGTAGTAGGCGTGCTCCCAGATGTCGAAGACCAGCAGCGGCGTGGTGGCGATCGACAGGTTCGAGTGGTGGTCCCGCAGCTGCTGGGTGATCAACCGCTGCCCCACCGGGTCCCAGGCGAGCACGCCCCAGCCGTTGCCCTGGATGGTGGTCGAGACGGCCTCCATCTGGGCGCGGAACTTGTCGAAGGAACCGAAGTGCTCGTCGATGGCCGCAGCAAGCTCACCGGTCGGCTTGTCGCCCCCGTCCGGGCTGAGCACCTTCCACCAGACCAGGTGCATGGAGTGCCCGGCCAGGTTGAACGCCAGGGTGGTCTCCAGCCCCACGATCGAGGAGAAGTCGCCCTTCTCCCGGGCCTCGGCGATCTTCTCGATCGTGTCGTTGGCCCCCTTCACGTAGGCGGCGTGGTGCTTGCTGTGGTGCAGTTCGTTGATCTCCCCAGCGATCGCCGGCTCCAGCGCCGAGTAGTCGTAGTCCAACTCGGGCAGCACGTACTGAGCCATGAACCCTCTCCCTGTTGCGTATGGGTTGCGACAACGAGTCTGACGCAATTGCAACACAATGGCAAACGAGGTGAGCGTGGTGGGCGGAACACGTGACGGGAACCGAGGGGGCTCTCAGCCCACCGGCCAGGTGTGCACCGGATCGCCCGAACCGCCCAGGGCCGTGTAGCGCCGCAGCATCTCCACCAGCGCCGTGCGCCGGTCGGTGTGCCGTTGCAGGGCGAGCACGGTGTCCCGTTGCCAGTCGGCGCCGGTCTGCCGTGCCTTGCAGCGTTGTTCGAGCACGCCGAGGTGGCGCTGGCGCACCGCCTCGGAGACGCCGCAGGACTCCAGCCCCTCGTGGGCGAGGGGGAGCAGTTTGCGCAGCACCAGCTCGTCGGGGGGAACCCATCCCGTGCCGGGCCAGTAGAGGCTGGCGTTCATGCCGTGCCGGGCTCCGTTGTAGAAGTTCTCCTCGGCGGCGGCGAAGGACATCTGACTCCACACCGGACGGTCCTGTTCGGCGAGGGCGCGCTGGGCCCCGTAGAAGAACGCGGCGTTGGCCAGCATGTCGATCACGGTGGGCCCGGAGGGCAGCACCCGGTTCTCCACCCGCAGGTGTGGGACACCGTCCACCAGGTCGTAGACCGGTCGGTTCCAGCGCCAGATCGTCCCGTTGTGCAGGCGCAGCTCCGACAGGTTCGGTGCCCGTCCCGCCTCCAGCGCGGCCACCGGGTCCTCCTCCTCCGGCTCCGGCATCAGCGCCGGGAAGTAGCGCACGTTCTCCTCGAACAGGTCGAAGATGGAGGTGATCCAGCGGTCCCCGAACCACACGCGGGGGCGCACGCCCTGGTTCTTCAGTTCCTCGGGCCTGCTGTCGGTGGCCTGCTGGAACAACGGGACCCTGGTCTCCTGCCAGAGGGCCTTGCCCAGCAGGAAGGGCGAGTTCGCCCCCACGGCCACCTGGACCCCGGCCAGGCACTGGGCCGCGTTCCAGTGCGCGGCGAAGTCCTCCGGGGCGACCTGGAGGTGCAGCTGCACGGAGGTGCAGGCCGAGGAGGGCAGGATGGACTCCGCGTGCGAGCGCAGCCGCTCCTGCTGCTCGTGCTCCCCGAAGGGCGTTCCCGCCATGTGCAGCAGGATCTCCTCGCCGCGCGCGGCGCAGATCTGGCGGTTGAGCAGTTCGTAGCGGGGTGGCCGGGACAGCCACCTCGGGTCGAAGTGGGCGCTGCGCAGCGTGGGCAGGGTGCCGATCATCACGAGCCTGGCCCCGCTGTCCCGCGCCTTGGCGTCGGCGTTGACCAGGGAGGTGCGCAGCTCGTCCTCCAGTTCGAGGGCACCTCCGCCCGCCAGCATGCGGGGGCGGACGTTGAACTCGATGTTGTGCTGGCCCAGCTCGGTGGTGAACGAGGGGTCGTCGATCTTCTCCAGCACCTCGGCGTTGGACATCGCCGGGTCCATCGCGTCGTCCACCAGGCTCATCTCCATCTCCAGGCCCATCTGCTGATGGGGGAAGGAGAAGTTGCCCTCGGCCAACATGCGCGCCAGCGCGTCCAGGCCGCGCTGCATCTTGTCCCGGTACCGCTGCCGATCACCGGGGCGGAACGCCCGGTCGGCCACATGCTTTCCCATGCCGCGTCACCCCGATCCCACCGGTGCGAAATCGGCAGCTTCCGTGCTGGTCAGCGCCGGATTTCAACGGTGGCACACCCCGTCGTGGGATGGCCAGCGTCCAAAACGGTGGCTGCCTACGGCGAACGGGTAACGGCTCGTGATCACCGTCCGTGAGAATCCGTCCGCGAAGCGGGCAGGTGCTCCGACGGGGCGACGCCCGCGAGTGGCGGGGTCAGCCCGCGGCGCTCGGCGAGACCCCACGCCGACCCAGCGTCAGGTACACGGTCAGCGAGGCCGCCACGACCGTGAACATCACCAGCACCATCGGCAGCGCGGAGTCCACACCGCCCAGTCCCACCAGGGGTGCGGCCAGCGCCCCCACCACGAACTGGGAGACGCCGAGCAGCGCCGAGGCGCTCCCCGCGACCTCGCGGTGTTCGGCCAGCGCGAGCATCGTGGTGTTGGGCAGCACGAACCCGAGCCCGGAGATCATCACGAACAGCCCGGCCAGCAGCACCGGCAGCGGCAGTCCCAGCAGCACGGCCGAGACCAGCACCAGCCCGGCCAGGGTGCAGCCGAGCAGGGCGGTCAGCAGCAGCTGGGACTCCGTGGCCACCCGGCCGACCAGTCGGGCGTTGGCCTGGCCACCCGCCACCAGTCCCACCGCGTTCATCCCGAAGACCAGGCTGTAGGTCTGCGGGGAGAGGCCGTGGATGTCCTGCAACACGTAGGAGGAGCCGCTGATGTAGGAGAACATGGCCGCCATCGCCAGTCCCGCCGCCAACGCGTTGCCGAGGAAGGAGGGAGTGGACAGCAGCCCGCCGAAGGTGCGCAGCGTCGCCCCCACCCGCAGGGGCGTGCGCCACCGCCTCGGCTTGGTCTCCGGCAGGGCGAACAGGGTGACCAGCAGCAGCGTCACGGCGAAGCCGGACAGCACCACGAACACCCCGCGCCAGGTGGTGTGGGCCAGCACCTGGCCGCCGATCACCGGGGCCAGCACCGGGGCGAGGCCGGTGACCAGCATGAGCGCGGAGAAGAACCGGGCGGCCTCCACCCCGGAGTAGAGGTCGCGCACCGCCGCCCTGGCGATCACCATCCCGGCGGCGGCCCCGAACCCCTGCAGGGCGCGCAGGACGGTCAGGGTGTGGATGTCGCCCGAGACCGCGCACAGCACCGAGGCCGTCAGGTACACCACCAGCCCCACCAGCAGGGGAGTGCGCCTGCCCACCGCGTCGCTGATCGGTCCGGCCGCGAGTTGGCCGAAGGCCAGTCCGAGCAGCACGGCCGTCAGGGTCAGCTGTCCCTGTGCCGAGCTGGCGTGCAGATCCTCGGTCAGCTGGGGCAGCGCGGGCAGGTACATGTCGATGGTCAGCGGCCCGAACGCGGTCAGACCACCGAGGATGAGCGCGAATCGCGCCTTGCGGCGCAGCGTCGAGTTCTCCGCCGAGTCCGGTGCGGCGGGTTCGGCGCTTCCGGACCCGGGGGCCTGCTCGGTCGGGGCGGTGGTGTGGGCGGAGTCGTCTCGCTGGGCGTCGTTCATGCGCGCGGACCTTCCCGTGTTCCTGCCGACGTCGGACCCACCGGAGTAGAACACCTCGCCGGGGCTCGTTATGCCCGCAGCGGGCGGATTCCGTGTGGGATTCGTGTTCCCGCGAGGGACGGAACCGGGGTCGTGGGAGGACACCGGGACCGGGTGGTCGGCGTCCGTGCGGAGCACGGGATGGGAAGATGCGGTGCGTGGCCAGATTGATCGAAGTGACCGACCCGGAGGATCCCGCGGTCGACGATTTCCGCGATTTGACCACCGCCGATCGCCGTCCCGACCGTCCCGGAGGGCGGGGTCTGGTCATCGGGGAGGGCAGGCTGGTGGTCGAACGGCTGCTGGACTCGCCGTACCCGCTGCGCGGGCTGCTCGGGGAGCGCCGCCGCCTCGACGCGCTGGCCGACTCGCTGGAGCACCTGGACGTGCCCGCCTACGTCGTGACCCCGGACGTGTTGGCCAAGATCGTGGGCTTTCACCTGAATCGGGGGGTGCTCGCCGTGGCCGACCGGCCGCCCGAGCCCGACCCGGTCCGGCTGATCGAGAGCTCCCGGCGGCTCGCCGTGCTGGAGGGGGTGGTCGACCACGAGAACCTGGGTGCGATGTTCCGCAACGCGGCGGGCCTGGGGCTGGACGGGGTGCTGCTCGGCAAGGGGTGCTCGGACCCGCTGTACCGGCGCAGCGTCCGGGTTTCCATGGGGCACGTGCTGCGGGTGCCCTTCGCCCGGTTGAACGAGTGGCCGCAGGACCTGGAACTGCTCGGGGCCGCCGGTTTCCGGGTGGCGGCGTTGGCGCCGCGGCCCGACGCCGTGCCGGTCGGCCGGGCCGGACTGTCCCGGGGGAGGGTCGCGGTGTTGATGGGCTCGGAGGGGCCCGGGCTCAGCGAGGGAGCGTTGCGGGCCGCCGACCTCACGGTGGGGATCCCCATGGCCCGGGGGGTGGACTCGTTGAACGTGGCCGCCTCGGCGGCGATCGTCTTCCACGCGATGAGCGAGGAGTCGCTGGGCTGAGGAAGGCTCCGACCGGGCCTCGCGCCCGTTCCGAGAAGCAGTCGAGAGACCACGAGGTGGCTGGTGAACAGTGCTGCCCGCGAGGAACCCGAGCTGGAACTGCGCGCGGGACGGGGCGGTGCGGTGCTCGTGGACACGGTCGAGTGGCTCGGTCTGTCCCCCGAGCACCTGAGAGTCTCGGCGGAACTGGCCGGGGCGCTCCGGGAGTGGGCCGAGGTGATCGAACGGATGCGTCGCGGGGAGCTCGCCGCCGAGGAGGTCGGGCCGGTCGCGGCGCGGCGGGGCGAGCGGCTGGCCGTGCGCCTGGCCGCGGAGACCGGCGAGCCGATCGGCTACCGGGACCCGGTGGGCGGGCAGCTGCGCCGGGTTCCTCCGCCGGGACACGGTCGGGCGGTCGGACGGGATCGCGAGGAGGTGTCGCCGTCGCGGGCCGCCGTGCCGTGGCGGACCGGTCTGACGGTGAGTGCCCTGACGAGTGCGCTGGTCGCGGTCTCGCTCGTGGTGGTTTCCCTCGGTCTCGGCGAGGTGAGTCCCGTGTTGGCCGTTGTGATCAATCTCGCGGTGGCCTGCGGGTTCGCCCCGTCGATCTGGCTGGGGCGCCGCGTGCCGGTGTGGCGGTGGGTGGTGCTGGGCCTGGCCTGCGGGATCGGGATCTCCTGGGTGGTGCTGCCGTTGAGCCTGCTGGGGTGATCCCCCGGAAGAAGTGACTTGCCCCGGCAACCCTCTCCGGTGTGACACGACGGTCGTGGTCTGTGGGTGCCTCGTTGGGCACAATCAAGGTCATGTCAGCGCCCGCACGCGTGTTGTTCCTGATCGGTGCTCTCGCACTGGTGGTCACCCTGGTCGCCGCAGTGGCTCCGGGGCCGGACTACCTGGCCTGGATCGCCGGGACGGTCGGTGCGCTCGCCGTCGCGGGGGGATTCGTGGCCCGGGCCCTCGCCTCCGATCTCGACGAGGACTCCGGGGATCGACGTCCCGTCCCCCGAAGACCTCGCGGCACCGTGTTCGGCGGTGGCTCCGGGACGAGCCTGCTCGAACGGGCTCGACAGCGCCGACGGAGCGCGACGACCGGCACGTCCCCGAGCGGGACCGGGAGCGCGGAGACCGACGAGGTCGACCGGAGCCTGGGGTGAGGCCCGGAGCGGACACCGGGTCCCGCGTGGACCGGTCGGGCGGGACCCGGTCCCGGATCACCGGTTGGAACGCACTCCCAGCAGCACGTCCTCCCAGGAGGGGACGATCGGGTGGTTCTTGCGTCCCTGCGGTGGGTCGGTCTCCTCGTCGGAGAGCTCCGTCTCCGGGTCCGTCTCGTCCTGGGCGGGCTGTTCCGCCGTGGAGGTTCCGTGGCGGTCCGTCTCACGTGGTTGGCCGTTCTCGGCCGAGCCGGTCACGGAGTTCACCAGCGAGCCCGTGCTCACCGGTGGGACATGAGGAGTTTTCACGTTCGCTTCCTCTGCGCCGTCCCCACCACGTGCCCCGCCCGCCGGGCTCTGTCCGAGCACCGGTGCCGGGGTTTCCCGCAGGGTGGCGTGCCGTTCGCCCTCGTCGGCGCCCTCGTGGTCGAGTTCGAGCGCCTCGCGGGCGAGCTCGGTGACGGGGCGCACGGTGCGCAGCGGTCGGCTGGGCGAGGGGTCGAGCAGGTCGAGCGCGTCCTCGTCCAGTGGGGAGATGGTTCCCCCCTGGGCACCCGGGTGGTAGCTCCAGTGGGCGGTGTTCTCCGTGCACCCGGCCTGCCAGCGCAGCGAGACGATCCAGGTCCCGTCCTCGCCGCGCCAGGAGTCCCAGGACGTCTCGTTGTGGTCCTGGCCGCGCATACCGAAGGTGTGGGCCACCACCTCCCCGAGGGTCTGCACGTCCGGGCCGTCCTCCCGGACCGGATGCGCTCGCTGGGCCCGCTCGGCCACTTGGGCGCGCTCCAACAGCACGGGGTGGGCGTAGCGTTCGACACGCTGCTCCGGAATCCCCGCCGCCGCGGCTATCTCCTCCACGGAGGCACCGGCCCGAACCCGTGCCTGGATCTCCCGCGGGCGCATCTGGGACTCCATCTCGATCTGCACCTGACCGAGACGGGTCAGGTCCCCCCGTGCGGCGGCGCGCAGTCGCTCGTCGGCGGGCACCGCGAAGCGTTCGCCGTTGTCGGGGTCCTCGCAGACGACCGTCTCGCCGTCCTCTTCGAGCCCCACCACTCGCAGCGTTCGCATAGGTGCCTCCCCGCGCCTCCCGCTGACTTCAGATCACCAAGTTATAACGATAACCCGGCGGGCCGCGGTTACGGGCAAGGACGCGCCGAGTTCACCGATGCGAGCAACGATTCTGCGCCGGACGGGACCCGGTACGGATCCGTGGAAATACCCGGATCGGGGCGGGTGCCGGGACCGAGGGGTGGTCCCGGCACCCGTGCTCACTCAGCCGAGCTTGTCGACCACCCAGTCGATCGACTGGGTCAGCTTGGTGACGTCGTCCGGTTCGATCGCGGGGAACGTGCCGATGCGCAGCTGGTTGCGCCCGAGTTTGCGGTAGGGCTCGGTGTCCACGATCCCGTTGGCCCGCAGGGCCTGGGCCACCGCCGCCGCGTCGACCGAGTCGGCGAAGTCGATCGTTCCCACGACCTGGGAACGCTTGGCGGGGTCGCCCACGAAGGGCGTGGCGTAGTCGGAGGCCTCGGCCCAGGAGTACAGCCTGCGCGAGGACTCACCGGTGCGCCGCACGCACCAGTCCAGACCGCCCTGTTCGAGCATCCACTCGACCTGGTCGGCCAGCAGGAACAGGGTGGCCAGGGCGGGGGTGTTGTAGGTCTGGTTCTTGCGGGAGTTGTCCAGCGCGGTGGTCAGCGAGAGGAACTCGGGGATCCAGCGGTCCGTGCCCCCGATCTCCCCCACGCGTTCCAGCGCGGCCGGACTCATGACGGCGATCCACAACCCCCCGTCCGAGGCGAAGCACTTCTGCGGGGCGAAGTAGTACACGTCCACGTCGGCGGGGTTCACCGGAAGCCCGCCCGCGCCGGACGTGGCGTCCACCGCGACGAGCGCGTTCTCCGATCCCGCCGGGCGGGTCGGGGGCAGCATGACCCCGGTGGAGGTCTCGTTGTGCGCCCAGGCGATCAGATCCACGGAGGGATCGGACACGGGGTCGGGAGCGTCCCCCGGTTCGGAGGACACGATCACCGAGTCCTGGAGGAACGGTGCGGCCTTGGTCGCTTTCGCGAACTTCTCGGAGAACTCTCCGTAGGTCAGGTGCAGGGCTCGCTGCCGAACCAGTCCGAGTGTCGCGGCGTCCCAGAAAGCGGTCGTTCCTCCCACTCCCAGGACGACCTCGTAGCCCTCCGGGAGCGAGAAGAGCTGGCGAAGACCTTCGCGCACCCGCCCCACGAGTGACTTCACCGGCTTCTGCCGGTGCGAGGTGCCCATGATGTCGGCTCCCTGGTCGGCGAGCCGGTTCAACTGCTCGGGGCGGACCTTGGACGGCCCGCACCCGAATCGCCCGTCCGTGGGGACGAGCTCGGCGGGCAACCGCAGTGTCGTCGGATCGATGTTGGTGTCGGCCTGCGTCATGCCGGCGCCTCCGGTCCTTGTTGAGTTCAGCCCATGACCACGGGCTGCTTGCGGAACGTTCACGAAGTTGGCCAGAGACCGGCGCCGTTGCCGGCTCAAGCACATCGGCGGTGGTGACGGATCTCGCCGCCGCCGTCGGTGTGAACCAACCGACGGAAACTTACTGCGTCGGGACCGCACTTGGCCACAGTGACGAGCCGGGTGTCACTCTCGCGTGATGATCTCCGCTCCGACGCGACACGGTCCGTGCCGCTCCCACGGTCGGGGGA
>NZ_PVSR01000023.1:0-64221 GCF_003001495.1 Actinopolyspora mortivallis
GTGTTGTGCAAGTCGCTGTTCGGCAAGGCACACACCGTCATGGCCGAGGGCGGGATCGCCGCGGCCATGGGCAACGTCAACGCGGGTGACGACTGGCGGGTGCACTTCCGCGACACGATGCGCGGGGGCAAGTTCCTCAACAACTGGAGGATGGCCGAGCTGCACGCCCTTGAGGCACCCCAGCGGGTGTGGGAGCTGGAGACCTACGGCGCGCTGTTCGACCGCACCCCGGACGGACGAGTGAGCCAGCGTAACTTCGGCGGTCACGAGTACCCGCGCCTGGCGCACGTGGGGGACCGTACCGGGCTGGAACTGATCCGCACCCTGCAACAGCGGATCGTCTCGCTGCAACAGCGGGACCACGCCGAACACGGGGACTACGAGGCGGGGCTGCGGGTGTTCGCCGAGTTCACGGTCACCGACCTGCTCCGGGAGGGGGAGCGGGTGGCCGGGGTGGTCGGGTACTGGCGGGAGAGCGGCAGGTTCGCGGTGCTGCGGGCCCCCGCGGTCGTGTTGGCCACCGGAGGGATCGGCAAGTCCTTCAAGGTCACCTCCAACTCCTGGGAGTACACCGGGGACGGACACGCCCTGGCGCTGCGCGCCGGGGCACGGCTGATCAACATGGAGTTCGTCCAGTTCCACCCGACCGGGATGGTGTGGCCGCCCAGCGTGAAGGGGATCCTGGTCACCGAATCGGTGCGTGGCGACGGAGGTGTGCTGCGCGACGCGCACGGGCGGCGGTTCATGTTCGACTACGTCCCCGAGGTCTTCAAGGAGTCCTACGCGGACTCCCCCGAGGAGGCCGACCGCTGGTACACGGACCCGGACCGCAACCGCAGACCCCCCGAACTGTTGCCCCGCGACGAGGTCGCCCGCGCGATCAACAACGAGGTCAAGGAGGGCCGGGGCAGCCCGCACGGAGGGGTTTACCTGGACGTGGCCAGCAGGCTCTCCACGGAGGAGATACTGCGCAGGCTGCCCTCGATGCACCACCAGTTCAAGGAACTGGCCGATGTGGACATCACGGCCCGGAGCATGGAGGTGGGGCCCACCTGCCACTACGTGATGGGCGGGGTCGAGGTGGACCCCGACTCGGCCGCCTCGGCCGTGCCCGGCCTGTTCGCCGCAGGCGAGGTGGCCGGGGGGATGCACGGTTCCAACCGGTTGGGTGGGAACTCGCTGTCGGATCTGCTGGTCTTCGGCAGACGCGCCGGGATCGGGGCGGCCGAGTACGTCGTGGGACTGGTCCGACGTCCCGAGGTCTCCGCCGGGCAGGTGGACGAGGCCGTGCACACCGCCCTGGAGCCCTTCGACGCGGCGGGGGTCCGGGGCGGGGAGAACCCCTACGCCCTGCACGCGGAGTTGCAGCAGGTGATGAACCGGCTGGTCGGCATCATCCGGGACGGCGGGGAGATGTGCTCGGCCCTGGAGCAGCTGACCGAGATCCGGCAGCGCGCGGGCCGGATGACCGTCCCCGAGGGGAACCGACAGTTCAATCCCGGCTGGCACCTGGCCCTGGACGTGCGCAACATGCTGCTGGTCAGCGAGTGTGTCGCCGCGGCGGCCCTGCGGCGTACCGAGAGCAGGGGCGGGCACACCAGGGAGGACCATCCCCGGATGGACCCCAACTGGCGCAACCGACTGTTGAGCTGCGCGTTGCGCGGGGGTGAGCTGGAGCTCTCCGAGCAGCCGCAGGAACCGATGCGCCCGGACCTGATGCGTCTGTTCTCCCGGGAGGAACTGGAGAAGTACTTCACCGCCGAGGAGCTGGGCGTGCTCGGGGAACCGTCCCGACAGTGATGACAGCCACGGTCGGGAACGTGGAGTCGCTGCGTGGAAGGAACGGTGCGATGGGACAACGGGTGCGGCTGCGGGTCTGGCGCGGCAGCGGAGACGAGGGAGAGCTGCGGGACTACGAGGTGGAGGCCGAGGAGGGGGAGGTGGTGCTGGACCTGCTGCACCGCCTGCAGGCCACCCACTGCCCCGATCTCGCGGTGCGGTGGAACTGCAAGGCGGGCAAGTGCGGTTCGTGCTCGGCGGAGGTCAACGGCAGGCCCCGGCTGACCTGCATGACGAGGATGTCGCTGTTCGACCCGGAGGAGACCGTCACCGTCACTCCGATGCGGACCTTCCCGGTGATCAAGGACCTCGTCTGCGACGTCTCCTACAACTACGTGAAGGCCCGCGAGGTTCCGGGTTTCACCCCTCCGGCTGGGGTGGAACCCGGCCAGTACCGGATGTGGCAGCGGGACGTGGAGCGTTCCCAGGAGTTCCGCAAGTGCATCGAGTGCTTCCTGTGCCAGGACACCTGTCACGTGATCCGGGATCACGAGGAGAACAAGGAGGCCTTCTCCGGCCCCCGTTTCCTGATGCGGGTGGCCGAGCTGGAGATGCACCCGCTGGACGACCACGACGGGGACCGTGCTGAGGAGGCCCGTGGTGAGCACGGCCTGGGGCTCTGCAACATCACGAAGTGCTGCACCGAGGTGTGCCCGGAGCACATCCGGATCACCGACAACGCGCTGATCCCGCTCAAGGAGCGCCTGGCCGACAGGCGTTACGACCCGATCCCGTGGTTGTTCCGGCGCCGTGGACAGGACCCTCCCCGGTGAGAGGGCCCCGGGGCACGGTGACCCGACTTCCGCCGGGGTCAGTCTCCGGACTGGAGTTTCTGGTTGCGTGCGCTGAAGCCCCGCCCCAGCCGGGCCACTTCCTGCTCCATCTGGGGAAGCAGCCTGCGCACCACCGGCTTCATCAGCAGTTCGACCAGCCGGGAGGAGGGCAGGTTGCGCAGCCAGTGCATCAGCATGACCGAGCGGGGGACGTAGATCCGACGGGCCCGCCGTTCGATTCCCGCGGTGATCGCACGGGCGCAGTCCTCGACCGTGGTGGTCGAGTGCATCGGCCACGGCAACTTCGCCCGCATCGCGCGGAAGCTCGGCAGGTCGGCCGAGGCGTCGCGCACCAGGTCGGTGTCGATCCAGGAGGGATGGGCGCTTCCCACCGCGACCCCCAGGTGCGAGGTCTCGGAGCTGAGCGCGCTGGCCAGGGCCTCCGATCCGGCCTTGCTGGCCGTGTAGGCGGCCATCCCCCCGATGGGGGTGAAGGCGGACAGGGAGGAGATCACCAGCAGGTAGCCGTGGCGTTCGACCAGGTGGGGCATGGCCGCTTGGGCGGTGTGGAACACCCCGTTGAGGTTCACGTCGATGGTCTTGGTGAAGGCCTTCGGGTCGTGGTGGCGGACGGTGCCGAAGGGGGCGATTCCGGCGTTGGCGACCACCACGTCGATGCCGCCCAGCTGTTGTGCGGTCTTCTCGATCGCGGTGCCGATGGACTCCGGGTCGGTGACATCGGCCTCGAACCACACGTGCCCGTCGCCGAGTTCGGCGGCCACGGCGGCGAGTTCGTCCGGTTCCAGCCCGATGAGCGCCAGTCGCGCTCCTCGGCGGGCGAGTTCCCGGGCGGTCTGGGCGCCGATCCCCCGGGCTGCGCCCGTGATGGCAACGACTTTGCCGGACATCGACATGGGCATGGGCCCTCCCTGCACTCGGTGAGCTGGCTACGGCGGTGGCCGGACCGGCTACGGACCGGCTGGGTTACCCATAGTAGGTTACTGGCTCGTAAAGTAAAGGGGTGTGTCGGTGGTCACTTCGTGTGTCACCGCACGGGCCCAGCCCTGACAGGGCCGGAGGGCGACACCCTTCCCGAGGGCCCGGACCCGACGGCGCAAACCGAGAGCCCCGGAAACCGAGCCGGGCTGGGCCTCGCCTAGAAGTGCTCGCCGAGCTCGGCGAAACGTTCGACCACCCGGAACCCCTCCCGCCGCTCGGGAAGCTCGCGCCGCTCCAGCGACCAGGTCTGCGGATGCGGCACGAGCACCGCGTTCAGCCCCGCGTCCAGCGCGGGCCACACGTCCGAGCCCGGGGAGTTGCCGATCATCCAGGTGACCGTGGGGTCCAGGTCGTGCTCGACGACGAAGTGCTTGTAGGTCTCCGGTTCCTTCTCGGCGACGATCCCGACGCCGGTGAACAGCTCCCGCAGCCCGGAGGACTCGATCTTTCCGCTCTGCTCCGTGTGGTCACCCTTGGTGAGCAGGTACAGGTCGTGGCGGGTGGCCAGCTCCCGCAGGGTCTCGGCGACCCCGTCGATCAGCTCGACCCGCCGCTGTCGGATGGGGGCACAGGCCCTGCTCAGCTCGGCGCGGTCGAACTCGGTGACCCCCTGTCCGTCCCGCAGCCGCGCCAGGCACTCGACGAGACTGCGTTCGAAACTGTCCACCCCGTAACCGTGGATCCGGCAGTTCACCCGTTCCACCTCGTCCAAGTGGGAGCGCACCTGCTCGCGGGAGAGGGTCGGGTGGGCGAGGTGGTCGATGAAGGCTTCGACGGCACGTTCGAACAGGACGTTGTTCTCCCACAGCGTGTCGTCGGCGTCGAACACCAGACTCCGGCGCATCACCGCACATCCCATCAGGTTCGGGGACACGACCGCACGGAACCTACCGAGGAGGGCGGGGAGAAGGAAAGCGCCTCCGGGCGACTCTCGCCCGGAAGGCGGCACGCCCGGGACGTGGGGAATCCGGACGGCGAAAAACCGGGCGGCGCCGTTCACAGTGGAACGAACGCCGCCCGGTCCCGTCCGAGTTCCGTAGCGGAACTCACAGCTGCTCGCGCAGCTGCTTGAGCTCGTCCAGCTCCTGTTGCCTGGAGTCGCGGATCTGTCGGGCGATCGACCGCAGTTGCTGGTCGGAACCCCGTTCGATCTCGGTGTCGGTCATCTCGAGCACGGCGTCGTGGTGGTCGATCATGGCCTTGACCCAGAGCGTGGCGAACTCCCCGCGCGGGGCCTCCTCCAGCTCGGTGATCTCGCCGGCCACGTCGGCCTCCGGCATCCAGGTGTGCTGCTCCCCGGAGTCCGCTTCGCCCTCCTGCCGCTCGGCGAGCCACTCGTCGATCCGGTCGAGGTACTGCCCGTGCTCTTCGAGCTGCTCGGCGAACTCGGTGACACGCTGCTGAGCGGAGTTGTTCAGCGCGACCTCCACGAGCTGCTCCTCGGCACGGTGGTAGGCCTTCATCTGCCGGGCGAACTCCAGGTCGGTGTCGGCCTCGGCCTTCTCCGCGCCGTTGGCGGGGACGATCGCGCTCGGCGGCGGCGGAGTCCCCGGAGCTGGAGACTGCTCGCTGGCTTCTTCGTAGTTCGGCGAGCAGCCGGTCAGTGCCAGGACCGCGGCCCCCAGGACGCCGATGATCGTGCTTGTGCGCACCGTTGCTTCGCCTCCGGACATGCTGATCCTCCCCGGGCAGGTCGAGTGCCGGACACGTCGACACGCCTGCGGAGCCCTTCGTACCGCTGTTGCGTGCCACCGTCACGGGTGGTCCCAGTCAGCTTAAGGGGTCGCCTCGGCAGCGCCTGCCCGGGTGGTCGGGTGTCGGATGGATCTCAACGGGATGCTCGGCGAGTTCGTGATGAATAGGGTGACTACGGCCCGGACGTAGCGGAGCTGAACGACAGAGCTAATATCCGCAGATGGCAGTGGCTCAGTGGTGGGACGGCGAACCTCGCCGGCACCGTTGTGCTCCTGCCAACCAGGGTTAACCGGCCCGGGAGGGGCCGGGCGGTCCCGTGATCGGGGCCGACAACGTCTTCGAGGCAGTGCAGGAGGCACCGTGACGGCCGTCGCGCCAGAGCCGATCACTTCGCGCCCCTATCCGGTGCGAAAGACGTCCAAGGGATCCACACTGCTGGGACTGCTGCGCACCACCGATCCCAAGCAGCTCGGCATTCTCTATCTGACCACCTCGATAGGCTTCTTCCTGGTCGGCGGTCTGATGGCCATGCTGATCCGCGGCGAGCTCGCGGTGCCGGGCATGCAGTTCCTGTCGCAGGAGCAGTACAACCAGCTGTTCACCATGCACGGCACGATCATGCTGCTGCTGTACGCGACACCGGTGCTGTTCGGCTTCGCCAACTACATCCTGCCGCTGCAGATCGGCGCTCCCGACGTGGCCTTCCCCCGGCTGAACTCGTTCTCCTACTGGCTGTACCTCTTCGGTGGGCTGATCGTGGTCAGCGGGTTCCTCGCCCCCAACGGGGCCGCCGACTTCGGGTGGTTCGCCTACACCCCGCTGTCCAACCCGGTCCACTCCCCGGGCATCGGGGCGGACCTGTGGATCTCCGGGCTGCTCGTCTCCGGACTCGGCACCATCCTCGGCGGGGTCAACATGGTGACCACCGTGGTGTGCATGCGCGCCCCGGGCATGACCATGTGGCGGATGCCGATCTTCACCTGGAACATCCTGGTCACCAGCGTGCTGATCCTGATGGCCTTCCCGATCCTCACGGCCGCCCTGATGGGGCTGCTGGCCGACCGGCACATGGGCGCGCACGTGTTCGATCCCGCCAACGGCGGCGTGATCCTGTGGCAGCACCTGTTCTGGTTCTTCGGCCACCCCGAGGTCTACATCGTCGCGCTGCCCTTCTTCGGCATCGTCACCGAGATCTTCCCGGTGTTCTCCCGCAAGCCGCTGTTCGGCTACACCGGACTGGTCTACGCGACCATCGGCATCGCCGCGCTGTCGGTCGTGGTCTGGGCGCACCACATGTACGCCACCGGCGCGGTGCTGCTGCCGTTCTTCGCCTTCACCACCTTCCTGATCGCGGTGCCCACCGGGATGAAGTTCTTCAACTGGATCGGCACCATGTGGAAGGGCCAGATCACCTTCGAGACCCCGATGATCTTCAGCGTCGGGTTCCTGGTGACCTTCCTGTTCGGCGGGCTGACCGGTGTGCTGCTGGCCTCGCCTCCGATCGACTTCCACGTCTCGGACACCTACTTCGTGGTGGCCCACTTCCACTACGTGCTCTACGGCACGATCGTGTTCGCCACCTTCGCCGGCATCTACTTCTGGTTCCCGAAGATGACCGGCCGGATGATGGACGAGCGCCTGGGCAAGTTGCACTTCTGGCTGACCTTCATCGGCTTCCACGCCACGTTCCTGGTGCAGCACTGGCTCGGCAACGAGGGGATGCCCCGCCGCTACGCCGACTACCTGCCCGGTGACGGCTTCACCACGTTGAACACCATCTCCACGGCGGGAGCGTTCCTGCTCGGCGCGTCGATGCTGCCGTTCCTGTACAACGTGTTCAAGAGCTACCGCTACGGGGAGGTCGCCGAGGTCGACGACCCGTGGGGCCACGGCAACTCGCTGGAGTGGGCCACCTCCTGCCCGCCGCCGCGGCACAACTTCACCGAGCTGCCGCGCATCCGTTCCGAGCGGCCCGCCTTCGAGCTGCACTACCCGCACATGAGCGAGCGGATGAGGCTGGAGAGCCACGTGGGGCTGTCCGGCAAGCCGCTGGCGCACGCGGGCGCCGGCAACTCCTCCGAGGTGGAAGGCTCCTCGGCGGGGCACAACAGCGACGGGAAGTGACGTTCGACCTAACGACATCCTTCACGGGTGTGTCACGGTGAACCCGCTCGACGGGGAGCCCCGGCCGGTCGGCCGCCGACCGGTCCGGGGCTCTGTGTCGTTCGGGACGGTTTCCCGAACCCCGTAGGGTGGACCGTAGAGCCGAATATCGAGGGAGTGTCGTCAGTCGTGACCACGTCGAATCCCACCACCGTGCTGATGACCGTGACCGGCCAGGACCGGCCGGGCGTGACGTCGGTGCTGTTCGCGGCGCTGACCAGGCACGGGGTGGACGTGCTCGATGTCGAGCAGGTCGTGATCCGCGGACGACTGGTCCTCGGAGTACTCGTTTCCACCGAGCAGGATCCCGAGCAGCTCCAGGAGTCCATCGAGCAGGCGATGGCGACCGTGGGGATGGCTGTCGAGGTGGAGATCGACGCCGAGGACGGTCAGGCCGACAAACTCGGTTCGACCCACGTCGTCACGGTGCTCGGCCAGCCGGTCACCGCGCGCAGCTTCTCGGAAGTGGCCCGCAAACTGGCCGAGATCAACGTCAACATAGACTCCATCCAGCGGGTGGCCGACTACCCGGTCACCGGACTACAGCTGCACGTGACCTCGGAGGAGACGGGAGAACGGGCCGACGAGCGGCTCACCTCCGAGATGTCCGACCTGTCCGAGGACATCGGCGTCGACGTCGCCGTGGAACGCACCGGCTTGTCCCGCCGCGCCAAGCGACTCGTGGTGTTCGACGTCGACTCGACTCTGGTCCAGGGCGAGGTCATCGAGATGCTGGCCGCCAAGGCCGGGCGCGAGGAGGAGGTCCGCAGGGTCACCGAGCAGGCCATGCGCGGCGAGGTGGACTTCGCCGAGTCCCTGCGGCGCAGGGTGGCGGTGCTGGAGGGTCTGCCCGCCTCGGTGCTGGATGAGGTCGGCAAGGAGCTCCGCCTGACCCCCGGCGCGCGGACCACGGTGCGCACCCTGCGCAGGCTCGGATACCACACCGGTGTGGTCTCCGGCGGTTTCACCAGGATCATCGACTACCTCGTCGACGATCTCGGTCTCGACTTCAGCGCGGCCAACGACCTGGAGATCGTCGACGGTAAACTCACGGGCCGTGTCGTCGGCGAGATCGTCGACCGCGGAGGCAAGGCTCGTGCGTTGCGACGTTTCGCCGAGTCCTACAACGTGCCGCTCTCGCAGTGCGTGGCGGTCGGTGACGGTGCCAACGACATGGACATGCTCGCCACGGCCGGACTGGGCGTGGCGTTCAACGCCAAGCCCGCGCTGCGGGAGATCGCGGACACCGCGCTGTCCCACCCCTTCCTCGACGCGGTGCTGTTCGTGCTCGGGGTGACCAGGGCCGAGGTGGAGGCCGCCGACGCGGAGGACGGGTTCGTGGCGCGTGTGCCGCTGGAAACGTGACGTGAGGTGACCGGTAGATGGTGTCCAGCGGGGGCTGGTTCGTGCGCCTGGCGCGGGTGCTGCTCGGGGCGTTGGCGATCGTCGCCGTGGGCAGACAGTTCTTCGTCGAGGTGGGGTTGCCCGGTTTCTCGCCGGTGAACTTCTTCAGCTACTTCACGATCCTCAGCAACATCGCCGCCGGGCTGCTGCTGGTGCGGCTCGGAGTCGCGCCGGGCCTGGGCAACCGGGTCTGGCTGGAGTGGCTGCGCGGAGGCATGACCGTCTACATGGCGACCACCGGGATCGTGTTCGCCCTGCTGCTGGACGACGGGGACCTCGGGCTGACGTTGCCGTGGGTCAACACCGTGATGCACCGGGTGGTTCCCGTGGTGATGTTCCTGGACTGGCTGCTGGTCCGACCGCGTGCGCGGGTGGGCTACGGTCGGGCGCTGTCCTGGCTGTTCGTGCCCTTGGCCTACGTGACCTACGCGCTGGTGCGGGGCGCGGTGACCGGATGGTTCCCGTACCCCTTCCTGCGTCCGGAGGCGGTCGGCGGTATCGACGGGGTGCTGCTGCACCTGCTGTTCATGGCCCTGGGCATCGCCGCGGCGGCGGTGCTGGTGGCCTGGCTCGGCAACGTGCGCGTGGGCGAGCGCAGCGAGGAACGCGTGCCGGTCTGAGCGGCGGTGCGGGTTCCCTCCGGCGGTGCCGGTGCGGAACCCGCAGGCGGCCCGACGGCCTCGGTGGCGGGTGGTGCCGGACAATGGGGGCGTGAGTGATCCCGCCGCTGTGCTGCACCCGCTGACCGAGCGTTACGCCTCCTGGCTGGCGTTGCCGGACCACCTCACGGCCGACACCTCGGACGAGGACCCCGAGGACGTGGTGCTGATGCCGGTGGTGTTGCGCATCGAACGCGGCACCCCGCCGGCGCGCACCGCGTTGCTGGAGGCCGCCGCCGTCTCCGCGCTGTCCGTCTGTCTGGACGAGCGCAGCGCGCCGGAGGGTCCGTGGCACGCGGCCGTCTCCGAGTGGGTCGCCGGGCGGATCCGCAAGGTCACCCGCCGGGCCCGCGGGTCGCACTGGCGGGCGGTGGAGGACTTCGCCGGCGTCACGGTCTCCGTCGGTGGAGCCGAGGCACGTGCGCTGCTGCCCACCAGACTCTCCGAGATGCCCCGCGAGCTGACCAGGTTACAGATCTCGGGCAGCGAGTTGCCGCACGACGACCCCGGGGAACCGCCCGCCGGTGTCCCGGTGCTGTGGCTGAACCCCGAGGTCGACATGAGCGCGGGCAAGGCCGCGGCCCAGGTGGGACACGCGACGATGATCCTGGCCGCCCTGTTGCACGGCGACGTGTGCACCGGAGGGCAACGGTCCGCCCGGGCCGACCGGGAACTGCGCGGGTGGGTCGACGACGGCTTCCGCTGTGCGGTCCGCACCCCCTCACCGGAACAGTGGAGGGAACTCCTCCCCACGGAGGACCCGGCGACGGCGTGGCACCGGCGGGGAGTCGCGGCCGTGCGCGACGCGGGGTTCACCGAGATCGACCCCGGCACGGTCACCGTGCTCGCCCAGTGGCCCCGTTAGGAACAGCTCCCCTCAGTGCAGCACCTGCCCCACCTCGGGGTGGGGAATGTCGTGGCGGTAGGGCTGGACGGACTTGCCGCCGTCGACCACCAGCGTGGTTCCCGTGATCAACTTCGCCTCGTCCGAGGCCAGAAAAGCGATGGCACGCGCCACGTCCTCCGGGGCCGACTCACGTCCCAGGGGGTAGGAGGAGTCGATCCGTTCCCGGGGGATGCGTTGCAGATACGTGGCGAACTCGGTGTCCACGAAAGCCGGGGCCACGCTGTTGACCCGCACTCCGGGGGCGAGCTGGTCGGCCAGGCTGCGGCACAGTGACTCCAGGGCGGCCTTGGTCATCGAGTAGGCGGGCACACGGATGTTGGCGGAACCGGCCACGGAACTGAGCAGCACCACCGTGCCGCCGTGCTCCTCCATACTCGCCCGGTGGGCCAGCTTCACGTACTCCAGGGCGGAGATCACGTTCAGGTCGTACTCCTTGAGCATGACCTCGGGATCCAGGTCCAGGACCGGGGCGTTCTTGGAGACGTTGGTGGCGGTGTTGTGGACCAGCACGTCCAGTCTCCCGAACTCCGCCACGGCCCGGTCCACCGTGCTCTCGCGCTGTTCGGCCTTCCTGGCGTGTCCGGTCAGGGCGAGCACCTTCGCCCCGGTCCGCTCGCCGATCGTGCGGGCCGCCTGCTCCAGCGTGCTCTCGTCCCTGCCCGTGATCGCCACGTTGCCGCCCTCGCGGGCGAGCTGCTCTGCGGTGGCGTAGCCGATTCCCCGGGAACCCCCCACCACCAGTGCCGCCTTGTCCGTGAAGCGTCCGGTCACCGTTGCTCCCCCGTTCTTCTCGCTCGGGTCGGTTCAGCGCGGAAACTAGGTGACGGAACTGACACGGTGCTGACACGGGACTGACGCCGTGCCGTGGTGGGCTGTTCCGCGCGGAACCGGGTCAGTCGGTTCCGGACAGCAGCACGCGGCGGAACTCGGTGACCAGGGGGCGGAGGTCGATGTGGTGCCACGCCGCCCACAGCCGCACCGGGGAGGGGTGCCAGGCGATCTCGCGAAGTCTCACCTCGGGAGGGGCGCTGTCCCGCATGCTGCGCTGGATCAGCGCCAGGCCCAGGCCGGAGGCGACCAGCCCCAGCGCGGCGAGCGGTTCCGGGGCGGTGGTGCGGATGCGCGGGGTGAACCCGGCCGCCGCGCAGGAGGACAGGAAGCTCTCGGAGCCACCGGGCGGATCGCCGTCGGCCACGGTGATCCAGGACTGCCCGTCCACGTCCTCGGGGCGGATGTCGGTGCGCTCGGCCAGCGGATGCCGGTCCGGAACCGCCAGCATGAGCGGGTCCTCCAGCACCAGCGCTGATTCGAGCAGCGGGTCGTCGCTGTCCGGGGGCGTGTCCACCAGGGCGATGTCCAGACCGCGCCGCCGCAGTCCCTCCAGCTGTTCGGCCGGGGGCTGGTTGTACAGCGCCACGTGCACCTCCGGGCGCTCCTGGCGCAGGGAACGCAGTGCGCGGGGCAGTACCCCGGCGTGCAGGGCGTGGCCCACGTAGCCCAGGCACAGTCCTCCGGTCTCACCGCGCCCCAGACGTTGTCCGAGGGACTCCAGCCTCTCGGCGTGCCGCAGCAGCGCCTGGGCCTCGGTGCGGAACACCCGGCCGTCGGCGGTGAGACGGAGACGTTGCCGGTCGCGTTCGAACAGGGTGCAGCCCAGCTGTTTCTCCAGGTCCGCGATCCGGCGACTCAACGGGGACTGGGAGACGTGCAGTGCCTCGGCCGCCCGGCCCACGTGTTCGGTCTCGGCCACGGCCACGAAGTAGTGGAGTTGGCGCAGATCCAGCATGTTCAGACCTTCGTGGAAACACGTTTCGCCCAGCGAGTCTTAGACAGTCTCACGAACTCACCCTAGCGTCGTAGTGGACGACGTGGAGAGGAGTACGCATGAGCATCCGCTCGTTAGTGGCCGAGCACACCCTCGGTTTCGGCGCGGCCCCGCTGGGCAACATGTTCCGTGCCGTGCCGGAGGAGGACGCGCTGGCCACGGTCGAGACCGCCTGGAAGGAGGGTATCCGCTACTACGACACCGCACCGATCTACGGGGCGGGACTGTCCGAGAACAGGTTGGGGCAGGTGCTGTCCCAGTACCCCCGCTCCGACTACGTGCTCAGCACGAAGGTCGGCCGGGTGATCGAGGAGGGGACCGGGGAACCGGCCGAGTCGAACCCGGAGGGAGAGGGTCTGTTCGCGCACGGACTCCCGAACAGGGTCGTCGACGACTACACCTACGACGGGACCCTGCGGGCGGTCGAACAGTCCCTGCGGCGACTGCGCACCGACCACATCGACATCGCCTGGGTGCACGACGTCTCCCCGGACTTCCACGGCGACGACTGGATCGACGCCTTCGCCACCGCCCGCACCGGGGCGTTCCGCGCGTTGGAGAGTCTGCGTGAGCAGGGGGTCGTCCGAGCCTGGGGCCTGGGGGTGAACACGGTCGAGCCCTGCGAACTGGTGCTGGGGCTGGAGGAACCGCGTCCCGACGCGTTCCTGCTGGCCGGACGCTACACCCTGTTCGACCACGCCCACGCCGCCCAACGGCTGCTTCCCACCTGCGAGGAGCGCGGCGTCGACCTGGTGGTGGGCGGCCCCTTCAACTCCGGTGTGCTGGCCGGGGGCGAGCACTTCGAGTACCGGCAGGCCTCCGCGGAGGTGCTGGACCGGGTGCGGCGGCTGCGGGAGGTCGCCGAGAACCACGGGGTGGACCTGAAGGCGGCGGCCCTGAGGTTCCCCACGGCCCACCCGGCGGTGGCCGCCACGATCCCGGGCATGTCACGGCCCGAGCGCGTGAACGAGAACCTGGAGTTGTCCCGCACCCCGATCCCCGAGGGTCTCTGGCGTCAACTGCGGGAGGAACGACTGGTCTCCGCCGAGGTGCCGCTGCCGGCCGGGGACTGAGGATCCGAGCGGGGCCGGGCGCGGTCCCGGTCCCGTTCAGTCCCGGCGAGGCTCCGAGTGTTCCTCCCGCGCGTCGCCGACGCCGCGCGCGGCCAGGGCCTCGCCCAGTTCGTCGGCATGACGCAGCGTGCGTATCAGGAAGGGGACGGCGAAGGCGGACACGGAACGACTCGCGTCGCGGGCCCGCTGGGCCTCGCGGGTCTGGGCGGCGATGCTCGCCAACACCCCCACCGCCTGCACGGTCAGTCCCACCAGCAGCCCCAAGGTCTCGGGACGCAGTCCCAGCCGCCGGGTGGGTGCCAGCCCGCGTTCCACCGCCGAGACCAGGTCGTCGATCCTGGTGGTGAGGGTGAACAGGTTGGCCGCGCTGATCGCGGTGAGCAGCCGCAGGCACACCACGGACGCGCTTTTCGGGTCCAGCAGCCACGACTGCAACGCGAAGATCGCACCCAGCACCACCAGCAGCGTCCCCGTCATCCGCAGTACCCGGGCGGGGCGGATGCGGGCCGTGACGAACCCGGCCAGCACCGCCCCGGCCGCGACCGCGAGGGGAACCGGCTCGTCGAACAGCATCACCACAGTGGCGAAGACGAGCAGGCCGAGGAGCTTCCCGCCGGCCGGGGCGCGGTGCAGGGGGCTGTTGCCGGGCTGGTACAGGCCGAGTGGGCTACTCATGTCACGAGCTCCCGGTAGTGGTGCAGTGCCGCAGAGGGCTCGTCGTCGGCGACGACCCGCCCCTGGTCGAGCACCACGACGCGGTCGAAGTTCTCCAGCAGTTCCAGGTCGTGGGTGACCAGCACCACCTGTTGTTCGAGGCGTTGCAGCCTTTCCACGAAGAGTCGTTTGTTGCGCAGGTCGAGCAGGGTGGTGGGTTCGTCACAGACCAGCACGTCCGGTTCGAGCACCAGCATGGCGCACAGCGCGAGCAGTTGTTTCTGCCCTCCCGAGAGCTGTTGCGCCGGGTGTTGGGCGTAGCCCTCCAGCCCGTGTTCGGCCAGCGCGGCCTCGGCGCGGCGCTGCCTTTCCTGCTTGGACAGACCTTTTCCGCGCAGGGAGAAGGCCACGTCCTCACCGGCGGTGGGCATGACGATCTGTGAGTCGGGGTTGGTGAACACGAAGCCGACCCGGGAGCGGACGCGCTTGCCGTCGCGGACCGCGTCGAGCCCGTCCACCAGCACCCGTCCCCGGGTCGGGCGCACCAACCCGTTGATCGTTCTGGCCAGGGTGGACTTCCCGGACCCGTTGGCTCCGACGAACGCCACCCGTTTCTCCTCCAGACGCAGGTCGATCCGGTCGAGCACGGTGTGCTCGCCGTAGGAGTGGCCCACTCCGTCGAACTCGATCAACCGTCTTCCTTCCACGACGACGTGCGCGACACTGTTCCTCCGGGAGGGCGGAGTCAGTGCCTTCCGGTGGGATCAGTCGACCAGCTCCCACAGGGTGGCGACACCGAGTCCTCCTCCCGAGGACAACGCGGCCATCCCCAGCCGGTGCCCGTTCCGGGTCATCCGGTGGAACAACCGCACGAGCAGTATCGCCCCGGAGGCCCCCCACGGGTGACCGAGGGCGATGGCTCCCCCGTCCGGACTGACCGTCCCCTCGTCGATCCCGGAGGCGTCCGTGCAGGCCAGCACCTGCCCGGCGAACGCCTCGGTGAACTCGACCACCTCGGGAACACGTCCGGCCTCCTCCAGCACGGCACGCATCGCCGGCACCGCCGCCGTTCCCGGACGGTTGGGGTCGGCGCCGCTGGTGCGCCGGGCCGACAACCGGATCCCCGGCAGGCCCAGCCGAGCCCGACGACGTTCGCTGGTGACGGCGAGCACGGCCGCCCCGTCGGCGATGCCGCAGGAGTTGGCGGCGGTCGCGGTGCCCTGCGGGGTGAACGCGGGAGGGAACCGTGCCATGCGCCGTTCGTCGAGACCGGCCCGGGGACGTTCGTCGGCACCCACCCCGTTGACCGTGACGAGCTCGGCGGTGAACTCCCCGGACTCACGTGCCCGGACCGCCCGACGGTGGCTGCGGGCGGCGAACCGGTCCTGGCGTCGGCGGCTGATTCCCCCCTCGGCGGCGACCAGATCGGCGGCGGGTCCCATGTCGGGATCACCGATCTCGGGCGGGGCGAAGGGCGCGCGCTCGCGGAAGACGGGCGGTTCGGTGGGGGTGCGCGGCCGGTGGGCCCGCCAGGGGGCGGTGGAGGCGCTCTCCGCCCCACCCGCCAGGTAGTACTCGCCGGCCCCGGCGGTGACCAGGTCGGCGGCGAGCACGACCGCGCTCAGTCCGCTCGCGCACTGCCGGTCCACCGTGGTCCCCGGCACGGCGTGACCGAACCCGGCCCGCAGCGCGGCCACCCTGGCCGGATTGCCCCCAGGGCCCCGGGTGTTGCCGAGTAGCACGTCGTCGACGTGGGGGAAGCCACTGTCCTCCAGCACCGCGTGCAGCACGGGGGCGGTCAGCCGGTCGAGCTCGATGTCGCGCAGCGCTCCGCCCGCCGTGCCCACGGGGGTGCGCCGGGCGGCGGTGATCACGGGAGTGTTCGGGGGTGCTTCGGTCATCGTAGTGGTTCGGCGGCCAGGGTCCCGGCGGCGAGCCGTTCGGTGATCAGCCCGCGCGCGGGTTTGCCCGTGGAGGTGCGGGGAAGGGCCCCGGTGGTCAACCACCGGCGCGGACGCCGGTTGCCGTTCAGCTCCCGCCTGGCGACGCGGCGCAGCTCGGCCGCCTCGGGCGGGTGCGTGGGATCGGTTTCGATCACCGCCGTGACCAGGGAGCCGAACCTGGGATGCGGGGTGGCCGCGACCACCACGTCGCGAACACCGGGAACCGGGCGCAGCACGTGTTCCACGCTTTCGGCGGGCACGAGTTCCGCGCCGCTGTCGATGGTGCCGGAGCCGCGTCCCAGCACGGTGAACCCCCCACCGTCTCTGGGGACGGCGAGGTCGCCGACGGTGTGGAAGCCCTCGGGCAGCGGAACCAGCCGTCCGGCCTCCAGGTGGCCGGAGCAGGCCAGCGGCGAGCGTACCCACAGGGTTCCGGTCTCGCCCGGGGGCACGGAGCCCTCCCCGTCGCGGATGTCCGTCTCCACGGCGCGGGCGGGGTGCAGCACACCGTCGCTGCCGCGCAACGCGACCAGGGAGTGCTCGGCCGAGCCGTAGTACTCCACGAGTTCGCTGCCGGGCAGGGTCCGCTCCAGCTCCGCCCGCAGCCCGTCGTCCACGGCGGCGCCGCCGCAGACGAAACGCCGGACGCGGCAGTCCTCACGCAGCTGCGGATGCCGGGCCAGCACCGCCAGCAGGGCGGACAGCATCGACGGCACCACGTGGACCACGGTGGCCTCCCGGCAGGCCCGCGCGGCGGCGTGGGCCGACCAGCGCGGCAACAGCCGGAGCCCGGCACCGAGGTGCATGGCGTGCAGGGCCCCGAACAGGAACAGCGAGGAACCGACCGGGCCGGGAACCAGCACCGTGTCCCGTCCGGTGACTCCGACCTCGAAGGCCTCGAAACTGTGCCACCAGGAGGAACGGGTGCGGGCGAGCACCCGGGGCCGGGAGGTGCTGCCCGAGGTGGTGGGCAGGTAGAACAGGGAGCTTCCGTCGGCCTCCGGGAGGGTCGGAGGCGGGTGGCCGGGCCGGATCCGGCCTCCGACCACCACGTGGGGGGCCGCGTCGGCGAGGGTGCCTGCGCGCTCGGTGGTGCTCCAGTCGGGGTCGACGAGCAGGGTGGCGGCTCCGAGCAGGTCGGCACCGAGCATCCGGGCCAGCCGGGTGACCGGCTCGGTGTCGGCTTCCACGGCCACCCGGCTGCCGGGACCCACCCCGGCCGCGGCGAGCTCCGCCGCCGCGGAGTGCGCGTGGCTGAGCAGCTCCGCGCCGTCGAGCAGGCGGGTCCCGTCGTGGAGGCTCCGGGGGAGCCCGCCGGCCAGGACCGGGGGAACGCGCGGACGGGAGGTCGTGCTCATCGCCGGGGCCCTTTCCGGGGAACCGTGTTCGGGAAGGCCCGGAGCACGGCGGCGGCCACCAGGGAGACCAGCACCACCTTGGCGAGGTCACCGGGGACGAAGCCCAGGGAGAGGACCACGGCGCTGCGCACGTCCTCGAGGGCCCAGGCCATGAAGGGAACGCCGAACAGGTAGTCCACGGCGACCCCGGCGAGGTTGGCCAGCAACAGCACCGGCAGGGTGGGTCTGCGCACCGCGGAGACGATCAGTCCCACCACCAGGGCCGAGAATACCCATCCGATCAGAAAGCCACCGCTCTGCGAGAAGAACTGTCCTATTCCGCCGCGCCCGCCGGACAGCAGCGGCAGTCCCAGGGCGACCAGCGCCAGGAACAACAGCATCGAGGCGGCCCCGCGCCGGGCGCCGAGCACGCTGCCCGCCAGCAGCGGTCCCATGTTCTGCAGCACGATCGGCACCGCCGCCCCCGCCAGGTAGATGCCGGGGAAGGTGCCGAGCACCGCGGTGAACGCGGCGAAGACCACGATGCGGGCCAGATCCGCCGCCGGCTGCGCGGAACCGGAGTTCCGCTCCGGGGACTGCACGGGGTCGGTCACGCTGTTCTCCTGAGTACCTGAGTAACGGTCGGGGAGGGCACCCGAGCGGGTGAGTTCACCCGGGCTCGGGAGGTCGCCCGGCCGTCCGGCCGGAGCGCCGCGCACAACCTAACCGTGATCGCCCCGGATACAGAAAAAAGCGGACACGGTTGTGGAAACCCCACAACACGGCGGGTGCTCGTTCCGCGACTCGCCGTCCCGGCAGGGGCGGCGAGGGGGCATCGGGCGGCCGTTATCCGGGAGGGGAGTGCCGCCGCGTGCCACCCGGTCGGTGGAACGTTTCCGCGGACACCACTGTGCACGAGAGGGAATCGTGCCGAAACTGTGGGTGATGAACGAACAACGAGGTCCCGAGTGGACGGCGATGCGCAGCGGTCACGAACTCGCCAGGGAGGTCCTGGCGCGCGGTGGCCGCACGGAGCTCGGCGAGGACACCGAACACGCCGAGATCTTCTGGATCAGGGCCGAGGGCGACTCCCGCCAGCACGCCAGCACGGTTCCCCCGCCCCCGGAAGGGGGGCCGGTCCCGAGTCTCGGCGGACACGGGGAGGTGCTGGTCTCCTCGAGCGAAGAGACGGACTCCCCCTCGACGGAGGCGTCCGGGGGTTTCTGCGAGGAGTGCTTCGCCGCCTACGTGGCCGTGCCCGTCGCACGTCCCCGATGGAGCAGGTGAGCCTCGTTCGCGGGGGCCGTGCCGCCTCCCCGACGGGGTGGGGGAACCGTCCGGGTGGTTCGAGGGCCGCCCGGACGGTTCCGCTCGTCACGGCACGCACGGGAGCCGGGTGTCGGTCGCTTGCGGGTTTACCGGGAACCGAGTGGGAAATCCTCGGGGAGACCGTGAGAAACGCCGGACCCTCTCGGGCGGCGACGTGATCGGAAAGGGTGTGGGTCCATGCTGTCGTTGCTGCGCAAATACGGAATGGATTCGGACAAGATGTTCGGGGCGGGGATGGCCTCGATCCTGTTCTCGGTGGTCTCCTGGGCGGCCTCCCGAGGGCTGCAGGGAGAGAGTCTGGCCCGTGCGGACCGCTGGGGCATCTTCGTGGGGGAGTGGGCACCCACCTTCTTCGTCCTCGGGGTGGCTCTGCGGCTGGAGGAACAGGCGCGCCCGGACATGCCGGAGCAGTCGGCCCGCCGTCACGAGAGCGACCGGACCGCCTCCGGCGTCGGACAGTGACCGGCTCCGAGACCCCGTTCCCCTCGGGAACCCGTGGGAGCGGTCGTCGCGTGCCACAGTGGCTCGGGCGGTCTCAACGCTCGGAGGCCGCCGCGTCCAGGCGGCGCAGCGCCCCGCGCACCACCTGGGGATCGTAGGTGTTCCAGAAGGGGGGCAGCGAAGCCCGCAGGAAACCGGCGTAGCGCGCGGTGGCCAGCCGCGGGTCGAGCACGGCCACCACCCCCCGGTCGGCGGAGGACCGCAGCAGCCGCCCCGCCCCCTGGGCCAGCAGCAGGGCGGCGTGGGTGCCGGCCACGGTGATGAAGCCGTTGCCGCCGTGCGCCGAGATCGCCCGCTGTCGGGCCGAAGCCAACGGATCGTCCGGGCGGGGGAACGGGATGCGGTCCATCACCACCAGTTGTAGTGACTCCCCGGGCACGTCGACCCCCTGCCACAGCGACAGGGTGCCGAACAGGCTGGTGCGCGGATCGCCGGCGAAGGACTCGACCAACTGTGAGGTGCTGTCCTCACCCTGGCACAACACCGGGGTGGACAGGCGCTGCCGCAGTTCGTCGCAGGCCTGCCGGGCCGCGCGCATCGAGGAGAACAGTCCTAGGGTGCGGCCGCCCGCGGCCGTGACCAACTCGGCCAGCTCGTCCAGATAGGACTCCGGAAGCCCGTCCCGCCCCGGCGGGGGCAGATGACGTGCCACGTAGAGGATGCCGCTGCGCGGGTAGTCGAACGGGGACCCCACGTCGACCCCCACCCAGCTCGGCGCGGCACCCTCGGAGGGCGGCTCCGCGCCGGTGGCGGTGTCGGGAGCCGGATCCGCCGAACGCTGCGGCGGAAGCCCCCACTGAGCGGCCAACGTGTCGAAGGAGCCCCCCAGGGCCAGCGTCGCCGAGGTCAACACGGTGGTGCGCTGCTCGAACAACCGCTGACGCAGCAGTCCCCCCACCCCCAGCGGGGCCACCTTCAACGAAGGCGCCCGCCCGCCGTCCGCTCCGATCCAGACCACGTCGCGCCGCTCGCCCTCCGGCTCGTCGAAGGCGTCGAGCAGCCGTACCGCCGTGTCGTGGACCTCCTGGGTGGGGGCCAGTGCGAGTTTGCGGACGCTGCCCGTCTCCGCGTCCTCCCGGTGTTCCGGGCCCAGCGCGGTCACGCAGGCCGCGGCCGCGTCGCGCACCCCGGCCAGGGCCGCGGAGAGTTCGGCGGAGAGTTCGTCCACCTTGCCCACCGGGGACTCGCCGAGCACGAACTCCAGGCCCTCCCCGGCCTCGTTCAACCGGTCTGCCACGTCCTCGTCCACGGCACGACCGCACCGCCGGGCCGCCTGCTTCACCGCCGAGGCGGACAGCTCCCCACCGGCGGCCGAGGTCACCCGGTCCACCAGGTCGTGGGCCTCGTCGATCACCACCACGTCGTGTTCCGGCAGCACCGGTCGGTCGTCCAACGCGTCGATGGCCAGCAACGCGTGGTTGGTGACCACGACGTCCGCCCGTCCCGCCTCGCCCCGGGCCCGTTCGGCGAAACAGTCCGCCCCCACCGGGCAGCGGTGGGCCCCCAGACACTCGTTGGCGCTCACCGACAGCTGGCGCCACGCGCGTTCCGACACCCCGGGTGCCAGCTCGTCGCGGTCGCCGGTGTCGGTCTCCGAGGCCCACTCGCGCAGCCGCCGCACCTCGCGCTCCAGGGCGGAGGCGGCAGAGCGGTCGAACAGCGCCTCCTCCGGCTCCTCGGGGGCGTTGCCGTGCACCCGGTTCAGACACAGGTAGTTGCGCCGTCCCTTGAGAATGGCGAAGGTCGGCCTCCGGCCCAGAGCCTCGGTCAGCGCCGTGGCCAACCGGGGCAGGTCACGGTTGACCAGCTGTTGTTGCAGGGCGATGGTGGCGGTGGAGACGACCACGGTGGTGTGGGCGGCCACCGCGTGCCGCAGCGCGGGGACCAGGTAGGCCAGGGACTTGCCGGTGCCGGTGCCGGCCTGCACGGCGAGGTGCTCGCCGGTCTCGATGGCGTTGCCGACCGCCTCGGCCATCGCCCGCTGTCCGTCGCGTTCCGCTCCCCCCACGGCCCGCACGGCCACCGCCAACAGGGTGGCCAGATCCGCCGGTTCCACGTCCTGCCGCGCACGCTCGGCCGTTCCGGTCGCCACGGGATCCGCCCGTGGTTCCCGCTTGGTCTCGGCGGCCAGTTCCGGGGGCAGCGACTCGGAACCGTCGGGTTCGAACACGTCGGGAGTGGACCAGTGGGGAGCGGAAGCCGACACGTCCGCCGACGTTACCGCAGCCCCCGCCCGCCGGGGCGGCGTCCTCCCGGGGCGGAGATCGCCCCGGTGGACTCACCCCGACCGGACCACGGGTTGCCCGGACAGGCTCACCCCGGCGGTGCGCAGCTCCTCCAGCGCACGTTCCACCGTCGTGCTCGCCACCCCCGCCGTGAGATCCAGCAGAACCCGGGTGTCGAAACCGGCCGCCGCCGCGTCCAACGCCGTGGCCCGCACACAGTGGTCGGTGGCCAGTCCCACCACGTCCACCGAACGCACGTTCCCGGCCGACAGCCACTCGGCCAGTCCGTTGCCCTCGAAACCCGAGTAGCCGTGGCTGTACTGGCCCTTGGAGAACACCGCCTGGATCGGTGCCACGTCCAGTTCGGGGTGGAAGGCCGCCCCGGCGCTGCCGGCCACGCAGTGCACCGGCCAGGAGGTCACGAAGTCCGGGTGCTCGGAGAAGTGCTCACCGGGATCGATGTGATAGTCCCGCGTGGCCACCACGTGGTCGTAGTCGGTGGAGGCGAGATACCGCGAGATCTGCGAGGCGATCTCCGCCCCGCCCTCCACGGCCAGCGCACCGCCTTCACAGAAGTCGTTCTGCACGTCCACGACGATCAGGGCCTCGGCCATCGCCACACACCTCCCGTGGGACCTCGTCGACTCGCGGCCGCCACCGCGCCCGGTCACCCGTCCCGCCGAACCGGCTCGTCCTCAGCGGTTCTCGAACACCGTGGGCACGGCCGGTTCGCCGGCGGAGAGCTTGAGCCCCTCCCAGGGCAGGCTCACCAGCGCGTGCCGGAGTCGCTGCCGATTGTCCTCCAGACCGGGAAGATCCTCGACCCGTTCACCGTCGCGGATCAGCGGGATCTGCACGAACCGGTCGTGCGGTCCCGCCGGTGGCGGCTCGCAGCCGGGACCGTTGCGGAAGACCACTTCCTCCAGGGCGGTGCCCGTCGACTTGTGCCTGCGCAGCGCAGCCTTGCTGCCGCCGCGGGACTCCTTGTGCGAGCTGCGCTTGGCCACCGGCCTGCCGTCGACCTCGGCCAGCTTGTACACCATCCCCGCCGTGGGGGCACCCGAGCCCACCACCAGGGAGGTGCCCACCCCGTACACGTCCACCGGCTCGGCCCGTAGCCCCGCTATGGCGAACTCGTCGAGATCGCCGGAGACCACGATCCGCGTGCCCGTCGCACCGAGCGCGTCGAGCTGTTCCCGCGCCTGCCGGGCCAGCACCCCCACGTCCCCGGAGTCGATGCGCACCGCGCCGAGTTCGGTGCCCGCCACGTCCACGGCGGTGCGGATCCCCTCGGTGATGTCGTAGGTGTCCACCAGCAGTGTGGTGTTGGCCCCCAGCGTGCCCACCTGGGCCTCGAAGGCCTCCCGCTCGCTGTCGTGCAGCAGGGTGAACGAGTGCGCCGAGGTTCCGGCCGTGGGAATCCCGTAGCGCGCCCCCGCCTCCAGGTTCGAGGTGGCGGTGAACCCGGCGAGGTAGGCGATGCGGGCGCAGGCCACCGCCGACTCCTCGTGGGTGCGCCGCGAACCCATCTCGATGATCCGCCTGCCGTTGGCGGCCGAGGACATCCGCGCCGCCGCGGCCGCCACGGCGCTGTCGTGGTTGAGGATCGACAGCACCACCGTCTCCAGCAGCACCGCCTCGGCGAAACTTCCCCGCACGGTGAGTACCGGAGAACCGGGGAAGTACAGCTCCCCCTCCGGGTAGCCGTCGACGTCACCGGTGAACCGGAAGTTCCGCAGCCACTCCAGGGTGCGTTCGTCGCAGACCCGCTCGCGTTCCAGGGCCTCCAGCGTCGGCTCGTCGAAACGGAAGTTCTCCACGGCCTCCAGGACCCGTTCGACGCCGCCGACCACCCCGTAGCGGCGGCCGTCCGGCAGTCGCCTGGTGAAGACCTCGAACACGCACTCGCGCTCGGCGGTGCCGTCGCGCAGCGCGCCGCTCAGCATGGTCAGTTCGTAGTGGTCGGTGCGCAGCGCGGTACTGGCTGGATCGCTCATACGGCGAGATTACGTGTCCGAGGGGGACGTGTGGACACCAACGGGCGGCGGGGACGTGTGAGAATGGAGGCATGACCACCCCCGCCGAAGTGGAGAACACCCAGGTCGAACCGGAGGAGACCGCCGCGTCCGAGCGCCCGTGGGTGACCATCGTGTGGAACGACCCGGTCAACCTGATGTCGTACGTGACCTACGTGTTGCAGAAGATCTTCGGTTACAGCCAGGAGCACGCCACCAAGCTCATGCTGGACGTGCACCACAAGGGCAGGGCGGTGGTCTCCTCGGGCTCCAGGGAGAAAGTGGAGGGCGACGTGGCGAAACTGCACGCCGCGGGCCTCTGGGCGACCATGCAGCACGACTCGTGAACGGACAGCGAACCCAGTGCAGGATTGGACACGCGACAACGGCCGGCTGGTGAGTGAACTCGAACCGAACGAGGCCGCGGTGATCCGCGGACTCGTCGGGGAGATCAGGGACATGCTCGCCGGGCGGGCACAACAGGCTCCCCAGGACGAGCTGGCGGAACTGACCGGCATGCGCACCGGACCGAGCACGCCGCCGGAGGAGGGTGTGCTGGCCAGACTGCTTCCGGACTTCATCCACCCCGACAGGGACACGTTCGAGCCGGAGGCCGGGGAGGCCGACACCGCGGGGGCGCTGCGTTCGCTGCACGAGCCCGAGCTGATCGACCACAAGAGCGGAGTGGCGACCACGGTGCTGGAGACCTGCCCCGAGCGGGGCGGGACGGTCTCGCTGACCGAGGACCAGGCCGACAGCTGGCTCACCGCGATCAATGACGTACGGCTCGCGCTCGGCACGGCCCTGGGGATCTCCGAGGAGTCCCCGGACGAGCCCCCGCAGGACGAGCTGCAGCGCGAGCACTACTACGTGTACCAGTGGCTCACCTGGGTGCAGGACAGCATGATCCAGGCCCTGACCTCCTGAACAGCTCCGGAGACCGGCGGACCCGGAGACCACGAGAGCCCGATGGGGTGGCAGTCATGGCCGATTCACCCCCGCCCGGTGCGGGACCGCGCAACGCCATCACCGACGTGCCCGGGGTGACGGTGGGCCACCGCCACCGTCTCGACGAGCGCTGGGCCACCGGAAGCACGGTGGTGCTCACTCCCGAGGGCGCGGCGGCGGGGGTCGACGTCCGGGGAGCCGGGCCCGGAACGCGGGAGACCGACGTGCTCGACCCGGATCACCTGGTCCAGCGGGTCCACGGGGTGCTGCTCGGCGGAGGCAGCGCCTACGGACTCTCCGCCGCCGACGGGGTGATGCGCTGGCTGGCCGAGCGGGGGCACGGGCTGCGGGTGGGCACCACACCGCACGAGGTGGTGCCGATCGTGCCCGCGGCCGTGCTGTTCGACCTGCCCATGGGCGACTGGGGACGGCGGCCGGACGCCACCTTCGGATACGCCGCCTGCCGGGCGCGGACCTCGGAGAAACCGGCGGAGGGCAACGTCGGTGCCGGTGCCGGTGCGGTGGCGGGAGCCCTCAAGGGCGGAGTGGGGACCGCCAGTGTCGTGCTCGCCGATGGGACCAGGGTGGCGGCGCTGACCGCCGTGAACTCCTCCGGAAGCACGGTCTGCCCGGACACCGGGCTGCCGTGGGCGCTGTCCAGTGGTCTGCCCGGCGAGTTCGACCTGGCCGCACCCTCGACGGAACGGATCGAGGCGGCGCGGGGACACGACGTCCGCACCGACAGGTCCGGCACCGGCGTCTCCCCGTTGAACACGACGATCGGTGTGGTGGCCACCGACGCGGGGTTCGGCAAACCCGAGTGCCGCCGGATCGCCGTGGCCGCCCACGACGGGGTGGCCCGGGCGGTGCGCCCCGCCCACGGCATGACCGACGGGGACACCGTGTTCGCCCTGGACACCGGGCAGAGCGCCGGAACGCCGGCGGCGGGTGAGGCCGGTTGGGTGAAGAAACTGGACGCGGTGTGCACGGCCGCCGCCGAGGTCACCGCCCGTTCCGTCGTGCACGCGGTACTGGCGGCGGAGTCGGTGGCGGCGGTGCCCTGTTACGGACGCCTTTACCATCCCGAACGGGAATGAATCACGGTCGAGGGACGTTTCGACCCGTGAAAGGACCGCTCGCCGGGTTCACATGATGGGACCACGGTGACTCACCCCGTAGGATGGTGGCTGTGCTGGTGATCCGACGCGACCTCGTGGATGCGATGGTTGCGCATGCTCGACGGGACCACCCGGACGAAGCGTGTGGTGTGGTGGCGGGCCCCGAGGGGTCAGATCGCCCCGAGCGGGTGATCGAGATGACCAACGCCGAACGTTCGCCGACGTTCTACCGTTTCGACTCCACCGAGCAACTGCAGGTCTGGCGGGCGATGGACGCCGCCGACGAGGAGCCGGTGGTGATCTACCACTCCCACACCGCCACGGAGGCGTACCCCTCGCGGACCGACGTCTCCTACGCCTCCGAACCCAACGCGCACTACGTGCTCGTGTCCACCAGGGACCCGCACGAATACGAGCTGCGTTCCTACCGCATCGTCGACGGCGTCGTCACCGAGGAGCCGGTGGAGGTCGTCGAGTCCTACATGTTCGCCCACACCGGCAGCGACGACGTCCCCGACCGAGGCTGAACTCCCACCACACCGCGCTGAAGGGCGCGCGGTCGTGGTCGTCGGGTGGATGTCGCGAAATCAGTGTGGTTCACAGGAGGTTGCGCCATGGCAGTCAGTGTTTCGATTCCGACTATTCTGCGTAGTCACACCGGGGGGCAGAAGTCGGTGGAGGCCGACGGAAGCACCGTGGCCGAGGTCATCAACGACCTGGACTCCAGGCACTCGGGTCTCAAGGACCGGCTGGTCAAGGACGGCGGTCTGCACCGCTTCGTGAACGTCTACGTCAACGACGAGGACGTGCGTTTCGTCGGTGGACTCGACGCCACGGTCTCCGACGGGGACAACCTGACCATCCTGCCCGCCGTCGCGGGCGGTATGCGCTGAACGGTTCCGTCCGGGGACGCCCGTGCGGGCGCCGGTGCCGTGGCGGTCACCACCGGGGCTCCGCCCGGGCGTCCCCGGTGGAGTTCGCACGAACCCGTACCTCGCGGGAGAGGGGATCGACGTGGCCCGCTACGACTCGCTGCTGGACACCCTCGGGGACACGCCGTTGGTCGGCCTGCCCCGGTTGTCACCGTCGTCCGACGTGCGGTTGTGGGCGAAACTGGAGGACCGCAACCCGACCGGCTCGGTCAAGGACCGCCCGGCACTGGCCATGATCGAGGCGGCGGAGAAGGAGGGCACCCTCACCCAGGGGTGCACGATCCTCGAACCCACCTCGGGCAACACCGGCATCTCCCTGGCCATGGCCGCCTCGCTGAAGGGGTACGGGCTGGTGTGCGTGATGCCGGAGAACACCTCCGAGGAACGCAGGCAGATCCTGCAGGCCTACGGGGCCCGCATCATCTCCTCCCCGGCCGAGGGCGGTTCCAACCAGGCCGTGGCCGTGGCCAAACAGCTCGCCGAGGAGAACCCGGACTGGGTGATGCTGTACCAGTACGGGAACTCGGCCAACATCGACGCGCACTACCGGGGGACCGGCCCGGAGATCCTGCGTGACCTGCCCGGGGTGACGCACTTCGTCGCCGGGCTCGGCACCACGGGAACACTGGTGGGGGTGGGGCGTCGGCTGCGCGAGCACAACCCCGACACCCAGGTCGTCGCCGCCGAACCCCGCTACGGCGAGCTCGTCTACGGGCTGCGCAACCTCGACGAGGGCTTCGTTCCCGAGCTCTACGACCCCGACGTGCTCAGCAGGCGGTTCTCCGTGGGGTCCTACGACGCCCTGCGGCGCACCCGTCAGCTGCTGGAGCAGGAGGGCATCTTCGCCGGTATCTCCACCGGGGCGGTGCTGCACGCCGCGCTGACGGTGGGCGAGCGGGCCGTGGCCGCCGGGGAGTCGGCCGAGATCGTGTTCCTGGTGGCCGACGCGGGATGGAAGTACCTGTCCACCGGGGCCTACGGCGGCACGCTGGACGAGGCCGCACAGCGGCTGGACGGCCAGCTCTGGGCCTGACCTCCGACCGTGAACCGTGACGTGATCGACCGCGCTCCGGTGTTTCCCGATCTGGTCGCCGTTTCGCCGCCCGGCGTAGGCTCGGCGGTGTGAGTTCGGCCTCCGCGCATCCCGCTCCGCGACGGAAACCCCGGGTGATTCCGCCGCGCCCCGGCAGGGCGGCCCTGGTGGTGTGCTCCTTCGTGGCCCTGCTGTACCTGCTGGAGCTGGTCGACCAGCTGTTCTTCCAGGTGGGCCCGCCCACGCCGCGGGTGGACGGACTGGACGCCAACGGCATCCAACCCCGTGACGTGGACGGGCTGGACGGCATCCTCTGGGCCCCGCTGTTGCACGCCGGCTGGGGGCACCTGATCGGCAACACGCTGCCGCTGCTGGTGCTGGGCTGGTTGTGCATGGCCGGAGGGACGCGCCAGTTCGTGGCGGTCACCGCGGTGATCTGGTTGGTCGGTGGGCTCGGAACCTGGCTGTTCGGCGGGGAGACCACCACGCACCTGGGCGCCTCCGGCATCGCCTTCGGGTGGCTGATGTTCCTGCTGGTGCGCGGCTTCTTCACCGGCAGCCCGGGGCAGATCCTGGTGGCGGTGGTGCTGTTCTTCTACTGGGGCGGCATGCTCTGGGGAGTGCTTCCCGGCCAGCAGGGGATCTCCTGGCAGGCGCACCTGTTCGGGGTGCTCGGAGGGGTGCTGGCCGCCTGGCTGGTGGCCCGTGGTGACCGTCGACACACCGCCGGTGTGGAGCGTCCCGGCAACCCACCCGGCAGACTGGGAACGTGACCCAAGCACCGATCGGGATCTTCGACTCCGGCGTGGGGGGTCTGACCGTGGCCCGCGCGATCATGGACCAACTACCCGCCGAACGGGTGCGCTACGTGGGCGACACCGCCCACGGTCCCTACGGTCCGCTGCCGATCGACCAGGTGCGGCGGCATGCCCTCGCGGTGGCCGACTCCCTCGTGGAGGAGGGGGTGAAGATGCTGGTCGTCGCCTGCAACACCGCCTCGGCGGCCTGCCTGCGGGACGCGCGGGAGCGCTACGACATCCCCGTGGTGGAGGTGGTGCTGCCCGCCGCCCGCCGCGCCGCCGCCACCACCCGCAACGGGAACGTGGGGGTGATCGGCACGAGTGCCACCGTGCGCTCCCGTGCCTACGAGGACGCCCTCGCCGCGGTGCCGGGAGTGCGGCCGCACACCGTGGCCTGTCCGCGGTTCGTGGACTTCGTGGAGCGCGGAACCACCTCGGGCCGCCAGATCCTCGGTCTGGTGCAGGCGTACCTGGAGCCGTTGCAGCGCGCCGACGTCGACACCCTGGTGCTGGGCTGCACCCACTACCCGCTGCTGAGCGGAGTGCTGCAGATCGTCATGGGCGAGCAGGTGACGCTGGTCTCCAGCGCGGAGGAGACCGCCAAGGACGTGGTGCGCGTGCTCACCGAGCGGGACCTGCTGGCCGAGCCGGACGCCGCCGAGCCGCCGAGACACGAGTTCCGGGCCACCGGATCGGCCGAGCCCTTCGCCCGCCTCGCCCGGCGTTTTCTCGGGCCGTCCGTCACATCCGATGTTGCGTTGCCGGCGGACGTGTCACGCTCGGCCGTGTGAAGCTGACGATCCTCGGTTGTTCCGGCAGCATCCCGGGCCCCACCACTCCCGCCTCGGGGTACCTGGTGGAGTCCGGTGACACCGGTGTGCTGCTGGACCTGGGCAACGGCACGCTGGGGACGCTGCAGCGGTTCGTCGACCCCTTCCGGCCGGAGGCGCTGCTGCTGTCCCACCTGCACCCCGACCACTGTGCGGACTTCGGCGCGCTGACCGTGCTGCGCCGCTATCATCCCGCCCCTCCGTACGATCCGCGTGAGCGACGGCTGCCCGTGTTCGCTCCCCCGGAGGCCCCGGACCGGCTGGCCGCCCTGTACGCCCCGAACGCGGCCGAGCGCGCCACCACCGACCTCTCGGACGTGTTCGACTTCCGGCCGGTTCCGGAGGTCCCCGTACGGGTCGGGCCGTTCGAGATCACGGCGTTCCCGCTGGAGCACGTCTGCCCCAGCTGGGGATTCCGGGTGGCCGCCGAGGGCAGGGTGCTGGCCTACACCGCCGACACCGGCCCCTGCGGGAAGCTCGACGAGCTGGTCGACGGCGCGGACGTGCTGTTGGCCGAGGCATCCTGGCCGGACTCCCCGGAACACCCGGACGGGCTGCACCTGTCCGGCAGGCAGGCCGCCGAGGTGGCCGAGAAGGGTGCGGTGGGGCGGTTGCTGCTGACCCACCTGCAACCCTGGTCGGACGGGGAGGCGATCCACGCCGAGGCCCGGGAGCACACCTCTGTGCCGGTCGACGTGGTGGCGGCGGGCGAGACGTACCGGGTGTGAGCCCGCGCCGCGACACCCGTGGCCGCGCAGGCGGAGCTCGCCGGGTGGGACACTTGTCCTCCCGGCGCGGGCGGCGCGAGGACAGTGACGATCCGAGGGATCCTGGTGGGGGCATGATGACGATCACGGCGGTGTGGCCGATCGACTCTCCGGACGACCCGAACGACGGTGACGGTCTGACCCTGACCGAGCCGGAGGAGGTGGACGGGCTGGTCTCCCGGCTGGCCGAGCCCGTTGCGGGAGCGGCCACGGTGTGGCACGAACGGAGGGAGCCCGTCGAGGAGGGCAGCGAGATGCTCGACCACGACGTGTGCGTGCTCGTCCGCGAGGGCTACGGTTATCTGAGTTACATCGACGTGGAGCACGACCTGGCCGTACCCGTCGGGGAGCCCGAGTCCCCGGCCGTCTCCGAGTCGGACGTGGCCTTTCCCGCCGGAAGCGGGCTACGACCGGAGGCGCTGACCGAGGCGCTGCGGGAGTTCCTGACCACGGGACGACGCCCCTCCTCGCTCGAATGGGTGGCGGTGGAGGAGTGAACCGGACCCTCCGCCGGTGTCCGGCGTGACCGGGCCACGTTCTAGGGTGGGGCGCGTGGCTAGAGCTGACGGCAGGAGCGACGACGAACTCAGGGACGTGCGCATCACCCGTGGATACCAGGACTGGCCCGCCGGGTCGGTACTGGTGGAGTTCGGCCGCACGCGGGTGCTGTGTGCGGCCAGTGTGCAGGAGGGAGTGCCGCGCTGGCGCGCCGGCTCCGGTCTGGGCTGGGTGACGGCCGAGTACGCGATGCTGCCTTCCGCGACGAACACGCGTGGGGTGCGCGAGTCGGTCCAGGGAAAGATCGGGGGACGCACACACGAGATCAGCAGGTTGATCGGGCGTTCGCTGCGCAGCTGCATCGACATGAGCGCGCTGGGGGAGAACACCGTCACGCTGGACTGCGACGTGATCCAGGCCGACGGGGGGACGCGCACGGCCGCGATCACCGGGGCCTACGTGGCGCTGGCCGACGCGGTCACCTGGTTGCGGGCCGCCAAACGGCTGTCTGACCCGAAACCGCTGTCCTGCGCGGTCTCGGCCGTCAGCGTGGGGGTCGTCGACGGTCGGGTGCGGCTGGACCTGCCCTACGAGGAGGACTCCCGGGCCGAGGTGGACATGAACGTGGTGGCCACCGATCACGGAACCTTCGTGGAGGTGCAGGGCACCGGCGAGGGGGCGACCTTCCCGCGTTCCACGCTGGACCGGATGCTGGACGTGGCGCTGGCCGGTTCCACCCGGTTGTGCGAGTTGCAGGCCGAGGCGCTGGCCGAGCCGTACCCGGGACAGCTGCCGGGGAGTGCCGCATGAGCAGGTTGTTGTTGGCCACCCGCAACACGAAGAAGCTGGTCGAGCTGCGCCGCATCCTCGAGGACGCCGGGGTGGGCGACGTCGAGGTGGTGGGCCTCGACGACGTGCCGGAGTTCCCGGAGGCCCCCGAGACCGGGGCCACTTTCGAGGAGAACGCGCTGGCCAAGGCCACCGACGCGGTCCGGGCCACCGGACTGCCCGCCGTGGCCGACGACTCGGGGCTGAGCGTGGACGCGCTCAACGGGATGCCCGGGGTGCTGTCGGCCCGCTGGGCGGGCGGACACGGCGACGACCGGGCCAATCTGGAGCTGGTGCTGGGGCAGCTGCGGGACGTGCCCGACGAGCGGCGCGGCGCGGCCTTCGTGGCCGCGGCCGCCCTGGTCACCCCGGATGGCTCGGAGACCGTGGTGCGCGGTACCTGGCCGGGTCGCATCGTGCGCGAACCCCGTGGAACCAACGGTTTCGGCTATGATCCGATCTTCGTGCCCGAGGGGGAGAGCCGCACCTCGGCCGAGTTGTCCTCGGCGGAGAAGGACGCGGACTCGCACCGGGGACGCGCGCTGCGCGAGCTGCTGCCGCACCTGCGTCAGTTGGTCTCGTAACACTCGGTTCGTGGCCGGTGGTGCCACGAACCTCGGTGCGATGACAGGTGATCCGCGGTGGTCTCGGGCGCGGCCTGCCCGATGTGTTCGTGTCCGCCGACCAACCGGGTGTGGTTCCGCTCCGTGCGTTCCTTATCGACCGGGCGGGCCGACAGGCTGTCCCGAGGATCCGTACTCGGCGAGGAGCTTGCGGGACGGCGGGAAGAGCCGAAGTCCCACGGCGGCGTTGGTCACGCTCATGAGTGCCGCAACCATCGTGACCGTACCCGCCACCGTCAGCAGGGGGAGCGGTTCCTCTGTCGCCGTCGTCGCCATCGCGATACCGAACCCGGTGAGCACGGCGAAAACGATCGTGAACACCGTGAACGCCACTGTCAGGTTGCGGATCTGACGTGCCAGGGTGAGGTTGACGTGTTCCGTGGACACGCAGCTCCTGCCGCAGGCCAGACCCACACCGGACACGAGCAGTCCCAGCACGCAGGCGCCTCCGCTGTAGACGACGAAGGTCAGTTCCGCCGACAGGACGAGCAACACCCCCGCGAACGCCACTGCCGTCAGCACCGACACGAGACCCATTCGCAGCGATGTGCCACGAATCTGACTCTCCAACGCCGGTGGGACCCGGATGAACCGCAGGTAGGGAAATGGCCCACCGTCATTCACGAGTCGACCTCCCAGTTCGAGCGATCACCGTCGCGAGTGGTCGAGTCGGAGAGATCCGCGCTCCGTCGGTCGTCCGGGAGTCGGTGCCCTTTGTCGGTTCCTGCCCGCCCGCGGCTTCGATCTGTTCGGCCAGCGCCCGTGTGGTGGCCGCGTTGGTAGCGGAGAGCACCCTGTGCCCCAGTTCGGAAGCCGTGACGGTGTCCCGCCACGCTCGCGCGAGTTCGACCGAAACGACCTCCGCTTCGGTCGTCACCGAAACCGTGACCACACCGTCCTCGTCCACCCCGGTAAGAATGTCCGGAGCGGAGTTTTCTGCGATGGTGTCGGTCGCTTCGGTCAAGGACGCTTCCCGGTCCTCCTCGTTGGGGATCCATCCCTCGTTCCGCATGCGGCGGACAGTAGCAGCCGGGCTGCCCGGTGGAGGCTGTTCGAGCGGACAGCCCGGTGAGACCCGAGCGGCCCATGAGTGCCGAATATCTCCCCGTGCTGAGGAGCGCGGGGAGGAACGGCTAGGTTTCCGCCGTGCTGGGTGAATGGCTGGAACTGGGACTGCTCGCGCTCGCCGGGTTCGTGTCCGGCTGTGTCAACGCCGTCGCCGGAGGCGGCTCACTGCTGGTGTTCCCGGCGCTGCTCGGCACGGGACTGCCTCCGCTGGCGGCGAACGTCACCAACGCGGTGGCCCAGTTCCCCGGGTTCGTGGGCGCCGTGTTCAGTCAACGGGGCGATCTTCGCGCCAACGGCCGTCGACTGGTTCCGATCTCCGTGGCGGCCCTGCTCGGTTCCCTCGGAGGATGCGCCCTGCTGCTCAGCCTGCCCGGCGCGGTGTTCGACGCCGTGGTTCCCGCGCTCGTGGGGCTGTCGGCCGTGTTGATGGCCTTCCAGCACCGCATCCGCCGGTGGATCGGCAACCCCGACCAACACGGCCCGGACAGGAGCGTGCTGCTCACCGCCGGGATCTTCCTCGCCTCGGTGTACGGGGGGTACTTCGGCGGGGCGCGCAGCATCATCCTCGTGGTGATCCTGGTGCTGACCGCCAACGCGGCCCTGAGCACGCTCAACGCGGCCAAGAACCTGCTGGGGCTGCTCGGCAGTCTGGTCACCGTCGTGGTCTACGCGTTGCTCGCTCCGGTGGACTGGGCGGCCGTCGCGGCGCTGGTGCCCACCACCTTGCTCGGGGGGATGCTCGGGGGGAGGCTCGCCCGGCGTCTTCCCGCCGCGGCCCTGCGCTGGACGGTGGTGGTGATCGCGGCGGCTGTGGCGCTCTACATGGCGCTGGACTAGTCGTCGTCCGGGCGGAGTGCCCGTTTTCCGTGCGGAGCGGCGGGGACGGGGGAGAGATCCCGTGAGGCCGCCGGACGGGCTGCTTCGGGGAACCCGGTCACCGTGCCGGGTGAGGAGAACCGGGCGCGCGTCGGGCCCGCGCCGGGAACGGGCCCCGCTGCGAAACCGGAGGTCGAACGGCTCGTCAGACCCCGATCTCACGACGCAACCGGTCGACGTGGCCGGTCGCCTTGACGTTGTACATCGCCTGCTGGACGCGGCCCTCGGCGTCGACCACGAACGTCGAGCGGATCACGCCCTGCACGACCTTGCCGTAGTTGTTCTTCTCGCCGTAGGCCCCCCACCGGGTCATGACCGTGTGGTCCGGATCGGACAGCAGGGGGAAGGTGAGCCCCTCGGAGTCGCGGAACTCGGCGAGCTTGGCCGGTTTGTCCGGCGAGACACCGAGCACCGCGAAACCGGCCCCCTCCAGGTCGGCGAGATTGTCCCGGAAGTCGCAGGCCTCCGTGGTGCAACCGGGGGTTCCGGCGGCCGGGTAGAAGTACACGACCACCGGAGTACCCCGGTAGCTGGACAGGGTCACGGGGTTGTCGTCGGCGTCGGACAGGGTGAAATCCGGGGCGAGGTCGCCCGGGGAGAGTTTTTCCGTCATGCCCCGACGCTAGCCCATGACGCTGCAGTCACGGTGTGGGTCCCCGCGCCCCGGAGACCACCGCCGCTTCGGGGGCTGGATCGGAACCGGCACGTTCCGCGTCGAAATCGGTGGTGGCGAGAACGGCTCCGAACCACAACCCCGCAGCGGCGGAGAGCGTCACCGCTATGGCGGACAACGTGTAAACGCGGACGTTCACCGCAGGTCCCTTCGCGTGATCGTTTTTCGTCTTTCGACGACAAGATCGTCGAACGGTTCGGAATCGTTACCGTCCATCCCTCGATAGGAGGAATGGTGGAAGCGGGCTCGCCGCGAGGTCCTTCTCGAGTTGCGCCCCCGCGCCGCTGCGGCGACGGTCACCAACCGGAGCCTTCGTCGAAGACCTCGACGGGCCCACCAGCCGAGTGCCAACAGGATCCTCGTCGTGGGAGCAGCGATGCCGACAGTGGCCGACCAGTTCATCGAGATACTCGTCGAAGCAGGGGTGCGGCGGATCTACGGCATCGTGGGGGACAGCCTCAACCCCGTCGTGGACGCTGTCAGACGCACCGACGGCATCGAGTGGGTGCACGTGCGCCACGAGGAGGCCGCGGCCTTCGCCGCCGCGGCGGAGGCCCAGATCACCGGAAGGCTGGCGGTGTGCGCGGGAAGCTGCGGACCGGGCAACCTGCACCTGATCAACGGCCTGTTCGACGCGCACCGCAGCGGCGCGCCCGTGCTGGCACTGGCCTCGCAGATCCCCTCGGCCCAGATAGGAACCGGTTTCTTCCAGGAAACCCACCCGGAGCGGATGTTCAACGAGTGCAGTCATCTGTGCGAGGTGCTCTCCCACCCGGAGCAGATGCCGCGCCTGCTGCGCAGCGCGCTACAGACCGCGGCGGGCAGGCGCGGGGTGTCGGTGCTGGTCATGCCGGGGGACGTGGCGGAACGCTCCACGGCGAACCCCACCGGAGAGGGAAGGGTCCACTGTGAGCCCCCGAGCGTGGTCCCACCGGAGTCACAGGTGCTGCAACTGGCCCGGGCACTGAACTCCGCCGACCGGGTGATGTTGTTCTGCGGGGCGGGGGCTGGCAGGGCCCACGACGAGGTGATGCGACTGGCCGAGACCCTCAAGGCCCCGGTGGGGCACGCGCTGCGCGGCAAGGAGTGGATCCAGTACGACAACCCGTTCGACGTGGGCATGAGCGGCCTGCTCGGCTACGGCGCGTGTCACGAGGCCATGCACCGGGCCGACCTGGTGGTGCTGCTCGGAACGGACTTCCCCTACGACAACTTCCTGCCCCAGGCCAACACCGTTCAGGTGGACATCGAACCGGCGCACCTGGCGCGGCGCACCGTGCTGGACTTCGCGGTGCAGGGTGACGTGGCCGAGACCGTGCGTGCCGTGCTGCCGCACCTGAACACCAAGACCGACCGGGAGTTCCTGGACAGGATGCTGCGCGAACACGCCGAGATCCTCGAACGGGTGGTGGAGGCCTACACCAGGGACGTGGAGACCCAGGTTCCCATCCATCCGGAGTATGTGGCCGACGTCCTCGACGACGTGGCGGCCGAGGACGCCGTGTTCACCGTGGACACCGGGATGTGCAACGTCTGGTCCGCGCGCTACGTCACCCCGAACGGTCGGCGCAGGATGATCGGCTCGTTCATCCACGGTTCGATGGCCAACGCCCTGCCCCACGCCATCGGGGCGCAGTTCGCCGACCGCGACCGGCAGGTGGTGGCCATGGCCGGGGACGGCGGACTGTCCATGCTGCTCGGCGAGCTGCTGACCCTGCGCACGCACGAGCTGCCGGTCAAGGTGGTGCTGTTCAACAACGCCTCGCTGGGCATGGTGAAGCTGGAGATGCTGGTGGACGGGATGCCCGACCACGGCACCGACCACGAACCGGTGGACTTCGCCGCCCTGGCCGGGGCGTTGGGGCTGTACTCGGTGCGGGTCAGCCGTCCGGACGAGGTGCGGGTGGCCCTGCACGACGCCTTCTCCCACCCGGGGCCGGCGGTGGTGGACGTGGTGACCGATCCGAACGCCCTGTCCCTGCCGCCGCACATCACCGGAGCCCAGGTCAAGGGTTTCGCGTTGGCCGTGAGCAGGACGGTGCTCTCCGGTGGGGTGGGCAAGATGATCCGTCTGGCGCGCAGCAACCTGCGCAACATTCCCGGCCGCTGAGGGGCCCGGGCCCTCCCCGTCGGTGGCTCGTCGGCCGAGCGCGTCGGTTTCGTCCTGTTCGACCGGTAACAGTGTGGTGACGTTGTGCTGTGCACATGAGCAGACTGGGGACATGACAGGGAGCCCGACAGTCCGGCGCCGCAGACTCGCGGCGGAGTTGAGAAAACTGCGTACCTCGCGGGGGGTCACCCAGCAGCAGGCAGCCGAACACCTGGGATGCACCCAGGCCAAGATCGGACGGTTCGAAACGGCGAAACGGTCCCCGACGGTCGACGACGTGACCAGACTGCTGGATTTCTACGGGGTGGAGGAGCACGTCAAACCGGAGTTGCTCGAACTGGCGCGGGACGCGCGGAAACGAGGTTGGTGGCAGTCCTACAGCGACATCCTCCCCGAATGGTACGAGACCTACGTGGGGCTGGAGGCCGAGGCCTCGGCGTTGTACACCTACGAGTTGGAGGCAGTTCCCGGTCTGCTGCAAACCGAGGAATACGCCTACTCGATCACGAAGGAAACCCTGATCGACGCCTCGGAGGAGGAGATTCGTCGCAGGGCGGAACTGCGGATACGGAGGCAGCACAGAATCACCGGAACCGATCCGCTCGAACTGTGGGCGGTGGTCGGAGAGACCGCCCTGCGGAGGAGGGTGGGAGGTGCGTCGGTGCTGCGTTCCCAGCTGCACCACGTGCTGGAGCTGGCCGAGTACCCGAACATCACCGTCCAGGTCATGCCGTTGGAGGCGGGGGCTCATCCCGCCCAGATAGGACCGTTCGTCATTCTGCGTTACCCCGAGAGTGTGGACCCGGACATCGTCTACCTCGAAACACACGCGGGCGGTCTGTACCTCGAAAGTGAGAAGGATCTGTCGAACTACAACGCCATGATGGATCATTTACGCAAACACGCCTTCGACCCGCGGGAGTCGCTGGACGTGATCAGAGGAAGACTAGGAGAACTGTAAATGTTCGAATTCTTTTCATGGCGTCGTAGCAGTCGCACTCAGGGGCAGGGTCAGTGCGTCGAAGTGGGATTCTCGGAGAGTCGGATAGGCCTTCGGGACAGCAAGAACCGTCCCGCCGGTCAGCTGACCGTGGGCCGCCCCCAGTGGAAAGCATTTCTGGACATGATCAAAAGAATTCCCGGACGGGTCGGAAGGAGCCAACCCTCCCACCGGCGGTGAGGTCCTCCACTCGGGTGTGGGGCGGGTGCTGTTCCGTCCCACACGGACGGTCACTCCTCCGAGGGGGTGGTCCTCTCGTCCTCGGTGGGTGTCGTGTCCTCGGAGTCCCGCCTCTCCAGGAACGAGGCGAGCAACCCCGGCACGGCCCGTTCGGCGAACTCCACCCCGCGGGCGCCGTCCACATCGCGGATCGCGTACCACCCGTTGCCGGCCGCCGTGGTGGCGGCGAGCGTCAACACCCCGGAGAGTCGTTGCAGCGGCGACTGTCGGAGACGCCACCCGATGATCGCGTCACGTTGCAACAGCACCGTCCTGCGCACCCCGGTACCCCAGCGTGTGACCAGGAACTCTCCACACAGCGCGTGTCCGAGACTCCGGTAGGCGTCCCGGGCGAACAACACGGCCGGCACGGCCGCGAGGGCCGCCGTCACCGGCGGGAACCACCACGGCAGCGGGCCGAGGAGAGGCGCCGTGGTGGCCGCCGCCAGCACCCCGCCCACCACGAGCCCCGCCCGTGCCATCCTCCGGCGCAACGCCGCCCGGGGGTGTTTCCGCAGCCGTTCGGAGGGCGGAAACCCGACCCTGCCGTCGAGCACCTCGGCACCGATCCGTGTCGCCACCCGGCGCGGAGCGGGCGGCAGCAGCGCCTTGTTGTCCCCGTTGGCCGAAGCACCCGATTCCAGGCCGGTGGCCACCGCGCCGAGCCTGCCCCCGCCGGCGGCACGGAGCAGCAACGGCTCGGCCAGCTCCACGCCACGGAGCCTGCGTTTCTCCAGCGACACCGCCCGTGTGGTCAGCAGTCCCCGCCGGACCCGCAGCGTGTGCTCGTTCTCCAGGGTGAGCCGGAATCCCCACCACATCTCCACCGAGATCACCAGAGCTCCGAGCCATCCGCCGAGCAGCAGCACCAGCAGCAGCACGAGCACTCCCACCCACAGCGTGCCCCCGGCGAGTGCCTGCTCCGTCGTGGTGGGCAGCCGTTCCAGCACCCAGGAGGTGGCTCCGAACGCCCGCAACAGGTCGCTCAGACTGCTCAGTGCCGAGGCGAGGGCGGCCCAGGTGACCAGCAGCAGCGAGGCGGTCAGGGTGCTGTAGCCGTACCAGCTGGGCCGCATCGTGGCCAGTTCGATCCCGTTTCGTGCCCCGGCGTGGTGGGCCGCTCCCGTGCCCTCCGTGTCGGAGGTGCCCGGTTCTTTCCGCAGCAGCAGTTCACGCAGCAGCTCGGCCTGCGGGGTGGACAGGGCGTCCAGGCGAAGCTCGGAGTCCCCCTCGGACCGTTGTCCGGTACCGATGCGCACCACGGACAGTCCCAACACCCGGTGCAGCACCGGGGCGGTCAGGTCGACACTGCGGATGCGTTCCCGGGGGATCGACCGGAAACTGCGGGCCACATTGCCCTGACGCAGTTCGAAACGCTGCTCGGTGACCCGGAAACGCGTGAAGAACCACCGCCACCAGGCGGACGCCACCACCAGAACCGCCACCGCCAGCAGGCCGGCGGCCTCGAACAGTCCGCGCGTCGGATCCTCGGAGGTGGACACCCGCAACACGAGCGCTGTCACCAGCGGCACCGCCAGCATCCCGGACGAGGCGAGCACGCTTCGCGGGGACAGCCGCTGCCACCGGGAGAGGTCCTGCCGACCGGGGTGCTCCTCGTGTTCGGCGCGGTCGGTCTCGGGCCCGCTCACGTGGCGTCCCCCGGAGTGGCCTGGGTGGTTCTGGTCAGCAGTTCGGCCAGTTCGGCGGCCACCCGGTGGTCGAGCCCGTCGATGCTCAGCGGCCCCGCGGCCGAGGCGGTCGTGACGGTCACACTGGACAGCCCGAAGACGCGTTGCAAGGGTCCGCGTGCGGTGTCCACGGTCTGGATCCTGGACATCGGGGCCACCCGCCATTCACGGCTGATCCACCCACTGGCGGTGTACACGGCGGACTCGGTGGTCTCCCACCGGTGCACCCGGTAGCGCCACCACGGCATGACCACCACATAGCAGCATCCGAGGACGGCGACCACCAGCAGCGGGAGGAACAGCTCCCGCCACAGCGAGAACCACCACGCCGCCAGCAGCATCCCGGCCAGCACGACCAGTACCTCTCCCGCGGCGCGACAGCCCCACCAGGGGAGAGCGCGTCGGTTGACCCGGTGACGGGGCGGCCGCAGCCGCACCGCACCGCCGGTACTGCCGGTGTCGATCATCGTCCCTCCGAACCCGCGGTGTCGCGGCCACATTCTGGCAGGACCTCACCCACGGGAACCCCGGTGTCCCCCGGCCGGCCCGGACCGTCACCGCTGATCGTCCTCCGGGACGGTGTCCAGGAACTCGGCCGTCCTCCGCACCGCCGAGGGGTTGCGGGGGCCTTCCACGAGCGCCGCGTAGGGCAGGGTGAGGAACCTGTTCTCGCGGACGGCCTCGATCTTGGAGAAGGTGGGGTGGTTGCGCAGGAACTCGATCTTCTCCCGGGACGTTTTGTCCCCGTAGTCGTTGATCAGGATGGCGTCCGGGTCGGCGCGCAGTACGGTTTCCCAGCTGACCGTGGTCCAGCTGTCGTCGAGGTCGTGGAAGACGTTCCTGCCCCCGGCCTTCTCGATGATCTGGTCGGCCGCGCCGCCGTTGCCCGAGGTGACCGGTTCGCTGCGTCCCGAGTCGTACAGGAAGACGGTGGGGCGTTGCCCGTCCGTGTCCTTCCGTGCCCGCTCGACCGTGGTCTCGTACTCGGAGACGAGCCTCTCCGCCCGTTCCCGCACCCCGAACAGCTCGCCCAGGTTGCGGATGTCGGTGTACAACGCCTCCAGCGGAGGCATGATGCCGCGCTCGTCCCCGGAACCGGTGCGGCAGGACTCGCTGAGCACGTAGGCGTCGATCCCCTCGCCGCTCAACCTCTCCGGGGTGAAACGCGCCGTCTCCCCGAACCCGTAGTTCCAGCCGGCGAAGACCATGTCCGCGTTCGCCGCGCGGACTCCCTCCATGTCGATCTCCTCGCCCAGGTGGGGGACCTTCTCGAAACTCTCCGACCACGGTGAGCTCCGCACTCCGGAGCGCTGGCCGTCGGACAGGAAGTAACCGGCCATGCGGTCCTCCAGTCCCAGGGCGAACATGATCTCGGTGATTCCGATGTCGTTGGTGACCACCTTCTCCGGGGGCCGCTCGTAGGTGCGTTCGCGTTCGCAGTTGGTCAGTGTGACGGGGAAGCGTTCCGGAACCTCTCCCGAGGAACGTTCGGCCACTTGGGCCCCACACCCCCCGAGCAGCGTTCCCGCCATCAGCAGACAGACTCCCCGCGCCAGGGAGTTCCGGAGCACGGTCATGGCCTCTGGTGTCCTTTCGACGGATCGGTCCCCGACTCGACGGGGGAGAACAGCAGCTGGGGAGCACGTGTCTCCGGGTGGTCGACCACGTGCACCCGGACCCCGAAGACCTCGCCGATGATCTCCGGGGTGAGCACCTCGGTGGGTGGGCCGCCCGCCACCACGCGCCCCTGGCAGAGCACGTAGACGTGGTCGCACCAGGCCGCGGCCAGATTCAGGTCGTGCAGCGCGGTCAGGGTGGTCAGGCGCAGTCTGCGCACCAGGGAGAGCATCTCCAGCTGGTGGCGCACGTCCAGGTGGTTCGTCGGTTCGTCCAGCACCAGCAGTTCCGGGCGTTGCACCAGCGCCCGGGCGATGAGCACCCGCTGTTTCTCGCCGCCGGACAGCGAGAGCACGCTGCGGTGTTCCAGGTGCGCGCATCCCACGGCGCGCAGCGCCGCGCCGCGCCCGCGTGCCCGGTCGGACCTTTCGGAAACACGGTGGGGGGTGTTTCCCATGTCGACGACCTCGCCGACGGTGAAGTCGAACTCCGACTGGGACTCCTGGGTGAGCGCGGCGATGCGGCGGGCGCTCTCCCGCAGCGACATCGCGGTCACGTTCTCCCCGCCGAGCCGCACCTCACCCCGGTCGGGACTCAGGGAGCGGTACACGCACCGCAGGGTGGTGGACTTACCGCTGCCGTTGGGACCGACCAGACCGACGAGACTTCCCTCGCCGACGTGCACGTCCACGTCCCGCACGAGCCGTTTGTCCGCCACGGACACGCCGAGACCCGCCAGTTCCAGTTCCATCAGCGACCTCCCAACGTGGCCTTGCGGCGGTGCATCAGCAGCAGGAAGCAGGGCACGCCGATCGCCGCGGTGATCACACCGAGGGGGAGTTGTTCGGGAGCGGCCACCGTCCTGGCGAGCAGGTCCGTCCACACCAGGAACACCGCTCCGGCCAGCGGGGCCAGCAGCAGGACCCGGCGATGGTCGGCTCCCACCATCAGCCGTGCCAGGTGGGGCAGCATCAGCCCGACGAAACCGACCGCCCCGCTGATGGCGACCAGCACCCCGGTGACCGCCGCGGCCAGCACGAACAGCTCACGCCGGAACCGCCCCGGATCCACCCCCAGAGTCGTGGCCGTCTCGTCGCCCATGGCCAGCGCGTTGAGACGTTCGGCCGACAGCAGCAGGTAGCACAGTCCACAGGCGAGGACCACCGTGGCCACGGGCAACGAGTTCCAGGTGACCCCGCCGAGACTGCCGAGCAGCCAGAACATCGTGGCCTTGGCCGCGTTGCCGTTCGGTGACTGGAACACCAGCAGGGTGGTGACGGCCGAGAACCCGTAGGACATCGCCGTTCCGGTCAGGATCAACCGCAGTGGGGTGAGCCCCTCGGCGGTGCGGGCGATCAGATAGACCAGCACGGTGGCCACCAGCGCCCCGAGGAAGGCGGCCGTGGACAGGGCGTACAGCCCCAGCGCTCCCAGCACTCCGTACAGTGCCACGGCACTGGCTCCCACGGAGGCTCCCGAGGAGATCCCCAGCACGAAGGGATCGGCCAGGGCGTTGCGCACCATCGCCTGGGTGGCCACGCCCACGGCGCTGAGTCCGGCTCCGACCACGGCGGCCAGCAGCACCCTGGGCAGCCGCACGTCCCAGATGATGTAGTACACGCCCGCGTCCTCGGCCGGGATCACGCCCCCGCGCAGCGCCTGCCAGAGCAGCTCGACCGTTTTGCCGAGCGGGACACTCGTCGGGCCGAGGGCCACGCCGCAGACCACCGAGACCACCAGCAGCACCGTCAGCAGAGAGCACAGCAGCGGCAGTCGTGTCCGCTCCCTGTCTTCCCCGGCCCCCGGTCGTGGCCGTTCCCCGGCGGGCGCTTCCCGTCCGGTCGGGTTCCCGGCCGCCGGAGCGGTGAGTACGCTCAGCGGTGTCCGGTCCTCCGTGTCCTCCGGTGAATCGGACTCCGCCGGGGACGGGGGAGGGGACGAGTCGGAGTGGTGTCGCACAACGCCGGTGCCTTTCTGTGCTGGTTGGACCGCGTTTGGGGTGCCCAGCACGCGTGCTCCGGCGCACTCAGGGGCGTCGTGCTCGGGCTCCCGGCCGCGGTCCTCGACGGTCGTGGAGCTTGCCGCGACAGCGCCGGGTTCTCGGGCTCGCTCACAGGAGCTCACCGTTGCGGGTCAGCGCCGGATTCGCACCGGACTTCCCCCGAACGCTGTCGTTTGATTCTTTCGGATGATTTTCTGCAAAAAGGTTGCGATTGTCCATGCCCTGTGGGTGTACCCACAGGGCGCCCCGGTTCTCTCCGGAGAGAGAACGATCCGCGTGAGTGATGTCGAGTTCCACCGTGTGCCCGCCGAGGAAGCGGGCGAGCTCCGCCACGAGCTGGGGGAGGTGTACCGCGAGGTCTTCTCGGAACCACCCTACGAGTACGGGGAGGAGCACGTCCGGCTGTTCGAAGACCGATTCGAGGCACAACGTCAGCGGCCGGGAGCCGGTCTGGTCATCGCCCGTGACCCGGCTGAGAACATGGCCGGCTTCGGTCTCACCACGCCCCCGTCCGCTTCCTGGTGGACAGACCTCACGACCGATGTTGAACCGGCAGTCACCGACGGGCCACCGGGGCGAACGTTCGTTCTGGTCGAACTGCTCGTGCGGCGGCCCTGGCGTGGCAGCGGAGTCGCCGCACGGTTGCACGACCTTCTCCGGGAGGACCGCCGCGAGGAACGTGCGACGCTGACCGTGCGCCCCGACGCGGATGCCGCCCAACACGCCTACGCGAGCTGGGGGTGGCTCAAGGTCGCCCGGAAGCGCAACCCACTTCCCGGGTCACCGATCCACGACGTGCTGGTCAGGGATCTCCGCCCGCCACGGACACGGTGAGCGTGAAGGTCGGGTCGACCATCGGGAAAACGAGGACGTCGTCGTGGATGCCTCTCGCCGTGTTCGCGGTGTGGTGCGTCGGACGTTCCCCACACCCGAGAGAACGAAGGGGTGAGGCCGGCGGGATTCGAACCCGCACTGGCTAGGACCTAAACCTAGTGCCTCTGCCAATTGGGCTACGGCCCCGTGACGGCCAGAATAACGGTAGGATCCCGGCGGGTACGGAAGCGGCCCGGATTCGTGACGACTTCGCGACACGGTCGGTGTGGCCGCCCCGCTCAGCCCGGTGTGCTCTACGGTGGGCACAGCCGGGAGTCCGCACCGGGGACGGCCGAGCCGGACGTCCGGTGCCCCGAGCAGACCAGGCCGACCACGACCCCGGGAAGTACGAGGAGGAACAGGTGGCCCGCGATCCCGACGCCATCCAGCGTGACATCGAGAAGGCACGTGACGCCCTGGCGGCCTCGCTGGACGAACTGGAGACCAAAGCCAACCCCACCCGGGCGGTCGAAGCGGGCAAGGCCACTCTGAGGGAGAAACTGGAGGACCCGCGGATCCGCTACGCGCTGATCGGTGTCGGCGCGTTGACGGCCGCGCTCGTGCTCCGCAAACTGCTGCGCTGAGCCCACGGGCAAGCCGGACACCGGACCGGCTTGCCGCCCGTACTGCCCAGTCACCGCAGCAGCGGCAGCAGTGCCTCGTGCAGCAACCTGTTCACGAACCGCTGGTCCAACGGATCCCCGGTCAGCATGAGTCTGTGGATCAGCGCGGCCCCCGCCAGTTCCACGACGGTGTCCACCGGAGCGTCGGCGCGGATCTCCCCACGTTCCCCGCCCCGGTCGATGATCTCGCGCAGCACGTCCCGCTGCGGCAGCAGGAACGAGTCGCGAAAGGCCTCGGCCAGTTCGGGCTCGTGCGGAAGTTCTCCCACGAGCGCCTGGGCGGCCTTGCCCACCGGTCCACTGAGGAACTCGGCGAAGGCGCTGAGGAACTCACCGAGATCCTGTTCGATCGTCCCGTTGTCCGGACGGGGGATGTTGCGCTGCACCAACTGGGTGCAGGTGTCGATGACCAGCTCCAGCTTGGATTCCCAGCGCCGGTAGATGGTCGCCTTGCCCGCTCGCGCCTGCGCGGCCACGGCGTCCATGGTGAGCGCGCGATAGCCCACTTCGGCCAGCACTTCCAGCGCGGCGGTCCGGAGGGCGGCGTCCCTGGTGGCGTCCCGAGGGCGTCCTCTGCCGGAGGTCGAGCCCGTGGACGAGCCCCGTGAGGTGGTTGCGGTCCGGGAGTCCTCCCGGTCACGGCCGATCGGTGCGTTCACAGCCGACATCGTAGAACGAGCCTTCCTCGGCGGGAGCCGTTCCCGCGCCGTGTGCCTCGACTCGGTTCGTCCGCCGGGGACGCGGGTGCCGTGTCCGGCGGACCCCACCGAGATGGGGAGCACGGCGGACGGAACGGTTCAGCGTAAACCACCCAGCGGGTTCGGAGGGTTCTGCTGTGCCGCCGCGGCAGCGGCCTGCTGGGCGGCGGCACGGGTGGTCTCGTCGGACAGCCCGTGCCTGGCCTGGAGGTAGGCCGTGCTGAACGCGAAACCGTCCCCGTCGAGCAGGTGGATCACCACTCGACCGGCCGAATTCGGAACGAGCTGCTCGACGAGCTGCTCGGCCGCGTCCCTGGCCGAGATCAGACCGGGCGCCTGTGCGGTGCGGGTTTCCGATCCCGCCGTGACGGTGACCGTCCAGTCGTTTCCGTCGGGCAGATAGTTGACGGTTACGTGCCCCTGAGCCATGGTGCCTCCGCGTCCAGCGTGCTCGGTCGTCGCCGTGACATCGCGCGTTCCGGCCGGAACTCGGCCGATTCGGAAAGGATAGGCGCGGTCACTCACGCGTGGTCACCGACTCTACGGGTTATCCCCCGTCCAGGTCTGCGGGGCGGTCCACGTCCTCCCCCGAGGCGACGTCCTCGCAGGGCACGAGAGTCACGGTCCGCTCACGGAGGTAGTCGCGCGCCCCCCGGTCCCCGAGGGCGCGCTCGGCGACACCGTCCCAGTGCCGCCGTCCGAGCAGCACCGGATGACCGCGTTCACCTCCGTAACAGGCGGCCGCCAGCGCATCCGGCGCTGCGTGGGCGGCCACCCGTCGCACCGCCGCCGCGGTCATCCCGGGCATGTCCACCGGAAGGATCAGCGCCGCCGAGGTCCCCTCCGTGGGTGTCTCGTTCAGACGGCGCAGGCCGAGACGCAGCGAGGAACCCATCCCGGTGGGCCACTGCTCGTTGTGGACGGTTCGTGCCCCGTTGAGGTCGGCGCGTTCGAGAACGGTCTCCGCGGCGGCTCCCAGCACCACCACGACGGGAGCGCAGCCGCCGGAGCGCAGCACGTCCACGGCGTGTTCGACGAACAACGAGCCGCCGCGCCGCAGCAGCGCCTTGGGCCGCCCGAAGCGACGGCCCGCCCCCGCGGCCAGCACCAGCCCCGCCACCCCGTCAGCCATGGGCGTGGATGGGGCCGCTGGTGTGGGTCAACGGGGCCGCGCTGCCGCCGTGCCGGAGGGCGACGATCTCCGCCGCGATGGACACGGCCGTCTCCTCCGGGGTGTGCCCACCCAGGTCGAGCCCGATCGGGGCCCGCAACCGCTCCAGCTCCCGGTCGGTGACCCCTTCCTTCCGCAGCCGTTCCACCCGGTCGGCGTGGGTGCGGCGGGAGCCGAGGGCCCCGATGTAGGCGGCCGGGCCGCGCAGCGCCTCCCGCAGGACGGGGACGTCGAACTTCGGGTCGTGGGTGAGGACGCAGACCACGGTGCGGCCGTCGGTCTCCACCGTGGACAGATAGTCGTGCGGCCAGCGGACCACCACCTCGTCGGCGGCGGGGAAACGCCGCTCGGTGGCGAACACCGCGCGGGCGTCGCACACGGTGACGTGGTATCCGAGGAACTTGCCCATCCGGGCCAGCGCGGCGGCGTGGTCCACCGCCCCGAACACCAGCATGCGTGCCGGGGTGGTCCACGCCTCGACGAACACGGTGCGCTCCCGGTCCGGCTCTCCGGGAACGCACAGGTGACGCAGGCCCGAGCCCCCCTGTTCGAGCATCGCTCTGGCCTCGGCCCGCACCGACTCGTCGAGGGCGTCCTCGCCGGTGCTGCCGAGGTGTTCCTCCGGCCACACCGCCACGGTCGCGCCGGTCTCGACCAGCCGGGCGAGTGCCACCGGGCGACCGGATCCGGCCGAACGCAGCGCCGCGGCGAGCACCTCGGACGTGTCGGCCGTGCCCCGTTCCCCGGGTGTGGTGGGGTGAACGGGGTGCAGCAGCACCTCCAGATTCCCTCCACAGGTCAGGCCGACCGCGAAGGGGTCGTTCGGGTCGTACTCGAACGAGGTCCGACGGGGGCGTCGTTCGGACAGGGCCTCCAGGGCCAGCGCGTGTACCGACCCCTCCACACAACCGCCGGAGAGACTTCCCGCGATGGTGCCGTCGCCCCTGATGGCGGCGGCGGCACCGACGCCGCGCGGGGCGCTGCCGTGGACCTCGACGATCGAGGCGACGACGAACGGCTCGCCCGCTTCGGTCCAGCGCAGCAGGTCATCCGCGATCTCACGCATGTGTGCCTCCTTTCACCATCGAACCGAGCGGGAGAGCCCTCCGTCCTCCGGCGGTCCGTGCCCGTGGCCGCCGAGGGTCACGAGACGCCGAACACGGCCTTGATCCCCTCGATCCCGAAGTAGAGGGCGAACACCAGGGCCAGGACGCTCAGCAGCCACCCCAGTTCCCGGACACGCCCCTTGCAGATCTTGATCGCACAGTAGGAGATCAGCCCCGCCCCGACACCGTTGGTGATCGAGTAGGTGAACGGGATGATCGCCACGGTCAGGAACACCGGAACCACGAAGTCCTCGTCCTGCCACGGGATGTTGCGCACCTGCGCCATCATCATGCCCCCGACCAGCACGAGCGCCGGTGCCGCCGCCTGGGCGGGCACCACGGCCGCCAGAGGGGTGAACAACATGGTGGCCGCGAACAGGACCCCGGTGACCACGCTGGCCAGGCCGGTACGGGCTCCCTCGGCGACCCCGGCCGCGGATTCGAGGAAGACCGTGTTCGGTGACGAACCGGTGAAACCGCCGGCCATGGCCCCGGCCCCGTCGACGAGCAGGATCCGGCCCATTCCCCGGACCTTGCCCTGGGAGTCGGTCAGCCCGGCCTCGCTGCTGACACTGGTGATCGTTCCCATCGCGTCGAAGAAACCGGACAGCACGAGGGTGAACAGGAACACGGTCGCGGCGATCACTCCCGCGTTCGCGAACCCGCCGAACAGGTCGACGTCGCCGAACAGCCCGAAGTCGGGGCTGGCGACCAGGCTGGACGGCAGGTCCGGGGTGGTGCGGCCCCACTGTCCGGCCGGCACGTCGAAGACGGCGTTGACGACCACCGACAGCACCGTGCCGGAGACGATGCTGATCAGGATCGCTCCCGGAACCTTCCTGGCCACGAGAACGATCATCAACAACAGGGTCAGACAGAACAAACCAAGAGGCCACCCGATCAGGTGGCCGTTCGGGCCGAGCTGCACCGGAACGTCGGTGTCGGCCGCGTCGGGCTGCCTGCTCACGAACCCGGCGCTGACCATCCCGACCAGTGCGATGTACAGCCCGATCCCCACGGTCAGTGCCGTCTTCAGTGGCAGTGGGATGGCGTTGATGATTCGCTCGCGGACACCGCTGACCGCCATCAGCACGATGCAGACGCCCTCGAGCACCACCAGCCCCATGGCCTGGGCCCAGGTCATCTCCGGGGCCACCGTGAAAGCCACCACCGGGATCACGCCGAGTCCCGCCGCCATCGCCAGTGGCGCGTGGCCCACGACTCCCATGAGCACGGTCATCACGCCCGCGCACAGCGCCGTGGCCGTGGTCAGTTCCGCGTTGCCCAGACTGGCCCCGGTGACGTCCGTGGAGGACCCCAGAATGAGGGGGTTGAGCAGCACGATGTAGGACATCGCCACGAAGGTGGTGATGCCGCCGCGCAGTTCCCGCGACAGTGTCGAGCCCCGTGCGGTGATGTGGAAATAACGATCCAGCGGCGAGCTCGTCCGCTCGTCCCGGTCTGGCACCGGTGCCTCCTCGGAGGAGTCCGGTCTGAGCTGGGTCATGTGTCCTCCCCTGCCGGTGGGCGCCCCCGGCCGTACCCGGTACCGGCCGGACTTCTCCTCGGGAACGGGCAGCACGTGGCCCGGCCCGATTAGGGGCGTTTGAATCTGCTGGTTTCGTGAGCGCGACGATCGTCGTGCTCCGGGGCGGGAGGAGGATGTGTCGCACCATCGGTTCCCTGCCCCGCGGCGCCGTCCGACCCGGTCGTCGCGACCGGCGCCGCCGTGTACGGCACTGACAGCCTAAGGAGTCCTTCCCCGAGGACGTGTCGGGGCTGCCCACGCGCTCCGCGTGGTCCGGGCACCCGGTGGCCCGCGGGAACCCACCGTTCCGCGGGCCCCGGGGAGTTCCGCCCGGCGGGTGTCAGTACTCGACGCGGTCCGGTTTGTTCCGCCAGGCGTCGAAGGGCGCGGTGCGGTTGTCGACCCCGACGGGTCGCACCGGGGTCGGCCACACCGCGTTCGGATCGGTGAACAGCTCGTAGAAAGCACGGTCGTCGAACCCGGCGGCCGCCGCGTCGTCCCGGTCGGCGGCGTAGACGATCTCGTCCAGCCGGGCCCACAACGCCGAGGCCATGCACATGGGACACGGTTCGCACGAGGTGACCAGCACACAGCCGTCCAACCTGAAGGAGTCCAGCTCCTGGCACGCGTTGCGTATGGCGGTCACCTCGGCGTGGGCCGTCGGGTCCAGGTTCGTGGTGACCATGTTCGTTCCCGTGGCCACCACTTCGTCACCACGGCCGATCACGGCCCCGAAAGGGCCTCCTCCCGAGGCGACGCTGTCTGTGGCCAGCGCTATCGCCCGCTGCATCCAGGCCTCCAGGTGCTGGGGGGCGACAACGGTTTCCGATCTCGTGGACACGGTGATCCTTTCGTGTTCCGGCCCGGGCACCGCTGAGGAGCGGTTCGGGCCGTTCGCGGACGGGTGAGCCTCACTCGACGATGTGTTCCGGTCCCACCGGAACGTGGTCCAGCGCCTTGCCCGTGGCCGCGCGGATCGCGGCCACGATGGCGGGGGTGGAGGAGATGGTCGGGGGTTCTCCCACGCCGCGCACCCCGTAGGGGGCGTTGGGGTCCCCGCGTTCGATGACGTCCACGTTCATCGGCGGCATGTCGAGGATCGTGGGGATGAGGTAGTCGGTGAAGGAGGGGTTGCGGATGCGACCGCCGTCGACCTGGATCTCCTCCATGACGGCCAGCCCCAGCCCCTGGGCCGAGCCGCCCTGTATCTGCCCCACCACGGCGTCCGGGTTGACGGCCTTGCCCACGTCCTGGGAGCAGTCCAGCTGTACCACCTTGACGAGCCCCAGCTCGGTGTCCACGTCCACCACGGCGCGGTGGGCGGAGAAGGCGTGCTGGACCTGGGCCCGCTCGCTGTGGCCCTGTTCGTCCAGGGGGAAGGTCTCGCGGTGGTGGTACTCCCTGGTGGCCTCGACCACCTCGGAACCGAGGACCTCGGCCAGGTCCGCCAGCACCCCGGAGGTCTCGGAGACCACCTTCCCCCCGGACATCGACAACCTCTCCACCGGATCCCCGCAGCGTTGTGCGACCCGCTCCAGAACCTGTTCCCGCACCGCGCGGCAGGCGGACTGCACCGCTCCGCCGGTGACGTAGGTCTGGCGGGAGGCCGAGCTGGATCCGGCGGGTCCCACGGAGGTGTCGTTCGGGTGGATGTTGACCCGTTCCACACCGAGTTCGGTGCGGGCTATCTGCTGCTGGACGGTGACCAGGCCCTGCCCCACCTCGGCGGCGGCGGTGTGCACCACGGCGATCGGCTCACCGGCCACCACCTGTAGTCGGACCCGCGCGGTGGAGAAGTCGTCGGCTCCCTCGGCGTAGCAGATGTTCTTGATGCACACCCCGTAGCCGACTCCGCGCACCACCCCTTCACCGTGGGTGGTGTTGGAGGCACCGCCCGGCAGGTCACGAATGTCCGGGTTCGCGCTGTTCGCGGCGGACTCCCGGGGGAGCGGAAGTTCCCGGACCCGCTGCAGCAGCTCGGCGACCGGGGCGGGGTAGTCCAGTACCTGGCCGCTGGGGGTGGAGTCGCCGCGGGAGATGGCGTTGCGGATCCGCAATCCCACCGGGTCCATACCCAGTTCCTCGGCCAGTCGGTCCATCTGTGACTCGTAGGCGAAGGCGGGTTGGACCGCGCCGAGACCGCGCATCGCCCCGCACGGCGGGTTGTTGGTGTACATCCCCCAGCCTTCGATCCGCACGTTCGGGACCGAGTACGGGCCCACGCCGAGCGTGGTTCCGTTGCCCACCACCACCGGCGTCTTGGAGGCGTAGGCTCCGCCGTCGAAGTACAGCCGTGCCCGGACGAACACCAGGTCCCCGTCCTTGGTCGCCCCGTGCTCGTAGTACATGGTCGCCGGATGACGGTGGACGTGGCCGAAGAAGGACTCCTCCCGGTTGTAGACCATCTTGACCGGCCTGCCGGTGTGCAGCGCCAACATGCAGACGTGCACCTGCACCGACAGGTCCTCCCGCCCGCCGAAGGCACCGCCGACACCGGACATGGTCATCCGGACCTGCTCGGGGTCCAGTCCCAGCGCCGCCGCGGTCTGCTTGCGGTCGGTGTGCAGGTCCTGCGTCGCCAGGTACAGCTCCACACCACCGTCCTCGGCGGGCACGGCCAGCCCCGCCTCCGGGCCGAGGAACGCCTGGTCCTGCATCCCCACCGTGTAGGTGCCGGAGACGACCACGTCCGCCTCGGCGTCCGGGTCCCCCTTCACGATCGGCTGGTACCGGACCGTGTTCCCTCCCGGGTGTACCCGGGGCAGTGAGTCGTCGTGCGCGGCCCGTTCCGCGTCGAGCACCGGCTCCAGCACCTCGTAGTCGACCTCGACGAGGTCGAGGGCCCGCCGTGCCGTCTCCGGGTGGTCGGCGGCGACCAGGGCCACGGCCTCGCCCCGGTAGCGGACCACGTCCTCGGCGAGCACGGGCTGGTCGACGTCCTTGAGCCCGTAGAGGTTGCGTCCCGGCACGTCCTCGGCGGTGAGCACCGCGCGGACCCCGTCCGCGCGGAGGGCGGGGCCGACGTCGATCGAGCGGATCCGGGCCGAGGGGTGCGGGCTGCGCAACGTCGCTCCCCAGAGCATGTTCTCGGCCCACAGGTCGGAGGCGTAGGCGAAGTCGCCGCGCACCTTCAACGAACCGTCCGGGCGCTGGGGGGACTCGCCGACACCGCCCGCGATCTCCTCGTCGAGGTGTTGGGGACGGTGGGTCGGGGTGGTGTGCGTGTTACTCATCGGGGCACCTCTCTCGCGGGTGTGTGCGTGGTTCGCCGTGGGTGCGGTGGAGGAGGGCGGGCTCATCCGGTTCCTCCCTCCGCGATCCGGGCGCACGCCCGCCGCAGCTCCGTGGTGAGGTCCCGTTCCGACTCCCGGACCAGGCGGTCGTCCTCGACGACCGTCTCCCCACCGCGCAGCAGCCTGCGCAGCGGCGGCAGCGGACCCAACGCCAACGCGGCCACCGGATCGGTGATGCCCGCGTGGCCGAGCCCGTCCACGTCCCACAGCGCCAGGTCGGCGAGCTTGCCCACCTCCAGCGAACCGAGTTCGGACTCGCGGCCCAGGCAGCGCGCCCCTCCCCGGGTGCCCATCCACAGGGCGTCGCGCACCGACAGCGCGTCCGGCCCGTAGCGGGCCCGTCCGAGCAGCAACGCTTGCCTCAGCTCGTCACCGAGCCGTCCGGACTCGTTGGAGGCCACGCCGTCCACTCCCAGGCCGACCGGGGCACGTGCGTCCAACAGCGAACGCACCGGGGCCGTTCCGGCTCCCAACCGACCGTTGGAACTGGGGCAGTGGGCCACCCCGGTTCCCGTGGTCCCGAGACGGCGGACCGCCGTCTCGGACAGGTGCACCCCGTGGGCCAGCCAGACGTCCTCGCCCAGCCAGCCCGTCCGCTCGGCGTACTCCACCGGGTCGCAGCCGAACTCCGCGGCGCACCGGTCCAGTTCGTCCCGGGTCTCGGCGAGATGGGTGTGCATCCCCACCCCGTGTTCCCGGGCGAACTCGGCCGAACGGGTCATCAGCTCGGTGCTGACCGAGAAGGGGGAACAGGGGCCCACCGCCACCCGCACCCGGGCGCCGAAGGAGGGGTCGTGGAACCTGCGCACGGCACGCTCCGTCGCCTCCAACGCGGACTCGGTGTCCTCGACAACCGAGTCCGGGGGCAGCCCCCCGGCGGACTGCCCCCGGTCCATGGAGCCGCGCACCGCGTGCAGGCGCACGCCGACGCGTCCGGCTCCCGAGACCACGGCACCGAGCACGTCACCACCCGTGTTCGGGAACACGTAGTGGTGGTCGGCGACCGTGGTACATCCCGACAACGCCGTCCAGCCCAGTCCTGCGGTGGCGGCCGCGTGGACGAGGGTCTCGTCGATGCCCGCCCACACGGGGTAGAGCTCGGTGAGCCAGCCGAACAGCGTCGAGTCGACCGCGTAACCCCGGGTGGCCCACTGGTAGAGATGGTGGTGGGTGTTGACCAGCCCCGGGGTGAGCAGGCATCCGCTTCCGTCGATCCGCCGCACCGGTTCCTCCTGCGGAGGGGGCGGCCCGGGTCCCACGGCGCGGATGAGCCCGTCCTCCACGACCACGTGCCCCTCGGCGTACTCGTGTCCGAGGGAGGAGAGGCCGGGATCGGGGGCGTCGACGGTGACCACCGCCGCCCTCTCGATCACGGTTCTCGCCGGGGACGCTCCGGTGTCGGTGTCGCTCATCGCCGGCCCCCTTCGGAGGAGCTCCCCGTCTTCTCCGCGGCGGCCTCGCGCACAGCCTCCATGATCTTCTCGTAGCCGGTGCAGCGGCACAGGTTCCCGGCCAGGGCCTCCCGGATCTCGGCGTCGGAGGGATCCGGAACACGGTTGATCAGGTCGTCGGCGGCCACCAGCAGTCCCGGGGTGCAGAACCCGCACTGCACGGCGCCGGCGTCCACGAAGGCCCGCTGCACCGGCGAGAGCTCCTCCTCGTCGGCGAGGCCCTCCACGGTGCCGACCTCACGGTCCTGGGCCTGGCCGGCGGCGACGAGGCAGGCACACACCGGGACCCCCTCCAGGTACACGGTGCAGGATCCGCACTCGCCCTGCTCGCAGGCGTTCTTCGAACCGGGCAGACCGAGTCGTTCGCGGAGCACGTACAGCAGGCTCTCGCCCTCCCACACGTCGTCGGCGGTCATGGGGCGACCGTTGACGGTCAGATTCAGGCGCATCCTTGCCTCCCGGCGGTCTCGGCGCTGTTGCGGTACTCCTCCCAGGCCCAGCCCAGGGTTCGCCGGGCCAGCACGCCCAGGGCGTGGGTGCGGTAGCGGGCCGTGCCACGCACGTCGTCGATCGGGGCCGTCGCGTTCACGACCAGCTCGGCGAACCGGTCGACCACCGACTCGGGCAGCGGGGTGGGACGTCGCCACTGGTCCCGTTCGGCCAGCTCCGCGGCGAGGAACTCCTCGGCCTCGGAGACCGCCCGTGGGGTCGGTGCGGCCGAACCGATCCCGGTTCCGACGGTTTCCCGTCGCGGGTGCAGCGCGACGGCGAAGGTGCACACGGCTATGACCATCGCGTTCCGGGTGCCGATCTTGGAGAACTGCTGAGGTCCGGTGGCCTCGGGAACACGGATCGCCGCGACGAGTTCGTCCTCGGCGAGGACGGTCTTCTTGACGCCGGTGAAGAACTCGGCGACCGGCACGGTGCGGCTCGCCCGCACCGACTCCACCTCGACCTCCGCGCCCGAGGCGATCAACGGTGGATGACCGTCTCCGGCGGGGGAGGCCGAAACCAGGTTCCCGCCCAGCGTCCCCCTGTTGCGGATCTGCGGGGAACCCACCGTGCGGGCGGCCATGGCCAGGCCGGGCAGGGCCGTGCCCACCTCGTCGATCAGTCGGGAGTAGGGCACTCCGGCTCCGAGGCGCAGCACCCCGCCCTGGGCTTCCGGCAGGCGGGACCACTGCCGGAGCTGTTCCACCCGGCTCAGGTCGAGCAGGATCTCGGGACGTCGGTGGTCGAAGTTCAGCTCCACCATGACGTCCGTGCCGCCGGCGATCGGTGTCGCCTCCGGATGCTTGGCCTTGGCTTCGAGCGCTTCGCTCCAGTCGGCCGGTCGAAGGAAGTCCACTTGTTGCCTCTCCAGATCACAACCCGCGTTAGGTCGTTGGGGTGTGACCAAGTACACAACCCGTGAAGCCGTGCTGACTAGCGGCGGAAAACATGAATCGAACCGGCGGGCAGCGGCGGGTTTTCGTGTTTTCCTACAAGCCCTCTTCCGGTCTCGGGGCCGACGGGGGCGGCGAGACCGCTCCTCTTGTCATCGCGCCCCCACGGGGGTCTAAGGTGCGCGCGTGCTCCTCGGCGACCTGCTGGACGACTCCCGGACCGGGCTGACCCTGCTCACCGGGAGGGAACAGCTCGACCGGCCGGTCCGCGGTGTCTACATCACGGACCTGATCGACCCCCGGCGTTATCTCCAGGGCGGGGAGCTGGTGCTCAGCGGACTGGTCTGGCACCGGAACCCCTCCGACTCGGAGGAGTTCGCCGCCGCCCTGGCCGAGGCGGGGGTGGCCGGGTTGGTGGCCGGAACGGCGCGGCTGGGCAAGGCCCCCGACGACCTGGTGGAGGCCTGTGCCCGCCACGGGGTTCCGTTGTTCGAGATCCCCGTGACCGTCAGCTTCAACACCCTGCTCGAACACGTGCGCGGAGCCACCGGTGGACAGCCGGCCTTCCGCAGGGACCTGGTCGCGGACGTGGCCGAGGGAGCTGACCTGGACCGGGTGCTCGCCTCCGCCTCCGCCGAACTCGGCACGGACTGCTGGGTGTGTTCGGCGGTCGGTTCGGTGGTGGCGGGGCGGGGCGAACTGCCGGTGGGGGACTCACGCTCGTTGGTGCGGGAGTTCCTGCGTGCCGAGCGGCTGCCGAGAACGGTGCGACTTCCCGGTGAGGAGGACCGTGTGCTCTGGCCGGTCAGCGCCGGGGTGGAGTCCCGCCCGGCACGCTGGTTCCTCGTGCTGCCCGGCAACCGCGAGCAGTGGGGGAGCCACCACGACTCGGTCGTCAACGAGCTGGCCACGGCGGTCGCCTTGCTGCGGACCAGACTCGACGAGTCCCGGGAGGCGGCCAGCCGTCCCGTCGACACCGCGCTGCGCGGGCTGCTCGACGGCTCGCTGGACTCGCGCGAGGTGGCCCACCGGCTCAGGGAGTCCGGGGTGCCGACGGAGGGGGCGCTGTGCGTGGTGGCCCTGGACGGGGGCGGCAGCCCCGGGGCCTCGGTCGAGCTGATGCGGGAGATCGCGGCGGCCACCGGCCTTCCCTCCGTCACGGCGAGCGCGGAGACCGGGGCGTTGGCCGTGTTCGCCGCCGGGCAGCGTGCCCGTACGGAGCTGTCCGGCCTGCCCGGGTGGTTGCGTCGCACCCTGTCCGACCTCGAATACGCCGCCGAGTGGTTCACGGTCAGCGTGGGCGTGAGCGACACCGGGGATCCGAGCGGGCTGCGCGGGATGGTGGAGGAGGCGCGCTACACCCGGTTGTTGGCCGAACGCGGTGGTCAGCGGTGCGGCATGGTCACCGCCGGGGACCTGGTCTCCCACCAGGTGCTGCTCTCGGCCGTTCCGGACGGGCTGCGCCGTTCCTACCGGCAGCGTCTGTTGGGGGGACTGCTGGCCTACGACCGGAGCCATCACTCCGAACTCGTGCACACCCTGCGGACCTTTCTGGAGTGTTCGGGTTCCTGGTCCCGGTGTGCCCAGATGTTGCACATCCACGTGAACACGTTGCGTTATCGGATCAAGCGTGTGGAGGAGATCTCCGGGCGCGACCTCGGGGAGTTCTCCACCAGAGTGGACTTCTATCTGGCGTTGCGTACCGAGGAGTGACAGGCGGTGGTGCCGGGTGCGTCCGTGTCCGGCGTGCGGTGCCTCGGCGGAACCGTGTTCCGCCCGTGCGCACCACCGTGCTCCCTTCCGGAAAATCCTTGACCAAGAGTGTCCGTTCTCACCTTCGTGATCCCTCCGACTCGGCGAAAGGGACGATTCCGAGCGCGGCACCGGACGTGCAGTGACCACGTGCCGTGTCAGTTGTCACAATTGCTTCCCCTGTCCGGGGGAAGCCCGCGGTGTGATTGGAAAAAGAACCTCCTTCGGCGGTACCGTTTCTGGTCGGCACACGGCAGTCCCAGCGGCTCGGTCCTCTCGCGAAGCCTGCTTCGGGTCCGCCCTGGCCGATGGTGCGTTCCCGCGACGGCCCGCCAACGGCCGAGAAACGGAGGTTTCGGGATTGACCGACCTGTCCGCCACCAACGCTGTGACGGACCGCCCGAGCGGCGCCGCTGCCACCGAACCCCGGCGGGTCGGTGATCTCCCGGCCGTGGAAAGCGCCTCCGTGTCCGCTCGTCGTTACCTGGACCGCGAACAGCCCGCCACCCCCTGCCTGGCTCTGGACCTGGCCGTCGTCCGCGCCCGCCACGAACGGCTGCGCACCGAACTGCCCCAGGCGCGGATCTGTTACGCCGTCAAGGCCAACCCCGATCCCCGGGTGCTCACCGAACTCGTCGCGCTCGGCTCCTCCTTCGACGTGGCCAGCCCCGGCGAGATCGACCTCTGCCTGCGCCAGGGAGCCGCAGCCGAGTCGCTCTCCTACGGCAACACCATCAAGAAACCGGCCGACATCGCTCACGCCCACGCCACCGGCGTCCGCCTGTTCGCCACCGACAGCCGGGCCGACCTGGAGAACATCGCCGTCCACGCTCCCGGCGCGCGGGTGTTCTGCCGCATCGCCGTGGACGACACGGGTTCCAGAACCCCCTTCGGACGCAAGTTCGGTTGTTCGCCCGCCGAAGCGGCGCGGTTGTTGGAACGCGCCGAGGAACTGGGGCTCGAACCGTACGGAGTGTCCTTCCACATCGGCTCCCAACAGCTGTCCACCGAAGCGTGGGAACACGGCATCGCCGCCGCGGCCGGGATCTTCCGGTCCTGCGGGACCCGCGCCGGACCGCACATGCTCAACCTGGGTGGTGGGCTGCCCGCCACCTACACCCAGCCGACGCCGGAACTCGGCGAGTACACCAGGAGCATGGAGACGGCGCTGCGGAAGCACTTCGGTGACCACCGCCCGGAGCTGTTCCTCGAACCAGGACGTCACCTGGTCGCCGACGCGGGAGTGCTGCGCAGCGAAGTGGTGCTGGTCTCGGAGGACAGCACCGGACGGTGCCGGTGGATCTACCTCGACGCGGGACGCTACAACGGATTGGCCGAGACCGAGGGCGAGGCGATCACCTACCGGCTGCGCACCAACCGTGACGGCGACCCGGTGGGACCGGTGGTGCTGGCCGGCCCCACCTGTGACGGCGATGACGTGCTCTACCAGCACACTCCCTACGAGCTTCCCGTTACACTCCGCGGAGGGGACACGATCGACCTGCTCAGCGCGGGGGCCTACACCGCGAGCTACTCCTCGGTCGGTTTCAACGGGTTCGCGCCGTTGACCACGTACTGCTTCGACAGCACCGAGACCACCGAACGAGCGTGAAACGCCCCTCGGGGCGGTTCGTTCGGGGAAGTTGCCACCGGGAATCTGCGAAATGTTGGGAGGTCGATAGATGTCAATTGACGCCGGAACCCTGCAACCCGTCGGTCTGTTCACCGGTCAGCACGTCCTCGCCGAGCTGGAGGGCGTGTCCGCCGAACTGCTCGATGACGAACAGTTCCTCATCGACGCGTTGAACAGTGCCTTGGATCGTTCTCAGGCCACGGTGTGTGACGTGATCTCGAAACGGTTCGAGCCGCAGGGTGTGACCGTGCTCGCCCTGTTGTCGGAGTCCCATGCCTCGTTGCACACCTACCCGGAGAACGGCTCGATTTTCATCGACGTGTTCACCTGCGGCAATCGGGCACAGCCCGAGCGTGCGGTCAACCTGCTCGCCGAGGCGCTGAGTCCGACCAACGTGAGCTGCCGGACGATCCGGCGCGGTCATGACTACGAAACCGGCCTCACGTGAAGAACCACGTTCGGCCGGGCTCATCGCGAAGGAGCGGGAGTTGATCGAGCTCGACGGAAAGCAGTGGATTCAGGAGCCGCTCGGTTCCGACATGCGGCGGCTCTGGCGTGTTGACGAAGTGCTGTGGGAAGGCGACACCGGATATCAGCACGTGGTCATCGGACGCACCGGTCAGGGGGTGGCGCTGTTCTGCGACGACGATCGGCAGAGCACCGAGTACTCCCAGCTGGTCTACCACGAGGCGATGATGGTGCCCGGCTTCCTGCTGGCAGAGAAACTCGAACGGGTGCTGATCGTCGGTTCCAGTGAGGGTGTGGCCAGCCACATGGCCGTGCGGGCCGGGGCGAGCCACGTGGATCACGTGGACATCGACAGGGAGTGCGTACGCGTCTGTGCCGAGTACCTTCCCTACGGATACCGCAGTACCGAGCTCTCCGAGCTGGAGGAGGGCAGCGGCCCGATCCGGCTGCACTACACCGACGGCTGGGCTTTCCTGGACAAGGTGATCGGTACGGGAGACCGCTACGATCTCGTCATCGTCGATCTTCCGGACGAACGGGCCGAGGACACCGACAGTCAGCACAACAGGCTCTACGGTGAAGAGTTCATCCGCAGATGCCAGGCGGTTCTGGCGCCGGGAGGTGTCGTCGGCTTCCAGGCCGGAAGCCCGACCATATGGCGAAACACCACGCTGATCAGGGCATACAACAGGTTCCACACCGTGTTCGACACCGTCACCTACTTCGGGTCGGACGAGCACGAGTGGGCCTTCCTGTTCGGGCGGGTCGAGCAGCTGGACGATCCGGTGAACGTCATGCTCGACGCGTTGCCGAAGAGTTCCTACCAACCGGAGACGGTCGACGACGCGAGTCTGATCGGTCTGACCGTTCCTCCTTATTCGGTGCGTCACCAGCAGTGAGCCCGTCCGGTACAGGTCCGTGAGTACGGCCTTCGATGGCCCCGTACTCACGGACCGTACTGTAAGCGCAACTCGCTTTCCACCGGATCAGCCGGTGTAGGGATGCTGACCGGTGTCACCCTCGCCGGAGATGCCGAACCACTGGTCGAACGCGAGCCCCCGCTCCCGCAGGCGTCGTTCCGTCTCCTCCGAGTCGAACCCGGCGATCCTCTCGGACTCGTCCCCGGGCACCTCCACGGAGAACAGCTCCTCGTAGGCCCGGTCGGGATTGGCGTTGTCCAGGAACGCCTCGAAAAGCGGCTCGCTCTCGCTCCAGCTCATCAGTTCCGTCGCCTCCAGCACCACCCGTGCCTCGTTGACGAACAGCCGCAGTGCCAGGGACTCGGCCACACAGCGGGGTGGACGCCACTGGCGACCGGTCAGGCGGGTCGCCACCAGCGCCGAGCTCAACAGCAGTGAGCGGGTGAAGCGGGCGTCGTAGTTGTGCTGGTAGCAGAGCGGAAGCTCCTCCAGCACCAACAGTCCCACGGCCTCGTCGGCGGTGGCGTCGTTGACGGTCAACGCCAGCTCGTCGTAGAAGAGCTCGTCGGTGACCACGCTGACGGCGTGGACCAACGCTCCCGCGGCGATCTCGGCACGCGGGTCCGCCCCGGCAGTGCCGAAGGCGGCCCCGGAGAAGGCGCGCAGCTTGCCGGACAGCTCACGCAACCGGGCCCGCCAGCGCTCGGTCTCGGACTCCTCGGTGGCCTGCGCTCGCTCCGCTCCGGAGATCTCCGAAGAACCCCGCTCCCACGAACCGGCACCGAGGAACTCGGCCTGTTCGAACGCCTCCTCGATCTCGGCCTGTAACCGCGGATCGGTCTCCTCGGAACCTCCACCCGCGTTCTGTTCCGCCGCGGCCAGACTCTCGTTGAACTCGTCCTCGGTGATCTTGACCTCGGAACGGGTCAGGGTCCAGTGCTCCAGCACGGGGCTGTCGGCGAGAACCTCCTGCACCACGTTGGCCGCGGCCGTCTCGGCCGCCCGCAGGGACGGGGCGTCCACGGCGAGCATCACCGACGCCCCGTCCGGTCCTACCTCGATCCGGTAGTCCAGGACGTCGATGTCCTCCGCGTCGGGGCCGGCGACGCCCTCGACCCGACCGAGCTGGTGATCCAACAGGGACACCACGCCCTCCTGCTGGAGCGGGTCGAGTTTGGAGATGTCCGCCGGGGGTCTCACCCCCGCAGTTACCACGTAATCCACCGCGTCTCGTCCTCTTTCCAACTCGTTGCCGGGCATGGTACGCGGCGGCGAGCGTGGAGGGTGCACGACGCGCCAGCCGCCGGCATCGTCCGATCGCTCGATCGAGTCGGCGATCATATCCGTGTGAAGACGGTGACGGTATTCGGTAGTTGCAATATGGACCTGGTCGCCTACGCGGCCACCGCTCCCGGGAGGGGAGAGACCGTGCACGGGAAGGCGTTCCACACCGTTCCCGGTGGCAAGGGGGCCAACCAGGCGATCGCCGCGGCCAGGGCGGAGGCGAACACCCGCTTCGTCGGAGCCGTGGGCACCGACCGGTTCGGAGAACAGATCCGCGGCACGCTGCACGAGGCGGGAGTCGACACCTCCGGGCTGCGAACCGTGGAGGGGAACAGCGGTACCGCCCACATCGTGGTCGACGACGAGGGCGACAACTCGATCGTCGTGGTCGCCGGGGCCAATGCCGAGGTGGATCACGTGGACGAAACCGCCAGGGAACTCATCGCCTCGTCGTCCTGTCTGCTCATGCAGCTGGAAACCCCTCTGGAGGGGGTGGAGGCGGCCGCGCGCACGGCCGCGGCCCACGGGGTGCGGGTGATACTCACTCCCGCCCCGGCCGAGCCGCTGCCCACCTCCCTGCTGTCCACGGTGAACCTGCTGGTGCCGAACGAGCACGAGGCGGCGGTACTCACCGGTGAACGGGAACCCGAGCCCGCTCTGGAGGCGCTGCTCGACTCCGTGGAGGAAGTGGTGATCACTCTGGGGAAGCGGGGAGTGCTGTACGGGAACCGTTCCGGACAGCGGCTGCGCGTCCCCGCCTTTGCCGTGCACGCCGTGGACACCACCGCGGCGGGGGACACCTTCGTCGGCGCTTTCGGGGCCGCGCTGGCCCGGGACAAGCCCGTGGAGACGGCGCTACGCGAGGGGTCCGCGGCCGCGGCCGTCTCGATTCAGCGGAAGGGAGCCAGCAGTTCCATGCCCACGGAACGGGAGATCCGGGAATTCCTGGACGAGCACGCGAACTGAGCGAAAAGCGGTCACATTCGGCGCTTTTTCGTGCACGTAATGTTCCGCCGTGCGGGCGGGCGGGAACGAGCCGTGTCGTCCCGCCCGTCCACGGTCGGGAGTCGCTTCACTGCGCTTTGTCGTAGGCTTCCACTATCTCGGCGGGAATGCGTCCGCGATCGGAAACCTGCATGCCCTGCTGACGGGCCCATTCCCGAATGGCCTGATTGCGTTCGCGGTCGGCGGCTTTCGGCGCCTGTGAGCCGCCGCCCGACTGGCGTGTTTTCCCGCTCTTGCCGGACTTGGCCGTGCGCTTGCGACCTCCGGTGCGGCGGGCGTGGGAGAGATAGGGAGCCAGCGCATCCCTCAGTTTGGTGGCGTTCTCGGACGAGAGATCAATCGTGTAGTTGACTCCGTCGAGCCCGAACTCGACGGTGGAGTCGGCCTCCGAACCGTCGACATCGTCGACCAGTTGAACCGTTACCTTCTGCGCCACTGCTAACCCTCGATTCCGGATCGTTTTCGTCGGTCATCCACAGCTTACGACGAAGCGCGGCAGTACAATAAACTAACGTCGCCCGATTGTTGTGAGCGGCTCCTAGCTCTTGCCACGGAGTGACTTCGACGACAGGTTCCTCTCGTCGCGGGATGTCCCGGTCGGCACAACACGGAGTACGGTACCGATAGGGCATGGTGACTCGGTGGTATCGGTTTTTGCGAACCGGCCGCGGGGGCACGGGTGGTTTACGTCCCTACGAGAGGCTGTTCTATCGTTGAGTACGAGACAACTGTCCGGCCGCGTGCTATAAAGTAAGCGTCGGTCGGAGATGTCTTACCGGCAAGTGTCGCGGAGCGAGACGGGGCACGTTCCCGAAACAGGTGATCATGGCCGAGCGGATTCAGGTCGAACTCGTCGACGACATCGACGGGTCCGAAGCGCAGCAGACAGTCACTTTCGCCATGGACGGCGTGACCTATGAAATCGACCTGAGTGAACAGAATGCGCGCAAGTTGCGCGAGTTGTTCGGGCCGTACATCAAACAGGCACGCCCGGCGCAGCAGAACAACAAGCAGCAGCGGCGGACCACCCGGAAGCAGGAGCGTGAGGAGCGGCGGACCAGGCAGGCCAACCGCAAGCTCACCGAGGAGATCCGCGGGGCCGCCAAGCGCAGCAAGGAGCGCTACCAGCAGAGCCGTCGGGAGCAGGAGCCCACCACCGAACAGGTGAGCACGCACGAGCAGGAGGAATACCGGGACCCCTTGCTCGAACAGCCGTTGTCCTTCTCACCGGAGGAGCAACAGCGGGACTCGGAGCAACAGGCTCAACAGGAGCAGGAGCACTCCAGGATCCCCGTGGTGTCGTTGCCCCAGTTCTCCTCCGCCAGCGACTGAGGGAAGCTCCGATTGCCTCCGGCAGGGTCCCTGCCGCTCGTGTGGGTGACGCCGAGGTGGTGCCGGAGGCATCCCGGAGGGATGAGGCTCGTGGGGAGTTTCGGCCGAATCGGGAAGCGGTGGTTCCCTCCCCACCCGTCCTCGGCAGGGTGAGCGGCCTGTTCTCGTCCCGCCTCCCGCTCGGGGTGCGCTCAGGAGCGCACCCGAACAGGCAGACGGACCGCCTCGCGGGGAGTCCGGGCCCGCGAGAAAAAGATGAGGTGTTTTCAGTCCTCCGCCCGGTGGCGACGCCCTTTGGCGCGTCGTCCTGACTGCGGGGGTTGTTCTCCGGTACTGTGACTTCCGCCGGAGTCCTGCTCGGCTTGGTTGTGCTGATGGTCGTGGGCACTTTCCAAGGAGGCGAGGAACTCGGGCGGAGCACTGGTCGTCCAGTGGTCTCCTTCCGGGTCGATCAGTGTGTTCCGCAGCTCTGTGTATATCGGTGTCGAATCCACTGCTACCCCCGTGGTCGTTTTCCGAGATCGAGGCTACCTCGCTGGACGGTCACAGGCCGAGACGTGGCAGAGAATCACCCGATGGAGAGCGGAGCACGAGACGGAGGACGGTGGAGGTTCCCCGGTTTCCTCCCGTGCGCGGGCGAGGTGGGTTCTCGCGGGGAAGCCGCGTTGTCCTGGTGTTTTGTGGTGGGGTGGGGGTGGTGGCTACCCCCTGTTCAGGGGGTGTTGGGT
>NZ_PVSR01000024.1:0-62358 GCF_003001495.1 Actinopolyspora mortivallis
GGGCGGGGGAAGCGCGGACCGCGGGTGTTCATGGTCATCACACGCCTCGACGGGGGCGCGGGGGTCGTGGCGTTACGGTCGGCGGTGGAGCTGCTCGCGCGTTCCCACGCCGTGACCATCGTCGCCGGCGTCGAAGGCGGGCTGTTGGAACGGGCGCGTCGGGCGGGGGTGCCCACGGTGGTGGAGCCGAGTCTGTGCAGGCCGATCCGGCCGTGGCGGGATCTCACGGCGTTGTTCCGACTGACCCGCCTGTTCCTCCGGGAGAGGGTCGACGTCGTGCACACCCACACCGCCAAGGCCGGGGCGGTGGGAAGGCTGGCCGCCCGGTTGGCAGGGGTCCCTCGGGTGGTGCACACCTACCACGGCTTCCCGTTTCACCCCTTCCAACCGGGGTTCGTCCGGGAGAGTTACGTCCGGATCGAACGCCTGCTCGGTCCGCTCACCGACACCGTGCTCTGCGTGGGGAAGTCGGTCACCGCCGAGGCGGTGGAACGCGGGCTGGTGCCACCGGGCCGCGCCCGTACGGTCGGGGTGCCGGTTTCCCGTGAGGTGCCGTGCGCCGATGCCGTGACGAGGGCCCGAGCGCGGCGCGAACTGGGCGTCGCCGAACACGGACTGCTGGTCGGGGCGGTGGGACGGCTGACGTACCAGAAGGCCCCGGAGCACTTCGTGACCGCCTTACGGCTGCTCTCGGAGCGGCACGAGGTCCGCGGCGTGTGGGTGGGGGACGGGGAGCTTCGTGGCTCCGTGGCCGCGCTGGCGCGGAGAGAACTCGGGGACGGACTCCTGCTGACCGGTGAACGGGAGGACGTGCTGCGGTTGCTCCCCGCCTTCGACGTGTTCGTGCTGCCGAGCAGGTACGAGGGCCTGCCGTTGGCCCTGGTCGAGGCGATGTGGTGCGGGTTGCCCGTGGTGGCCACGGCGGTCAACGCGGTTCCCGACCTGGTCGTTCCGCCGGACACGGGGCTGTTGGTGCCGCCGGAACGTCCGGACGCCCTGGCCGCCGCTGTGTCGGAGCTGCTGGAGTCGCCCGTCCGGCGTGCCCGCACAGGGGAGGCTGCGCGCCGGCGGATCGACGAGCGTTTCGACCTGGCCGCGCACTGCGACGAGACGGAGCGCGCCTACCGCCTCGAACACGATGAACACCGAGCGAAGTGAATTATTCACTCATTGTGCAAGCTTTGTGGTGACCGTGTACAACTGGGGTATCGGATCGGCGAGTCCGGAGCGGATGCACCGAACGGAGGTTCGGGAGCCGTTCGCGAGTGTCCACCGGACAGGCCGAGCGCGTCCGGACTCGCGGCCCCGTGCGGGCACGGGCGAGGAATCCGTGCAGGGTGTGTCGCGCGGACGCCACGGCGACGAGGGGGGACAATGGCTCGGTTGGTGCTGGGCGATGATCACGCCGTTTTCGTGGACGCGTTGGTGACCGTGTTGCCCCAACGGGGAATCGAGGTGCTGGCCACGGCCGACACCATCGAGGGCACGGTGGGCGTGGTCCGGGACAACGCACCAGACGTGTGCCTGGTGGAGCGGTTCTTCGTCGACGGGGACTCCCTGGACTTCCTGCACGAGATCATGGCGGCCGGAGGGCCCCACATGCGGGTGGTGCTGCTCACGGCGGATCGTGAGCCGGCGGCGGTCCGCCGTGCGATGCGGGCCGGCGCCGCGGGATACGTCAACAAGATGTGCGGGCTGACCGCCCTGGTGGAGGCGGTACGCAAGGTGTGTTCCGGACAACCGGTCACCAGACTGCCCGCCCTGGCGCAGCGCAGGATCTGCGGTGAGGACAGGGGAAGGGGGGCACCGTTGGAGGAACTCACCCCCCGCGAACACGAATGTCTGCGGCTGCTGGCCACGGGGGCGCACACTGCCAACATGGCCCGTTCCCTGGGCATCTCCACCGCCACGGTACGCAGCCACGTACAGGGCTTGCTGACCAAGCTGGGGGTCCACTCCCGACTGGAGGCGGTGACACTGGCCATCCGGCACAGTCTTCTCGACAGCGGCGACGCTGCCGAGCGACAGCGGTGACACCGTCCCCGGAAACACGGGAGCCTGGCCGGGCTCGGCTCAGCGGTGGCCGCCGATGTGGTCGAGCAACAGCTCGTTGACCCGTTCCGGAGCCTCTTCGGACATCCAGTGGGAGACCCCGGGCAGCACCTCGAAGCGGTATTCGCCGGTCACGTAGGAGGCCGTCGCCTCGGCGGCCCTGGCCCCCACGGCGGCGTCCTCGGTGCTCCACACGTAGAGGGTGGGGACGGTGATCCTTCCCACGGCTCCGGCGTGCCGCATGGCGCGGTACCAGTTCAGCGCCGCGGTGAGCGCGCCCGGCTCCCGCATCCGGTCGAGGTAGCTCGTCACGTGCTCGGCGGGAACGCGCTGCTCGAAGAACTGTTCGAGACGTTGTGCGCCCTCGGCCAACAGGGTGCGCTCGGCGTCCTCGGAGCGGAAGAGCCGCATGTAGGCGGATCGGCGCTGTTGGTCCGGGTCGTGCGTGATCGCCTGCCCGAAGGCCTCAGGATGGGGGACGGACAGCGCGGACAACGTCCGTATCCGATCCGGTGCCGCGGCGGCGGTGGCCCAGGCCACCGCTGATCCCCAGTCATGACCGACCAGGTCGAAACGTTCCCACTCCAGCCGGTCGGCCATCGCCAGCACGTCGCCGACGAGTTCCTCCATCCGGTACGCCTCCACCCCCTCGGGACGCACACCGGGGGAATAGCCCCGTTGGTCGGGCGCGACCGCGTGGTAGCCCGCCCCGCCGAGAGCCGCGAGCTGGCTCCGCCACTGCAGAGCCGACTGGGGGAAACCGTGCAGCAGCAGCACGCCCTGAGCGGCGGGCGGCCCCGCCTGCAACGCGTCGAACTTGCCCGCCGCGGTGGGAATCGTCACGTGGTCCGGCACACGGCCACCATACGCGCGATCCGCGACCGAGATCCAGAACCCGGCTCACGCGAACGGGGAAACGGAGCACCGGTTGCGTCCCACTCCGGTCACGGGGCCGCCGTGCCGGTCTCGATCACGGCCTCGTTGACCCGTTCGACCCGCTCCACGAGCGGTTTGACGACCCGTCTGTCGTAGGTCATCAGGCCGTTGACCTCGTTCTCCACGTCGGAGAGCTGGGTGTGGACCGCTGCCGAGAGACCTCCGCGTTCGATCGCGTCGATCAGGGAGCGTCCGAGTTCCTCGTACCGGCGGGTGAGTCCCTCCCGCGTGTCGACCATCTCGTAGGCATGCGGGTCTCCCGGCCACAGGTGCCCCGGTACGAGCAGACCGAGACCGCCGTACTCGCCGTCCACGGCGGCGCGCTCGGCGGTGGCTTCCGGTGTTCCCGGACCCACGTAGGTGTGGTCGTCGTAGATGTCACCCGCGCCGGTGTCCGGCAGGGACGAGCAGCAGTTCACGCCGCTGGAGGCGTTCACCAACCTGCTCGGGTCCAGGTCTCGGACCTCGTCCGCGACGCGGGCGGTGTCGAACTCGCCCCATCCCTCGTTGAACGGGACCCAGGTCACCAGCGAGGTCACACTGTCCAGCTGGTCGACGATCGTGGTCATCTCCCGTTCGAAGGCCCTGGCGGCCTCCGGGCTGGGAGGGCCGTTGGTTCCGCCGCTGTCCGAGTCCAGGGAGGGTATGTCCTGCCAGACCAGAACTCCCGTCCTGTCGGCCCAGTAGTACCACCTCTTCGGGGCCACCTTGGTGTGTTTGCGCACCATGTTGAACCCCATCCGGCGGGTCTGGACGAGGTCGTGACGCAGCGCCTCGTCCGTGGGAGGGGTGTGCAGACCGTCCGGCCAGAAACCCTGGTCGAGCAGGCCCTGCTGGAACAGGATCCGGCCGTTGAGCGCCATGCGCTGTCGCCCCCGGGAGTCGGTGACCAGCTCGATCGAACGCATGCCCGCGTAACTGTCCACGCGGTCCAGCTCCCGCCCGTCCGGTCCCAGCAGCCGCACGGTCAGTCCGTAGAGGTACGGATCACCCGGGCTCCACGGGCGGGGGTCGGGCACGGGTGCCCGTACGGGTTTCCCGGCCGGCGTGCGGGTGCGTGACACCACCGCACCGTCCGGACGGGTGACCACGGTCTCCACGGCGGAGGCGTTCCCACCCCGGATCTCGGGGGTCATCCGGAAGCTCTCGTCCTCCAGGCGGGGAGTGATGTTCAACTCCGCCAGATGGGTGGGTGAGACCGGTTCGAGCCAGACGGTGCGCCAGATACCCGAGGACCCCGTGTAGAAGATCCCGCCGGGTCGGTCCCGTTGTTTGCCGAGCGGATAGGCCCCCCGTTCGTTGGTGTCGGTGACCGCCACGGTCAGCCGCTGGTTCCCCCGGGGACGCAGTGCTTCGGTCACGTCGAGGGTGAACGAGGTGAACCCTCCCTCGTGAGTGCCCAGCCGGCTGCCGTTGACCCACACCGTCGCCCGCTGGTCCACCGCGCCGAAGTGCAACAACACCCGGTCCTGTCCCCAACCGGGGGGAACGCGGAACTCCCTCCGGTAGAGCATGTGGTCGTCGTGCCTGCTGACCCCGGACAGCGCGGACTCCACCGGGTAGGGGACCAGGATCCGTTCGGCAAGGCGCTGCCGCCGATCCGGCGGGGTGTCGCCGCCCGCGTATCTCCACTCCCCGTTGAGGTTCCTCCAGCGGGGACGCCTCAGCTGCGGACGGGGGTACTCCGGCAGTGCGTTGTCCGGACCGACCCGTTCGGTCCACGGGGTGCTCAGGGGCGGCCGTTCCGGACGCCACCCCTCCTCCGGGGGAGTGGCCGTCGCCGGCGTGGCACAGAGCACGAGGACACCGGCCAGGGCCACTCCACCGGCGGTCCGCAGGGGATGGCGAAGACATCTCGGCCGCGACGACAGCATGGGGCCTCCTTCGAGGTCGCCGGCGAGCACCGACGGACTGTCGGACACCAGCGGTCGACATTAGTGACCGAGAACACGGGTGAGGTCAACGCGCCGCCCCGGTGGTTGACCCGGGGGGAGGAACGCTGTGGCCCCGAAGGGGTGAGGCGGTTAGCTTGTGAGATCCCCCGCACGTGCCGTGGCGGGAGAACACGACAGTGGAGAGTGATCGAGGATGACGGAGAGCACAGCCTCCGGACGGACGTCGTGGTCCGAGCGACCGGAGGAGGGCACCGCGACCGAGCAGTTCCGCTCAGCCCGGGACTTCCTGCTCCGCAACGCGGAGGACTACGAGGCGGCACGCGCTGGGTTCCGCTGGCCCGAACCGAGGTACTTCAACTGGGCGCTGGACTGGTTCGACACCATAGGCGGCGAGGTGGACCGGACGGCGCTCTGGATCACCCGTCCGGGAGGCGACTCCGAGCGGGTCTCCTACGCGGAGCTGACCGCGCGGTCGAACCGGGTGGCCAACTGGTTGCGCGGACTCGGGGTGAGCCGTGGGGACCGGCTGCTGCTCATGCTCGACAACCGCGCGGAACTCTGGGAGACCCTGCTGGCCGCGATGAAGCTGGGGGCGGTGACGATTCCGGCCACCCCCTTGCTGGGCCCGGAGGAGTTGGGGGACCGCCTCGACCGGGGAAGGGTCCGGTACGTGGTGACCTCCGTCGAACACGTTCCCAAGTTCGCCGGGATCGGTGGGGAGTACACCGGTATATCCGTGGGTGGGACACGGCCCGGTTGGTGGGACTACGCCGAGAGCGCGAGCGCTTCGTCCGAGTTCGTTCCCCGGGGCAGAACCCGTGCCGAGGATCCGCTGCTGATCTACTTCACCTCGGGAACCACCGCGCTGCCCAAACTCGTCGAGCACACCCACCTCTCCTATCCGGTGGGGCATCTGAGCACCATGTACTGGATAGGGCTGCGGCCCGGTGACGTGCACCTCAACATTTCCTCTCCCGGCTGGGCCAAGCACGCCTGGAGCTGCCTGTTCGCCCCCTTCAACGCGGCGGCGACCGTGTTCGTGCACGGTTACGAGCGGTTCGATCCCGAGCGGCTGCTGGACGAGATGTCCCGGTGTGGTGTGACCAGCTTCTGCGCTCCCCCGACGGTCTGGCGCATGCTCATCCAGTGTGATCTCGGACGAGTGGCCGACCCACCGCGACGAGTGGTCAGTGCGGGGGAACCGTTGAATCCCGAAGTGATCGACCGTGTCTCCGAGGAGTGGTCGGTGACGATCCGTGACGGGTTCGGGCAGACCGAGAGCAGCGTCCAGATCGCCAACACCCCGGGACAGCCCGTCCGTCCGGGGGCGATGGGACGGCCCCTTCCCGGGTTCGACGTGGTGCTGGTGGACCCCGTCACGGGGGACCCCTCCGACGAGGGGGAGATCTGTCTGGCGCTCGACCCCCGACCGGTGGGGCTGATGAGCGGTTACTCCGAGGAGGGCAAAACCGCCGAGGTGATGCGGGACGGCTACTACCACACCGGGGACGTCGGTCGGCGGGACGCGGACGGCTACATCACCTATGTGGGACGCACCGACGACGTGTTCAAGGCCTCCGACTACCGCATCTCGCCGTTCGAGCTGGAGAGCGTGCTGTTGCGGCATCCCGCCGTGGCCGAGGCCGCCGTGGTCCCCGCTCCGGATCCGGTGCGGTCGGCCGTGCCGAAGGCCTACGTGGTGCCGGCGCCCGGATACGCCGCCGACCGGGACACGGCGCTGAGTGTGCTGCGTCACGCGCGTCGGCACCTGGCGCCCTACCAGAGGATCCGCAGGCTGCAGTTCGCCGAGCTTCCCAAGACGATCTCGGGCAAGATCCGCCGCGTGGAGTTGCGCAACAAGGAACAGGGTCGTGTCCACGAGGACGCGGTCGTCGAGGAGTTCCGCGAAGAGGAATTCGGCGAGCTGACGGGGTGAGATTCCTTCCGTTCCCCGTTCCGTTCCGGTTCGGGGAACGCTTCGCTCGTTCGGACCAGCGGGCCGAAATCCTGAATGCCGCACAATCGATTATGCGGATTGTCGACAATAATAAAGTAGAAAAGAATCAGGGGATCGTGGAGGTGCGGAGCTAGGGGAGACGGAGGGCCTCTCCGGGGTTCTGCGGCCCGCGAAGGGGCGCTGAGCTGCGAAAAGAGGTTTCGGTTCGACTGGGGGTGGGGTGTCTCACCGTCATCGGAGCACGAGCGTAACATCCGTGCACTCTCCTGCGATGGAACGGGCAGAAGCGAATACGGAATGCGGAGATTCCCCTCGCCGGGGCCTCGGGTTCGTCCGATCGCACGCTTGCGCCTCGCGTGGTTTTCGTGTTATACGCTGCGCACGCGTATTGTACGTCAAGTGCGGATCGAGCGCCTTTGTCAGATCGTGACCCGCGAGGCGAAAGAGCGAATCTCTCCAGGTGAGAGCGGATTTTTTCACGGTGGGTGATCGCGTGAATCATGCGATCCTACTATTTTTATGATTAGGGTCACAGCTATTTGCTGTTGCATTTTTCGTGAATGCGCCTAAGTTGGGTTCTCGGCGTACGGAATCTGCGTCGGGATCGGACGGCAAAGGTGCCGACCGAGTGTGCTGATCGGTGTCAGTGCGCGGCCCGTCAGGCGGCTGCCCGCATCGGTCCGGCGTGCCCCTTGTGTGAGGTGACCCGGCGCGCCCGTGAAAGCTCGGGGCGGCGAAATTCGCCGCGGTTCCGAGCGGTGCAGTGGCGCTTGACCAACGCGAGTGGGAGCTGAGTATGACCAAGAGCGTGGACGATCTTGCCCGTGGTGACCAGGAAGGGGACGATCAGGACCCGGTGTACCGCGAGCAGCAGGCGTTCGGCGACAATCCGTTGGAAGTACGCGACACTGATCACTACACGCATGAGTACGTCGGCGGTTTTGTCGACAAGTGGGATGATTTGATCGACTGGAAGAAGCGCTACGAAAGCGAAGGAAGCTTCTTCATCGATCAGTTGCGCGCACGCGGTGTCAAGACCGTGCTGGACGCTGCGACGGGAACCGGTTTTCACTCGGTTCGACTTCTCGAGGAGGGGTTCGAGACCGTCAGTGCCGACGGAAGCCCGCAGATGCTGGCCAAGGCCTTCAGTAACGGACTGGCCTACGGTGGTTACATCCTGCGTGTGGTCAACGCCGACTGGCGTTGGCTCAACCGGGACGTGCACGGCGAGTACGACGCGATCATCTGCCTGGGCAACTCCTTCACTCACCTGTTTTCGGAGCGGGACCGCCGCAAGACCCTGGCCGAGTTCTACGCGATGCTCAAGCACGACGGTGTCTTGATCATCGACCAGCGGAACTACGACTCGATTCTGGACAACGGGTTCTCCAGCAAGCACACCTATTACTACGCTGGTGAGGACGTTTCCGCGGAGCCAGACTACATCGACGACGGTCTGGCGCGGTTCAAGTACACATTCCCGGACAAGTCCGAATTCTTCCTCAACATGTATCCGCTGCGGAAGGACTACATGCGGCGGCTCATGCGTGAGGTCGGTTTCCAGCGGATTGACACCTACGGTGACTTCCAGGAAACTTACGGTGAGAACGAGCCGGACTTCTACATTCACATAGCGGAGAAGAGCTACCGCACCGAGGACGAGTTCATCGACATGTATTCGAGTGCGGTACACACCGCACGCGACTACTACAACTCGGAGGACGCGGACAACTTCTACTACCACGTCTGGGGCGGCAACGACATCCACGTCGGCCTCTACCAGACCCCGCAGGAGGACATCGCCACCGCCAGCGAGCGCACCGTCCAGCGGATGGCGGACAAGGTGGAGATCAACTCCTCGACCAGGGTTCTGGACCTGGGAGCCGGTTACGGCGGGGCCGCCCGCTACCTGGCCAGGACCTACGGGTGCCACGTCACCTGCCTCAACCTCAGCGAGGTCGAGAACCAGCGCAACCGTGAGATCACCAGGGCCGAGGGCCTCGAGCACCTGATCGAGGTGGCGGACGGCTCCTTCGAGGACATCCCCTACCAGGACAACGCCTTCGACATCGTCTGGTCGCAGGACTCCTTCCTGCACAGCGGTGACCGTGGCAGGGTTCTGGAAGAGGTCGTCAGGGTTCTCAAGCCGAAGGGTTCGGTGCTGTTCACCGACCCGATGGCCGCGGACTCGGCGAACAAGAACGACCTCGGTCCCATCCTGGACCGGTTGCACCTGGACTCGCTCGGATCGCCCGGTTTCTACCGCAAGGAGCTGGCGCGGCTGGGGCTGCAGAACATCGAGTTCGAGGACCTCAGCGAGTATCTGCCCGTCCACTACGGCCGGGTGCTGGAAGTGTTGGAGAGTCGGGAGAAGGAACTCGCCGAGTTCATCGGTGAAGAGTACCGGACCCACATGAAGACCGGGCTGCGCAACTGGGTGCAGGCCGGCAATGGCGGGAGCCTGGCCTGGGGCATCATCCACGCCAGGGCATGACAGCCGTCGCGTACGAAGAACGTTCGAAGCAATCAGCAGTGAGGTGAAGTTCAGCCGTGACTGAGATGAACCGCAGGTTGTTCACCAGTGAGTCCGTGACCGAGGGCCACCCGGACAAGATGGCCGACTCGATCAGCGACGCCATCCTGGACGCGATGCTGGCCCAGGACCCCCGCTCCCGCGTGGCGATGGAGACCATGATCACCACCGGCCAGGTGCACCTCGCCGGCGAGGTCACCACCGAGGCCGACGTGGACCTCCCCGCCATCGTGCGGGAGAAGATCCTGGAGATCGGCTACGACAACTCGGCCAAGGGCTTCGACGGCAACACCTGCGGCATCAACGTCTCCATCGACGCGCAGTCCCCGGACATCGGGCAGGGCGTCGACACCGCCCACGAGACCCGCGTCGAGGGTGCCATCGACGAGATCGCCCAGCAGGGCGCCGGTGACCAGGGGCTGATGTTCGGCTACGCCTCGAACGAGACCGACGAGCTGATGCCGCTGCCGATCGCCCTGGCCCACCGCATGTCGCGCAGGCTGACCAGGGTCCGCAAGGAGGGCGTGCTGCCCTACCTGCGTGCGGACGGCAAGACCCAGGTCACGGTCGAGTACGCGGGGGACCAGCCGGTCAAGCTGGACACCGCCGTGCTGTCCACGCAGCACGCCGAGGACATCGACCTCGACGCGATGCTGGCCCCCGACATCCGCCAGCACGTCATCAACCCCGAGATCGAGCGGGTCGGACTGGACACCACGGACCTGCGCCTGTTGGTGAATCCGACGGGTCGGTTCGTCACGGGTGGTCCGATGGGGGACTGTGGTCTGACGGGTCGTAAGATCATCGTGGACACCTACGGGGGTATGGCCCGGCACGGTGGTGGCGCGTTCTCGGGTAAGGACCCGTCGAAGGTGGACCGTTCGGCGGCGTATGCGACCCGGTGGGTGGCCAAGAACGCGGTGGCCGCGGGGTTGGCCAGCCGGATCGAGGTGCAGACGGCCTATGCGATCGGGAAGGCCGCGCCGGTGGGTCTGTTCGTGGAGACCTTCGGTACGGAGAACGTGGATCCGGTCAAGATCCAGGCGGCGATCAACGAGGTGTTCGATCTGCGTCCGGCGGCGATCACGCGGGATCTGGACCTGTTGCGGCCGATCTACGCGCCGACGGCGGCCTACGGGCACTTCGGGCGTACGGACGTGGACCTGCCCTGGGAACGCACCAACCGTGTCGAGGCCCTGAAGAACGCCGCGGGCCTCTGACAGCCGAACACGCGACGTGACGTGTCGTCGACGCCGCGGGGCGCGGTTCTCCCGCGCCCCGCGGCGTGGCGAGCAACACCAGGTTCTTTCCGTCCCCCACATGACCGCCGGCCGGTGACGGGCCACCGACATCGGCCTTGGTGAAGGAGTTTTTCGCAGTGCAAATCGCGGTGACCGGTTCTATCGCCACCGACCACCTGATGTCTTTCCCCGGCAAGATCGCCGATCAGCTCATCGCGGACCGGCTCGACCAGGTCTCCCTGTCGTTCCTCGTCGACGAACTCGAGGTGCGCAGGGGCGGTGTCGCGGGCAATATCGTGTTCGGGCTCGGCCAGCTCGGTGTGAAGTCGCTGTTGGTGGGCGCGGTCGGCGAGGACTTCGCCGAGTACCGCGCGCTGCTGGAGCGCTACGGTGTCGACACCAGCGCGGTGCACACCTCCAAGACCGCCCACACCGCTCGGTTCACCTGCACCACCGACGAGGTGCAGAACCAGATCGCCTCGTTCTACCCCGGGGCGATGTCGGAGGCCCGTGAGATCGAGCTCAAGCCGATCTCCGACCGCGTCGGTGGGCTGGACCTCGTGGTCGTCTCGGCCAACGACCCCGAGGCGATGCTGCGACACAGCCAGGAGTGCCGTGAGCGCGGCTACCAGTTCGTGGCCGACCCGGGCCAGCAGCTCGCCCGGATGGACGGCCCGCAGATCCGTAAGCTGGTGGAGGGGGCCAAGTACCTGTTCACCAACGAGTACGAGCACAGCCTGCTGCTGCAGACCACCGGCATGGCCCACGAGGAGGTGCTGCAGCAGGTCGGCATGTGGGTCACCTCACTGGGCGAGAACGGAGTGCGTGTCGAGTCCGCCTCGGCACCGACGATCGAGATCGCTCCGGTCAAGCCCAAGCAGGTCGGCGACCCCACCGGCGTCGGCGACGCGCTCCGTGCGGGCTTCCTCGCGGGACTGGCCAACGGGCTGGAACTCGAGCGTTCCATCCAGCTCGGATGCACCCTGGCGACCACGTCCCTGGAAACCGACGGGCCGCAGGAATACGAGGTGGACAAGGGATCGTTCGTGGCCAGGTTCGCCGAGGCGTACGGCGACCAGGCCGCCAGTGAGATCGAGTCCGTGCTTCGCTGAAGCGTTCGGAAGGCAGCGTGATGACGACACAGGAAGAATCGGGCCGTCGGGACAACGACCCGAGTGGGTTTCTCACGGCCATCGCCGAACGCGTGCTCGTCGGGGACGGCGGCATGGGTACGGCGTTGCAAGAGCACGACCTCACCCTGGAGGACTTCAACAACCTCGAGGGCTGCAACGAGATCCTCAACGAGACGCGTCCCGATGTCGTCCGTTCGGTGTACCGGGGCTTCCTGAAGAACGGCTCGGACGCCATCGAGTCGAACACGTTCGGCTGCAATCTGCCGAACCTGGGCGAGTACGGGATCGAGGACCGCATCCGGGATCTCGCCGAGAAGGGAGTGGCGCTGGCACGGGAGTGCTGTGACGAGTACTCCACGCCGGAGAAGCCACGTTTCGTGCTGGGCTCCATGGGGCCGGGCACGAAGCTGCCCACACTCGGCCACGCACCGTACGCGGACCTGCGGGACGCCTACCACCAGCAGGTCCTCGGCATGCTCGACGGCGGCGTCGACGTGGTGCTGGTGGAGACCTCGCAGGACCTGCTGCAGACCAAGGCCGCCATCGTCGCCGCCAAGCGCGCGATGCGGGACCAGGGCAAGTGGGTGCCGATCATCGCCCACGTCACCGTGGAGCAGACCGGGACGATGCTGGTCGGTTCCGAGATCGGTGCCGCGCTGACGGCACTCGAGCCGCTGGGCATCGACATGATCGGTATGAACTGCGCGACCGGTCCGGCCGAGATGAGCGAGCACCTGCGCGTGCTGGCCGACCACGCGCGGGTTCCGATCTCGGTCATGCCCAACGCGGGGCTTCCCGAACTCGGCCCGAACGGGGCGGTGTACCCGCTCACCCCGGAGGAACTGTCCGAGGCGCTGGTCGACTTCGTCAACAACTACGGAGCCCGCCTGGTCGGCGGCTGCTGTGGTGTCACCGGTGAACACGTGCGCCAGGTGGCCGAGGCGGTCAGCGGCCTGAACCCGGCCCCGCGCGAACCCGAGATCGTCCCCTCGGTCTCCTCGGTGTACCAGGCGATCCCGTTCGAGCAGGAAGCCTCGATCCTCAACGTCGGCGAGCGCACCAACGCCAACGGCTCCAAGGCGTTCCGCGAGGCGATGCTCGAGGGACGTTACGAGGACTGCGTCGAGATCGCCAAGGCGCAGACCCGCGAGGGCGCGCACATGCTCGACCTGTGCGTGGACTACGTGGGCCGCGACGGCACACACGACATGCGTGAGCTGGCCTCACGGCTGGCCACGGCCTCCACGCTGCCGATCATGGTCGACTCCACCGAGGCCGACGTCATCGAGGTCGGCCTGGAGCACCTCGGCGGCCGGTGTGCGATCAACTCGATCAACTACGAGGACGGCACCGAGGAGGGCGGTCGCTACGACCGCGTCATGAAGATGGCCGTCGAGCACGGTGCCACCGTCGTGTGCACCTGCATCGACGAGGAGGGCCAGGCTCGTACCGCGGAGTGGAAGCTGCGCGTGGCCGAGCGGCTCATCGAGGACCTGACCCAAAACTGGGGTCTGGACAAGTCCGCGATCATCATCGATCCCCTGGTCTTTCCCATCACCACCGGCCAGGAAGAGGTCCGCAGGGACGGCATCGAGACCATCAACGCGATCCGGGAGCTCAAGAAGCGGCACCCGGAGGTGCAGACCACGCTGGGGCTCTCGAACGTCTCGTTCGGTCTCAACGCGGCCGCGCGGCAGGTGCTGAACTCGGTGTTCCTCAACGAGTGCCGGGAAGCCGGTCTGGACAGCGCCATCGTGCACGCGTCCAAGATCCTGCCGATGAACAAGATCGACGAGGAGGCTCGCCAGGTCGCCCTGGACCTCGTCTACGACCGGCGGCGCGAGGCCACCGACACCGAGGAGGCCTACGACCCGCTGCAGAAGCTCATGGCCCTGTTCGAGGGCAAGTCGGCGGAGTCCAGCGGGGCCTCCAAGGCGGAGGAGCTGGCCGCCCTGCCGCTGTTCGAGCGTCTGGAGCAGCGCATCGTCGACGGTGAGAAGACCGGCCTGGAGGCCGATCTCGACGAGGCGATGAAGGAGAAGAAGCCTCTCGAGATCGTCAACGACACGCTGCTGTCCGGGATGAAGACCGTCGGTGACCTGTTCGGCTCCGGCCAGATGCAGCTGCCCTTCGTGCTGCAGGCCGCGGAGATCATGAAGACCGCCGTGGCCTACCTGGAGCCGCACATGGAGAAGGAGGACTCCGGCGGCAAGGGCAGGTTGCTGCTGGCCACGGTCAAGGGCGACGTGCACGACATCGGCAAGAACCTGGTCGACATCATCGTGTCCAACAACGGCTACGAGGTGGTCAACATCGGCATCAAGCAGCCGATCAACACCATCCTCGAGGAGGCCGAGAAACACGAGGTCGACGCGATCGGCATGTCCGGGCTGCTGGTCAAGTCCACGGTCATCATGAAGGAGAACCTGGAGGAGATGAACTCCAGGGGACTGGCCGAGAAGTACCCCGTGCTGCTCGGTGGTGCCGCGCTGACCAGGTCCTTCGTCGAGAACGATCTCGACGAGCTCTACCAGGGCGACGTGCGCTACGCCAAGGACGCCTTCGAGGGCCTCAAGCTGATGGACCGCATCATGCAGGCCAAGAACGGCGAGTCCCCCGAGGAGGACGAGGCGGAGCGCCAGAAGAAGGCCGAACGCAAGGCCCGGCGCGAGCGCTCCAACCGGATCGCGGAGAAGCGCAAGGCCGAGCAGGGGCCGGAACCGGACGAGCGGGACGACAGCGTGCGTTCGGACGTCGACCCCGACGTGCCGGTGCCCACCCCGCCGTTCTGGGGACCCAAGGTCGTCAAGGGGCTGTCCAGCAACGACTACCTGGCGCTGCTCGACGAACGCGCGACGTTCTTCGGACAGTGGGGTCTGCGCGGTGCCAAGAAGGGACAGGGCCCCAGCTACGAGGAACTGGTGGAAACCGAGGGACGTCCGCGGCTGCGTGCCTGGATGGACGAACTGGCCACCAAGGGCATCCTGCAGCACGCGGCGCTGGTCTACGGGTACTTCCCCTGCGTGTCCGAGGGCAACGACCTGGTCGTGCTCGACAAGGACGCCCCGGACGCCCCGGAGCGGTTCCGGTTCAACTTCCCCCGGCAGAAGCGTGACCGCAGGCTGTGCCTGGCCGACTTCTACCGCTCGCGGGAGAAGGCCGAGGCCACCGGTCAGGTCGACGTGCTGCCGCTGCAGCTGGTGACGATGGGGCAGCCCATCGCCGACTACGCGAACGAACTGTTCGCCGCCGACGCCTACCGGGACTACCTGGAGATCCACGGGCTCGGTGTGCAGCTCACCGAGGCGCTGGCCGAGTACTGGCACCGGCGCATCCGCAGTGAGCTGCAGTGGTCCTCGGGTCTGACCGTGGCTTCCGAGGACCCGGAGAACGTGGAGGAGTTCTTCAAGCTCGGCTACCGCGGTGCGAGGTTCTCGCTCGGTTACGGCGCTTGCCCCGATCTCGAGGATCGCGCCAAGATCGTCGAGTTGCTCGGCGCGGAGAACATCGGTGTGGAACTCTCCGAGGAGTACCAGCTGCATCCGGAGCAGTCCACGGACGCGTTCGTGGCACACCATCCCGAAGCCAAGTACTTCAACACCTGAAGACTCGGCCGTCAAGGCCGCACAAGCTGCCCGATAGAGGAAACGAGGAAGGGAAATCATGAGCCCGAAGTTGCAGAAGGCAGGCGGCATCGAATTCGCTATCGCCGATCCGAAGCTGGCCGAGCAGGGCCGGCACCAGATCCGGCTGGCCGAGCACGAGATGCCGGGCCTGATGGCGACTCGGCGTGAGTACGCGGACAGCAAACCGCTGAAGGGCGCGCGTATCGCGGGCTCGCTGCACATGACCGTGCAGACCGCGGTGCTGATCGAGACGCTGGTCGAGCTCGGCGCCGAGGTACGTTGGGTTTCCTGCAACATCTTCTCCACCCAGGACGAGGCCGCCGCGGCCGTCGTGGTCGGCCCGAACGGCACTCCGGAGAACCCCGCCGGTGTTCCGGTCTTCGCCTGGAAGGGCGAGACCCTGGAGGAGTACTGGTGGTGCACCAACCAGCTGTTCCAGGGCTTCTCCGACAACCGGGGCCCGAACATGATCCTGGACGACGGTGGCGACGCCACCATGCTGGTCCAGAAGGGCGTCGAGTTCGAGACGGCCGGAGCCGTCCCGCAGCCCACCGAGGACGACCCGGAGGAGTTCAAGGTCGTACTCTCGGTGCTGCGTGAGAGCCTGGCCAACGACAAGCAGCGCTTCACCAAGGCCGCCAAGGAGATCAAGGGCGTCACCGAGGAGACCACCACCGGTGTGCACCGTCTCTACGAGCTGGCCAAGTCCGGTGACCTGCTGTTCCCGGCGATCAACGTCAACGACTCGGTCACCAAGTCGAAGTTCGACAACAAGTACGGCTGCCGCCACTCGCTGATCGACGGCATCAACCGTGCCACCGACGTGCTCATCGGCGGCAAGGTCGCCGTGGTCGCCGGGTTCGGTGACGTCGGCAAGGGCTCGGCCGAGTCCCTGCGTGGCCAGGGCTGCCGGGTCATCGTCACCGAGATCGACCCGATCTGCGCGCTGCAGGCCGCGATGGAGGGCTACGAGGTCAAGACCATGGAGGACGTGGTCGAGACCGCCGACATCTTCATCACCACCACGGGCAACTTCGACGTGATCACCGCTGACCACATGAAGCGGATGAAGCACAACGCCATCGTGGGCAACATCGGCCACTTCGACAACGAGATCGACATGGCCGGTCTGGAGAAGATCCCCGGTATCAAGAAGACCGAGATCAAGCCCCAGGTGCACGAGTACACCTTCCCCGACGGGCACGCGATCATCGTGCTGTCCGAGGGCAGGCTGCTCAACCTCGGTAACGCCACCGGCCACCCGAGCTTCGTGATGTCGAACTCGTTCACCAACCAGACGATCGCCCAGATCGAGCTGTTCAACAAGACCGACGAGTACGACCGCGACGTCTACATGCTGCCCAAGCACCTCGACGAGAAGGTCGCCCGGCTGCACCTCGACGCGCTCGGCGTCAAGCTCACCAAGATGACCAAGGCTCAGGCCGAGTACATCGGTGTGGACGTCGAGGGGCCGTACAAGCCGGAGCACTACCGCTACTGATCCGCTCCGCGCACGAACACGTGTGACACGGGTGGCCACCACTGATCGTGGTGGCCACCCACGTGTGTGGACCCCAGGACAACAAGGAGGCCTGAACGTGACTCGGGTCGTGGACCGGCTACAGCCGGGCAGGACCGTGTTCTCGGTGGAGTTCTTCCCTCCGCGCAGCGACGCCGAAGAGCAGATCCTCTGGAAGGCCGTGCGCGAACTGGAGCCGCTGAACCCCGCCTACGTCTCGGTGACCTACGGGGCGGGCGGTTCCAGCAGGGACCGCACGATCCGCACCGTCGGGCGTATCGCCCGTGAGACCACCATGCTGCCGATGGCCCACCTGACCGGTGTGGACCATTCCAAGGACGAACTGCGGCACGTCGTCGGCTCGTTGGCCGACGAGGGGATCCGCAACATCCTGGCGATCCGGGGGGACCCGCCCGGGGACCCGATGGGTGAGTGGATCCCGCATCCGCACGGCATCCTCTACGCGGACGAACTGGTACGGCTGGTCCGTTCCTGCGGGGACTTCTCGGTGGGGGTCGCCGCCTTTCCCCACATGCACCCGCGCTCCACGGACGTGGAGACCGAGACCGATCACCTGGTCAACAAGATCCGCGCCGGTGCGGACTTCGCGGTCGCGCAGCTCTTCCTGCAACCGGAGTACTTCCTCCGGCTGCGGGACCGTCTCGCCGCGCGGAACTGCCACGTCCCCCTGATCCCGGGGGTCATGCCCATCACCACCCCGAAGGTGCTGAGCAAGTTCGAACACCTGGCGGGGGTTCCGGTGCCCTCCGAGGTGTCCGCGGCACTCGATCCGTTGGCCGAGAAGCCCGAGGCCTTCCGGGCGGCGGGAATCGAGCTGATCACCCGACTGTGCGAGCGGCTGATCTCCGAAGGGGTTCCCGGGCTGCACTTCTACAGTCTCAACCGGGCCAAGGCCACCCGCGAGGTGGTGGACAACCTCGGCCTGGCCGAAGGAGTACCGCAACCGGTCTGAACCAACCCGGGAGGTGCCGCCGCCGTGCCGCCCACACGGCGGTGCCTCCGGGCCGGTGTCGTCAGGGGACGACGGAGCTCCCACGGGCACGGCGCCGTCACGTGACCCCGAGCTGCTCCATGAGCCAGGGGCCGTCCGAACAGACCCAGTACTCCACGAAGCGTCCTTCGCGGAAGCGGAGTATCTCGTTGCCGCTGAACTCCACCGCGGTACCCACCGGAGCGCTCGCACCGGGGACACCGCCCGCGTAGCGTCCCCGGCCGCACCATCTGGCGCAGAGCAGATCCCCTTCCACCACCGGGCCGACCTCGATGTCGAACGCCAGTTCGGAGAAAGGGGCCCGGCCCTGCCGGACGAGTTCGACCAGTCCGGAGGGGCCGCTCAGCTCCTGCGCACCGCCGGGACGGATCCTGCCGTGGTGAATGGCGAAGTCCGGGGTGACCAGCTCCGTGGCCACGCGTTCGTGGTCCCGCTCGCCGGACCACAGCTCGTGCAGCCAACGACGGTAGAGCCCACCGGGCGTGTGTTCGGTCATCCTCGCCCCCCTTCTTCCGAGTGGACCATCTCCAGCGCGGTCTTTTCGACGGTCTGTTCGTCCAGCAGCACCCGGTAGGCGGCCTCCCCGAGGGGGACGAAACAGTCCCCGCTGGTCACCCGCCGGAGGAGGCCGGAGAACCCGCCGTCGACCAGCGCGGTGACCACGCGTTCCGAGATGCCGCCGCTGGCCCTGGTCTCGTCGACCACCAGCACTCTGCCGGTGGCCGCCGCCTCCGCGTGCAGCCGCTCGCGTGGAAGGGGAGCCAGCCAGCGCAGATCCAGCACACGGACCCCGATGCCGTGCCGCCCCAAGCGCCGGGCCACCCGGAGACTCATCGCCAGACCGTTGCCCGAGGTGACCAGGGTGAGGTCGGAACCGTCGAGGTACCGACGAGCGGACCCGAGTTCCACCTCCCCCTCCTCGGGGAAGGCGGCCGTCCAGGACCCGTCGCCGGGTTCGTACAGGTCGCGGGTGTGGTACAGCGCGATGGGCTCCAGGAACACGCAGACCCTGCCGTCCACCGCGGCAGCGGCGACACACGTGCGCAGCATGGCCGCGGCGTCGTCCGGGCGTGACGGGGAGGCCACCACGATCCCGGGGACGTCCAGCAGCGCGGCCACACTGTTGTCGTTGTGGAAATGTCCCCCGAACCCCTTCTGGTAGGCGTAGGCGGGCACCCGCACCACCATGGGGTTACGGTAGCGGCCCCGCGAGAAGAACCCCAGGGTGCTGGCCTCCCCACGGATCTGGTCGGCGGCGTTGTGCAGGTAGGCCAGGTACTGGATCTCGGGGATGGGCAGCAGCCCGGCCAGCCCGCTGCCCAGCGCGGTTCCCAGGATGCTCTGTTCGTCCAACACGGTGTCGAAGACACGTCCCGCTCCGAACCTCCGGTGCAGCCCGCGAGTCACCCCGTAGACACCGCCCTTGCGGGCGACGTCCTGTCCGAACACCAGGGTGCGTCCGTCGCGGGCCAGGATTCCTTCGAGGGAGCGGTTGATGCTCTGGGCCAGGGTCAGTTCCGGCCGTTGCTGCGCGGAGGAGTCCGTTGTCGGGACGGAGAGCTCCCGTGCCCGTGAGCGGACCTCCCCCGGGGTGTTCCGGGCGATCGGCTCGGCGATCTCGGCGAATCCGGTCAGTTTGCGTCTGCCCAGGGCCCACTCGGCGGTCTCGGCGACCTCGGCGCGCTTGGCCTCGTAACGGTCGATCACCTCCGCAGGGGAGAGCACTCCGTGTCGTACCAGTGCCTCGGCCGTGGCCAGCAGCGGGTCCCGCGGGTAGTCGGCGAGGATCTCCTCCCGGGAGCGGTAGCCGGACTCCACGTCGGAGCCCGCGTGCCCCATGAGACGGACGGTGCGCAGGTGCAGGAAGGCGGGGGCCCGCTGCTCGCGTACCCACGCGGCGGCCCGTTCGGCGGTCTCCAGACACTCCAGCGGGTGGTGGCCCTCGGCGGCGAAGTACGGCAGCCCCGGACGGTTCGCGAAGGTCCGACTCACCCAACCCCGCGGGGTGGCGACGCTGATCCCGATCCCGTTGTCCTCGCACACCAGCAGCAACGGTAGCGGGATGCGCTGGTAGGCGCAGTGCAACGCGGTGTTGATCGCGCCGGTGGCCGTGGAGTGGTTGACCGAGGCGTCGCCGAAACTGCACACCACCACGGAGTCCCGGGGCCACTCCGACTCGACCCCCAGTTTGGCGGCTCGTTCGAGGCCGAAGGCCAGCCCCACAGCACGGGGGAGGTGGGAGGCGATGGTGGAGGTCTGCGGCAGCACGCTCAGCTCGGCGTTGCCGAACACCTTGTGTCTGCCACCCGCGATCGGCTCCTCGGCGGCGGCGACGACGCCGAGCAGCACGTCGCGCAGCGGCTGACTGCCCGGCAGTTGGGCCGCCCTGCGCAGGTAGAATCCCCCCGAGCGGTAGTGCAGCAGTGCCGGGTCGGTGTGCCGCAACGCCGCGGCCACCGCCGCGTTCGACTCGTGCCCGGAGGAACCGATGCTGTAATAGCCGACCCCGCGTTTTCCCAGTTCACGAGCTTCCAGGTCCAGGTGTCTGCTGCCGCACTGGCTGTCGAAGAGGTCCAGCAGCTGTGCGGCCCGTTCCGTTCCCGGGGGGAAGGAAGGGGGCTCCGGAGCGGAAAGCTCCCGAACCCTGCGCGGGAAGTTGTCGTCGACCGGTTCGGTGCGCTGGTGCTCTGACGGGGACATCTCTCTTCCGATCAGGGGAGGCGTTGTCCGGACGCGCCGAGGTCCGGACGTCCGGTTCGGCACCCCGGCGCGGGATTTCGGTCACTCCGGTTCTGCTGGGGGCCAGTTCGCGCTCAGCGCGGCACAGGACTTCGCGAGACGGTCCAGAGCCAGGGGAAGCAGGGGGTTGGTGTTGTGCGGCCGGTATATGGCCTTGACCCTGCGGCAGGGTTGCTCACCCGACATCCGCTTGACGCACAGCTGTTCGTCGGGGACAGCCAGCGCGGGCAGCAGCGCGCTTCCGAGACCGCGGACGACGAGGTCGCGGATCACGCCGTAGTCGTTGCTGCGGAAGACGATGTTCGGCACGAAACCGGCCGCGGCGGCCAGGCGTACCAGCACTCGCCCTCCTGCGGTGTCGTCCCTGGTGCAGATCCACGAGTCCTCGGCGAGTTCGTCCAGCGCCACGCTGTCCCTGTCGGCCAGGCGGTGTTGTTCGGGCAGGGCCAGGCGGAGCGGTTCGGCCAGCAGCTCCTCGGTCCGCAGCTCCGAGGGCCAGCACCGGGGATCCAGGTCGTACTCGAAGACCACGGCGGCGTCCACGACCCCTTCGAGCACGTCCCCGAGGACCTCGTCGGGTTCCCCCTCGTCGAGCTGTACCCGTGCGTGGGGACGTTCGGACACCAGCGCCGCCAGCACCTCGGGGAGCACCCGGGCGTTGGCCGTGGCGAAACTGGCCAGCCGCAGGCTGCCCTCCTCGCCCACGGCCATGGCACGGATCTCGCGTTCGAGTGTTTCCAGCTCCCCGAGCACCTCCCTGCCACGTCGGGCGAGTCGTTCGGCGAGGGGGGTGCAGTGGATGCTGCGCGCGGTGCGTTCGAACAGGTTCGCACCGAGGGTGCGTTCCAGCAGCACCATCTGCTGGGAGACGGCCGAGGCCGTGTACCCGAGTATTCGGCCGGCCTCGGCGAACGAACCGGTGCGCACGCACTCCTGCAGGGTGCGCAGGTGTATCGGATTGAGCACGTCGTGTGTCCCGGTGGGTGGTCTCAGCGGTGTCCACGGAGTTCGGTGGGAAGCCGGTAGTCCAGTTCGGGCTCCACGGCTCCCACGTCCATCTGGGCCTTCTGCAACCTCCCGGAGAAGTCCCAGTTCAGCGACTGCCAGCGGGTGAACTGGTCGATCACCCACATGCCGGACAGCCTGCTGCCGTTGCCGGACTCGCCGTTGCCTCCGAAGGGCAGGTGGGCCTCGGCCCCGGAGGTGGAGTTGTTGGCGCTGACCATTCCGGCGTTGATGCCTTCGCGGAAGCGGAAGGCGGTACCCGGATCCGTGGTGTACACGGCCGCCGAGAGGCCGTATCCCGGCAGGTTGCCCAGTTCGACGGCCTCGTCGAGGGTCTCGAAGGTGGTGACTCCGACGATCGGGCCGAAGACCTCGTTGCGGAACAGGAAGTCGTCCGCACGTACTCCGTCCACCATCACCGGGTGGTAGTACAGCCCCGTGGAGTGGTCGCCGCGGAATCCCTTGCGGGGGTTGGAGTCGGTGATCCGCCCCGTCGACTCCGAACCGAGTACACGGTGGTGGGAGGCCGTCTCCGCGAGGGCCTGTTCGAACCGGTCGGCGAACTTGCGGTCCAGCATCGGGCCGTAGAGCACGTCCTGGGTGGGATTGCCGATGGTGGCCTCCCGCAGGGCGTGGTCCAGCCGTCGGACGAACTCGTCGTGGACGTCCCGGTGCACGATGAGGTTGCCGAGCGAGGTGCAGCGCTGCCCCGCTGTTCCCCACCCGGAGAACAGGGCGCCCTCCACGGCGAGGTCGAGGTCGGCGTCGGCGGCCACCACCATGGGGTTCTTGCCTCCGAGCTCCAGACAGGGGCTCTGCAGGTGACGTCCGCAGAGTTCGCCGATCTCGCGGCCCACCCGACTGGATCCGGTGAATCCGACCTTGTCCACGAGCCCTTCCCGCAGGGCCGCACTCAGTCCCTCGAAGGTCGCCTCGCCCTCCGCGTAGACGAGGTTCAGTACCCCCTCGGGGACGCCGGCTCTCCAGGCCAGTTCCGCGAGGGCGCGCGCGGTGGCGGCGGCGTACTCGGCCGGTTTCCACACCACGGCGTTGCCGCAGACGAGTGCGGGGGCCAGGTACCAGGAGGGCACCGCCACCGGGAAGTTGCCCGCGGTGATGACGGCGGCCACCCCCACGGGGGCGCGGAAGGTGAACAGCTGTTTGTCCGGCATCTCGGAGGGGACCGTCTGCCCGTACAGTCTCCGTCCCTCGCCGACGAAGTAGTCACAGGTGTCGATGATCTCCTGTACCTCGCCGAGAGCTTCGGTGTAGGGCTTGCCGATCTCGCGGGTCACCAGGCTCGCCAGTGCTTCCTTGTTGGACTCCACGAGCCGGCCGAAGCCGGAGACGACACGTCCCCGCACGGGAGCGGGAACCCTGGCCCACTCCCGCTGGGCCCGGCGGGCCTGACGGGCGGCGGAGACGAGCGTGTCCGGTCCGTCGAGACGGACCCGGGCGACCACGTCGTCCCACTCCGCCGGATTGCGCGAGAGATACTGCTGTCCGTATCCCTCCTCGGACGTGGCCTGTCGTGTGGAGTCGACGGAACCGATCACCGATCCGCACTGCGTGGCCTCCACGGGGCACCCCATTTCCACCGGTGTGTTCGGACGTTCGGTGTGTGCCGTAGCACACCCCGTGCCGTCACCGTAGACGGTGTGCGGCGCGGCGCCGAGGACCAGAAGCATGATTCCTGCTCGTGTCGAGCACGAGAATTCCTTGGTCTGCCGGTGCGGTGCGTCGTCGAGGAAACGCCTCGGGCGGAGACCGACATGTTTGCGGCGATAGTATTTTCAGTGTTGAATGAAATAAACGGAACACCAACCCGCACCGGCCGAAAGGCGAGGAAGAGCGATCACCGACCGGAACTGTGAACCACCTGTCCCCCCACCATCGTCAGGTCCACACCGGTCTCACCGATCTCGTTGGGAGGGACCTCGAAGGGATTCCGGTCCAGCAGGGTCAGGTCGGCGCACTTGCCCCGTTCCACGGAACCGGTGTGTCCCTCCAGGTAATGGGCGCGGGCGCTGCCGATGGTGGTCGCCGCCAGGGCGTCGGCCAGCTCGAGGGACTGTTCGGGCAGCAGCGGACACCGGTCGTCTCCCGGTTCGGTGCGGTTGACGGCCGTGTGCACGGCACGCATGGGAGCCGCTTCCGAAACCGGCCAGTCACTGCCGGCGGCCAGCAGTGCGCCCGAGTCGAGCAGGGTCCGGAAGGGGTACTGCTGGTCGTAGCGTTCCCTGCCGAGGTAGGGGGCGGTCAGTTCGAGCATCGCGGTGTCGTTGTGGGCCCACTCCGCCTGGATGTTGGCGACGACCCCGAGCTCGGCGAAACGGGGGAGGTCCGCGGGATCCACCACCTGCAGGTGAGCGATCTGGTGTCGGTTCGCGCTGGGACCGTTGGCGTTTCTGGCGGCCTCGACGGCGTCCAGCGCCTGACGCACGGCGAGATCCCCCACGGCGTGGAAGTGCACACCGAACCCCGCCGCGTCGAGAACCCGGACGGCCTCGTCGAGGTCGGGCTGGGGCACATAGGCGATGCCGTGGCCGTGGCCGTGCAGGTAGGGACGCAGCATGGCGGCGGTGAAGTTCTCGCAGACTCCGTCGAGCATGATCTTGACGGAACGGGTGCCGAAACGGTTCCCCACCGCGGTTCTGCTCCGGTGGGTCAGTTCCGGGACCTGCTCCAGACCACGTGTCCTGTTCCACCACAGGGAACCGGTCACCCTGCCGGTGAGCAGGTGCCTTCCGTCGAGCTGCCGGTAGTAGTCCAGCGGGTCCGGATAGCCGAGATAGGAGCCGAGGATCGCGTCGTGCCAGGCGGTCACCCCGCGCTCGTGCAGGTGACGTTGTCCCTCCGACAGCGCGCGCAGGTACTCGGAGTCCGGTGTCGGGGGAACGTGTCTGCTGACCAGGTCGACCGCCGTCTCGTGCAGCGTCCCGGTGGGCCTGCCGTGGTGGTCGCGCTCCACGCGCCCACCCGGCGGATCGGGGGTGTCCCGATGGACTCCGGCCCTGCGCAACGCCGCCGAGTTCACCCAGGCCCCGTGCTGGTCCTCGTTGATCAGCAGGGCGGGGCGGTCACCGGTCACCTCGTCCAGGGCCGTGCTGCTCGGGCATCCCCCGGCGAACAGCCCCATCTCCCAGCCGCCTCCGAGGATCCACTCCACCCGAGGATTCGCCGCCGCGTACTCCGCCACCCGGTGCAGGCACTCGGCCTCGCTCGCACTGTCGGTCAGATCGCAGCGGATCCGTTGGAGCCCGCCGTAGAGCGGATGCACGTGGGCGTCCTGCAGCCCGGGCAGAAGCAGACGCCCGCGCAGTTCGACGACCTCGGTGCGTCCGGACACGAGCGCGGTTGTCTCCGCGTGCCCGAGGGCGACGATCCTGCCCTCCCGTACGGCCACCGCGTCGGTGAACGAACCGGCCGGGTCCATCGTGGCGACGGGACCGCCGAGGAATACCGTGTCGGCAGCGGGCATCAGGACTGTTGCTCCTCCGTGATGGCGGCCACGGCCAGTTCACGGGCCTCGTCCCCGACGTAGGGGAGCTGGAAGTCGCGGCGGCGGATGTGGTCCACCAGCTCCGGCTGGGGGGACAGGCCGTGGGTGCGCAGGTAGTAGCAGACGGCACCCGGCCAGATCCAGCTTCCGTCGGTGTGGAAGGTGAGGGGAACCGAGGAGCCGGCCGTCGGGTCGAGCCTGTCGCTGTCGTAACCGCGTGCGGCGAGGACCACCGGGGCCCTTTCCAGGTACTCCAGCACTCTGTCCCGTTCGTCGGCGGCGAGGGCGGGCCGGTTGTTCACCGGTCGTCCCACCGCGTCGGTTCCGTCGAACACCTCCGCCCTGCGGAGCTGGTCGGCCGCCGTGGCGGTTTCGGGCACCCGCACACCGGCGCGTTCGGCGAGCCAGCCGGGAATGTTGTGCACGGCACGCGGGTACAGGCGGAGTTCCGCCGCGAACTCGGCGTGAGGGGGATGGTTCTCCCAGGAGGGTTCGTGTTCGCCGTCGAAATCGACGCTGTAGCTCGCCGGTCGACTGAGGCGGTAGGTCGCGCTGGTCCAGGTCCCGCGGTTCTCGCGGTACATGCCGTGGCGCAGGCGGGCGAACAGCTCGCCGAGCTCGGCCGGCGGGGCCAACGGGATCTCGGTTCCGTTCGGTGCCGTCAGTTCGGCGTCCAGCTCACGGTGTGCTCCGACGGAGCGGTACCGCACGCTCACCTGGCTCCATCCGGGGGGAAGCGCCTGTACGAGGGTACGGCCGATCCGTTGAATTATCTCCTGCTGGGCCTGTTCGTCCAGCGTCCCCGGAGCGCCCGCCCCCGTGGTGTTCGGTGATTCCGGTTGGCTCATACCTGACATCCTCCCAGTCGAATGCCGCATCCGTTTGCTCCCGCGAATCGCCCGGCACCTCGCGTGCGACGGGAACAGCCCGCTCGGAAGCTTAGGGGTCGTTGCGGAACGAGCTGCCGGGGTGGGTCCTGACGGGAGGTACTTCCGATAGCCGACGAACACTCGGCTCGACCGCGTGCGTCGGAGAACGAGGGGTGAACACTCCGTGTTCAAATACGAACACGAATTCACTCAAGGCGGTGAGGGTCCGCGCGTTAGGGTTCATGAGGGCGTCGTCGACCGTGGTGCGGGGGTCTTGTCCTTGCGTGTGTTCGTAGCCGGAGCGAGCGGAGTGATCGGACGCAGTCTGCTGCCGAGGCTGGCGGCACACGGCCACCGGGTGACGGCACTGGTACACGAGAACGCCCCGTCGCCGGTTCCGGAAACCGCGGACACACTGGTGCGGGGGAACCTTCTCGAACCGGAGCGGTTGTGCGGGATCCTGGAGGACGCGGCCCCGGAGGTGGTGGTGCACGTGGCGTCCGGCTTCCGGGAGCGGGAACCCGCGGTCGGAATGCGACGCACCGCGCGACTGCGGCAACAGGGGACGAGCAATCTCGTCGCTGCCGCCCTCCGCGCCGGTGCCCGCAGGATCGTGGCGCAGAGCGTGGCCGCGTACGAGCCGGGCGGTACGGGAGTGGCGGACGAACGTACACCACTGTTCACCGCCGCCCCGGGACACTGGGGCGAGGCGGTGCGGGCCGCCGAACGCCTGGAGGAGTTGCTGTTCGACACCAGCGAGCTGGAGACGGTGGTCCTGCGTCTGGGTGAGCTGTACGGCGTCGGGACGTGCTACGCCCGGCACGGCCACCTGCACGACCGGGTGAAGGCCAGTGAGCTTCCGTTGGTGGGACGTGGTTCGGGAGTGACCTCGTTCACCCACGTCGAGGACGCCGCGCGGGCCGTGCTGCTGGCCTCGCACGAGGTGGAGCCGGCCGTCTACAACATCGTGGACAACGAGCCGGCCGAGAGCGCGGAGTGGTTGCCCGCCTACGCCGGGATGATCGGAGCCCCGGAACCCGTCTCGCTCACCCCGGAGCAGGCGAGGCGGCAACTCGACTGGGAGACGGTCCACCGCCTGGCCGAACAGCGCGGCGCGACGAACTTCCGCTTCCGCGAAGCGACCGGGTGGCGGCCACGGTGGCCCACCTGGCGGGAGGGCTTCGCGGAGCTGTTCGGCCTGTGGCCCTCCTGAGCCGGTACTACGGCTCCGAGGGCGGGCTCATCCCTGCTCGTAGTCCTCCTCGGTGGGAACCACGATCTCCTGTTCGACCAGGTCCGCGGGATCGGCGTCCGGATGCAGCTCCGACTCCGCCGACGCGGACGGGAGTTCGTTCTCCTCGGCGGGATCTCCGTAGTACTGGGCCTGTTCGGCCACGTCCCCTTCCGGTTTTTCGAAATCCATGGCGCTCACTCCTGCCGACTCCACGTGGATCGGTCAACCGTACTGGGGCCTCGGGTGACTCTCCTCGACACGGCACCCCGGTCGAACCGGCTCCGCCGAGGCACCGTCGGATCAGTCCAGCGACGAGGAACGCGCCCCGTCCCGCCCCGGCCCTGTCCTGCCCTGGGAGTCCCCGTTCCCGCGCAGGACGGTCATCATCCGGTTGTGGGCCGTGTACGCGGCCAGTTCCGAGGAGGTCTCCAGACCACTGTAGATCCGCTGTTTGATTTCCGCCATCGCCGCGGGCGAGTACTCCAGGGCGAGAGTCCGCGCGTACTCCAGTGCGCTGGGCAGCACCTTCCGCCTCGGTACGACCCGATCCACCAGCCCCAGGGAACGGGCCTGGAGGCCGGTCACCTTCCGCGCGGACAACAGCAGGTCCATCGCACGGTCGATGCCCACCAGTTTCGGCAGCAGCCAGCCGACCCCGTGTTCGGCCACCAGGTCGGCGCGGCCGAACGCCGTGGTCAGACTGGCCTCGGGGGAAGTGAAACGGATGTCGGTGAACAGCGCGGCCGCCAGCCCCGCTCCCGAGGCGGTGCCGTTGATCGCGGTGATAACGGGCTTGCCCAGGCTCATGCTCAGGTTCGGGCCGCGGGAGGTGTCCGCGGGGACGGAGTGTTCGACTCCGGGAGCCGTGATGTCCGAGCCGGCGCAGAAGCCGTTGCCGGCTCCCGTGACCACGATCGAGCGGACAGCGGGGTCCCGGTCGGCCTCCTCCAGCAGGGCGCAGTAGCGGTCCCGCATGGTCGGGGTCCACGCGTTGAGCCGTTCGGGCCGGTTCAACGTCAACAGCAGTACCGCGTCGTGATGCTCGGCCAGGACCTCGTCGGTATTCGCCATGCGATCACCTCCGCCGGGGCTGGTCGAAACCTACCCAGCCCTGTGACTCATCACAAGCCCGCTGACTCCGGACGGGTGAGTGACCCCGGCCGGTCGATGAGGTGCCACCCGCTCCGGCCCTTCCGGGGCGGGAACGGTCCGACCCACTCTCCGTCACCGGGTCGGTTTTGTCGGAAACCGGAGGTGGGGCGGGGTGACGATGGACACGAGGGGGCGGTGACGCCGTGCGCAGTGCTCCACCCGCAACGACTTCCACGCAGGTGGAAGCCGTTGCGGACGGGTTCGTCCCGTCTCGGGCCCGGCGGGCGGGACCGGGTGCTTCGTGATGAGCTGGACCGGCCGGTCCCGATGTCCCCCGACGAGGTGAGTGGTGAGTCGAGTCGAACGAGGATCTCCCACGCCCCCGGAGCAACGGGAAAGCACCGACGAGCACCGCTGGCGTGTGCTCGTCCTGTGTCTGCTGGCCGGGTTCATGACCCTGTTGGACGTCAGCATCGTCAACGTCGCGCTGCCCTCGATCCAACACGGACTCGAGGCTCCGCACGTGGCGTTGTCCTGGGTCGTGTCCGGCTACGCGTTGACGTTCGGGCTGGTGCTGGTGCCGATGGGCAAGCTCGGTGACGCCCACGGTCGTGGCAGGATGTTCCTGGTCGCGCTCGCGCTGTTCACGCTGGCCAGTGCCTTGGCCGGCATGGCGTTGAACCCGCTGTGGCTCGTGCTGGCCCGGTTGTTGCAGGGGGCGGCCGGAGGCATGCTCAACCCCCAGGTGATCGGACTCATCCAGCAGCAGTTCCACGGTCGGGAACGCGGCACCGCCTTCGGCCTGTTCGGTGCGGTGGTTGGCCTCTCCACGGCGGTCGGCCCGTTGCTGGGCGGACTGATCATCGAGCTGGCCGGGGTGCAACAGGGGTGGCGGTGGGTGTTCTTCGTCAACATCCCCATCGGGGTGATCGCCCTGCTGGCCGCCCTCCGGTTCATGCCCCGTTCCAGGGGGTCCGCGGAGCTGCGCGGCACCGATCTGCCCGGCGTGCTGCTGCTCGGATCCGGAACGGTGTGCCTGCTGCTTCCGTTGGTGGACAGGCAGGACCTCGGAAGGCTGAGCTGGTTGTTGTGGGCCGCCGCTCCGGTCCTGCTGGCACTGTTCGTCGGGTGGGAGCACCGCTACACGAACAAGAGGGGATCTCCCCTCATCGACTTGCGGTTGTTCCGGATCAGCAGCTACAGCTTCGGCTCCGCGCTCGGGATGCTGTACTTCGCCGGTTTCACCGGCATCTTCTTCGTGCTCGCGGTGTACTTCCAACGCGGACTGGGGTATTCGGCGTTGCAGGCGGGACTGGCGCTGACTCCCTTCGCCGTGGGATCGGCGGTTTCCTCCGCCTTCAGCGGACGGGCGGTGCATCGGATGGGTCGACGTGTGGTGCTGTTCGGGCTGTCCGGGGCACTGCTCGGGCTGCTGGCCACCCAGCTGTTGCTGGCCGGGCGGCTCGGGAACTCCGCCGGAGTGGTCACCGCGTTACCGCTGCTGGTGGCCGGTGTGGGCAGTGGCATGGTCATCTCGCCGAACCAGACCGTCACCCTCAGCGGAGTGGAGGTCACCCGTGGCGGCACCGCCGCGGGGGTGCAGCAGACGGGACAACGGATCGGTACCGCCATCGGTACCGCCACGGCCTCCGGCCTGTTCTTCTCCCAGCTTCCCGGGGACTACGACGTGGCCATCTCCCACGGTCTGGTGGCCTCGGTCTGCTTCGTCGCGGCCGCGATGGTCGTCGGTCTGGCCGAGCTGGCACTGTCCCGGCAACGGTGACAGTCGCCCGGCCCCGGCGCGGTGCCCGAAGTCGGGATCGGGATCACGCCCCGGTGTCCGCGGCTGGCATGTGCTCGACGAGCAGCCGCGCCAACCCCTCCACGTGCGGACTCCGCAGCATCGAGTAGTGATCCCCGGAGGAGGTGGCGACACGCAGGGAGGGCGCGACCGTACGCCAGGAGAGCTCCGGTCGGTCACCGCCGTGGGCCGCCTCCTCGGCGGCGCGTACGTACAGCACCCGGCTCCGGGCCGGGGCGGGACCCGGCTCGTGGGCGCACAGCGCCGTGACGTGATGGCGGAGGAGCCGGGACAGCCCTTCGCGGACCTCGGAGGGAACGTGGTCGGCGGGTAGGGTCGGGGCGGTGTCCTGTTCCGGGGAGACGTGGGGCGGCCAAGGGGAGTCGATCAGCGCCGTCAGCGCCGGGGGAGTCCCGTCGCGTTCCAACACGCGGGCCATTTCGAAGGCCACCACTCCTCCGAAGGAGGAGCCACCGAGACAGAACCCGGAACCGGACAGTTCCCTCCTCAGTTCCTCGGCATAGGCGTGGGCCATCTCGACGAGGTCACTTCGCGGGGGCTGGTCACTGCCGTGGAACCCGCGAGCGGTGAAGCCTCTCACCACGCACGAGTCGCGGAGGCACTCGGCCAGTTCACGGTAGACCAGGGCGCCCCCTCCGATGGGGTGTACCAGATAGAGTGGCGGATACGGCAGCGTATCCGTGTAGACGGGATCGCACAGTCCGGTCAGACTCGTCGCCGAGCCGCCCTCGGTGTCCCGATGGTCCAGTTCGGAGGCCAGACCGCGTGGCGTGGGCGTGCGGGGGATGTCCTGCGCTCCGATCGTGCTTCCCAGCTCCTCGTTGACGGCCGAGGCCAGTTGGACGGCGATGAGGGAGTCCCCACCGAGCGCGAAGAAGTCGTCCTCGACCGAGAGGCCGGACACCTCCAGGACCCGTTCCCAGATCCGAACCAGCCGGCTCGCGGTGTCCTCCTCGACGTCGGGGGAGGTGGAGAGGGGCACGGTGGTCCGTGTCGGCCGGGAGCTCCCCGCAGGGGGTTCGGTCGAACCGCTGATCCAGTGCACCTCGCGTTGGAACGGATGAGTGGGCAGCGGGACCTTGCTGATTCCGTGTTCCCCCTGCAGGGCGGCACGGTCCACGGCAACGCCGTGTTCCCACAGCCTTCCCACGCTCTCCAACAGCCGACGGTAGGCGGGTGCGGCTTCCCCCGAACTTCCCAGGGTGGGGAACGTGCTCGTGGCTCCGGTGGCGGGGTGTCTGGCCGCCCAGGAACCCATGGTTCGGCCGGGACCCACCTCCAGCAGCAGCGGGTTCGTCTCCGCCAGTGTTGTGAGGTTGTCGTCGAGGCGCACCGTACTTCTGAGTTGTCGCACCCAGTACTCCGGTTCGGTGGCTTCGGCTGTGGTGATCCAGGTTCCGGTGACGTTCGACAGGTACGGAAGGCGGGGTGGGGAGAGTTCCAGGGTGGCCACGAAATCACCGAACTCCTCCAGAATCGGATCGAGTTCGCCGGAGTGGCCCGCGTACGTCACGGGAACGAGCCGACACCGGACCCCCGCTGCCTCCAGTTCGTTCCGCAGCGCCGACACGGCATCCTCCGGTCCGGAGGCCAACGAACGGTCCGGTCCCACCTCGACGGCGACCGTGGTGTCGGGGCACAGCCTGGACCTCAGCTCCGTGGCTGACAGTTCGACGCCGAGCATGGCTCCCCGGGGCAGGCGGTCCAACAACGCGCCTCTGCGCGCGGCCAACCTGAGACCGTCTTCGAGGCTGAGCACCCCTGACACGCAGGCGGCCACGCACTCTCCGAGGCTGTGGCCGAGCAGCGCGTCCGGTACGATTCCCCAGTGCGCCAACAGCCGTGTGAGCGCGTACTCCACGGCGAAGACCACCGGCATCGCCACCGAGGTGCGGTGCAGGTCCCGGGAGGCCGCCGTGGTGGATTCGGGAGCGGGGTGCAGCAGCTCACCGATGTCGCGGTCCAGTACCGGCAGCAGAATCCGACGGCACCGGTCCAGCTCGGAGCGCAACACCGGCTCGTGAGCACACAGCTCCGAGGTCATGCCCGCCCACTGCGCACCAGGGCCCGGTAGGAGGAAGGCCGTCGCCGGGTGCGCTGTGGCCGGAGTCCGGCTCCTGTCACCGATGCCGCGCAACGCCTCGCGGGCCTCCGTCACGTCGTCGGCCACCGTGGACCAGCGTCGTGAGAACGCACTACGTCCCGTGAGCAGCGTCCGACCCGCCGCACCCAGCGTGACTTCCGGGAGGGTATCGGCGAGGTCGGTCCCCAGTCGGGTCAGCGAGGTCCGGTCCCGCGCGGACAGCAACAACGGCTGGTGGGGGCGTGGGTGTTCCGGTCGTTCGGGTTCCGGAGCCTGCTCCAGCACCACGTGGGCGTTGGTCCCTCCGATGCCGAAGGAACTGACTGCGGCGCGCCGGGGACGGTGGGGGGAGGGCCACGGTTCGGTGGTGGCGGTCAGGCGGAACGGGGCGTCGTTTTCGGACAGCTCCTCGTTCGGACCGTCGTACAAGGCCGGGGGGATCGTCCGGTGGCGCAGCGCCAGGACGGCCTTGATCAGCCCCGCGACACCCGCGGCGACGTCGAGGTGACCGATGTTGGCCTTCACCGCCCCCAGTGCCCAGTGCCCGGCGGGGGCGGAGTCCGCGCCCAGGGCTCGCCGGAGAGCCGCGAGTTCCATGGAGTCCCCGAGTGGTGTGGCCGTGCCGTGGGTTTCCACATAGTCGATCGCGGTGGGGTCCAGCCCGGCCCGCTCGTGAGCGGTGGTGATCACCTCGACCTGGCCGTCGATCGCCGGGGCGGTGTAGGAGAGTTTGCCGCCCCCGTCGTTGTTCACGGCTGACCCCGTGATCACGGCGTGGACGTGGTCACGGTCGGCCACCGCGTCCGGGAGTCGTTTGAGCAGCACCACGCCGGCACCGCTCGCCGGCACCGTCCCGTCCGCCTCCGCGGAGAAGGGACGGCAGCGCCCCCGCGGGGAGAGGATGCCACCGGGCTCGTGGAGGTAACCGGCCCGGTGTGGGATCCGTACCGAGGCTCCTCCCGCCAGCACCGCGTCGCTGTCTCCGTCCAGCAGGCTGCGTACGGCCAGATGCACGCTCACCAGCGAGGTGGAACAGGCGGTCTGGGTGGTTATCGCCGGTCCGCGCAGGTTCAGTCGGTGGGCGATCCTGGTGGCGGCGAAGTCCTTGTCGGAGGTGATCAGTCGGAGCGTGTCCTCGGCCCGTCCGAGGTTGAACGCGTGCCCGTCCCTCTCCAGCAGGAGGTAGGAACAGGCCCCCACGCCGAGGAACACCCCGATGGCACCGGGGAAGGAGTCCGGGGGACATCCTCCGTTCTCCAGGGCTTCCCAACAGCACTCCAGCAGGATCCGTTGTTGGGGATCCAACAGGTCCGCCTCCCTGCGGCCGATACCGAAGAATCCGGAGTCGAACAGCTCCACGCCGTCCAGCACCCCCGTGCGGGAGACGTAGTTACGCAGGCCCGTCACCTCCGGGGAGAGCCCAGCGGTGTGGGCCTCCTGCTCGGTGAGTGTGGACAGTGTCTCCCGTCGCTGCCCCACCGTCGTCCACAGTTCTTCCGGGGAGGCGGCACCAGGGAAACGTCCGGCCATGCCGACGATCGCCACGTCCTGGTGCATCAGGATTCCTTCCTCGCCTCGCGTTCGCCCAACAGCGTTCCCAGGGTTCGTGGTGTGGGGTTCTCCAGCAGGTCCAGCAGGGTGATGTCCGTGTGCCCCCGGGCGTGCAGTTCCGCGCGTACCTTCAGCAGCAGCATCGAGTTCCCTCCCACGTCGAAGAAACCGTCCTCGGGGCCGAAGCCGTCGCGGTGCAGCACCTTCTCCCAGACCTCTCGTACCGTCCCTTCCCGGCAACGTCCTTCTTCCGTGGCGGCGGAAGGTTCCGTGTGTTCGGGAACCGGTTCGGGCAACGCGTTGCGGTCGAGTTTCCCGTTGGGCAGCTCGGGGAAGGACTCCAGCACCGCGACGTGACCGGGAACCATGTGCCCGGGAAGCCGTTTGAACAGCTGTTTCCGCACCAGCGGGGCCACGGACTCGTCCGGGTCGTCGGTGGTGATCCAGGCGACCAGGACCGGGCCTCCCTCGGAGGGGTCGGTGCGGACGTCGACCAGGGCGTCGTCGACGATCCGCAGCTCACGCAGTGCTGCCTCGACCTCGCCGAGTTCGAGGCGGTTGCCGTGGATCTTCACCTGGCGGTCCTGACGACCGAGGAACTCGATCAGCCCGTCCGGGGCGCGTCGCACGAGATCCCCCGTCCGGTAGAGCCGGTCTCCGGGAGGGGACCGGTCCGCGTGCGGGTCGGGCAGGAAACGTTCCGCCGTGGTCTCCGGACGGTTGAGATAGCCGCGGGCGAGCTGCGGCCCACCGAGGAAGAGCTCGCCCCGTTCCCCTCGCGGAACCTCCCGAAGCGTGTCCGGGTCCAGCACGTGAGCACGGGTACGTCCCAGGGGAACGCCAATCGGCACCCGCGCTCGTGCCGTGTCGTCCGCGGTACAGCGGTGGATCAGGGTGACCACCGCGGCCTCCGTCGGTCCGTAGGCGTTGATCACCTCCGTGTCCGGCAACCTCTCCCGGCACTGTCGCAACAGCTCCACCGGAAGGTCCTCGCCCGCGGTGAACAGGCGGCGCAACGAGGTACCTCGGGAGGATCCGAGTTCCCGCAGGAGGTGGGGAAGCTGTGTCGGGACGACGATGATGTCGGTGATACCCTGCTCACACACCGTCTCAGCCAGGATCGCCGGGTCTCGGTGTTCCTCCGGTCCGGCCAGGACCAGGCGGGCGCCGCACACCAGGGGCCAGAACATCTCCACCACGGAGACGTCGAAACCGAACGGTGTTTTCACCAGTACCTTCGAGTCCCCGTCCAGCGGGAACTCCGAGCGCATCCAGCGCAGCATCTCCACGACCGAGCCGTGGGTGTTGACCACTCCCTTGGGGGTGCCGGTCGACCCCGAGGTGTACATCGCGTAGAGCGCGTTGTCCGGGGACAGGGCGGCAAGCGCGCTGTCCGCCGCGCCGGACGGGTGGACCTCGTCGACGTCCACCACCGTGTCGCCGGAACCACCACCCAGTTCCTCCAGGGGAGTCGCCCCCGGGCCCCGAACCACTCCGGCCGGAGCGCAGTCCCGGTACATCTCCGCCAGTCGTGGGGAAGGATAGGCGGGATCCAGCGGGACGTAGACCCCACCGGCCGCCGCGGTTCCCAGCAGGGCGACCACCAGCTCCGGACAGCGACGCATGGTGACCCCGACCAGTCGTTCCGGTCCGATGCCGGCCGACAGCAGCCGTCGGCCCAGCCCCGTGATCCGTTCCCCCAGCTCCCGGTAGGTGATCTCCTGTCGGTGTGTCGTCACGGCCACGGCATCCGGAATCTCTGCGGCGCGGGCGAGTATCGCCTCGTGCAACAGCTCCGAGCCCGCTGGCTCCCTCGGCGCGAGGTCCCTCGTGGTCCCGGTGGTGCCGTTCGCTGTCTTCGACTCCATGGGTCTCCTTCCCGCCGTTTCCCGAACACGGTGCGGGGAGAATGCCCACTCGGCGAAGTTTCCGTTCCGTCGTGCGGAACGAAAGCGTGAGAAACGGGGAACAGCCACCTAGGTTGAGCACGAACACGTTCTCCGCGCCGAAAGTGAGTACGACATGACCGGATCCGGTTCCGAACACCGGTGTTCCGAGGATTTCCCCCGATCTCGGGAGGTTCTCGCAGAACTGGTTCCCCCGCTGAACGGTTACCACAACGACTTCGCCCGCCTGGTCGAGTCGGGCGGAGCGGAGAACGAGCACTATTCTCGTCTGATCCGATACCTGGATCTCTCGTTGGACAGCCAGGTGGCCGGGTACGGAATTGGAGTGGCCCGGTTTCCGCACAAGCCGACGGCGGATCCGTTCATGGAGTTCGCCGAGATCAAACTGAACGCCCGGGAACTGATACGCCGAGCCGCTTCCGCGCTCGGGAGCAGGGTGGAACCGGAGGGAAGCACGCTGTTGCCCTTCGACGCCTACAGTATGCCCTGGTACCTTCTCTGGCTCGGTGCCCTGGGGAACAGGGCGCAGTCGGGGCTGGGGGCCTACGCGGGACTGCTGGTTTGGCATCACGTCTGTGTCTCGCTCGTGGAGCGAATCATGTCTCTGGAACACCCCCCTCCGGAGGATTTCGTCATGATTTTCCGGAGATTCGCGGAACTTCCGGAGCGGGTGCTGCGGGTGTGTCTGCAAGCCGCCGAGGAGGGGCTGCGTTCGGGAGACGACCGGAAGACGGCTCTGGTGGCCGCGCGACTGGCCGAAACCAGCGTCCTGCGCTTCATGTCCGCACCCACACAGTGATTCGCGCCCGCGTTCCTGACGGGAGGGTAGAGCCGTGTCGACGAGTTGGCGCCCACTGCATCGCGAGTTCGAACTCCGGGCGAGCGAGCACCCCGACCGCGTCGCGATCACCGAGGGGGACGGATCCGTCTCCTACGGCGAGCTGAACCGCCGGGCCAACAGGCTCGCTCACCGACTCACCCGAGCGGGAGCGGGGCCGGGACGATTGGTCGGTGTTCTGGCCGACCGCGGCAGCGGACTGATCACCGCGTTGCTGGCGGTGCTCAAGACCTCCAGCGGATACGTCCCCCTCGATCCGGGCCAGCCGGCCCAACGCCTACGACGGGTGGTCGGGGAGTGCGGGGCACCTCTGGTGGTGGGGGAGAGCCGGTACCGGGACACGGCTCCGGTCGACCGGACGGGGTTCGTCAGCCTGGACGAGCACGATCTTCTCCAAGAGGACGAGCACGACCCGAACACGGTGCCCGGTCCGGAGGACTCCATGTACGTGATCCACACCTCGGGCTCGACCGGAGTTCCCAAGGGGGTGGACATCCCACACTCGAACGTGGTGCGGTTGTTCACTCACACCAGGGAGAGGATGGGGATCACCTCCTCCGACGTCTGGACGGCCTTCCACTCGCACGCCTTCGACTTCTCGGTCTGGGAGATGTGGGGAGCGCTCGCCCACGGAGGGCGCCTGGTGATCGTGCCGCACGAGTGCACCCGGGATGCGGAGAGTTTCTGGGAACAGCTCGCACGCGAACGGGTCACCGTGCTCAACCAGACCCCCACCGCCTTCGCGCGGTTGCTCGACGCGGCGCGCCGGAACGGTTTCCCCCGGACCTCACTGCGCCTGGTGGTGTTCGGCGGGGAGGAACTCGGACCGAGCATGCTGAAACCGTGGTTCGAGGCCTACGGGGACGAGCGTCCGCGCCTGGTGAACATGTACGGGATCACCGAGGCGACCGTCCACGTGACCCTGCGCCCGCTGGATGCCCGCGACGCCGACAGCGCGGAAAGTCCTCTCGGAGCTCCGCTCGAGGATCTGACCCTGCGGCTGCTCGACCGGGAGCTGCGCCCCGTCCCTCCCGGTGAGACCGGGGAGTTGTACGTGGGCGGGGCCGGGCTCGCACGCGGCTACGTGGGACGCCCCGCCCTGACAGCGGAACGGTTCCTGCCCGACCCGGACGGCCCCCCGGGAGCCCGGGTGTACCGGACGGGAGACCTGGCGTGTCGGAGACCGGACGGCGAACTGGTGTTCCGGGGAAGAGCGGACCGACAGGTCCAGCTGCGCGGTTTCCGCGTGGAACCCGGTGAGGTGGAGACCGCGTTGCGGGAGCTTCCGGAGGTCAGCCGGGCCGCCGTGGTGGCGCGCGAGGACCCACGTGGGGACCTCGCGCTGGTCGGCTATGTTGTTCCCACCGACGGAACCACCCCTAAGCCGCAGGAGATCCGCGCCCGCCTGGCGACGCGGCTGCCCTCCCACATGGTGCCCACAGCCGTGCTGGCGGTCGACTCGTTGCCCATGACGGCGCAGCACAAGCTGGACGTGGACGCGTTGCCGTCGCCGTGGTCGGCTCCGGCACCCCGTCCGTCGACCGAGCGGGACACCGGTGACGACTCCCTGACCGGGACGCTGGTCGATGCGATGTCGGAGGCGCTGGACCTGCCCGGGGTGGGCACCGACGACGACTTCTTCGCGCTCGGGGGCGATTCCGTCCGCGCGACCCGACTGGTGGCAGCCGCGAGACAGCGAGGGGTGGAACTGAGCGTCACCGCCGTCTACACCCACCCCACGGTCCGGCGGTTGGTCGCGGCCGGTTCCCGACGCTCCCCCCAGGGAGAGCTCCCACCGGAACAGGGCACGCGGACGTCCGAGCTGTCCGGCACCCAGCGGGGAATTCTCTACGAGTGCGAACTGGTCGACGATCCGACCCTCTACAGGGTGCTCGCCGCGGTGTGGCTGAGTGGTCGGGCGGACATCGCCGCGCTGAAACGCGCACTGGCGGACCTGGTGGCACGCCACGAGGCGCTTCGTGGTTTCTTCGAACTCGACGAAAGCGGGGTGTTCCGGTGGTCTGACTCCTGCCGGGCTCACATTCCGGTGTCGGTCTCCCCCGTCGTGGGGTCGGAGGAGGACTTCAGGAAGCGGTTGGTGCGGGAGTGGGAGCGGGCATGGGCGGCATGTGTCACCCGACAACGAGTCCCACCGTTGCACTGCCACGTGCTGCCCCGTTGCGACGGGGACTGGTATCTGGCCCTGGTCGTGCACCACGCGTTGCTCGACGGGTGGAGCACGGCCGTGTTCGGCACGGAACTGCTGCACGCCTACCGGCTGCACATCGGTGAGACCACGGCACCGTTGCCGGAAGCCCCCACCGCGGATCCCCGGGCACACGTCGAGGAAGAACACCGGGCCCGCCGGGACGAGGGAAGCCGTCGTTTCTGGGAACAACGCCTGGCTTCGCTCGACCCGGGGCCGCCTCTTCCGGCTGAGGAGGGCGGCGGTGTGGGCGTTCCCGCGGAGACACGGACGGAACTGGATCCGAAGGTCGACGCTGCGGTGCGTGAGACGGCCTGCCGGCTCTCGGTGCCACCGAAAACGGTTCATCTCGCCGCCGGCCTGTGGACCACGGCGGTGTTGACGGGGCATCCGAACCCGGTGGTCGGTACGGTCACCCACCAGCGTCCGGAAACCCGAGACGGGGACCGCGTGCTGGGGATGTTTCTCAACGTGCTTCCCGTGGGGGCCCGTGTCGCCGAGGACACGCGGTGGGAGGAGTTGGTGCGCGGCGTCTTCGAGCAGGAGGTCGAGCTGCTTCCCCACCGCTGGACGCCGCTTTCGGAGCTGGTCTCCCGACAGGGCGGCGAGCTGTTCCACGTGGTGCTCAACTACACGGACTTTCGTGTGCTGGGCGGCTCGGAGGGGGCTTCCCCACGGGAACACGACTGGGTTTTCGTGAACAGGACGAACTTCCCACTGTGCGTCGAGGTGCAGCACGGGCCGATCGGCGACTCCACCGTCGTGACCGCCCGTTCCGGAGTGACCTCCCCGGTGGGGGCCTCCACCGTGGACAGGGCGTCACGGTTGATGTGTCGGGCGCTCGACGCCATGTCCTCGGACCCCCGGGGAAGGCTGGTCGAACCGTCCGAACCGGACGGTTCTCGAGCGGAGGGCTGAACACGCCCTCTCGCGGCGGTACACGGTCCCGCCCGGCGGGTCCGCGGCTCGTCGGGCGGGACCGACGGTGCGTTCCGGCTCCCCGGGGCGCGTGCTGGGCGGCCGTCCGGACCCTCAGGCGACGACAGCCGCCGTGTCCCTGCTCCACACCCGGTGCCCCGCGAGGAGTTCGGCGAACTCGGAGAGGAATCCCCAGGGGACGGAGCCCTCGGTTTCGGCCACGGTGACGACCCCCTGGTCGGTGACCACGTCCGGTCCCTCGGCCTGGCGCACCTCGACACCGGCGCGCCGCAGCAGTCTCGTGCCCTCGCCACTGGCGGCGACCGGTTTGGCGTGCTTGTAGGCCTCGGCCACGAAATGCACGGCATAACCGTCGGCGAGCAGCGTCTCCACGCTGTCCGCCCCGCCCGGCACGAACACGGCGTCGTACAGCACCGAGGAGGTGGTGGTGACCGCCCCGTTCACGGTCACCTCGGTGGAGGAGGCCGAGCGCAGCGTGCCGTCCCGGGGAGCCAGCAGTTCGGCCGTGGCGTCGCGTTCGGCGAGATAGCGCCGCAGCTGGTCGACCGCCTCGGCCTGCACACCGTCGGCGAGCAGCACCGCCACCTTCCGGGTGGCTATGGAGTCGGTCGCCGAGTTCGCCTGACTCAGCGCCGGTGAGCTGCGCCCGTGGTTGGTGGTGGCCGGAGCCGACGGAGGGCTCACCCCGATACCGGTGGCCACGCGGGTGGCCAGATCGTGGTCGACGTGGTTGAGGTGCTCGACCGTGCGCTCCCGGATGTGGGTGTGTTCGACCTTGCCCAGTTCGAAGCGGAACGCGGCGACGATGTGCTCCTTCTCCCAGTCGGCCATGCTGTTCCAGAAGAGCGTCGCCTGCGTGTAGTGGTCCTTGAAGCTCTCGCTGCGTTTGCGGATCTTGGCCCCTTCCACCTTCTCCTGGTAGTGGGAGAAGGCCCCGTTCTCCGCTCCGGCCAGTGCCGGGCAGCCCCCGGCGAGGCTGTTGTCGTAGTAGCTGGTGCGGCCGCGGTGGATTCTCGTCTGCGCGAACCCGTCCCGCTGGTTGTTGGTCACCTCGGCGACGGGGCGGTTCACCGGTATCTGCGCGAAGTTCGGACCGCCGAGGCGGATGAGCTGGGTGTCCAGATAGGAGAAGTTGCGGGCCTGCAACAACGGGTCGTTCGTGAAGTCGATGCCGGGGACGACGTTCGCCGTGTGGAAGGCCACCTGTTCCGTTTCCGCGAAGAAGTTGTCGGGGTTCCTGTCCAGCCGCATGCGCCCGACCGGCCGTACCGGGACCTCCTCCTCGGGGATGATCTTGGTGGGGTCGAGCAGGTCGAAGTCGAAGTCGAACTCCCTGGACTCGTCGACCAGTTGTACGCCCAGCTCCCACTCGGGGTAGTTGCCGGACTCGATCGCCTCCCACAGGTCCGCCCGGTTGAAGTCGGGGTCCTTGCCGGCCGCCTTCTGGGCCTCGTCCCACACCAGGGAGTGCGTTCCCAGCATGGGCTTCCAGTGGAACTTGACGAAGGTTCCCCGTCCCGCGGAGTTGACCAGCCGGAAGGTGTGCACCCCGAAGCCCTGCATCATGCGGTAGCTGCGCGGAATGGCCCGGTCGGACATCAACCACATCATCATGTGCATGGTTTCCGGTTGCAGGGAGACGAAGTCCCACAGAGTGTCGTGCGCGGAGGCCCCCTGGGGGATCTCGTTGTGCGGTTCCGGCTTGACGGCGTGCACGAAGTCGGGGAACTTGATGCCGTCCTGGATGAAGAACACGGGCATGTTGTTGCCGACCAGGTCGTAGTTGCCCAGCTCCGTGTAGAACTTCGTGGCGAACCCGCGAACGTCCCGTACCGTGTCGTTGGATCCCCGGGAGCCCTGCACGGTGGAGAAACGCACGAACACGGGGGTGCGCTTGCCCGGATCGGTGAGGAACCCGGCCGTGGTGTAGTCGGCCAACCAGGTGTCGTAGGGCTGGAAGTGGCCGTAGGCCCCGGCCCCTCTGGCGTGCACCACTCGTTCGGGGATGCGTTCGTGGTCGAAGTGGGTGATCTTCTCCCTGGCGTGGAAGTCCTCCAGGAGGGTCGGGCCGCGTTCGCCGACCGACACCGAGTCGTCGGTGTGGTCCACGCGTACTCCCTGCTGGGTCGTCAGGTACCCGTCCTGGGGATCCTTGCGGACCCCGTCGAGTTGGTTCTGCTTGTCGTCCTGCCGGTCCTGGGACGCCATGTGTGTCACCTCCGAGTGCGGACACGGGACTCGTGTCCCGGGTTCCCACTCGGTGTGCTCGTTATTCGTGGCCCACGGAGAGCTCCGCCCCCTCCGGGAGGGAAGGAGTCGGTGTTCCCCCGGGAAGACTACCGGGAGGGGTGCTGCGGAGGCCGGGTGATCGTTTTCCGGCGCGGGCGGCGGGACCGAAAACGGCGCATCCCGACCTCCTGCCGGGATGCGCCGGGGACCCTTCCGTCCGGGAACGGAACGGTCAGTTGTCCGACCAGGGAATCTGTTCGGAGCGGTAGAAGTCGATCCCCTGCTCCTGCCAGCGGGGAGCCTGGTGGGCCACCCGGGTCCGGAAGGACTCCCAGTCGTGTGCGCTGGCCGGGGACCACCCGAGCTCGGCGACGGCGGGCAGTCGGGGGAACGCCATGAACTCGATGTGGTCGGAGGTGGTCAGGGTTTCACTCCACAGCGGGGCCTCCACTCCGGCCACGGCGCTTTCCGGCACGGACTCCATGTGTGTGCCGGGGTCCCACTGGTAGGCCTCCCGGACGGTGGTCGGTCCGGCCCAGTCCAGTCCGAGTTCGGTGTCCTCGTTGTACTTCTGGTCCAGGTAGCTCCGGTTGGCGGGGGAGAGCAGGATCGGATTGCCGCGTTCGGCCGCCTCGGCGACTTCCTCGTTCGAGGTCGAGGTGCCCCAGTACTGCACCATCGCCTCCTTCGAGGGAGTGGCCTTGGCGTACTCGTGCCATCCCACGGGGGTCTTGCCGTACTTCTCGACCAGGGGCAGCACGCGGGACATGAACCGCTGGTAGTCCTCGTCGGTGGTCGAGTGGGCCTCGTCGCCGCCGATGTGCAGGTAGCGGCCCGGAGTCAGCTCGGCGACCTCGCGGATGACGTCCTCGACGAAACGGTAGGTGATCTCCTTGTCCACGCACAGGGAGCTAAACCCGACCTCGATCCCGGTGTACAGCGGTGGGGCCTCGCCGTCGCAGTTCAGCTCGGCGTAGGAGGACAGCGCCGCGTTGGTGTGCCCGGGCATGTCGATTTCGGGGACCACCGTGATGTTGCGTTCGGCCGCGTAGCGGACGATCTCGGTGAACTGCCGCTTCGTGTAGTAGCCGCCGTCACCGCCCCCCACTTCGGTGCTTCCTCCGTGGGTGGTCAGCCTGGGCCAGCTGTCGATCTGGATCCGCCAGCCCTGGTCGTCGGTCAGGTGCAGGTGCAGGTAGTTGATCTTGTACTGGGCGATCTGGTCGATATAGCGTTTGAGCTGGTCCACCCCGAAGAAGTGGCGTGCCACGTCCAGCATCGCCGAGCGGTGCTCGAAGCGTGGTTTGTCCACGATCGTTCCGGCGGGCACGGGCCAGGGACCGTGCCGGGGGAAGTCGCTTTCGGCCTTGGCGGGCAGCAGTTGTCGTAGCGTCTGGGTTCCGTAGAAGAGCCCTTCGGAACTGGTCGCGTGGATCGTGAGCCGGTGTTTCCGCACGTCCATGCGGTAGCCGGACTCGCCCAGTCGCCGTTCGGAACCGTCCAGCTTCAGCACGATGTCGCCCCGGTCGGGTTCGCCCCGGTTGAGCAACAGCCCGTAACCGGTGGAGGGACGCAGTTGTCGTTGCAGGTAACGGCCCACCTCGGTGGCTTCCGTGTTTCCGCTGGGAGTGTGGATGCCGGTGTTCCACCTGATGTGGAACCTCTGTCCCGGGATCGGATCGACCGAGGTCGGGGCGGGAATGACGTCGCCCAGCGCCGTGGATCCCCCGTTCGGAGGTTGGTCGTTACCCCGGTCCGGGGAGGGTTGGGGTGCCGCGGCCGAGACCGTGCCGCAGGCCAGCAGGGCGCTCGTGGCCAGGGCGAGGGTGGCGGGCAGTCGGTGACGGTGTTTTCGGGTGTTCTCCCGAGGTCGTTTCATGGTGGTCTGTACCTTTCTTCGGAAACGGTTGGGTAAGGTATAGACCAAAGTGACGGGTGCGGTATATCACCCGGATGGAGTAGGCCTGCTGCCGCGGAACCAGTAACCCGCCGGACACGAAAGAGCTCGGCACCGTTCGCCCTACCGGGCGCCACGGTGCCGAGCTCCGCACGGGTCGGGCCGGTTCAGACCCTGACGGGGGAGACCTTCTCCTCACGGGAGGGTTCCTCGTCGAGGTCGTTGCCCCACTCGGCGCGTTCCGGGGTGTCCGGTTCGAGGGCCGCCATCGGCACCGGAGCACTCCTGCGTCGGGTGATCGCCGAGACCACCATGATGGTCAGCAGGGAGGCCACCATCGTCACGGTGCGGAACGGGAACTGGACCGCCCCGTCCTCGTACCAGGGCCAGGGGAGGAACGGCGAGATCCCGAAGAGGTCCTCGCCCGCGGACAGGCGCAGCACCACGGCGACGACGAAGCCGGAGGCGGCCCCGACACGGTTGGCCCACGGCACGAACAGGGCGCACACCAGCATCGGGAACAGCATCACGAAGATCAGGTCGCTGGCCAGGTACCACAGGTCGTAGACGCTGCTGGCCCGCAGCGCCATCAGGGTCGCCGCCGCGCCGATGATCACGATCAGCCTGCGGATCATCTTCTGCACCTGGTCGGAATCGGCCCTGGGGTTCACCAGGCGGCGGTACACGTTCCAGCCGGTCAGTGAGGAGGCCGAGAGCACGGAGGAGTCGACGCTGGACATCACGGCGGCGGCGAGCACGCCGAGCCCGAGGGCGGCCACCCCGGTGGGAAGCAGGTAGCGCAGCACGTAGGGCAGCACCATGGACGGGTTGTCCAGCGGGGGAGCCCCCTCCGCCTGGAAGTTGGCCGCCGTGGCCACGATCCCGATGAGCACCGGCGGGATGGCCGCGAGCACGCACATGACGCCGGCGCCGATCGAGAGCCTGCGGGCGTTGCGCGGGCTGCTGGAGGAGAGCACCCGCTGGAAGTACACCTGCCAGGGAATACCGCCCAGCATCAGGGCGAGACCGGAGTCCCACCAGGTCCAGTAGGCGTGCCCCCAGCCCGGATCGTCCCAGCCGGTCAACGGCGGGAAGAGGGAGGCGTAGGACTCGAAGTCGAAGTTCGAGGGATAGTTCGCCCAGGCGTCTCCCATGCCGCCGACGGCGGAGGCGGCGAAGGGAACGGCCACGACGAGACCGACGAAGATCAGCACGACCTGGACCACGTCGGTGATGGCCACCGACCACATGCCGCCGACCACCGTGTAGGCGATCGCGATGACGGCGGAGAGGATGATCGAGACGGTGAAGTCCAGACCGATGATGGTGCCGAAGGTGGTTCCCAGCGCCGTGAGGATGGCACCGGTCCAGAAGATCTCCCCGAGGATCGCCGGGATCGAACCGAGTCCGGCGACGTGTTTGCCGAAGCGGATGTCGATGGGGTCCAGCATCGTGGTGAACCGGCCCCTGCGCATCTTCTTCGCGAAGAAGAGACCGCCGATCAGCAGACTCAGCGCGTAACCCCAGGGGGCCTGGGCCCAGGCCATGCCGCTGCTGAACGTGCTCTCGGCGGCGCCGCTGATGTAGCCTCCACCGACCCAGGTCGCCGTCATCGTGAACACGCCGATCCACAGCGGCATGTTGCGCCCCGCGACCATGGTGTCGCCGAGCCCGCCTCCGCGTCGGGCGGCCACGAAAGCACCCAGCCAGTAGAACAGGGCGTAGAACGCCAGCATGGCGATCAGTCCTGGCCAGGAAACATTCGGCTCCGCGATGGCCACGTAGCCGAGGGCGAAAGCCAGAACGGTCACGAAGATGCCGATCTTCAACATGCCACGTTTGCCCCCGCCAGTAACCGGTGGTCGGGTGCTGTCGTCACCGTTCGTACGTGTTTCGGCAGGCACGTTCATCCCTTCCTGTTGGTGCCAGAACGGTTCGGCACCATAGCCAGAAATAGCTTGGATGTACAGATGTACTAGTTACGTCGGGATAACGAACTCTTGTTGTCGACCGTCCTGTCCGTGCCGTGTTCGCTCGGTGCTCGCACGTGATCCTGATAGTCAAAATACCAGGTCAGAAAACTTTCGATTCGTTTCTTCGTGTTCGGTCGGCCGTGTTCGGGCCTCGACCGGAGCGGCGGCGCACAAGGGGTGCACTGTTGTGGTCCTCACGGGAAAAACGAGTGTGTGTTCTGTGTCACCAATGCTTGTGAAAACGTTTTGCCCGGGGTTTGCGACATCCGTTCGTCGGATTGTTTTCCCACGTATCGTATTCGGCCAATTACTCGGAGTTTTTTGATTTTTCGGTCGCCGCGGAAGGCTTCCGCGGGGTGTCTCCGTGGTCGATCCGTGCGATGGCCCTGATTATTGCGGATTGTCGACAATTTTCTGGTAGGGAAGTGGAATCGTCCTTCTCCGGCGCGGGAGGTCTCCGCCTCGGGTGGGGCCGATCACCCCGGCGGGTCGGAACGGGCGCGCCACGCTCGGGCCCGCACCCTCTCGGCGCACGGGCGCCACCGCTCGGCGCGGTGTTACGTGTTGCACCAGGACACCGGAGGTTCGACCGCGCACAATCGGCGGGGAAAGCGGTGAGAGACAAGCCCGGAGTCGGCGGAGGTGTTGGCTCGGATGCGCGGTGACGCGGCACAGGTCCCGGAGGCGGACGACGGTGACGCCCCGGGGGAACGGCAACTTCCCACCGCCCCGTGCTCCGTGGTGTGGAGTGAGGGGCATCCGTTCGTCCTCGAAGGGCTCGGAGGGCGTTGGTGCTGGGCGGGAGTGGACGATAAGGGGCGTCCACGCTTCCTCAGTGACGCCGACCTCCGGCGCAGGGGTTGGACTCCGCCCACCCGGTGACTGGGGTGGGCCCGTTCGTCGTCGGGCGTCGCCTCCGACTAGAGTGAGACGGGTACGGCGTCCCGGGAAGGCGGTCCGGCGGGGCTTCCGAAGACGACCCTCCCGGGCGGTGCCGTGAAGGGCGGGTCCGGCCGCAGGCTTCGGGCCCGTGCGTGTGCAGGGGAGGGTCTCGTGGTGCAGGACGCCGACGGCGCCACTACGGGATCGGCGCCGAACGGCGACGACAGACCTCCCGAGCAGGGGATCGACCGTCTCAAGGAGGTCGCCGCGGACGTCTGGAGAGACCCGTGGTGGACCCTGCCCAACGCGCTGAGCGCCCTCCGACTCGCCGGTGTGCCCGCCTTCCTGTGGCTGCTGCTCGGGCCGCACTGGGATCTGCTCGCCCTGCTGGTGCTCGTGCTCAGCGGCCTCACCGACTGGCTGGACGGGAAACTGGCCCGCTGGCTCGGCCAGTACAGCAGGGTGGGGCAACTGCTCGACCCCGCCGCCGACCGGCTCTACATCGTGGCCACCCTGGTGGCGTTCGTGTTGAGGGGAGTGATCCCCTGGTGGGCTGCGGCCGCGTTGGTCGGACGTGACGTGGTGCTGACCCTGTGCCTGCCGGTGTTGCGCTACCATGGCTACGAACCGCCCGAGGTGCACTACCTGGGCAAGGCGGCCACGTTCTGTCTGATGTACGCCTTTCCGCTGCTGTTGCTGGTGCAGGGCGACTTCGCGCTGGACTGGCTGGCCCGTCCGGTGGCCTACGCCTTCACCTGCTGGGGCGGGGCGCTCTATCTGTGGGCAGGTGTGCTCTATCTGGGCCAGGTGATCAGCGCGGTACGATCGTCGTGGGTACGCAGTTGACACCCGGGGCCCCTGTTCCACGGGGTGCTGTCGTGTACCGAGGTGGCCGTCTCGCGTCCGCGAGGTCCGGTTGCCGGTGAGACCGGGGAACCGGGTGTGCGGCGACGATCGGGCACACGGATGTGATCTTCGTTGCGGTTACTGTGGGAATAGGGCGGTGATCTCGACATGAGCCGGTACGGATCCCGGGACAGGCCGTCCAGAGCTTTGCGTGGCGCGGTACGTTTGATGGCACTGGCACGACCCATGCGCAGGAGGAGAGCTCAGGTGAGCACCAACGACGGGCCCGGCGACGTACCGCCGGAGCAGTCATCGGAGACCACGTCGGTCTTCAAGCCCTTCCTCTCGGAACAGGAGAACGCCGAGAGCGCACCTTCTGAGGCCGCCGCGTCCGGTGTCGACGCGCTGCCAGCCGGGTCCGCCCTCCTGGTGGTCAAGCGTGGTCCCAACGCCGGATCCCGTTTCCTGCTGGACCGGGAGACGACCAGTTCCGGACGGCATCCGGACAGCGACATCTTCCTGGACGACGTCACCGTCTCCCGCAGGCACGCCGAGTTCCGCAAGGAGGGGACCGAGTACGTCGTCGTCGACGTGGGAAGCCTCAACGGAACGTATGTGAACCGTGAGCCCGTGGACACCTCGGTGCTGGCCAACGGGGACGAGGTTCAGATCGGCAAGTTCCGTCTGGTGTTCCTGACCGGTGCGTCGGCCGAGGGTGGTCAGCAGGAAACCCGATGAGCAGAGCCCGGACGCGAGCGGTGGAGGGACACCGCCGTGTTGTCACGGGGAACCAGGGCCGTTGATACGGCTGCCGGGCGTGGCGTGGTGACGCACGTGCGGCAGCGGACTCGTGCGCGACGTCCGGAGGAAGACACCCCGGCCCGGGTGCGCGATGTGTTCCCGTCGAGTGGCTCGGAACCACGGTTGGGCGCGTCCCATCGGGCGATCCGGGGCAACGAGGGGAGCAGCCGTGTGTCCCGTGGGCGGCGTCTTCGCCGTATCGCGGGTAGCGTCGAAGGCGTCGGTGCGCGATCCTCGAAGGAGATGTCACGCTTCGGCGCGCTGGAGGAGGCGATTTGACGATGAGCAGCGAGATGCGCGTCGTCGGCGTGCGAGTGGAACTGCCGGCCAACCAGCCGATCCTGCTGTTGCGCGAGACCGACGGCGAGCGGTATCTGCCGATCTGGATCGGATCGGTGGAGGCGACCGCGATCGCTCTGGAACAGCAGGGGGTCCGGCCCGCGAGGCCGCTGACTCATGACCTGCTCAAGGACGTGATCGGCGCACTCGGGCGGGAACTGGAGCAGGTGCGAGTTACGGATCTCCAAGAGGGGACGTTCTACGCGGAGCTGGTCTTCGACGGGGACGTGCGTGTCTCGGCGAGGCCGAGCGACTCCGTTGCTCTGGCCCTGCGCACGGGAGTTCCGATCCACGCCGAGCAGTCCGTGCTCGACGAGGCGGGGCTGCTGATCCCCGACGAGCAGGAGGACGAGGTCGAGAAGTTCAAGGAGTTCCTGGACTCGGTCTCGCCCGAGGACTTTCGGGGAGCCGACACCTGAGGCGTTCGGCACGGCCGGTCACGGCGGTGACGGGCCCGCCGCCGTGCCTCCGGACGACGACACGTTCCGAGACGTGTGGGGGAGTTCCTCTCCGGTCGGATCCGACGAGCCGCGCGTCGCGTTGACCCTGTTCGCCGACGGTCCTACTGTCGAAGGACACGCGAAGGTCGTGCGCACGGTGTTCGGGCGGACGGGGCGACGACGGGCCCGGCTCCGGGACCAAGGGAGGATGTGCTGCCTCCTCCTGATCCGGCAGTCGCCGGTGCAGCGGCCGAGGGGAGGCGCGCGTGGTCGAGAACGCATCATGGCTTGACACCGAGCAGGGCGGGGACGAACTTTTCCCGGACGCCGCGTTGCCGGACGAACTGGTCGGTTACCGCGGGCGTGCGGCCTGTCAGATCGCGGGGATCACCTACCGGCAGTTGGACTACTGGGCGCGCACCGACCTGGTGGGGCCCTCGATCCGGTTGGCCGAGGGATCCGGTTCGCAGCGACTGTACTCCTTCAAGGACATCCTCGTGCTCAAGGTCGTCAAGCGACTGCTCGACGCCGGGGTGTCGCTGCACAACATCCGTACCGCCGTCGAACACCTGCGCAGCCGGGGAGTGCGCGACCTGGCCGGGGTGACGTTGTTCAGCGACGGCACGACCGTTTACGAGTGCACCTCGGCCGAGGAGGTCGTGGACCTGTTGCGGGGCGGACAGGGGGTGTTCGGTATAGCGGTCAGCGGTGCCATGCGCGAGATCAGCGGAACGATCAGTGAGTTTCCCGCGGAGCGGGCCGACGAGGCCGGACGGGACAGCGAGACCGAGGACGAGCTCTCGCGCAGGCGACGGACGCGTCAGCCGGAGAGTTCGTGACCGTCGGCCGGATCCGCGGTCCGGACTGTGGGAAAACGGTGCCGAGAGGAGACCTCGTACGATTTCCGAGCCGGCGTGAATGAGGTACGCTCACAGCTGTCGCTGACCCCGTACGGGAGAGTCCGTGCCGGAAGGGCTCCGGTACGGCGCCGAAGGAGCAACCCCTCCCCGATAACCTCTCAGGCCATGGGACCGTACGGGCGAGATACCTCTGGAAAGAGGGCTTCGCCACAACGGAGTGGTGGAACCCCGCCGACGGTGCAAGCCCGGATGCATGGGCGAAGCTCTCAGGCGTCCGCTTCGCGCGGGCATTGACAGAGGGGGAGGCCGGTACTTCCGCGTGGAGTGCCGTCTGCTCTGTCCGAGATGCCCGCGACGATTGAGGTTTTGGCGATGACGGAGGACCGTATACCGCTGGCTGCCCTGGAACACGGAACTCCTTTCGCGGATCGTCACGTCGGTCCCATGCCCGCCGAGCTGGCGCGCATGCTCGACGTGGTGGGGGTCGGTTCGCTGGAGGAGCTCGGTGAACAGGCAGTACCCGCCGGTATCCGTGAACGCGACGGGCGACTGGATCTGCCCGAGCCGGCCACCGAGGCCGAGTCGCTGGAGGAGCTGACCCGGCTGGCCGAGCGCAACACTCCGCACGTGGAGATGATCGGGCTCGGCTACTACCCGACCGTCACCCCGCCGGTGATCCGCCGCAACGTGCTGGAGAACCCCGCCTGGTACACGGCCTACACCCCGTACCAGCCCGAGATCTCCCAGGGGCGGCTCGAAGCGCTGCTGAACTTCCAGACCGTGGTCGCCGACCTCACCGGTGTCCCGGTGTCGAACGCCTCGATGCTGGACGAGTCCACGGCCGCCGCCGAGGGGATGACCCTGGTCCGGCGCGCCGGGCGTTCCAAGTCCCCCCGTTTCGTGGTGGACACCGACGCCTTCCCGCAGACCCTCTCGGTGATCGAGACCCGGGCCGAGCCGCTGGGTATCGAGATCGTGCGCGCCGACCTCTCCCGGGGTGTCGAGGGACTGCCCGAGGGGGAGTTCTTCGGGGCGCTGCTCGCCTACCCCGGTGCCTCCGGGGCCGTCCGCGACCACGAGGAGGTCATCGCCGAGATCCACCGGCGTGGGGGCATGGCCGTGGTCTCGGCGGACCTGTTGGCGCTGACCCTGCTGCGCGCCCCCGGCGAGATGGGGGCGGACGTGGTGGTGGGAACCACCCAGCGTTTCGGCGTTCCCATGGGCTTCGGCGGCCCGCACGCGGGGTACATGGCTGTCCGCAAGGGCGTGGAACGGCAGTTGCCCGGCCGGCTGGTCGGGGTCAGTGTGGACGCCGACGGCAATCAGGCCTACCGGCTGGCGCTGCAGACCAGGGAACAGCACATCCGCCGGGAGAAGGCGACCAGTAACATCTGCACCGCCCAGGTGCTGCTGGCCGTGGTGGCCTCGATGTACGCTGTCTACCACGGTCCCTCCGGGCTGCGCTCGATCGCCACGCGCACGCACCGCATGGCCGCCGTGCTGGCCGAGCAGCTGCGTCGGGGCGGGGTTGAGGTCCGCCACGACCGGTTCTTCGACACGGTGCTCACCCGGGTTCCGGGCCGGGCCGACGAGATCGTCGCCGCCGCCCGTCGCAACGGGGTCAACCTGCGCAGGGTGGACGCCGACCACGTCGGCGTCAGCTGTGACGAGACCACCACGCGGCAGCGGCTGGCGCTGGTGTGGGAGGCCTTTGGCCTCGCCGAGGGCGACCGCACGCCGGTGGACCGGTTGGACACGGAGGTGCCCGACGCCCTGCCGAGCGGCCTGCTGCGGGACAGCGAGTACCTGACCCACCCGGTGTTCCACCGGCACCGCTCGGAGACCGCGCTGCTGCGTTACCTGCGCAGGCTGTCCGACTCCGACGTGGCGTTGGACCGCAGCATGATCCCGCTGGGCTCGTGCACCATGAAGCTCAACGCCGCCGCGGAGATGGAGCCGATCACCTGGCCCTCCATCGCGGAGCTGCACCCCTTCGCGCCCGCCGAGGACGCGGCCGGACTGCTCAGCGTGATGGAGGACCTGCGGAACTGGCTGTCCGAGATCACCGGCTACGACGCGGTGAGCCTGCAACCGAACGCGGGCAGCCAGGGCGAGTTCGCCGGGCTGCTGGCCATCCGCGCCTACCACCGCCAGCGCGGCCAGCAGCAGCGCGAGGTCTGCCTGATCCCGGCCAGCGCGCACGGAACCAACGCGGCCAGCGCCGTGATGGCCGGGCTGCGGGTGGTCGTGGTGCGCTGCGACGACGAGGGCAACATCGAGATGGACCACCTGCGTGAGCTGGTGGACAAGCACCGCGACGACCTGGCCGCGATCATGGTCACCTACCCCTCCACCCACGGTGTCTACGAGGACACCGTCCAGGAGGTCTGCGGGCTCGTGCACGACGCAGGCGGGCAGGTCTACGTGGACGGCGCGAACCTGAACGCGCTGATCGGCCTGGCCCGGATGGGCAAGTTCGGCGCCGACGTCTCCCACCTGAACCTGCACAAGACGTTCTGCATCCCGCACGGCGGCGGCGGACCCGGTGTGGGGCCGATCGGGGTGCGCGAGCACCTCGCCCCCTTCCTGCCGAACCACCCGCTCCAGCCGCAGGCCGGCCCCGAGACCGGGGTGGGGCCGATCAGCGCGGCCCCGTGGGGAAGCGCCTCGATCCTGCCGATCTCCTGGGCCTACATCCGCATGATGGGTGAGGACGGGCTGCGCCGGGCCACGCTCACCGCCGTGGCCGCGGCCAACTACGTGGCACGGCGGCTGCACGACTACTTCCCGGTGCTCTACACCGGCAAGGGTGGTTTCGTCGCCCACGAGTGCATCCTCGACCTGCGGGAGGTCACCAAGAACGCGGGGCTGAGTGTGGACGACGTGGCCAAACGACTGGCCGACTACGGACTGCACGCCCCGACGATGTCCTTCCCCGTGGCGGGGACGCTGATGGTGGAGCCCACCGAGAGCGAGAACCTGGAGGAGCTGGACCGGTTCTGCGACGCCATGATCGCGATCCGGGCGGAGATCGACAAGGTGGCGGCCGGATCCTGGCCCGTCGAGGACAATCCGCTGGTCAACGCCCCGCACACGGCCTCGGCGCTGGCGGGGGACTGGGAACACGCCTATGGTCGGTGGGAAGCCGTCTACCCGATGGGCGTGCCGGAGAGCAAGATCTGGCCGCCGGTGCGGCGGATCGACCAGGCACGCGGGGACCGTAACCTGGTGTGCTCCTGCCCGCCGCTGTCGGCCTACGAGGGCCAGTGAGCGCGACGGCGGCTCGTCTACTACGGTGGACGCTTTACGTGACCGACTCCGAGAGGGGTAGGAGCAGCATGCTCACCATCAGTGAAAACGCGGCCGAGGTCATCAAGTTGATCCTGGTCGGCGGAGAGTCCCCCGAGGGGGCCGGTCTGCGTATCAGTTCGCCGGACGGGCAGGCCGCGGCCGAGAGCCTGGAGGCGACGGTCGCGACCATCCCCGAGGACAACGACGAGGTCGTCGAACAGAGCGGTGTGCGCGTCTTCCTGGACGAGCAGGCCGCCGTCGTGCTCGGCGACAAGACCCTGGACGCCGAGCGGGACGACAACGGGGAACTGGGCCTGACGGTCAGCGGGTGAGCCCGCACAGTGTGCCGGCGGGGCGGTCGGGACGACGAACGACCGCCCCGCCTACTGGTCCAGCAGCCGTTCACACAGCTCGATGAGCCGTTCCCGCAGCCGTGAGGCTCGCAGGCCGAAGTCCCGCTGCTGGCGGACGTACTCGGCCCTGCCCTGCGGGGTCTCTATCTCGATCGGTGAGTAGCCGAGCTCGCGCAGGTCATAAGGGCTGGCCCTCATGTCGAGCTCCCGGATGCGGGCGGCGAGCTCGAAGGAGTCGGCCATCAGCTCGGCGGGCACGAACGGGTCGAGTTTGTAGCACCATTTGAAAACGTCCATGTTGTTGTGCAGACAGCCGGGCTGTTCCAGACGCACACGGTCCCGCTGGGTCGGTTGCAGCGTGTTCCTCGGGCGTGCCTGCCGGCTGAAGAAGCGGAACGCGTCGTAGTGGCTGCACTGGATGCGCATGGACTCGACGAACTCGTCGGTTCCCCTGCTTCCGAGGCGTAACGGCCATTCGGAGTGCCTGAGATCGTCGTGGGGCAGACGATAGACCATCGCCCATTCGTGCAGCCCGAAGCAGCCCAGCTGCGGTGGGCGCGATTCCGTGGCGCTGAGCAGTCGATGGACGAATTGCACGGTCTCACGCCGCTGGGGCGTCAGTTCCTCCGGATCGACCACGACCCCGTGTGGTGTTCGGACGTAGCCCTTGCGCCGCAGGAAGTCCTCGCCGTTCTCCAGCGCCACCCCGAAACCGGGCTGCCAGCGCTCCAGGCGGGAGGGGCGCTGGGTGTAGTAGGTGAACATGAAGTCCATCACCGGGTGCTTCTCGCCCCGCTCCCGTCGTTGGCGGTGCGGTTCGGTCCAGCGCCGGACACGCCGTTGGTGCTCGCTCGCGCGGGCGCGCCATTCCTGCTCGGAAAGCACCGTGGGGGTCATGGCTCCCAGCCTAGGGGCCTGTTCGCGAGGCGGGTGAGGCAGGCGGCAAACACCGCGACCGACCGTGGATGATCTTGCGTGGGCGGCGGTGGGTGACGTTGGATGTCCTCGACGGTGACGTTGCTCGTGGTGTCCGGAAGGTGCGCGCGTGAACTCGTACCAGCAGGCGCGGGAGATCCAGGGGGACATGGTCGACCTGCGGCGTCGGCTGCACGCCGAGCCGGAAGTGGGGTTGGAGCTGCCGCGCACCCGGGAGAAGGTGCTGGCCGCGTTGCGGGGGCTGGGACTGGAGATCCGCACGGGGGAGAGCCTGAGCTCGGTGACGGCCGTGCTGCGCGGCGGTGGCCGGGGGCCGTGCGTGCTGCTGCGCGGCGATATGGACGCCCTGCCGGTGACCGAGAGGACCGGTCTGGACTACGCCGCCACGAACGGGGCGATGCACGCCTGCGGGCACGACCTGCACACGGCCATGCTGGTGGCAGCGGCCCGGCTCCTGGCCGCGCGGCGCGACGAACTGGTCGGCGACGTGGTGTTCATGTTCCAGCCCGGAGAGGAGTCCGGGTGGGACGGCGCGAGCCACATGATCGAGGAAGGGGTGCTGGAGGCCGCCGGAGCACCCCCGGTGGCCGCGTACGGCCTGCACGTGGCCTCGGGGCTGTACCCGCGCGGCACGTTCGTCACCAGGCCGGGGCCGTGGATGGCGGCCTCCGACCGGCTGACGGTCACGGTGCGCGGGGCGGGAGGGCACGGATCCTCCCCGTACCTGGCCAAGGATCCGATTCCGGCGACCTGCGAGATCGTCACCGCCCTGCAGACGATGCTCACCCGCACCTTCGATCCGTTCGACCCGGTGGTGCTCACGGTCGGCTCGTTGCACGCGGGCTCGCGGCACAACGTGATCCCCGAGGCGGCCCGGTTCGAGGCGACGGTGCGTTCGTTCTCCGAGCAGTCCCGGGCACGGCTCAGGGAGACCACCACGGGCCTGATCCACTCGATCGCCGAAGGCTACGGCCTCACGGCCGAGGTCGACTACGCCGAGGAGTATCCGGTCACGGCCAACGACGACGCCGAGACCGCGTTCGCCGAGCACGTGGTGGCGGAGGTGGTCGGCGACGAGCACTTCGTGCGTGCCGAGAACCCGATGATGGGCTCGGAGGACTTCTCCAGGGTCCTGGAGAGGGTTCCCGGTTGTTTCCTGTGGCTCGGGGCGTGCGCCGAGAACACCGATCCGGCGAGCGCGGCGATGAACCACTCGCCGCTGGCGGTCTTCGACGAGGCGGTGATGCCCGAGGGGGTGGCCCTGCTGGTGGAGTTGGCCGAGCGCCGCCTGGCCGCGGCCGCCGGAGCCGCCTGAGGGCGCCGTCCGGGTTCGTCGCCGCGACACCGGCGGCCCGCCGTCGGTCGTGACCCGCACCGCCGTAGCGGGGCTGTGCCGTGACGGCAGCCCTTTCAGGCCACGTGGGTGCCGTCGCGGACGGTGCCCACGTACTCCTCGACCAGATCCTCCAGGGCGACCACGCCCCGCGGTCTGCCGCCGTCGTCGACGGCGGTGGCCAGATGGCTGCCGGTGCGGCGCAGCGCCGTCAGCGCGTCGTCGAGCCGGTCCCCGGTGCGCACACTGGGCAGGGCCCGCACCCGCGCGGGGGAGACGGGTGTGCGGGCGGGCTGGTCCGCCTGGTCCAGCACGTCCTTGACGTGCAGGTAGCCCAACAGTCTGCCGTCCTGCCCCCGCACGGGGAAGCGGGAGAAGCCCGTGGAGGAGACGGCGTGCTCCACGTCGGCCAGCGTCGGCTCACCGGGAAGCGTGGTCAGCTCCCCGAGGGGAACCAGCACGTCGGCGACGGTGCTCTCCACCGAGGACAGCGTCTTGGCCAGCCTGCGGTGCTCGGACTGGTCCAGCAGCCCCTCCCTGCGGGACTCCACGAGCAGCTCGGCCAGCTCGGAGGAGGTGTATGCGGTCTCCAGGTCCTCCTTGGGCTGGACGCGCAGCAGCCGCAGCACCCCGTTGGCCAGCATGTTGAACAGCGCGATGAACGGTCGGGCGATCTTGACGAAGCCCACCAGCACCGGGACCAGCCACAGCGCCAGCCGCTCGGGTTCGGCGATCGCGAAGTTCTTCGGCACCATCTCGCCGATCAGCACGTGCAGCACGACCACCACAGCCAGCGCGACCGCGAAGGCCACAGTGTGCAGCAGCACGGCCGGAACGGGAACCGGCCCCAGCAGTCGCTCCAGCTGGTGCGCCACCGCCGGCTCGCCGAGCCGTCCCAGCCCCAGCGAGCAGAGGGTGATCCCCAGCTGTGCGCTGGTCAGCATCAGCGAGCCCTCCTGGCTCGCCCGGATCACGGTCCTGGCCCGGTGCACCCCCTGCTCGCGCAGCGCCTCCAGCCGGTCCCGCCGGGAGGACAGCAGGGAGAACTCGGCGCCGACGAACAGCGCGTTCAGCAACAGCAGCAGCGCCGTGAGGCCGATAGCCGTTCCGTCGGTCATCGGGCCACCTCCCGTGCCCGGCTCTCCTGAGTGGGTAACTCACGCGGTTCGCGGTCGGTGGGAACGCGTTGCAGTCGCAGCTCGGCGATCCGGTGCCGGTCCATCGCGGCCACGGTCAGCGTCCACTCGCCCTCACGGATCCGGTCCCCGGGGGAGGGGATACGCCCCAACCGGGCGAGCACCAGTCCCGCGACGGTTTCGTAGTCCCCGTCGGGCATGGCGAAGCCGGTGGCTTCCTCGACCTCGTCGGCCCGCAGCAGCCCGGAGATGGTCCAGCTCGTTCCGCCGGTGCGGCGTACGGCAGCGGCCTCCCTCGGGTCGTGCTCGTCCCGCACGTCCCCGATGATCTCCTCGACCACGTCCTCCAGGGTGACGATGCCCGCGGTGCCGCCGTACTCGTCGACGACCAGGGCCAGTTGCAGCCCGGAGCCCCGTAACCGTTCGAGCAGTGCGTCCCCCTCCAGGGTTTCCGGGACGGTGGGAACGGGCTTGGTGAGCCCTCCGACGGAGGTCTCGGCGCGTTCCTCCAGCGGCACCCCGAAGGCCTGCTTGACGTGGACCACGCCGTGCACGTTGTCCAGGTCGCCGCTGTGCACCGGAAAACGTGAGAAGCCGGTGCGCCGGGCTTTGCCGAGCAGTTCGAGCACGTTGTCGGTGACCTCGAGCGACTCCACCCGCACCCGGGGGGTCATCAGTTCCTGGGCGCTGCGTTCCCCGAAACGCAGGGAACGGTTCATCAACTCGGCCGTGGCCTCGTCGAGGGTGCCGTGCTCGGCGCTGGAGCGCACGATCGAACCGAGCTCCTCGGGGGAGCGTGCCGAGCGCAGCTCCTCCTGGGGCTCGATGCCCAGCTTGCGCAGGAACCAGTTCGCGCTGTTGTTCATCCCGTTGATCAACGGGCTGAACAGGGTGGAGAACCCGGCGTGGTAGCCGGACACCGCCCGGGCGGTCGACAGCGGACGCGCGATGGCCAGGTTCTTGGGAACCATCTCGCCGAAGACCATGGACAGGGTGGTGGCCAGGAAGATCGCCAACACCAGGGCGATCGGCACGGCCACGCTCTCCGGGACGCCGGTGGCGCTGATCAACGGACGGAGCAGGTCACCGATCAGCGGCTCGGCCACGTAACCGGTGACCAGGGTGGTCAGCGTGATCGCGACCTGGGCGCCGGACAGCTGGAAGGACAGGGTGCTGTGCGCACGCCGCACCGATCTGGAGCGCCGGTCACCGACCTCGGAGACGTGGGCGTCGATGGTGCTGCGTTCCAGGCTGGTCAACGAGAATTCGGCCGCGACCGCCAACGCCGTGCCGAGGGTGAGCACCCCGACGAACAGCAGTCCGGCCACAGCGAGCAGTACGTCCATCAGCGGCCGCCCCGTCTCCGGTCGCGGTGGGGCCGTAGCCGCGGGCTAACAGGTTCGCCGGGTCTTCGACCCGGCCCGGTACTGTCGTCGGTCGAGTGCGCCTCGGGCACTTGGGGTTGTCCCTCCTCCGGATACTCACGGGTGCCGCGCTCCACCGTCGGGCCGCTTCGACCAGTACGGCGCGGGCGCGAGCGCGGGCCCTCTGCCGGCACATTCTAGCGTCGGCACCGGTGGTGTGGGCGAGGCTGTGACGGGAATATCCGCCCGACTGGAACGGTTTTCCTTCTCGGAAGGCGGAACCTCCCGGCCTCCGCGAGGACGCTCGCCCCGTTCAGGGCCTTCTGCCCACCAGGGCGAGCAGTCTGCTCTGCTGGTCCGCCGTGTCGGGCAGCCGCTCGGGGGCGGCGAACACCCCCGCATGGCGCAGCGCCTCCCGCTGTGGTTCGAACACCGCGTAGACGGCCTCGACCAGCTCGGGATCCAGTCGTGTGTCGGCGTGGATGCCCGTGGCCAGGTCCCAGGCGTGCACGGCCAGGTCCATGGTCATCTGCCAGCCGTACTCCTCGGTGGGGATGGTTCCGCCGGTCACGTGCACGCGCCCGTCGAGGGAGGCGGCGTCCCAGGCGGCCCGTGCGGCCGAGCTGGCCTTCTCCCAGGCCTGTCGCGGGGTCCGGCCGACGTGGTCGCCGTCGAAGCGGTCGCCCACCTGGGCCAGGGTGTGTCCCTCCAGCAGCCAAGGAGCCCACAGTTGTTCGCTGATCAGGTGGTTGAGCAGGTCGCGGACGTTCCACTCGCTGCACGGGGTGGGATTGTCCAGCTGGTCGACCGTCGTCTGCCGGACACGCCGGTCGAACTCGCGCATGGCCAACCGGTGGGCGGGCAGCAGTTCCATTCGTCTCTCCGCGTGGCGCCGGAATCGAGGAGCTTCGCGCCGCCAGCCTATCCGATCGGGCGGGAGGCGGCGTGTCCTCGGAAACCCGCAGTGAGCACCCGTGCTACAAGCGTGACCGAAAGCGGAATGGGAATACTGTGTGAAACATTTTTCGCGGAAGAGGTCACACGTACGAGGGACCCGATACTTGTGTCCTGTTACTAAACGCGTACCCTCCCGCAAGTTACCAGGTGGCTACAGCCGCCGTGCCATGCGTACGAGAGGACGTGATCGTGAACACCTCCACGGTTACGAACGACCAACGTGGGAAAGGGTTCCTCGGGCAACCCCCCGGCTTGTCGACGCTGTTCTTCACCGAGATGTGGGAGCGCTTCTCCTACTACGGGATGCGCGCCATCCTCGCCCTCTACCTGTACACGGCGGTCGCCGAGGGCGGGCTCGGTATGGCCGAATCGCTCGCCGCTTCCCTGGTGCTCGCGTACGGTTCGTCCGTCTATCTGACCGGCGTCGCCGGTGGCTGGCTCGCCGACCGGGTGTTCGGTTCCCAGCGCGCCATCTTCTACGGCGGCGTGCTGATCATGTTCGGTCACATCGCCATGGCCCTGCCCGGTGGGTACTACACCCTCGGTGTTGGACTCGCACTCATCGTGTTGGGCTCCGGGCTGCTCAAACCGAACGTCTCCAACGTCGTCGGCGGTCTCTACGACAAGGAGGACGCGCGGCGGGACGCCGGGTTCTCCATCTTCTACATGGGCATCAACATCGGTGCTTTCACCAGCCAGCTGTTGACCCCGGCCCTGGCCGAGGGAATCGGTTTCCACTGGGGCTTCGGTGCGGCGGCCGTGGGAATGGCGCTCGGGCTGACCCAGTACGTGCTCGGCGGTGCCCGTCTCGGAAGCGCGGGCAAAGCACCGGTCAATCCTCTTCCCGCGCATCAGCGCAACAGTGTGCTCCTGCGCGTCACGGCCATCGCGCTCCTTGTGCTGATCGTGCTGGGGGGAGCACTGGCCGTTTTTGGAGTCAACGGGCTGATCAACGCCATCACCACGATTTCGATCGTGCTACCGGTGGTCTACTTCGCGGTGATGTTCGGCAGCAGACAGGTGACCAAGATGGAACGGGACCGGTTGGTCTCCTACATTCCGCTGTTTTTGGCCACCGCCGTTTTCTTCCTGCTGTTCGAGCAACAGGCCGCGACGCTGGTGATCGTGACCGACCAGCAGACCGACACCACGGTGTTCGGTTTCGATTTCCCGGTGGGCTGGTTCCAGTCGATCAACCCGTTGACGATCATTCTGCTCGCTCCGCTGTTCGCCTGGTTGTGGACCAAACTCGGTAATCGCCAGCCGAGCACACCCATCAAGTTCACCGGCGGCCTGTTCTTCGTGGCGCTCGGCTTTCTCTGGGTGGTCTTCGCTGGACTGTTCCGCAATGACGAGAACCTGCTCAACCCGTTGATGATCGCGTTCGTCTTCGTGTTGTTCACCGTTGGTGAGCTCATGCTCTCCCCCGTGGGACTATCCGCGACCACCAAACTGGCCCCCGAGGCCTTCTCCTCCCAGACAATGGGGCTGTACTTCCTGGCTCCCGCCCTGGGGCAGGGTGTGGCGGCTCAGATCGCGAAACTGTACTCGCAGCAGCACCAGGATCTGTACTTCGGTGGGGTGGCCTTGGCGACCTTCGCGTTGGCCGTGCTACTGGCCCTGCTCGCCCCGAAGATCAAGAACTACATGCACGGGGTCAACTGATCCGCTCCGGCACGGGCCGCCTCGTCGTGGAGGGGCGGCCCGTGCTCCTGTGGGCCGAGCGCGTTCGTGACGGGACGGGGTCCCGCAGGCAGCCTCAGGGCAGGGCGATGACGTCGCCGAACACGGTGTCGGTCTCGCGCAGCCGGTGCTCGGCCGGACTGTCGTAGACGACGAACAGCTTGTCCCCGTCCGGCTCGGAGACCACCGAGATCCCCTCCGCGTGGTCGTCCCCTTCACCGTGCGGCAGCTCCACCTCCACCGGAAGGCTCTCGGCCCGCAGCACGGAGGGCTCCTCGGTGTGGAGCGCGTCCTTCCAGCGGTGCACCCGCACCGGCCCGTCCAGCTCCATCGTCGGACCGGCGAGAACCAGCAGGTCGTCCCCCTGCGGGCACAGGTCCCGCACCCCCAACCCGCCCAGGTCGAGGAAGTGCTTGCGGTAGCGGGACCCGCCGAACCTGTCCAGCACGAGTTCGCCGGGGCGGGAGCCCTCCAGGGGCGCGATCTCCAGCACCACGGCCCAACCACGCAGCACCGGACCGCGTAGACCCAGCAACAGGTGCCGGCCCTTGACGGCGACCCCCTCCACGTCGAACCCGTTCTCCTTGGCCGGGATGCGGAGGAAGGGGCTGAGGTGGGCGTCGGTGGCGAGGGCTTCGGTGAGGCTGTCCCCACGCCGGGCTCCCAACACCGCCGAACGTCTCCCGTCGGTGCTCTCCCGCACCACCCGCGGAAGTCCCTGGCGGTCGTGTTCCACGGCCAGTCGAGCCACGATGTGGCGGTTCGGCCGGTCGCGCACCTTGGTCAGTCTCTTCACGGCCTTGGTGTCGTCGTGCTTGGCCTTGATCCTCTTGCGGACCAGGCTGTGTGAACCCACGGCCCACAGCCAGCTTCCGTCGTAGCCCAGCCCCTCGATGTCGGCCTCGGCGTCCTCGTCCCCGGGCAGCGGGACGAGATCGGCCAGGCGAAAGGTGCGCTGGGCTCCGTAGGAGTCCGCGTGGTCCCCCTCCGTGACGCGCATGCGCTCCACGGTCGGTGTCTCGTCCCCGGCCAGCCACAGACAGCCGCCTCCCCCGTCGCGGACGGCCGAGATGTTGACGTGTGTCCCGGCGGAGACCGAGTCCGCGTGGAAGCGCAGCGCCATACGCCGTTCGATGTCGTGCATGACCGCATTATGCTGTCCGGAGCGGAAACCGTGGTCCTCGACGGAGGGAATGTCGGTGCCACGTCGGCGTTCGCTCACCGTTCAGGAAAGGTGTGAAAACGTTCCTGAGCCGTCGTATTGCTACGCGGCGTTGGCCCCGGCCCGTTGGGTCGGGGTCTTCCCGTGGCGATACCCGCTGCCAGCATGGCTGGTCTTACGTGGGT
>NZ_PVSR01000025.1:0-61120 GCF_003001495.1 Actinopolyspora mortivallis
CCACCCTGCCCGCCCCCGTGGAGACCGGGCTCACCACCAGGGTCACCCACCGGGGGCTGCTGCGTCGGCGGCGCGAGACCGCCGGCGGGCGCGCGATGCAGGCCGGCTTCGAGTCCGCCACGGTCCACCGGGACGGCGTCGCCCACCCCCGGCCGCTGACCCGGTGCGCCTGGTACCGGCACACCAGGGACCTGCTGCTGGTCCGCCCGTGAGACGACGCACTCGGCGGACCGTCCGGAGGGATTGCTCACCGCTGCGGCGTCTTGCACGACCGAGATCGGAACCGGGATGATCAAGAGGCGACCCCGTCCGGGAACGGAGACCGACCATGCGCTCCACGAGACCGCGTCTGGCCCTGGCCGTGCTGCCGGTTCTGGCGACCGTGGCCTGCGCCGGCCAACCGGATGCGAGCGTGTCCGAGTCCGCCCCGCCGGGGATCCCGAGTCCGGCACGCGCCACCGAGCTGCTGGAGTCCACCGAGGTCGCTCCCACCGGTTCGATGGACGGTTACGACCGGGACCGCTTCCCGCACTGGAGCGCGGCCGAGGGGAAGAACTGCAACGTGCGCGAACGCGTGCTCATCCGGGACGGTTCGGACGTCTCCACCGGAGAGGACTGCTATCCCACCGCGGGCGAGTGGGACAGCTGGTACGACGACGGCACGTGGACCGACCCCTCCGACCTGGACATCGACCACGTGGTGCCGCTCGCGGAGGCGTGGCGCTCCGGGGCCTCCGCGTGGAGCACGGACGAACGCGAGGACTTCGCCAACGACCTGGACGGCCCCCAGCTGGTGGCCGTGACCGACAACGTCAACCGGTCCAAGGGGGACGACCCGCCCCACGAGTGGATGCCCCCGGACGAGAGTGTCCACTGCGGATACGCGGCCGCCTGGGTGCGGGTCAAGCACGACTGGGAACTGACGGTCACCTCCGAGGAACGCGCGGCGCTGCTCGACGTGCTCCGGGACTGCTGAGAGAACCCACCGACTCGCCCGTTCACTCCTGTTCGGGGTGCAGGGAGGGCAGTGCCTCCAGTGCCTCGGAACGGTCCAGGCCGGTGGCCTGGAGCAGGTCCACCGCTATCGACCGGATCTGCAACACCACCACCTGCATCGAGAAGTCCGTCTCGGACAGCAGGCGCACGGTGGTGCGCCGTGCCACCGCACGGGCCGCCTCCCGAGCCCGCACCGGCTCCGCCCCGTCGGCCAGCTCGTCCCGCAGCAGCACCACCGCCCCGGCCAGTTCCTCCAGCATCCCCGGCAGCGGCCGGGGAACCCGCTCGTGGTCCCGCAGCGCGGCCAGGGCGCGCCGGGCCAGCACCCTGGTGTTGCGCAACGCCCGGTCCACCGGGGACGAGGCGGTCTGGTAACGCTCCAGGTCGGCTCGCCGGTGCCAGCGGATCGGGGCGAAGCGGGCGATCTCGCTGCCCGTGGCCAACGCCGAACGCAGCTCCTCCACCGAGCGCTGGCTCCGACGCGCCCGGGCCAGCACGTCCGAAGCCGCCTCCACGTCCTCCCCGGCCATCGCCGCGGACACCCCGCGCAACGCGTCGGCCAGCTCCCCCAGCACCACGCGTCCGTGACGGTGTGCCACGGCCAACGGGTTCTGCGGCAGCAGGGCGGCCACGATCAGCCCCACCAGCCCGCCGATCGCGGCGTCGACCATGCGGTTGAGTCCCCCGGCCGTGGCCGGGGGCAGCAGCGTGGCCACCAGCACCGAGGACGAGGCGGCCTGCATGACGATGACCCCGCCGGCGTCCAGCAGCACCGCCGTGCCCATGGCCAGCGCCACGACCAGGGCGATCTGCCAGGGTCCGGTGCCGATCACCGAGATCAGCACGTCGCCCACTCCGACGCCCACGCTGACCCCGGCGACCAGTTCGAGCGCCCGACGCAACCGCTGCCCCAGGGAGACCCCCAGGGCGATCACCCCGGCGATCGGGGCGAAGAACGGTTGCGGGTGTCCGACCACCTGCCGGGCGATCAGCCAGGCCAGTCCTGCGGCCACGGCACACTGCACGATGGGGATGCCGGTGCGCAGCAGACGCCGTATCCGCCTGCCGAGTTCCTCGCGCAATCGCTGCACGGCGGCATTATCCGTCACCGACCCACGGCGCCGAGCCACCAGGACTCGCCGTCCCGGCCGTCGGCACGAGGAGTCCCGGCCGGATCAGTCGAGACCGGTGGCCTCCAACGCGGCCGGATCGCTGTCGGCCAGCAGCTGGCGGCAGCGTTCGTACTCGTCGTCCTCGCCGATGGCCCGCGCCGCCTTGGCCAGGGCCGCCACGGAACGCAGCACGCCCTGGTTCGGACGGTGGCTCCACGGGACGGGGCCGAAGCCCTTCCATCCCGCCTTCCGCAGCGCGTCCAGTCCCCGGTGGTAGCCGGTGCGGGCGTAGGCGTAGGCGGCCACGGTCTCCCCGGACTCCAGGGCGAGTTCGGCCAACCGCGCCCACGCGGCGCTGTAGGTGGGGTGGCGGGCGGCCACGTCGGTGGCGGAGTTGCCCTCGTCGAGATCGGCCTGGGCAGCGCTGTCCTCCGGCAGGAAGGTCTCCGGAGGTTCCAACAGGTTTCGTTGCGACGTCATGGTCACATCCTGCCAGCCACGTACCCGCGCGTTCGCGGCGTGAGCGCGCCGCACCGAACTCGGCACGTTCGGGGGAACCACACCGGTCCGGCGGTTGTGGGAGTCCGACTCCGGTGAACCACTGGCGCCGGTGGTGTTCGGTGCCGACCACGACCCGCCGCGTCCCACCTGTCCGACGACCGTTCCGCCCGGTCACGTTCCTGGCCGGAGGCGGCCCGGCCCGGGGTGTGTCCGAGGAGGTCGTCGCCCAGACCGAGTGGAGGGCTCGTCCTCGGCGACTCGACCGTCCGGCCCGGAGCACCTCGCGACCAGCGGCTGTATCGAGGTCTTCCGCCGTCGCGGGCGGGATGACCTCGACACCTTCCGCACAATCCCTACCGGGACGGGTTGTCGTACAACGGTGTCCGCCAGCCCAAGACGTAGAGCACCAGCTTGCACGCCAGATAGCAGAACAACAGCACTACCACAGGTGTGCTGCCCACTCCCGTGAAAAGGGCGACCAACCCGGCGATCGCCGCTGCCAATGCCAGCACCAGCGAAACCACGAAACCGGTCCAGCGAAAGGTCGACGATTCTTTGAGTCCATCCGTCTTCAATGGCATAGTCACTCGATCACCCGAAGGGATTGCAAACAGGAGTGGGAATTCCGCCCGTGACAGGCGCGGTCACTCCGATAAAGTACATGTACGTATAGCCGTCCTCGTGCGCGCACGCGTTGGCCTCGGCAACGATGACACCGGACGCTGCCTCAATAACGACAGCCCACGGGCCCGTAGCGATGGCTCCGACCAAGGCACCGACCCCGCCGGTCGAGTTGATCTTGTTCCGCACCCAGGAATCGAAGGCGACCTCCAGTCCGTACCAGTGCGCTTTCACGTAACCATGCCCTGTCGGCGCCCGAAGAAGTTCGCTATTCCTCCCTTCAGCAGAATCGGACGGGACAATGGTTCCATCCGGCCGAACTTCCGCTGCACCGTCAGCGATCAACTGGTTGATCTGACTCTGGTACTCCCGGAGCTGCTCCATTTCCTTCCGAGGAAGATTCTTCTCGACCTCCTCGGGGACAGTCATCGTCACACCTTTTGAGTCGACGGACACGTATGGTTTGACTTGATTGAGCGTATCACTGGAAACAAGCTGGCGTTTCTCCTGGCTGTCGCCTGCTCGAACAACCGCCCGAGCGGAAACACCTGAATTCACACCACTCGAGCGATCATCAGCGAAAGCGACCGCACCAGAACCCACGAAAGCCACAATCCCTAAAGTTGCCGCGCCAATGTAGCGCGATGCCCCGATCGAGAACACCACAGCACACACCCTTTCCTCCGGAAAAAATTTAACCGAAACTCGATTCGGTCAAATAAAAAATTACCCATGCACACTTCTTTCGGTCAACCGCCACACCAGTGGCAAAAGACACAAGACAATCAACCCAGGAAAAATCCAGCAATTTGGATAACATTTTTATTATTCGCGACAATTCGTGTTTTCGCGACACAGCCAATCCTTGTTCACGTAGTGACAGAAAACGAACACTGACCCAATGACCTCACCTATGGACGCCCCACGGGGACGGTCGCCGCAGGGTTCCAGGATGGAGTCGGCGGCGGGTCACCCCGACCGTCGATAACGGGATCGTCAGATGCAACGACATCCGGGGGCGTGCTCCACCACTGATCCCGAAGTCGTCTGATGAGCTCGACCAGTTCAGTACGGTTGGAATGCGACTACCGATATGACATCGACCGGCGATCAGCCAGCACGGCATCGTCCTCATAGCAGCCACGTGTACACGCGCCGTTGGAATACACCACCGAGTTCGAACGCATTCGGTCACGGTGAACTCACCGACATCAACGTGTGAGAGGTGGACACAACGGCGCAACGGTGTCCACGGGATGTTAGCGGAGAGCTGTATCCAGAGCTCCTGGATACAGCGGAGGTAGCCTCCCCATCCTCAGTGAACCCCGCGGGCCCTCTGAACGACTCTCCCGGTAACTACGGCTAGCAGCCGCAGCCCTCGCGCTGGTCGGCTTCCTGCAACAGGAGCACGATCCACCAAGGGCTGCTTCCACGAGCCCCGGCGCAACAACAGCAACAGCGGCCGAATGAGCAGCCGAGAGGCTGTGCGAGATCTCGTGCTCCGGTCTCGGCCCGTTCGGTCCGAATCATCGGTGTCGTTCGACGCGTCCGACGTCGAAGCGGCCTCGTACTCGCCCCAGCCGCCCCGAGAGGCCTACCGGCTTCCGGGGACAACCGACCTGCCGAGCTCCCGTACGCCTCAGCCGAGCCAGCTGCCGGTGAGCGGTTTCCACTCCCGCACGGTGGTCTCGGCGATCACTCCGGCCTCGGTGTAGGGATCCGCGGCGAGCAGGGAGTCCAGTTCGTCCCGGTCGGCCGTGGCGTACACCAGCAGCCCCCCGGTACCGTCGACGAGGGGTCCTCCGGCGAGCAGCACCCCGCGTTCGGCCAGCGAGCGGGCGTACTCCCTGTGGGCGGGCCGGGTCCGTTCGAGCAGCTCACGGTCCGAGGTGTAACGGATCTCTACGACGAATGTGGTCATGTGCGGTCCCCGGTAACAGGATGTTGTAACAAGTTACTTGCGGACCCTACAGGGAAAGCAGACGCACCCCCGACGAGGAAGGTACCTTGCGGAACCGTGATCGGGGACGGAACCAGCGGAGTCGAACGCTCGGTCGAGCGCACTCTCGGCCACCTACGCACCCTGGACGCGGCGGGCGAGCCGGAGGAGGAGCAGGTCACGAACGCGCCGCTGACGCTGGAGGACCTCTACCGGCAACAGCGGATGCGCATGGTGCGGCTGGCGATCCTGCTGGTGGACGATCCGGCCACGGCGGAGGACGTGGTCCAGGAGGCCTTCACCGGGCTGTACCGCAACTGGGCACAGCTGCGGGACGCCAGGGCCGCCGTGGGGTATCTGCGCACGGCCGTGGTCAACGGCAGTCGTTCCGTGCTGCGGCGCCGTAAGACGGCCCGGGAGTACCAGCCCCCGCACCAGCCCGACGCGCGTTCCGCAGAGTCGCTGGCGATGCTGTCGACCGAGCACCAGGCAATCGTCAAGGCGCTGGGACACCTGCCGCGCAGGCAGCGCGAGGTCCTGGTGCTGCGCTACTACGGGAACCTGTCCGAGGGGGAGATCGCCGAGGCCACCGGCGTGTCCAAGGGGACGGTGAAGTCCACGGCCAGCAGGGCGCTGGAGGCCCTGCAGAAGCACCTGGGCACCTCCTGAACCGTGGATCCACTGGGGGTGATTCGGATGCCGGCGCGTGAGCCGGGGGTGTGTCACGGTCCGGAGGCCGGGGAACGGATCTCCCGGACGACGAGTCGCTCCCCCTCGGAAAGAACCGCCCCGCTCCAGTAGGTTGACCCCGTGTCGGACGAACAGTCGGAACTGCGCGCCTCGGACGCCGACCGCGAGCGCATCGCGGCCGTACTCGGCAGGGCCTTCGACCAGGGACGGATCACCCTGCACGAGTTCGACGAACGGATGGCCGAGCTGTACCGCACGCGGACCTACGGGGAGCTGACCCCTCTGGTCGCCGACCTTCCCGAGGCCGGCGAGGGCGAGGCACACCAGCTCGTGACACCGTCGTCGGAGTCCGGCGAGGCGCCGGAGCCGGTCGGGGAGTCGCGCCGGGCGGTGGCCGTGCTCGGTGCCAGTCTGCGTCGGGGGCGGTGGCGGATCGCCTCGCGGTTCTCGGCGTTCGCGTTCTGGGGCGGTGGCCGGATCGACCTGCGCGAGGCGTCCTTCTCCTCCACCGAGACGGTGATCCGCTGCTTCGCCGTGATGGGCGGGGTGAAGGTGTTCGTGCCCGAGGACGTGGAGGTCCGGGTGCGGGGCATCGGTCTCATGGGGGGCTTCGACAGGCACGTGCCCCCGCCCACGGCCCGGAGTTCGAAACGGGTGACCGTGTCCGGGATGGCTTTCTGGGGCGGGGTGAAGGTGCGCCGCGTGCCCCGCAAGAAGCGGTAGCGGTAGCAGCGGAGGCTCCCGTCGTGTGGGAGTGCCCTCCCGTGATGTGAATCGATACAGCAGCCTGTTCCTCCGAAAGAGCGGTGAACACCACGTGTGCGACAGGTGGTGTAGACCAAAGTAAGGTCGGTGTCGCAGTATCGAGCACGAACCCGAAACACCCGCCCGGCAACACGGGGCGCCCGACGCCACCGGAGGACGACCGGCCCACGGCATCGCCGAGCGCCCCTGGAAGGAACTCCGACACCGTGATCACCGAACCAACCGGACCGTCCGTCCTCGGCGGCCGGATCGTCACCGACGAAGGAATCCTGGACAACGGCTGGATCCGCATCGCCGACGGCACGATCGCCGAAGTCGGCGAGGGAACCCCCCCAGCCGAACCGTCGGGAGACCTCACGGGCCGATGGATCGTGCCGGGGTTCGTGGACATGCACTGCCACGGCGGCGGAGGCGGATCGCTGACCAGCCGCCGTCCCGAACAGATCGACAGGACCGTCGCGACCCACCGCTCCCACGGGACGACGACGATGCTGGCCAGCCTGGTCACCACCTCGCTGCCCAACCTGCACGAACAGATCAGGAGCCTGCTGCCCGCCGTCCGGGCCGGGCACCTGGCCGGGATACACCTGGAGGGACCGTTCCTGTCCGCCGTGCGGTGCGGCGCCCACGACACCGCGATGCTGCGCTCCCCCGACCGCGAGTCCGTGGAAAGCCTGCTGGCCACGGGCGAGGGAGCCGTCCGGATGGTCACCCTCGCCCCCGAGCTGGACGGTTCGGTGGAGGCGATCCGGCTGCTGTCCGAGTCCGGCGTCATCGCGGCCGTCGGCCACACCGACGCCCTCGCCGAGCAGGTGGCACCGGCCGTGGACGCCGGGGCCACCGTGGCCACCCACCTGTTCAACGGGATGCGCCCGCTGCACCACCGGGAACCGGGACCGGTGGGGACCCTGCTCGCCGACGAACGGGTCACCGTCGAACTGATCTGCGACCTGGTGCACCTGCACCCGACCGTGGCACGGCTGGTGGCCCGCTACGCGGGCACGGGACGCACCGTGGCGGTCACCGACGCGATCAGCGCCACCGACGCCGGTGACGGCCACTACGAACTGGGCGATCTTCCGCTGACCGTCTCCGGTGGGGAGCCCCGGCTGGCCGACGGGTCCCTGGCGGGCAGCACGCTGACCATGGACACCGCGCTGCGCAACCTGGTGCACAGCTGCGGGCTCGACATCACCGAGGCGGTGGCCGCCTGCTCCACCAGACCCGCCGAACTGCTCGGCCTCTCCGACCGTCTGGGCTCGATCCGGGCGGGGTTGGCCGCCGACCTCGTGGTGCTCGACGAACGGCTCCGTCCCCTGGAGGTGTACAAGAACGGCTGCCGGGTCACCCCCGAGGTGCCGGGCTGAGCACCCCGCCCCGGAACACCGACCGCATCCCGGCGGAGTTCTAGAGTGAGGGCATGAGCGCCTCGGAACGGGACGAGAAACCACCGGAGCGGATGCTGTCCGCGGCGCTGCACGCCCAGGCCGCGGGTGGCGCCCAACCCGCCCCGGAGGCGGAGGCACCTCCCGCACCGGAGGAACCACCCCGACTGCCGGTGCTGCGGGTGCTGCTGACGGCCCTGCTGCTCGGCATCCTCGCGGGTGGCCTCGCCGGGGCGATCACCCTGCTCTGACCGCCGCTGGCGGCACGACCGTCGGCAGCCACGGAGGGAGCGGCCCGCCGCCTCAGCTCACCCGGGTGATCTCCTCGGTGGGAGCGTCGTCCGAGCCCCGCCCGCGCAGCGCCAAGTGCTCCCCGACCAGCACGGCGGCCACCGCCCCCAGCCCGAGCAGGAAGAACAGCACGACGGTCCCCACGTCCCCGGAGGGGGCCATCAGGGTCCTGCTCTCCTCGCCCTGCCACGGCCACAGGGCACGCAGGCACCCGGCCATCACCCCGGTCATCACCACCAGCGTCCCGCGCCGGTGGTGGTCGAGCAGCCACTGCAACAGCTTCACGAACAGGCCCAGCCCCACGACCGCCCCGAGGGCGAACGTCGCGATGTAGCCCAGGTCCCGGTCGTTGAGCGCCGAGAGCGTCGGCTCGTACAAGCCCAGCGTCAGCAGGAAGAACGAACCGGACACCCCGGGAAGCACCAGCGCGCAGACCGCCACGGCCGCCGCCAGCGCCACGAAGAGCGGGTTCGGCGAGACCGAGGTCGGCGGCAGACTGGTCAGCACGAAGGCGAGCGCGGCCACCAGCACGGCGGTGACCACCTCCGAGAACCGCCAGGACCTGCCGACCATCGAGATCGGCACCCACAGCGAGGCCAGCACCAGCCCGAAGAACACCGCCCGCGCCGAGACCGGGTGCTGCTCCAGCACCGGCTCCAGCAGCTTGGCCGCGAGCAGCGCGGCGCACACCAGACCGACCAGAGCCGGAAGCACCACGTCCCAGCGCACCCGCCGCAGTTCGGCCCCGGCACGGGAGAAGCCCGCGCCGCGCGGAACGTCGACCACGGCGAGCCTGAGCCCACTGAGCAGGTGACCGGCCGAGCCGATGAGGGCCTCGTAGATACCGGTGACCAGGGCGATGGTCCCGCCGCTGACACCGGGGACGACCTCGGCGGTGCCGATCAGTCCCCCACGGACCAGATGAGCCAGATACGAGCGCGCTGATGTGACCATGACCTGCTTTTCGTTGTGGGACGTCGGACGGGCCAACCGGCTTCCGTCGGCGGTCACCGGCGAGATCCGCACACGGGATGCCCCCGCGGTCCGTCCGGACCGCGCGGACGCCGGGCGGGGAAAGTGCCCTCATGGTGCCACCGGCCGGTGAACGAGGCGCGTCCAGGGCCGGACGGCTCCGCCCACCCGCTCGGACGGGCGGAAGGTCACCACGAGTTCGCCAGGTCGGCGTGCTGACGGATCCAGGTGTGCATCACGATCCCGGCGGCCACCCCCGCGTTGATCGAACGGGTGGAGCCGAACTGGGCGATGGAGACCACGAGATCGGCCACGCGCCGCGACTCCGCCCCCAGCCCGGGGCCCTCCTGCCCGAACAGCAGCACGCAGGAGCGCGGCAGGCTCACCCGCTCGATCGGCTCGGCTCCCGGGGTGTTGTCCACCGCCACGACGCTCAGCCCGTGGTGGTCGGCGTAGGAGCGCAGCTCGTCGAGGTCGGGCTGGTGCAGCACGTGCTGGTAGCGGTCGGTGACCATGGCTCCGCGCCGGTTCCAGCGCCGGCGCCCCACGATGTGCACCGCCCGGGCGGCAAAGGCGTTGGCCGTGCGCACGACCGTGCCGATGTTGTGGTCGTGCTGGAAGTTCTCGATGGCCACGTGGAACTCGTGGCGGCGGGCGTCGAGGTCGGCCACGATCGCCGAACGCCGCCAGTAGCGGTACTGGTCCACGACGTTGCGCCGGTCGCCGTGTTCGAGCAGTTCGGGGTCGTAGCGCTCGTCGGTGGGCCACTCCCCCTGCCACGGGCCCACCCCCACGGTGGTTCCCCATTCGGTGGGCCCGGGCTCCGAGCCCTCGGGGGCGGCACCGTCGGCGGCCCCGGGCGCGGAGTCCGCCTGCTCGTTGCGGAAGCGGACACTGTCGGTGGTCATCGCTGCTGCACGCCCCCGGCCGGGTCGACAGGAAACCTCCCGCGGGATACGAGGAACTCGCTCATGCCAGCCCCAGGTCCGCCAACCCCAGCAGTGAGCGGTACGGCAGCCCGGACCGCTCGATCGCCTCCCGCGCGCCGGTGTCGCGGTCCACCACCGTGGCCACACCGACGACCTCCGCCTCGGCCTCGCGGAGCGCCTCCACGGCGGTGAGCACGCTCTCCCCGGTGGTGGAGGTGTCCTCGACGGCGAGCACGCGCCGCCCGGTCACGTCGGGTCCCTCGATACGGCGTTGCATCCCGTGCCTCTTGGCGTCCTTGCGGACGACGAAGGCGTCGAGCGGGGTGGAGGCCGCGTGCAGCATCGCGGTGGCCACCGGGTCCGCTCCGAGGGTCAGCCCTCCCACGGCGGTGTAGTCCCAGTCGGCGGTGAGCTGTCCCAGCAGCTCACCGATCAGCGGGGCCGCCTCGTGGTGCAGGGTGGCCCGACGCAGGTCCACGTAGTAGTCGGCCCGCCTGCCGGAGGAGAGCGTGACCTGTTGGCGCACGACCGTGAGTTCCTCGACGAGAGCGGCGAGCCGTTCGCGACGTCGCTGGTCCAGCGTGGTGTGTGCGGGTTGTGCCTCCACGCCGGAAAGCATACCGCCCGCTCGGGCGATCTCCCGCGCCGCTGCCTGCACAGGGTGGGCGAGTTGCCTGACAGCGACACGCGCACAATTGCACAAAAATAGAAAAATTCACTCTGTAGTGTGATCCGAAAGGGGACAACTAATTGAGAAATCCGAGCGGTTACTATTTCCGCCATGACATCAATCGCTGAGATACACCCCATGACGAGCGGACACGTCCCCGAAGTGCTCGAAATCGGAAACAGGGTTTTCGACATTTCGGAGTTCCCGTACTCCACCTGGTCGCTGAGCGCGATAGCCAGGCACCTGGACCAGCAACCCGAGGCCTGCCACGTGGCCCTCTTCGAAGGGGCACCGGTGGGATTCGTGCTGGCCTCCATGCCCTTCCTGAACAACCAGACGTGGGGCCACATCGAGTGGATCGGCATCCTGCCCGCCTTCCAGGGCAGGGCACTGGCCACCAAGCTCGGGGACGCGAGCATCCGCGCGCTCTACAACGCCGGAGCCACCCGCATCGTCGCCGACATCGCCACCTCGAACCGGCAGTCCAAACTGCTGGCGCGCTCGCTCGGCTTCACCGAGCTGACCACGGTGAGCCTGTTCAGCGCTCCCACCCTCGAATGGATCAAAACCCCGGAGCGCACCACGGAAACCGTCGCCAGCGAAGCGTGACAGGCGGATCCGGTCGAAGGAGCGGGTTCGTGAGTTCCGCTCCCCCGCCACGGACGTCACGAACCCGCCCCTTCACCCCGACTCAGCCCGGAGGAAGAACGTCGTCCGCGCGCACCAGAGTCATGATCATGTTTCCGATCTCGGGCATCTCCCGCCACCGGCCCACCACCCGTACGGCGTGCTCGGCGGTCTCCGCGCCCAGGCAGCGCTCGACCTCGCCCCAGTTCCGCCGCAGCCGTTCCAGCAGGCGGGGCCACGTGGGGGCGGTGTGCTCGGTGACGTCGCGGAACTCCACCGGACGCAGCCCGACGGACTCCGCGAGTCCGACGTGTCCGCCCAGGGTCTCCAGGGAGACCGCGTCGATCAGCTCGTAGTACTCGGCCGTGCGCTGCCGCATCCGCTCGGTGGGGCTCACCCGCGCGTAGGGGCTCTCCAGCACCAGCCTCCCGGAGGGACGCAGCAACCGGGCCAGGGCCGGGAACAGCTCGTCCAGCTCGAAGTGCGGCGTGACCTCGAACAGGACCACCGCGTCGAAACTGCCCGCCGGGAAGGGCGGGCGAAGCGCGTCGGCGCACTCGAACGAGACGAGCTGCTCGACGCCGCTGTCCCGGGCGTGCGCGGTCGCGGCCCGCAGGGCCCGCCGGTTGACGTCGATGCCGGTGACCCGCGCGCCGGTGCGCGCGGCGAGGGACACGGCGGGACGGCCGTTGCCGCATCCCACGTCGAGCACCCGACTTCCGGGGCCGACCCGCAGCCGGTCCGTGACGATCTCGGTGAGTCTGGCCGCCGCCCGCTCCGGCGGGGTGTCGTCCTCGGGATCGTCCCAGTAGCCGCTGTGCAGGTCCGGTCCCCAGTACTTCTCCAGCAGCGGGGCGAACACGTCGTAGGCGTCCTCGGTGGCAGCACCGACGAGCGTGCTCTCCCGCCGCGGTCCTTTCGTCATGAGGCGACTCCGGTTCCGCGGTCTCCGCCGAACGGACCGGAAGCGTGTTCCGCCACCGCCGCGTCCGGAGAATCTTTCCGCGTGTTCGTGGTTTCGTGGAAAACACCCTCGAACCGATCGGGGGTGTCCGCGGAAAATAACAGCTTTTCCGGGAACCGGAACCATCCCCCCACACCCTAAATGCGATCAGAATTCACATTATTGGGGTGGCCGGTTCCCCGCGGAACCCCGGCCACCCCTCGGTGCGGAAAACCCGAACGGAAAACCCCCGAATCAGGTGCGGTCCGGGGCCGTCCTGGTCACCAGCAGACGCTGCAATCCCTGCGGCACCAGCTTCCCCAGCGCCACCAGCGCCTTGTACTGCACACCCGGGATCGAGACCACACGACCCCCGCGCAGGTCACCCAACGCCTCGTGCACCACCGTGTCCGCGTCCAGCCAGAACGCCTTCGGCAGCCGGTCCATCTCCAGCCGGGCGCGCTGGTGGAACTCGGTACGGGTGAAGCCGGGGCACAGCGCCATCACACGCACCCCGCTGCCGGCCAGCGACGCGGCGAGCCCTTCGGAGAAGGTGGTCACCCAGGACTTCGTGGCCGCGTAGGTGGAGCCGGACATCGGGAAGAACCCGGCCACGCTGGACACGTTGAGCACGTCCCCGCGTCCGAGCTTGCGCATTACCGGCACGGCGGCACGGGTCAGGCGCAGCACCGCCGTCACGTTCAGGTCGAGCTGGGTCCGCAGCGTCTCGGGATCGGTCTCCCAGAAGGCCCCCGAGGTGCCGAAACCGGCGTTGTTCACCAACAGCTCCACGGGGCGGGTGGCGTCCTCCAGACGCTGCTCCACCTCGCGCAGGGAGGAGTCCTCGGTGAGATCCGCCGGGAGCACCTCACTGCTCGTGCCGTAGCGTTCGCGCAGCAGCTCCGCCAGGGAACGCAACCTCTCGGCGTCGCGGGCGACCAGCACCAGGTCGTATCCTTCCGCGGCGAGCCGGCGGGCGAAAGCCCGGCCGATGCCCGCCGTCGCACCTGTCACGAGAGCGGTAGACATGGCCCGCACCCTACCGGCGTGGTGCGGGCGGCCCCGCACACGAGAACGGTTCCCGTCACTGCCGGAACGGACCCGCGGGTGGCCGGCCCCGTCCCGCCGGACGGACCGGCCCCGTCAGGAGGTGCCGTCCCGCACGGTGTCCTCGGAGTCGGCGGGTCCGCCGTCCTCGTCCCGTTCCGTCTCCTCGTTGGGATCCACCTCGAACGGGTCGACCAGGTCGGCCAGCTTCCCCAGAGCACGCAGTGCGCTCTCCAGCTGGGTGGGGTCGGCGGCGTGCGGTTCCAGAGCCGCGAGCACCCAGTCGTTCTCGGCCCACACCACGGTGACGTCCTCGTCGAACTCCTCGACCACGTCCACCACGTCGGGAGTGACCAGGGGACGGGCCGTGGCCACGTCACCGACGAAGGCGTAGCGCGAGCCGACCGGGCCGAGCAGGTCCAGTTCGGAGTCCCGGGGGACGGGAACCTCGGGAAGCCACAGCTCCAGGGTGGTGGCGATGGACCTGCGGCACCGCAGCCCGACCAGCACGGCGACCGTTCTGCCCGCCATGACCAGGTCGAGCACCGACACCTGGCGTCGACCGTCCGCGGTGAACGTCGACCCCACCACGATGTCGGTGGCCACGGCCCCGCCGTACTGGGGCAGCAGTCCGTGCTGCCACTTGCTCGGCAGCACCTGGTCGTACTCGGCGAACTGCCATCCACGCAGTGCCGCCCAACGTCGTCTCTCCCGGTTCTTCGCCGTTCGCCGCGCGCGGTCGGTGATCAACAGCGCGACGCCCGCCCCGATCGCGACGGCCGCCACGACGAACCAGCCCCATGCAGGTATGCCCACACGCGCAGGGTAGTCCGCCACGCGATCACTGCGAAGATCACCTTCCCCGGGGAGGAACGGTTTCCGACACCCGGTGGAGGCCGAGGGCACTCACGCCCCCTCGCTACTCACTCTTTCGAGTGATCCGGGGTGGGGCCCTCCTCGCACATCCGGCGCAGCTCCTCCCACTCCGGGGCCTGTCCGGGCAGCGGGACGGAAGCCTCCCGCAGTCCGGGCAACACCAGGGTCAGGTACCGCGCGCGCAGCTCGGCCCGCCGGGACTCGTCCGTGGCCAACGGTGGGTTCAGGTGCTTGAACAGCACGAACACGTCGGCCGCCCGCAGGTCCGCGCGCAGCTCCCCCGCCTCCTGGGCTGCGGTCACGATCCGTTCCACCAGCGAGATCATCCGACCGCGCAACCGCAGCAGTTCCTCCGAGAACCCTTCGCACCCTCCGTGCGGGGGAAGCACCATCCCGATGCCGGTGTGCTCCCGCAGGCATCCGTACATGAACCGCCGCAGCACCTCCCAGGGCTCGGACTCCCGGGCCAGGGCGTCCTCGGCCTCCTCGATGATCCGGGAGGTACTGGCGATCCGCACCTGTTCGGCGAGTTCCCGCTTGCTCGGGTAGCGGCGGTAGATGCTGGCCACCCCGACCCCGGCGAGCCGGGCGATCTCGGAGATCGGGGCCGCGAAACCGTACTGGGTGAACACCTCGCGGGCGGCGGCGATCACGCGCTCGTCGTAGTCGGTCGTCGGTCGGGTTGTGGGCATAACCACATGCTACCCCGAACCGGAATGTTCCCCTCCGGACGCGTGTTGCCGAAGCGGAATGCTCCGTTCCGGCGAGGAGAACCATGCCGACAGAAGCGGCGGTCGACACCGCCTCCCCACCGTCCCCGCGACCCTGGCGCACCCTGTCGCCGACGGGTTCGTTCGCCCTCGCAGCCACCGTGCTGGCGGTGTTCCTCGCGGCCTCCACGGCCCCCTCCCCCATGTACGCCCTCTACCAGCGGCAGTGGCACTTCTCCAGCACGGTGCTGACCGTGGTCTTCGCCGTGTACATGGTGGGAGTCCTGGCGGCGCTGCTGCTGTTCGGCTCGTTGTCCGACCAACTGGGGCGCAGACCCGTGCTGCTCGGTGCGACGGCGCTGGAGGCGGTCTCGCTGCTGGTGCTGGCCTTCGCCCCCGGCGTCGGATGGCTGTGCGCGGGACGCGTGCTCCAGGGACTGGCCACCGGTGCCGTGACCAGCGCGGTCAGCGCCACCCTGCTCGACTTCCAACCCCGGGGCAGCGGACGCGGCCCGCTGGTGAACGGCAGCGCCGCCGCGGCGGGCATGGCCGTGGGCTCGGTGCTGGCCGGAGCGCTGGTCCAGTTCGCCCCCGCCCCCACCCGACTCAGCTACCTCGTGCTCGTCGCCGCCCTGGTGGTCCTGTTCCTGGGGATCCTGGCGATGCCCGAACCGGTGACCGGCCGCCGGGCCGGGGTGCGGCGGATCCTGCGTCCGCAACGACCGACCGTGCCGCGAGGACAGGGACGGGCCTTCGCGCTGCTGGCCACCACGATGCTGGCCGCCTGGACGGTCGGCGGGATGTTCATGTCCCTCGGCCCGTCGGTGGCGGCCGGACTGGCCGAGGGCGCACCACGTCTCGCCGGTGGGCTGACCGTGACGGTGCTGGCGGGCGTCGGCAGTGTCGCGCAGGTGCTGGCGGCGGGATGGCACGGCACACGCGCCGTACGACTGGCGGTGGTGCCACTGGTGGTCGGGCTCGCCGCCGTGGCCGGGGCGGTGGTCCTCGACAGCGCCGTGCTGCTGTTCGCCGGATCCCTCGTGCTGGGTGCGGGCTGGGGACTGATGTTCACGGGCGGGTTCCGGATGCTCAGCGCCCTGGCCACGCCCGACCAACGCGCGGGTACCTCGGCGATGATCTACGTGGTGGCCTACCTGTCCGCCGGGGGCTCCAGCATCCTGCTCGGCTACCTGACCACGCTGTTCGGGCTGGACACCGCCACGATCGTGTTCGCCGTGGCGGCGGCGACGTTCGCGGTGCTCGCCGGGGTGGGAAGCGGCCGGCGGCGGTGACGACCGCTCCGGCGGCGCACCGGCCGGGTGCGCCGCCCACACCCCGTCCAACGGGTGCGGACACCGCCCGGTGTCCAGACTGGGCCGCATGCTGCACCTGCGCGTGGTCTGCTCGGCGCACCACACCGACGCCGTGCTCGCCCTGCTGCGCGCCGACCTCGGCATCGCCCACCTGGTCGTCACCCGCGAGGTCGCCGTCCAGCCTCCCGGAGACGTGGTCGAGGCGGCCGTGGCCCGCGAAAGCGCCGAACACGTCCTCGACCAGCTCACCGACCTCGGGGTGGCCCGCACCGGCGAGATCAGCCTCACCGGCATCGACACCCTGGAGTCCGAGACCGCCGAGGCCGTCGAACGCGCGGCTCCCGGAGACGCCGCCGACGCCGTCATCTGGGAGGAGCTCGTGACCACCACCGGCGAGGAGTCCCGCCTCAACGGCGTCTTCCTCGCCTTCCTCGTGCTGTCCTGCCTGTTGGCCGCCGTCGGGGTACTGGCCGACTCCGCCATCACCCTCGTCGGCGCCATGGTCGTCAGCCCCGACTTCGGCCCCCTGGCCGCGCTCGCCGTGGCCGCCGTCGGCAAACGCCGCTCCCTGGCGGGCAGCGCGGGCCTGGCGCTCGGTGTGGGCTATCCCGTCGCCATCCTGGTGACCGTCCTGGGAGCGGCGCTGGCCCGCCTCGTCGGGCTCTTCGACCCGACCGAACTCGACCACCTCGGCCGGGCCGCGTTCGTCTACCACGTCGGCCCCTACTCGGTGATCATCTCCCTGCTGGCCGGTGCCGCGGGAATGCTCGCGCTCACCTCGGACAAGTCCGGGGCCCTCATCGGTGTGTTCATCTCGGTGACCACCGTGCCCGCAGCGGGCTTCGCCGCGCTGGCCGCCGTCGCCGGGCACTGGACCCAGTGCGGCGAGGCCTTCCTGCAACTGGCGGTCAACCTCTCCGGCATCACCCTCGCGGCGGTGCTCACCCTGTTCCTCCGCCGGGAGCACGTCCTGCCCCGCGCCCACTGACCCGGCGGCTAGCACGGAACGCGTGGCCTCGCCGGAGCACCGCCGGCCGGGTCGAACAACCCGCCCCGGTAGCTGCCGCGCGCGGTGCGCGCGGCCACGGTGATCCAGGCGAGCACCAGTCCCAGGTAGAGCACCACGGCGGCCACCACGAACAGGACCGCGTGGGTGCGCTCGGCCAGGCCGCTGGTGCCGGTGACGACCGTGCCCACCGGGAAGGTGAAGCTCCACCAGGTCAGCGCGAAGGGCATTCCGGCGCGCACGGTACGGACGGTGAGCGCGGCCGCCAGTGCCAGCCAGACCACGGCGAAACCCCAGGCACAGACGCCGTAGAACAGGCCGAGGGCGTCGGCGGCTCCACCGTAGGGGGCGGGCAGGACGCTCTCGGCCGGGCCGGCCAGCAGGTTGACCGCGGTGACGGACTGTCCCAGCGGGCCGAGCACGATCCACACGGTGGGCACGCTCGCGGCGGAACCGGTCTTGTGGTGCACCAGGCGGTGCCAGAGCTGCGGAACGACGAACAGCGTCGCGAACAGGCTGATGCCGAACATCGCGTAGCAGCCCACCAGCATGGTCAGGCGCGGCTGGCCCGCTGGCAGGTGTTCGACGAGCAGGGCCCCGTTGGCGGCCGAGACCATGGGAGGCACCACGGGCATCAGCCAGCCGCCGAAGGCGCTGTCGCGGGCCAGCCGGTGCGTGGTCATCATCCGGTACGGGATCCACGCGGTGGTGAACAGCCCGAGAGCGGTACCCGAGGTCCACAGTACCCAGTCGACGGCCAGCGCCGGTCCGAGTCCGATCCACTGCTCGCCCAACAGCAGCGTTCCCGCCCCGACCGTCATCAGCGCCATGGGAGGGGCTCCCCAGAACTGCGCCATGACCGGGTCGTGGGCATGGCCGCGCGCCGTGTCGGGGTGGCGGGTCCAGTGCACCCCCCACGCCGCGACGAGCACGAGGAGCAGCAGCGCACCCAACGCCCAGACCACGGTCGCCGCCGCGCGCAGCCCGGCGAACCCCACGGGCAGCGTGACCGCGGCGTTGGCGACGATGCCGGTTCCCATGACGGAGGCGAACCAGTTGGGTCCGAGGTGGGCGAAGACCCGCCCCGGATGGTCGAGCTCCCGCAACGCACCGAGGCGTCCGGTCGGGACGGTGCTGTCCGCGCTGATCGTGCCGGTCATGCCTCCACCCTGGTCCGCCCGACCGACCTCGGGTAGACCCGGACCCGTTGGGGGTGCATAAGCTGTGTCTATGGCCCGTGGCGGGTCGCACGGGTTCCCGACCTGCCCGGGTCCGCGGAACGCCACCCGCCTGTCGCCCACGCGAACGAAGGTTGTGTGCTGTGGACTCCTCCGCCTCCCGACCGCTGCCGCAACCGGTGCGCGACCTGACCGGATACGACCTGCTGCTGAGCGTGGCCGAACTCGGCAGCATCGGACAGGCGGCCCGGGCGCACGGCATGTCCCAGCCCGCCGCCAGCGCCCGGCTGCGCCGGCTCGAAGCCGAGGTCGGCACCGCGCTGCTCGAACGCCGCCCCCGGGGAACCCGGTTGACCACGGCGGGAGAGCTCGTGGCCAGCTGGGCCCAGGCGGCGGTGGAAGCGGCCTCGAACCTGGCCGCCGGTGTCGCGGCACTGCGCGCCGACCGGCACGGCCACGTCCGCATCGCGGCGAGCCTGACCGTGGCCGAGTACCTGCTGCCGCGCTGGCTGATCGCCCTGCGGGCCACCGACCCCGACACCGTGGTCGCCCTGAACTCGGGCAACTCGGCCGAGGTCGTGACCGAGGTCCTGGCGGGATCGGTCGACATCGGCTTCGTCGAAGGTCCCGACGTGCCGAGCGGGCTGTCCTCCCGGCAGGTCGCCCGGGACGAGCTCGTGCTGGTCGTGTCGCCCGCGCACCCCTGGGCCCACCGCCGTCGGGGCCCGAGGGCCGAGGAGCTGGCCGCCGCCTCCCTGGTCGGCCGGGAACCCGGCTCCGGCACCCGTCAGGCGCTCGAACGGGCCCTGGAGCAGCAACTCGGGGTCGAGGCCCCCGCCCCGGCGCTGGAGGTCTCCTCGACCACCGCGATCAAGGCGGCCGTGACCGGAGGGCTCGGTCCCGCCGTGCTCAGCGCGCGTGCCGTGGGCGCGGAACTCGCCGCCGGAACGCTCGTGCGGCTGGACGTCACCGACCTGGACCTGACCCGAACCCTGTGCGCGGTGTGGCCGGAGGGCACCCTCCCGCGCGGCCCGGCGCGCGACCTGCTCGCCATCGCGCTGCGGGAGCAGTGAACGAGCGGGGAGCGGCGTCGGGACGCACCGGTATCCGGTGGGTCCCGACGGGCCGGTCCCGCCGGCTCACTCCGCGTGCACCGTCAGCGCGGACCTGTCGGCGGTGGCGTCGACCAGCACCTTGTCGCCGTCCCGGATCTCGCCGGCCAGCAGTTTGCGGGACAGCTCGTCGCCGATGGCCGACTCCACCAGGCGACGCAGCGGTCGGGCCCCGAACACCGGGTCGAAACCGTTGACGGCCAGCCACTCCCGCGCCGCCGGCTGCACGTCCAGCGTGAGCCGCCGCTGCGCGAGCCGTTTGGCCAGCCGGTCCACCTGGATGTCCACGATCGAGGTCAGTTGCTCGGTGGACAGCGCGTGGAAGACCACCGTCCCGTCCAGCCGGTTCAGGAACTCCGGCTTGAACTGCTGGCGCACCACCGTCATCACGGCCTCGTCCCGTTCGGACTCCGAGAGGTTCGGGTCCGCGATGGCCTGCGAACCCAGGTTCGAGGTCATCACCAGGATCGTGTTGCGGAAGTCCACCGTGCGGCCCTGGCCGTCGGTGAGCCTGCCGTCGTCGAGCACCTGCAACAGCACGTCGAACACGTCCTGGTGAGCCTTCTCCACCTCGTCCAGCAGCACCACCGAGTAGGGCTTCCTGCGGATGGTCTCGGTGAGCTGGCCGCCCTGGTCGTAGCCGACGTAGCCCGGGGGAGCCCCGACGAGCCTGGCGACCGAGTGCTTCTCCGAGTACTCGCTCATGTCGATGCGCACCATGGCGCGCTCGTCGTCGAACAGGAACTCGGCCAGCGCCTTGGCCAGCTCGGTCTTGCCCACCCCGGTCGGGCCGAGGAACAGGAAGGAACCGGTGGGCCGGTCCGGATCGGACACTCCGGCCCGGGAGCGCCGCACCGCGTCGGAGACCGCCCGCACGGCCTCGGACTGGCCGACCACCCTGGCACCGAGGGCCTCCTCCATCCGCAGCAGTTTGGCGGTCTCGCCCTCCATCAGCCTGCCGGCGGGGATGCCGGTCCACGAGCTGACCACCTCGGCCACGTCGTCGGGGGTGACCTCCTCCTGGAGCATCGCCTTGGAACGGTTCTGCTCCTCGGTGGCCGCCTCCAGCTCCTTCTCCAGCTGCGGGATGCGCCCGTAGCGCAGCTCGGCGGCCTTGCCGAGATCCCCGTCGCGTTCGGCGCGTTCGGACTCGCCGCGCACCGACTCCAGCTGGCTCTTGAGGTCGCGGACCCGGTCGATGGACTCCTTCTCCCGCTGCCAGCGCGCGGTCAGTTCGGACAGCCGTTCGCGCTGGTCGGCCAGTTCCTGCCGCAGGGTGGCCAACCGCTCCCGCGAGTCCTCGTCCTCCTCGGAGGACAGGGCCATCTCCTCGATCTCCAGCCTGCGCACGGCCCGTTCGACCTCGTCGATCTCGACCGGCCGGGAGTCGATCTCCATCCGCAGCCGCGAGGCGGCCTCGTCGACGAGGTCGATGGCCTTGTCCGGCAGGAAGCGGTCGGTGATGTAGCGGTCGGACAGGGTGGCCGCGGCCACCAGCGCGCCGTCGGTGATGCGCACCCCGTGGTGGACCTCGTAGCGCTCCTTGAGCCCGCGCAGGATCGCCACGGTGTCGTCCGGGCTGGGCTCGTCGGTCAGGACCTGCTGGAACCTGCGTTCCAGCGCGGCGTCGGTCTCGATGTGCTTGCGGTACTCGTCCAGGGTGGTGGCACCGACCATGCGCAGCTCACCGCGGGCGAGCATGGGTTTGATCATGTTGCCCGCGTCCATGGAGCCCTCGCCGCTGGCTCCGGCTCCCACGATCGTGTGCAGCTCGTCGATGAAGGTGATCACCTGGCCTTCCGACTCGGCGATCTCCTTGAGCACCGCCTTGAGACGCTCCTCGAACTCGCCCCGGTACTTCGCCCCGGCCACCATGGACCCCACGTCCAGCGCGACCACGCGCTTGTCCCGCAGGGACTCGGGCACGTCCCCCGCGATGATGCGCTGGGCCAGCCCCTCCACGATCGCGGTCTTGCCCACGCCGGGCTCGCCGATGAGCACGGGGTTGTTCTTGGTGCGCCGGGACAGCACCTGCACCACCCGGCGGATCTCGGTGTCCCGGCCGATGACCGGGTCGAGCTCGCCGTTGCGGGCGCGTTCGGTGAGGTCCAGCCCGTACTGCTGCAACGCGTTGTAGGTGCCCTCCGGGTCGGGGCTGGTCACCCGCGCGGACCCGCGCACCTTGGTGAAGGCCTCCCGCAGCGAGTCCGGGGTGGCGCCGTGCCGGTTGAGCAGTTCGGCGACCTGACCGCCCTCGGCGGCCAGCCCCACGAGCAGGTGTTCGACGGAGACGTACTCGTCGCCGAGCTCGGTGGCCAGCTGTTGGGCGTGCGTGAGGGCCCTGACCGACTCCCGCGAGAGCTGCGGGGTGGAGACCGTGGAACCGGAGGCCGAGGGCAGCCCGTTGGCGAGCTGCTCACACTCGGAACGCACCCGGGCTGGATCGGCCCCCACCGCCGAGAGCAGTGGTGAGGCCAGACCGTCGCTCTGCGCCAGCAGCGCGCCGAGCAGGTGGGCGGGGGCCACGTCGGGGTTACCCGCCATGGTCGCGGCCTGGGCGGCGGAGGAGATCGCCTGTTGGGCCTTGGTCGTCGGGTTGAAAGCGTCCATGTCTCACCTCTCCGTACCGAGGACACCGCTCCCGCGCCGAGAGCGCATGTCGTCGAGCATCCGGTGGCGTGCGAACCCGATATCTCAGCCACCGTGGAAACAAACTTGAGTCTTTCTGGCTCAAGTATAACGACATGACTGGGCGCGTGTAATCCTTCCTCGATCACGGGAGACGGGCGGCACGCTGTGCTCCGCGACACACCGGCGCGCCCCTCCACGAGAAACGGCCGGACGGCGGAACCGACCGTGGAACCGCCGCCCGGCCGTCGGGCGGGCCGCCGAACGAGGACTCAGCCGAACGCGGCGATGTTCCGGCGAGCCCACTGCCGGAAGGTCCGGGCGGGCGCGCCCGTGATCTCCCGGACGGTGTCCAGCACCCCGGGGTCCTTCCCGGAGGTCGAGAGCATGTCCTCGACGATCCCGGCGGGCATGTACCGCAGCATCCGCTGCCGGGCCTGTTCGGTGCTCAGCTCCACGAACTCGATGGGGCGGGCCAGCTCCTCGGACAGCACGGCCACCCGCTGCGCGACGGTGAGCCGTTCGGACCCGGTCAGCGGGTGGATCCGCTGTTCGTGACCCGGCTCGGTGAGCGCCCTGGCCGCGACCGCGGCGATGTCGGCGGGGTCGACGACCTGCGACCCCTCCGGGACCTCGTGGGAGTGCACGCTGCCGTGCTCCCGGATCGAGGGCGCCCACCAGAACGCGTTGGAGGCGAACTCCCAGGGGCGCAGCACGGTCCACTCGAGCCCGCTGTCCCGCACGATTTCCTCCCCGCTCAGGGCGCCTCGTCCGATGACGGAGTCGGGATGCGTCTCGGCCAGCAACGAGGAGACCAGCACCACCCGCCGCACCCCGGCCCGCGCGGCGGTCCGGAGCAGCCCAGGCACGTCCCCGGGGGCCCCGAGCAGGAGGAAACCGGTGACCCCGGCGAAGGCCTCCCGGAACGAGGCGGGGTCGTCGAGATCCCCGTGTACCACCTCCACCCCGGAGGGGAAGACGGCCCTGTGGGGGGAACGGGTCGCCGCCCGCACGGGGTGTCCCGAGTCGTGCAGCTCGCGCACCAGGGCACGGCCGATGTTGCCGGTCGCTGAAGTAACCAGGATCATGAAGTCTCCGAGACGTCGGAAAGGTCCGGAGAGCATCCTGGATCTTACAGTTCACTCGAAGTCAATACAGTTCTCCCGGGCCGTCTCAGGCCGGTTCCGCCAGCACGGCCTGCACGTCGATGTCGACGCGCAGGGTGGTGCCGATCGCCGCGATCCCGGTGCTCAACGGCTGGTTGAAGGTCATGGCGAAGTCCTCCCTGCGCAGGAAGGTCGTCGCCGTGGCCGAGGCCCGGGTGCCGCCCCAGGGGTCCGGCCCCTTGCCGGTGAACTCGGTCTCCAGCCGGACCGGCCTGGTCACCCCGCACAGGGTGAGCCTGCCGTCCAGGTCCCACCGCTCGTCCTGCCGGCGCCGGATCCCGGCCGTCTCGAAAACGATCTCCGGGTGGTTGGCCACGTCCAGGAAGTCGGCGCTGCGCAGGTGCTCGTCCCGCTGGGCGTTTCCGGTGTCCACACTGGAGGCGACGATGCCCACCCGCACCTCGGAGGACTCCACGGGCCGGGCCACCCGGATGTGACCCTCGAACTCGTTGAACCGCCCGTGGATGCTGGTGATGCCGAGATGCCGTGCCGTCGCGCGCACGGACGAGTGGGCCGGGTCGATGCGCCACAGCCCGGGTTCGGGCAGTTCGGAACCGCCGACCGGGGACAGCTCGACCGTGCCCAGCTCGCTCTCGTGCCCGGGGCGCACCACGGCGGTCCGCGCCGTCGGCTGGTGTCCCAGCGCGGTGACGATGGCCGTGTAGCGCCCCGGGGGCAGCTCCGGGGCGCTGGCGATCCCCTCGGAGTCGGCCCGCACCCGACCCCGCTGCGCCCCGGACCCGTCGGTGACGGTCAGCACCGCGTCGGGCAGGGGCAGGCCGCCGAGCGAAAGCACCCGCACCGTGACCGCCCCGCCCGTCGGCTCGCCGTGCCCGTCTGTTTCGTCCTGCCCGGCAGTCATCCGGTCTTCCTCTCGTGATCGGCGGGACGCGGTGACACCGCGCCCCGCTCGTGGGCGAACGGACTCGACAAGGTCACTCCAGTCCGAGGGCGATGTCGTAGCCGACCTGCTCCTGCTGGACCCGCACCGTGTTCGCGGCGGGCGGGTAGCCGGTGGCGATCACGGTGTACTCGCCGTGGGCGAGGTCGGTGAACTCGTAGGAGCCGTCCGTGTCGGTGACGGTGGAGGCGACCACCCCGCCGGTGGCGTCCAGCAGGGTCACCTGGGCCTCCGGAACCACGTGGCCCATCCGGGCGGAACGGACGACACCGCTGACCCGCGCGCCCGCCTCCAGGGCCACGTCGAGCGTGACCTGCCTGCCCTCGGAGACGGTCACCTCGGTGCTGACCGGCTGGTAGCCCTCGGCGGTCACCGTGAGGGCGTAGGAGCCGGTGAGCAGGTCGGACAGCTCGTAGCCACCGCCGCTTCCGGTGCGGGTCGCCGCCACGACACTGCCCCGCACGTCGGTGAGCACGACCGTGGCCTCCGGCACGGGGACCGGCCCGCTGTGGACCATGCCGGCCAGACTCGCCCCTCCGGAGAGCTCGACGTCGTGCCGCACCGTGCGTCCGGAGACGGCGATCATGGAGGCCGTGGGCTGGTAGTCACCGGCGGCGGCGATCAGCACGTACGTTCCGCCGCCGATCGGCGTCACGCGATAGTGCCCCTGTTCGTCCGAACGGGTGCGGTCTATCTGGTTCCCCAGGGAGTCGGTCAGGGTCAGCACCGCCTCGGCCAGGGGAACACCGCCCGGCCCGCGCACCACTCCGTGGACGGTCACCGCCCCGTCACCGGGGTGGAGCGAACCGGCGAAGCTCGTCCCGTTCACCTCGCGGGCGTGCCTGCCCGACCCACCGTCGGATGAGGCCGGTGACCAGCCCTCGGCCGAGTTCTCCCCAGGGTTGTCCCCAGGCCTGTCCACAGAGTTGTCCACAACCCCTTCCGCTGTGTGCACAGTGCGTCCCGTCGCCTCCACAACGTCCCCTTCACGCCTGATCGGCTGCGCCGAAGCCACTGCACCGGTCGCCGATCCGGTGCGACCGCTCGGCGAGTTGTCCACAAGCTCGCCGGAATTTTCCACAGCCTGCCCCCCGGATGGGGAGTCGTGCTTCTCGACGGTGGTCCGCAGCGGAACCTCGCGGATCATCAACACGGCGATCAGGGTGACCACCGAGATGCACGCCGAGATGAGGAACAGGTCCCCGATGGCCGTGCCGTAGGAGTCGCGCACGATCCCCTCGATCGGAGCGGGCAGCGCGCCGATGTCCAGGGACACACCCCCCGAGCCACCGACGCTCGGCGCCGAGGCCCCGCCGGGCAGCTCGGCCAGCCCGTCGCTGACGTACTCCGAGACCCGCGAGCCCAGCACCGCGCCGAGCACGGAGACCCCGGCCGAACCCCCCAGGGTGCGGAAGAACGTCACCACCGAGGTGACCGAGCCCATGTCCCGGATGCCCACGCTGTTCTGCACCGCGAGCACGAGGTTCTGCATCAGCGCGCCCACGCCGATCCCCATCAGGGCGAGGTAGACGTCCACGACCGGCAGCGGGGTGTCCGAGTCGATCGTGCTCAGCAGCCCCATCCCCAGGGTGAGCACCAGGCTCCCACCGATGAGGAACGGCTTGATCCGACCCGTGACCCGGGAGATGATCTGACCCGAGACCGTGGAGGAGACGAACAGGCCGAGCACCATCGGCAGCGTCATCAGCCCGGCCTCGGTGGGGCTGTAGCCACGTCCGAGCTGGAAGTACTGGGCCAGGAACACCGCACCGCCGAACATGGCGGTACCCACGGAGACCATCGCGATCACGGCCAGGGTGACGGTGGGGTTGCGGAACATCCCCAGCGGCACGATCGGCTCCCGCACCCTGGTCTCGATGAACACGGCCACCACCAGGGCCACCAGTCCCCCCGCGACGAACGCGGTGGTCTGCCAGGACAGCCAGTCGAACTGCTTGCCGGCCAACGACACCCAGGCCAGCAGCAGGCTGACCCCGCCGACCAGGAACAGGGCCCCGAACCAGTCGATCGAGACGTCCCGTTTGACCACGGGCAGCCGCAGCACACGCCCCAGCACGAGGAAGGCGATCACCGCGATCGGCGCCGTCACCCAGAAGCACCAGCGCCATCCGAGCGGGGAGTCCACGATCAGACCGCCCACGAGCGGCCCGCTCGTCGTGGCCACCGCGAAGGTCGCCCCGATGTATCCGGTGTAGCGCCCCCGGTCGCGCGGGGCGACCATGGCGGCGATGACCACCTGGATCAGGGCCTGCATACCGCCCATGCCGACGCCCTGGACCGCGCGGAAGACGATCAGCATGGACATCGACTGCGCGAAGCCGCCGAGCACCGAGCCGAGGGTGAACACGGCGATGGACAGCTGGTAGAGCAGTTTCTTGCTGAACAGGTCGGAGAGCTTGCCCCACAGCGGGGTGGTGGCCGTGGAGGTCAGCAGCATCGCCGTGACCACCCAGGTGTACTGGCCCTGGGTGCCGTCGAGTTCGGCGGTGATCCGGGGCAGCGCGTTGGACACGATGGTGGAGCTGAGGATGGCCACCAGCAGCGCCAGCATCAGACCGACGAGCGCCTTGAGCACCTGCCGGTGGGTCATCGCGTCCCCGGCGGCCCCGTCGCCGGCGGTCTGGGCGCTGTGCCTTCCTCCCCGCTGACCGATACCCGGTGGAGCGGCGTCGTCCTCGGCCGTGAGGCCCGGTGTCGTCATCGGTTTCCTTCCTCCGTGGTCTCGGCCGGACCGGACAGCGTTTCGCGGGAGGCGGCCAGCAGGTCGCACGACAGGGCCCGCAGCAGCTCGGTGAGACGGACGACGTCGGCCTCGTCCCAGTCGCGCAGCGCGTGGCTGAGCCAGTTCGCCTTCTGGGCCTCCCGCTCGGCCAGCACCTGCCTGCCCCGTTCGGTGGCCCGCAGCAGGGAGACCCGGCGGTCGGCCGGATCGGGCCTGCGTTCGACCAGCCCCTCCTGTTCGAGCTGCCCCAGCTGCCTGCTCACCACCGAGGCGTCCACGACACGGTTGTGCGCCAGGTCGCAGGCCCGGGACTCGCCGCCGTGGACGAGTTCGGCCAGCAGTCCGGTTCCGGAAGTGCTCAGTTCCTTGCTCTGGTACGCCCGCTGCAACGCTGTCTGCCTGAACCCCAGGAGAGTCCGAAGCGGCCCCAGCAGCTGCCCGCAGGCTTCGGTGTGCGTGGTCATCGCCAACTCCTTTGGTTGGTACAACCAACTATAAACATATTAGTTTCAGCAAGCAACTTAATGGGGGTGTCCCTGCCGACACACCGACTCCCGGCAGGGCCCCTCCGGGAGCGGACCCGCCTCGGAAGTCAGTACATGGCGTTGAGCTTGCCCAGCAACCTCGCGAACTGGTGCAGGTCCTCGGTGGACCACTGGGCGAAGTCGTCCCGCAGCCTGCGGGCACGACGCTCCCGCGCCGCGTCCAGCCGGGCCCTGCCCGACTCGGAGAGCTGGATGATCCGGGCCCTGCCGTCCTCGGGATCGGGCACGCGGCTCAGCAGATCCAACCGCACCAGATTGGCCACCTGCCTGCTCACCGTGGACTTGTCCAGGCCGATGCGCTCGGCCGCGTCGATGGCGCGCAACGAGCCCGTGTCGGCCACCATCAACAGCAGGCTGTAGGAGGCCGGGTCGAGCTCGGGATGGATCTCGGCGGCCACCGTCGAGGACATCTTGCGGGCCCTGCGGAAGAGCATCGCCAGCTCGTGCTCGACCTCGGCGGCGGCGCTGTCGCGCTCCGCCCCCCGGGAGGGGTCACCGCCCTCCCCGGCACGGTGCTCCTGCGGGCGGCCTTCACTCACCACCGGGCTCTCCCTCCGACGCCGACACCTTCCAGTGTGACGGCAGCCGTCGTGGACCGGTCATCCGGCCCGGCAGGCTCGGGAGAACGGGCCTCGTTGCTCCGTGCCGGGGTGGCCCGAGCCCCTCACGACGGCGTGGCGGCAACGAGGGCCGCACCGATCACCCTCGCTGGGGCTGGGTGTCGTGCCACGGCCGGGGAGTTCCCTTGGCCGCGAAGTAGTCCCCGCCCTTACGCTTGGCGTCGTCGCTGCCCCAGGCCCGGTTCCGGGGAACCGGCTCCATGCGGGGGATGTGCTTGCGGCAGTGGATATAGGCCTCCTCCACCTGCACGACCACCCAGCGTTCGGGTTTGCGGCCCCGCTCGAACTCGGCGGGCAGGCCGGGGTGGATCGCCCGGAGGTCGGCGTCCTCCAGGATGCGGGCCTTGCCGTTGACGTGCAGCCCGATCAGCTCGGTGACGAAGTCCACCAGCAACATGCCCACGTGGGGGTTCTCACTGATGTTGCCGAGGCTGGCCATCACCCCGTTGCCCCGATACTCGGGATAGGCGAGATGGCGGTCACCGAGGACCGCGATGAAACCCGGCGGCCCCGCACGCAGGCTGGAGTCGCACTCGCCGTGGCTGTCCGCCGTGGCGATGAAGGCCAGGTCGGTCTTGGCCACGAACTCCTTCATCCGCGGGTTGAGGTGGTCCAGCACCTGCTCGTCGTAGAACCGACGGGCTCGCTTGACCGTGTCGTAGGCGTGCTGCAACAGGTGTTCCCCGGAGGAGCCCGGCAGGTTCCCCCCGCCGTCGGGGAAGGGGTCGGCGGGAGCGCCGCCCGCCGGACCGCTCTCCGCAGGGGGGTCGACGGCACGCATGACCGGCCGTGTGGGGGCTTCCGACACCCGGTTGCCCGCGGCGCCGGGCTCGCCGTGTCCGGACTCCGTTCGGCCCTCGCGCGGGGGGAGCGTGCATTCCGCGAGTTCCAGCTCCAGGAGTTCGGCCTTCGCCGTGCCTCCGGGGCGAGCGGCCCCGGCGGAGGAGGTCAACCAGTCCGCGATCACGCGCCTCACCGTGTCATGTGTCGAAGAACACGCAAGACCCTAACGCGAAAACAACTCAACTGTGTGAGCCCTCATTGACGAAGCGTATCGAAGGTCCACTCGAAGGTGTCATCAAGGATCACACACCCCGAAAAACGGGTTAGAGTCTCTGGCAGTCGGGGGACATGTACACGGACGCCGCGCCGCAGCGCCGGCCGCCAATGTGGAGAAACTCGCCCGAAAGCAATGACAGCCAACGCCGCTTTACGACCCGAGCAGCCCGACGACGGGCAGCACCGCAGCCAGTCGGCCCACGCAGCGAACATGGTCCAACTCATCCGGGAGAGCTGGGCCGAGGTCGAACCCCACGCCGAGGACGTCTCCCGCTTCTTCTACAGCATGCTGTTCAGCATCGCCCCCGCGACCAGGGAACTCTTCCCGGTCAACATGGAGGTGCAACGCAGCAGACTGCTGCGGGCCCTGGTGCACGTGGTCCAGATGGTGGATCGTCCCGACGAGCTCACCCCGTTTCTGCAACAGCTGGGGCGCGACCACCGCAAGTTCGGCGTGGTCTCGGAGCACTACGAGGCCGTCGGGACGGCGCTGTTGGCCGCCATCAAGCGGTACGCGGGTGACAGCTGGACCGAGTCGGTCGAACGGGCCTGGGCCGAGGCCTACACGGTCATGGCCACCACCATGAACAACGCGGCCGCCGCCGACGACGGCCCCGCCTGGTACAACGGCGAGGTCGTCCACCACGAACGACTCAGCTGGGACCTGGCGGTGGTGCGCGTCCAGCCCGAGTACCCGGTCCCCTACCAGGCGGGACAGTACGTCAGCGTGGAGGTCCCCCAGCGTCCCCGACTGTGGCGCTACCTGTCCCCGGCCAACCCGCCCTCCGAGGACGGCACCATGGAGTTCCACGTGCGCTCGGTGCCGGGCGGGTGGGTCAGCCGCGCCATCGTGGGCCACGCCCAGCCCGGTGACCAGTGGCGCATGGGAGCCCCCATGGGGCGACTGAGCGTCGACCGCCATTCCGAACGCGACGTGGTGATGGTCGCCGGAGGAACCGGGATCGCCCCCCTGCGCGCCATCGTCGAGGAACTCACCCAGTACGGGGACAACCCGAACGTCCACCTCTTCTACGGAGGACGCACCAGGGACGACCTCCACGAGCTGCGGAACCTGCAACAGGCGGCGATGAGCAACCCCTGGCTCAAGGTCGTCCCCGTGCTCGAGGACGATCCCTCCGCCCAGGGCGCCGAGCAGGGAACGCTCGCCGACGCCGTCACCCGGCGGGGAGCCTGGCAGGACCACGACGTGCTGGTCAGCGGCTCCCCGGAGATGATCCGCGCCACCGTCTCCCGGATGCTGGTGGCCGGAACCCCACTGGAGCGCATCCACTACGATCCGTTCACCCTGGACTGATCCCGCGCTCCCGTCCGCGACGGCCCGCCCCGAACCCCGGCCCGGGACACGACAAGGTGGCGGCGGAGTTCTCCGCCGCCACCCCGTGGTGCTCGTGTTCGTCCGCTCAGCGCCTGCGGCGCTCCGGCTTCCACACGACCAGCGCGGTCTCCCGCCGCACGGGAACGAGATCCCGCCGGTAGGAGGCGTGCACCCGCGCCGCGGCCTGCTCGGCCGCCGCGTGTGCCGCGGCCAGCTCCTCGGTCAGCTCCTGAACCTTGCCGCGCAGCGCGTCGACCTGGTTCTCCAGCTCGATGATGCGTTTGATCCCGGCCAGGTTCACCCCCTCCTCCTGGGAGAGGCGCTGCACCTCGCGCAGCACCGCGATGTCCCGAGCCGAGTAACGCCGGCCTCCCGCGGGAGTACGCCCCGGCGAAACGAGGCCGAGCCTGTCGTAACTGCGCAACGTCTGGGCGTGCAGCCCGGACAGTTCCGCCGCCACGGAGATCACGAAAACCGGTGTGTCCTCGGTGGCGCCGGGGGGAAACCCCACCGACGTCCTCGGGTCCGAGGCCTCCTCACGCGCGGTCATTCCGCCCTCCGGACCAGTTCGTTCAGCTCGGCTCGCGGGTCGTGCTGAGCCGTGGCCGCCGCATAGGCCTCCAACGCCTCGGTCGCCTTGCCGTTCAACTTGGTCGGAACGGCCACCTGCAGCGTCACCAGCAGATCCCCGCTACTGCCGTCCTTCCTGCCGATTCCCTTGCCGCGCACCCGGAGAGTACGTCCGCTGTTGGTCCCCGCCGGGACCTTCACCGAGACCTTGCTCTCCAGGGTCGGCACGGTCAACGTAGTGCCCAGAGCCAGTTCTGGGAAGGTCACCGGCACGGTGATGGTGAGATCGTCGCCCGACCGTCCGAACACACGGTGCGGGTTGACGTGCACCACCACGTACAGATCCCCGGCGGGTCCGCCGTTGCTGCCCGGCTCTCCCTGATGGGCCAACCTGATCCGCTGCCCCTCGGAGACCCCCTGCGGGATCCGCACCGTCAACGTCCGCGTGCGGGTGCTGACTCCCTCCCCGCGGCACTCCGAACAGGGTTGGTCCACCACGCGTCCACGACCCCGGCAGTCCGGGCAGGGCTCGCTGAAGGCGAAGGCCCCCTGGTTGCGCGTGACCATGCCCTGTCCGGCGCAGGTCGAGCAGGTGCGCGGGCTCGTTCCGGGCCGCGCACCGGAACCGTGACAGGTCGAGCAGGTGGCGGGGCTGGAAAGGCGCAACGGGACGGTCGCGCCCTTCACCGCCTCCACGAAGTCGATGCGGACCTCGGTCTCCACGTCGGAGCCCCGGCTCGCCCTGCTGCGCGTACCGGCTCCGGCTCCTCCACGGTTGCCGAACAGGCCCCCGAACAGGTCACCGAGCCCGCCGGTCTGGCCGCCGGGACCCCCGAACAGGTCACCGAGATCGAATCCGGCCCCGCCGGGACCCGGCCGGGAACCGAATCCACCGCCGAAACCGCCGAATCCGCCGTGGCCACCGCCACCGCCGGAAGCGAACAGCCTGCGGGCCTCGTCGTACTGCTTGCGTTTCTCCGGGTCGGACAGCACACCATAGGCTTCGGAGACGGCCTTGAACTTGCTCTCCGCCTTGGTGTCTCCGGGGTTGGCGTCGGGGTGGTTCTCCCTGGCCAGCTTCCGGTACGCCTTCTTGATCTCGTCGGCCGAGGCGTCGGGAGAAACGCCCAGTTCGGCGTAGAAATCCTTGTCCAGCCATTCCCTGGCGCTCACCGGACGTCCCTCCCTTCGGCTCGATGATCCTTCTCTACACGTGACGACCGGTTCCCCGGAACGAACGACCGTTCCCGAGGGAACACGCGAGCGAGCCCGCTCGCCCAACAGTTACTGAACACGGCAGTTCCTCAGCAGTCTCGTGACTCAGCCTTGCTCGGAAGTCTCACCCTGGGAATCCGCCGCGACAGCGTCGCCGTCGCCTTCGGCGGCGGGCTCGTAATCGGTCACCGCGACCATCGCCGGCCGCAGCACCCGATCACCGAAGCGGTAGCCACGACGCAGCACCGTGGTCACGGTGGGCCCGCTGACCTCGGGGGAGGTCTCGTGCTGAACCGCCTCGTGCACGCTCGGGTCGAACTCCTCGCCCTCCTGGCCGAAGCCTTCCAGACCGGCTTCGCGCAGCGCGGAGGTGAGCTTGTCCGAGACCGCCTTGAACGGGCCGGTCAGGTCCCCGTGCGCCTCGGCACGTTCGAGATCGTCCAACACCGTCAGCAGGGACTCCGCGACCGACGCCTTGGCGTTGTTGATCACGGTTTCCCGGTCCCGCTCGACCCGCTTGCGGTAGTTGGCGTACTCGGCCTGGACCCGCTTGACGTCGGCGGTCAGCTCGTCGACCTGACGTCGCAGCTCGGCCTCGGCGTCCGAGGAGGCGGCCTCCGCTCCCGCGGCCTCGGCCGCGGTCTCCACGGCGTCGGCCTCGGCGGCGACCTTGGCCAGTTCGTCGTCCAGCGTTCCGGACATGCTGTCGGTCACCTCACCGGAGCGTGCGCCCTCGGAGTCGTCCTCCCCGGAACGGGGCGTCCCCGTTTCCGGGTCGATCCTGCGCTTGTCCCGCACGACAACGGGCTCCTGCTCGTCCTCTTCCCGCGTACCGGGGTTCCGTTGGGCGTCCCGGTCCTCTTCTGGCCTGTTCGCAGTCACTTCTTCTTCTCGTCCTCGTCGTCGACGACCTCGGCATCCACCACATCGTCAGCACCGGAGGACTCGGACGAGCCCGAAGCGGTCTGACCGGCGTCGCCGGCGGCACCCGCCGCGGCGGTCGCGTCACCACCGGCCTCGGAGTACAGCGCCTGGCCCAGCGACTGGGACTCGGTGGCCAGCTTCTCCACCGCCGACTTGATGGCGTCGGTGTCCTCGCCCTTCAGCGCCTGGTTGACCTCGTCGATGGCGCTGCGCACCTTCTGCTTGGTCTCGTCCGGCAGCTTGTCGTCGTTGTCGGACAGGACCTTCTCGGTCTGGTGGACCATCGACTCGGCCTGGTTGCGGGTCTCGGCCTCCTCCCGCTTCTTGCGGTCCTCCTCGGCGTGGGCCTCGGCGTCCTTGATCATCTGGTCGATGTCCTCCTTCGGCAGCGCCGAGCCGCCGGTGATGGTCATCGACTGTTCCTTGCCGGTGCCCTGGTCCTTGGCACTGACGTGCACGATGCCGTTGGCGTCGATGTCGAAGGTGACCTCGATCTGCGGCACGCCGCGCGGGGCCGGGGGCAGTCCGGTGAGCTCGAACATGCCGAGCTTCTTGTTCTCCGCGGCCATCTCGCGCTCGCCCTGGAAGACCTGGATCTGCACCGAGGGCTGGTTGTCGTCGGCCGTGGTGAAGGTCTCCGAACGCTTGGTCGGGATGGTGGTGTTGCGCTCGATCAGCTTGGTCATGATGCCGCCCTTGGTCTCGATGCCCAGGGACAGCGGCGTGACGTCGAGCAGCAGCACGTCCTTGACGTCGCCACGCAGCACACCCGCCTGCAGACCGGCACCGACGGCGACGACCTCGTCCGGGTTGACGCCCTTGTTCGGCTCCTTGCCGCCAGTGAGTTCCTTGACCAGGTCGGTCACGGCGGGCATACGGGTCGAGCCGCCGACCAGCACCACGTGGTTGATGTCGTTCACGCCGATGCCGGCGTCACGCAGCACGGCCTCGAAGGGCTTGCGCGTGCGCTCCAGCAGGTCCGAGGTGATCCGCTGGAACTCCGCCCTGGTCAGGGTCTCGTCCAGGAAGAGCGGGTTCTTGTCGGCGTCGACGGTGATGTAGGGCAGGTTGATGTTGCTCTGCGCGGAGCTGGAGAGCTCGATCTTGGCCTTCTCGGCCGCCTCCTTGATCCGCTGCAACGCCATCTTGTCCTTGGTCAGGTCGATGCCGTTCTGCGCCTTGAACTTGTCGACCAGCCACTCGACGATGCGCTCGTCCCAGTCGTCACCACCGAGGTGGTTGTCACCGCTGGTGGCACGCACCTCGACGACACCCTCGCCGATCTCCAGCAGGGAGACGTCGAACGTCCCGCCACCGAGGTCGAAGACCAGGATGCGCTGGTCGTTCTCGCCCTTGTCCAGTCCGTAGGCCAGCGCGGCGGCCGTGGGCTCGTTGACGATGCGCAGCACGTCCAGCCCGGCGATCTGGCCCGCCTCCTTGGTGGCCTGACGCTGGGCGTCCTCGAAGTAGGCCGGGACGGTGATGACCGCCTCGGTGACCTCCTCGCCCAGGTAGGCCTCGGCGTCCCGCTTGAGCTTCATCAGCACGCGGGCGCTGATCTCCTGCGGGGTGTACTCCTTACCGTCGATCTCGGTCTTCCAGTCGGTGCCCATGTGGCGCTTCACCGACCGGATGGTGCGGTCGACGTTGGTCACGGCCTGGTTCTTGGCCGGCTGACCGGTGAGCACCTCACCGTTCTTCGCGAACGCGACGATGGAGGGCGTGGTCCGCGCCCCCTCGGAGTTGGCGATGACCGTGGACTCACCGCCCTCCAGCACGGAAACGACGGAGTTTGTCGTCCCCAGGTCGATACCGACCGCTCGCCCCATTGGAAGTCTCCTCCACTGTGTTGATTCCGCGTCCAGGACTGATGACTCCTGAGTCTTGCTGACTCAAGTCATACCGAAACAACGAGTCGCTCGTCAAACCGGACTTGAGTCACAGAAACTCAAGGTTTCTGCCTTCACAACGCGGGGCCTCCCGCCCATGTTCCCGAAAAAGCGTGACGAAGCCCCGTGACCTGCGATGTGAGCCGTGTGACCTCAGGAGTCCCCCCAGGGATTCCCACCTCGGCGGGCGCGGAATCCGGTCACCCGGGACCTCGGGCACCCTCCGTGGAACGGGCCGCGCGTTCCGGCGGCCACGGGCAGCCCTCCCGCACGGGCCCCGTAGGATGGAGGACCACAGGGCACACGCCGTACTCGAGGATGCTGATGTTGCGCGTCGCCGTCCCGAACAAGGGATCGCTGCACGGTCCGACCATCCAACTGCTCGACGAGGCCGGATACCGGTTGCATCGTGAACATCGGGCCCTGTTCGCCGAGGACCGGGCGAACAACGTCCGGTTCATCTTCTGGCGGGCCAGTGACATCGCCCGCAACGTGGGCGCCGGGATCCTCGACGTGGGCATCACGGGCCAGGATCTGCTGGCCGGGGCCGGCACGGCCGCCCACACCACGGAACTGCTCCCGCTCGGTTTCGGCGGTTCCGAGTTCTACTTCGCCGCGGCCTCCGGGGGACCGATCCGCTCTGTGCGCGACCTGGACGGCAGACGGGTGGCCACCTCGTTCCCGCTGCTGGTCGAGCGGGCCGCGCGGGAACACGACATCGAGATCAGGACCGTGGAGCTGGACGGCGCGGTGGAGACCGCCGTGGAACTCGGGCTGGCCGACGCCATCGCCGACGTGGTGGAAACCGGCTCCTCGCTGCGCGCGGCGGGTCTGGAGACGCTGGGAGAACCGATCATGCGTTCCCAGGCGGTGCTCGTGCGCGGAGCGGACAGCCCGCTCTCCCCGGAGCGGGAGCAGGCGGTGCGGGTGCTGCTGCAACGCCTGCAGGGCGTGCTCGACGCACGCAGCTACGTGGTCATGGACTACAACTGCCCGCAGTCCGCGTTGGAGACGGCCACCGCGATCACACCGGGCAAGGAGTCCCCCACGGTGTCCAGCCTCACCGAACCGGGCTGGGTCGCGGTGCGCTCCATGGTTCCCCGCGACGACGTCCAGAGCGTGATGGACCGCCTCGCCGAGGTCGGAGCCACCGAGATCCTGGTCACCAGGCTGGAGGCCTGCCGGCTCTGAGCTCCGCTCGCCGTGAGCGGCCCGCGCAGGCGGGCCGGGGAGTCAGGCCCGCTCGTGCACCAGGGCGGCCAGCGCGGGGCGGAACACCTCGGGACCGGGAGGTTCCTCGGCGATCAGCGCCTGCATCAGCAGACCGTCGATGGTGGCCAGCAGCGCCTGCACCGCACCGGGATCCCTGCTGCCGGTCTCGTGCACGTGCCCGGCAGCCACCTCGATCCAGCGCCGCGCCGCCGGGCGCAGCGCGGGCCGCCGGGCGGCCAGCAGGTACAGCTCGTACTCGGCGAGGGTGCGCCCGCGGTGTTCCCGCACCATCCGGGACAGCAGCTCGGCCGTGGTGCTCACCCAGCGCTCGGAGTCGACGACCTCGTCGGCCAGGGCCCTCAGCTCGTCGATCATGGTCTCGCAGCTCTCCAGCAGCGTGGCCACCAGCACCCCGTCGATGCTGTCGAAGTAGTAGACGACCGAGGCGGGGGGAACCCCGGCCTCCCGCGCGATGTTGCGGTGGCTGACCCCGGCGATCCCGTCCCGTTCGACCACGCGCAGGGTGGCGTCGATGATCGCGCGGCGTCTGCGTTCGCCCTTGGCACGACGTCCGTCGGTCTGCTCCCGCGGGCTGGGGGATGCGGTCAATGTGCTCCTCCGGCTTCCAGCGCGACCACGCCACCGATGATGAGCGCGATTCCCAGCAGCTGCGTCGTGGTGATGCTCTCGTTCAGGAACGTCGCTCCGATGAGCGCCACCAGGGCGACTCCGGCTCCGGACCAGATCGCGTAGGCCACTCCCACGGGGATGCCCATCCGGAGGACGTTGGCCAGGGCGACGAACGCCGCCCCGTAGCCGAGCACCACCAGCATCAGGGGCAGGGGCCTGCTCAGCCCCTCGACGAAACGCAGCGAGATCGTTCCGAGCACTTCCGACAGTATCGCCGCCGCCAAGACGATGTAGACCACGAAACCTCCGAGTGTCGCCGTGTCCCCGCGGGACGACGAAACAACAAGAAATTGAACACATGTTCCATTTTCTGAATATACCCCTCTCCCGAAGACGTGTCGAGCACACCGTGTGACGAACCGGAGAAGCCCCCGGGAAGAGGGACCGCGACGCGCCCGGCAGTCACCCTGAAGAGTCGCCCGCGCCCCGCACGTGGCGAAAATCGCATCGCCGCCCGCGTGGGCACGACCGAGGCGTTCCCACGGGAGGGACCCCCTGGCTCATGCGGGCAAAACGCCCCGCCGAACGGCACCGCCGCCCGAGGAACCACCCTGTCGTGTCACGGCGGGGGAGGGTGCCGAACTGTTGCCGGGCTGGTCTTTCGCGATAGCGTCTCGCACAATCCCCGACTGTTTCCACCACGAGCGGAAACCCCACTGGTTACCGGCGAGTAATAGGGTTTACGCTCGGTGTTCAAACCCGCGAACAGGAGGCCACGAGCATGGTAGCCCTACAGCTCGTCCTGGGCCTGATCTGTCTTGCCGTGACCGTCGTCGCGGTGGTCATGGTGGTCAGGACGGTTCGCCGGATGATCTCGTCCATCCGGCTCGGACAACCGGACCCGAACCGCAAGGGGCCGTTCGGCGCCCGGTTCAGCAACATGCTCAAGGAAGTCCTCGGGCACACCAGGATGCTCAAGTGGAGCCACGTGGGCATCGCCCACTGGTTCGTCATGGTGGGCTTCGGCGGACTCAGCCTGAGCGTCCTCGTCGCCTACGGCGAAGTCTTCCACGCGCCCTTCGAGATCCCGTGGCTGGGCGCCTTCGGCCCCTGGAACCTGCTGGTCGAGATCCTCGGAGTGACCACGATCCTCGGCGGGATCTGGTTGAGCGCGGTACGCCAGCTCAACCACCCGCGCCGCGCCGGACGCGTCTCCCGCTTCGCCGGATCCAACTTCTGGCAGGCCTACTTCGTGGAGGCCGTGGTCATCCTCGAAGGCGTCGGCATCATGGGGCTGCGCTCCTTCAAGGTCTCCTCCGACCTGTTCCACGCCCCGGTGTGGTCGGCCCCGATCAGCCACGCCCTCGGCAGCGTGCTGCCCCCCAGCGAACTGGCCGTGTCGGTGTTCGCCGCGTTCAAGATCCTCTCGGCGATGATCTGGGTCATCGTCATCGCCGCCAACATCACCATGGGCGTGGCCTGGCACCGCTTCACCGCCTTCTTCAACATCTACTTCAAGCGGGACCCGGAGCGGACCGCGCTGGGCGCGCTGAAGCCGATGATGAGCCAGGGCAAGCCGATCGACTTCGAGGAGGCCGACCCGGACAGCGACGTCTTCGGCGTCGGCCAGGTCGAGGAGTTCTCCTGGAAGGGCTGGCTGGACTTCACCACCTGCACCGAGTGTGGGCGCTGCCAGTCCCAGTGCCCCGCGTGGAACACGGCCAAACCGCTGTCGCCAAAGATGCTGATCACCAGCCTGCGCGACCACGCCCACGCCAAGGCCCCCTACCTGCTGGAGGGCGGTCGCAAGGACACGATGACCGGCGAGGAGGTCGGCATCACCGGCGACGACGCCCAGCAGCGGCTCGACCGGATCGACGCGCTGGCGCTGGCCGAGGCCGAACGCCCCCTGGTCGGCGGCCCCGAGGAGGCCGGGGTCATCGACCCCGAGGTGCTGTGGGCCTGCACCAGCTGCGGTGCCTGCGTCGAACAGTGCCCGGTGGACATCGAGCACGTCGACCACATCGTCGACATGCGCCGCTACCAGGTGATGATCGAGTCGAACTTCCCCACCGAGCTCGGGGGGATGTTCAAGAACCTGGAGAACAAGGGCAACCCCTGGGGCCAGAACAACAAGGACCGGCTGGCCTGGACCGAGGATCTCGACTTCGAGGTTCCCGTGTTCGACGGGGAGCTGGACGAGGACGTCGAGTACCTGTTCTGGGTCGGCTGCGCGGGCGCGTTCGAGGACCGCGCGAAGAAGACCACCAAGGCCGTGGCCGAACTGCTGCACATCGCGGGCGTCAAGTACGTGGTGCTCGGCCCGGAGGAGGGCTGCACCGGCGACCCGGCCCGGCGCGCGGGCAACGAGTTCCTCTTCCAGACGCTGGCCGAGCAGAACGTGGAAACGCTGAACTCGGTGTTCGAGGGCCGCGAACCGGGCAAGCGCAAGATCGTCGCCACCTGCGCGCACTGCTTCAACAGCCTCGCCAACGAGTACGGCCAGCTCGGCGGCAACTACGAGGTGGTGCACCACACCCAGCTGCTCAACCGGCTGGTGCGCGAGAAGCGGCTGGTTCCGGTGGCCCCGGTCGCCGAGGACGTCACCTACCACGACCCGTGCTACATCGGCAGGCACAACAAGGTCTACGAACCGCCGCGCGACCTGGTCAACGCCTCGGGCGCCTCGTTCCGCGAGATGCCCCGGCACGCCGACCGCGCCATGTGCTGCGGCGCCGGCGGTGCCCGGATGTGGATGGAGGAGCACACCGGCAAGCGGATCAACCTCGACCGCGTGGACGAGGCCCTGGGCACGGCACCCTCGAAGGTGGCCACCGGCTGCCCGTTCTGCAAGGTCATGCTCACCGACGGGATGACCACCCGGCAGAACGAGCAGGTCGCCTCGGAGGACGTCGAGGTCGTCGACGTGGCCCAGCTGCTGTTGCAGTCGGTCAAGCGCGGTGAGAACACGTCCTCGGTTTCCGGTGGGGAGGCCGGCGATCCGTCCACCAACGGGAAGGCCCCGGCCTCGGCGGCGGCCGAGGGGTCGACCTCCGGCGAGGACAGGACCGAGGGCTGAGAACACCGTCTCCCACCGGGATGACACACTCCGGGTGGGAGACGTCCGCGCGGCGGCACCGGACCGGCACGACCGGACGGGGTTCTCCGCGCGGGATTTTCCACACGGCAGGGAAGGGGCCGGGCTCGGGCGAGCCCGGCCCCTTCTCGTGTCCGCCCCGGCCATCCGATGAGGTGAAAGATCATCGTGGGCTCCCGAACGCGCGGACGCTCGCGGCAGACTCGGGGCATGAGTGCCGTGGAGGCCGGAGGGGTGATACCTGTGGCCGCACCTGCCCGCGACACCGGAGCATTCGACCCGCTCGTCGAGCTTCACGGGCTCTGTACCCCCGAACTCGCCGACCGGTACCTGCCGATCCCCGGCATACCGCCGGCGAAGTACGAGTGTCAGGAGGGACACCTGATCGTGACCCCCTACGGGGGTTCGGCCAACGCCTACGCCGCGTACCGCATTCTTACGCTCATGGAGCCCCGGGCGCGACAACTCGGACGTCGCGTCTACCCCACACTGAACGTGCGACTGGGGATCAGTCGCTGGATCCAGCCCGATTTCGCGGTGCTCGGGCAACCCGCTCGCGGCAGAGTCTGGATTCCGTCGGAGAGCGTCCTGCTCGTCGGAGAGTGCGTGTCTCCGTCGAGTCGCACGGCCGAGCGGATCGACAAGCCCGCCATGTGTGCCGAGGCGGGCATCGAGTACTTCATGCGTGTGCAGGTCTCCTACTCCAAGGGCCACGCCGAGGTGGTGCTGCGGCGGCTCGGTGAGGACGGCACCTACGAGGTACACGCCAAGGCGCTGGCGGGGTCGACCTTCGAGACGGAGCTGCCCTTCCCGCTGTCCTTCGACCCCGCCGAGCTCCTGGAGGACTGAGGAGGATTCGGCCGCGCGAGCGGATCCGCGAAGACCCGTGTGTGGTGCGCGGTGAGGCGTTCAGCGCAGGCCGGCCAGGAAGGAGGCCCACGCCGCACGGCTGAAGGCCAGGACGGCGCCCTCGGGCTCCTTGGAGTCCCGCACCGCCACGGTCGGCCCGGTGAAGCCGACCTCGACGCAGTTGCCCCCACTGCCGTTGTTGCCGCTGCGCGTACTCTTCCGCCACGCGTCAACGGAGACGTCCACCGCCGACATGGCGCCTCCTCACAGCTGCTCGGCGATCGCCTTGATCAACCTTTTCGACTCGCCGACGTCGAGCGCGGTTGATCGCAGATCCTCGAACAGAACTCTACCCGCCTTCACCTCGGAGGCCTTCTCCACGTGCAGCGAACCGGTGGGGTACTCCACGTAGAGGACGTCGGGATCGGCCGGGTCCGGGAACTCCAGCAGGGTGAAGGCACCGTTCATCGCACAGTGCGCTCCCGCGCCGAACGGCAGGACCTGAAGCTCGACGGTGGGTATGTCCGCCTGTTCGAGGAGATGGGCGAGCTGCTCGCGCATCACCGATTCCCTGCCGACCGTGCGCCGAAGTGCCGCCTCGTCGACGACGGCCCGGAGTCGAAGCGGATTCTCCAGCTCCGTCAACCGCTCCCGACGGATCATGCGCACCGCTACGTCGTTGTTGATCTGCTGCGAGGAGACACCGAAACGTCCGCTCAGGAAGAGTGCGCGCGCGTACTCCTCCGTCTGCAACAGCCCCGGCACGGTGGTCACCTGAAAGTCCAGCACCGAACACGCCTCGGTCTCCAGGTCGACGTAGCCCCGGTCCTCGATGCCGTAGGCGCGCCACCAGCCGCGTTGGCGCGCGGCGCGGGCGAGGTCGAGCAGCTCGTCGTCGCGGATGTCGTAGAGGTCCATCATGGACCGTGCCTCGTGCACCGAGGTCGCCACGTCGCCGTTCTCCTTGCGGCTCAACGCGCTGGTGGACATGTCCAGCGCGGCGGCGGCACGCTCCTGGGTCAGCCCCGCTCGCTCCCGTAGCCGTCGGATCCGACGTGCCAGGCGACGACGACGGAACGTGGGACTCGTCCGGGTCACTGACCACCTCCCCGACAGGTATGACCCACACCATTGTCCGCGCGGGAATTCGTGATCGGGATTCCCGCTTCGCGTGATCCCGTTGGCGGACTCCCGTTCGGACGCTGGTGCCCATGAGTGAGGTGGCAGCCAAGGAGGCTCGTATGGTTCCGGTGGTCTTCGGCCTGGCCCGGCGGGACGACAACGGCGAACCCGACCCGGACCTGGTGGTGCTGTGGGGCATGGAGACCGCCGAGGGGGCGGTCATGTACTGGCGCGAGGACGGACGCGGTCAGTTCGCGCTGTTCGACGACGCCGAGAGCGCCGCCGAACGGTTCGGCCGGTTGTTCGGCCTGGTGCTCTACCGGCCCTGAGACCGGTTCGTGGCGCCGGCCGGACACGAACGAGGGGCGCCCGTACGGACGCCCCTCACGTGACCGGAACGGGTCAGGTGCCCATCTCCTCCAGGGAGCGGCCCTTGGTCTCCTTCAGGTAGCGCACCACGAAGAACACCGAGATCAGCGCGAACGCGGAGTAGATGAAGTAGGTCGCCGGCAGGTTCCAGGAGTTCATGCTCGGGAAGGTCACGGTGACCAGCCAGTTCGCGACCCAGTTCGTGGCGGTGCCCACGGCCAGCGCGGCGGCGCGGATGCGGATCGGGAACATCTCGCCGAGCAGCACCCACATCACCACTCCCCAGGAGGCGGCGAAGCAGAACACGAAGACGCTGGCCGAGGTCAGTGCCACCGCGCCCCAGACGAAGGGCAGGTTGGCCTCGCCGTCGACGACTTCGGCGTAGCTGAACGCCCACCCGGTGACCGCCAGCGCGATCGTCATGCCGACCGAGCCCATCACCAGCAGCGGCTTGCGGCCGATCTTGTCGACCAGCGCGATGGCGACGATGGTGCCGATGATGTTGACGATGGAGGTGAACAGGCTCAGCAGCAGCGAGTTGCTCTCCTCGACGCCGACGGACTGCCACAGCGAGGAGGAGTAGTAGAAGATCACGTTGATGCCGACGAACTGCTGCAACGCGGCGATGGCCATACCGACCCAGACGATGGGCAGCAGGCCGAACCTGCCGCGCAGGTCACTGAGCCTCGGCTTGTGCTCGCCGCCGAGCGCCTCCCTGATCTCGGCGATCTTCTCGTCGGGATCGGTGGATTCGATACCGCTGAGCACCTTGCGGGCGAGGTCGGACTTGCCCGCCGAGACGAGGTAGCGCGGGGACTCGGGGATGACCGTGGCGAGGATCAGGTAGATCAACGCGGGCACGGCCTCCACGGCCAGCATCCACTGCCAGGTGGCCAACGGACCCAGTTGGGCACTGGCACTGCCGCCGGCCGCCGCGGCGAGGGCGTAGTTGACCAGCTGGGACACCGCGATCCCCAGCACGATCGCCAACTGTTGCAGGGAACCGAGCCGTCCGCGGTACTCGGCGGGAGCGACCTCGGCGATGTAGGCCGGGCCGATCATGGAGGCGATTCCGACGGCGACACCACCGACTATTCGCCACCAGGCGAGGTCCCAGATGCTGAAGGGCAGCGCCGACCCGATGGCGCTGATGATGAACAGTACGGCCGCCACCTGCATCACCCTGGTGCGGCCGAGTCTGTCCGCTATGCCACCCGCGATGGCCGCTCCGACGGCCGATCCCAGCAGCGCCGCGGCGACGGTGACACCGGTCAGCGCCGCGCCGACGGCGAAGTTCTCCTGGATGGCCTGCACCGCGCCGTTGATGACCGAGGTGTCGTAGCCGAACAGGAAACCGCCCAGGGCCGCGGCCCCGGCGATCATCACCACGTGCGCCAGGTGATCGGTGGAACGACCTCTCGTCTGATCTACCGACATCGAAGTACTCCTGTGTCCCGTTCGCCGGTGTGCCACTTCACACACCGCTTGTTAACGACGGGTACGCGACAACGTAAGTCACATATGTCCCACTTGACTTCCACGATTCAGTGTGATGCTCGCCACTGTAACGAGTTCAGAAGCGGTGCGTCACTGAATCGAAGCGAGCTGCTTCTGAACTGCTAACGAGTCGGTCTCGATCCGGGTCAGCGACTGGTGTCAACCCTTGCGAAGTTGAGATACGCGCGTGACGGGGTCGGGCCGCGCTGACCCTGGTAGCGGGACCCGGCGGCCTTGCTGCCGTAGGGGTGCTCGGCGGGGCTGGACAACCGGAACAGGCACAGCTGGCCGATCTTCATGCCCGGCCACAGGGTGATGGGCAGGTTCGCGACGTTGGACAGTTCGAGGGTGATGTGCCCGCCGAATCCGGGGTCGATGAAACCGGCCGTGGAGTGGGTCAGCAGGCCGAGGCGGCCCAGCGAGGACTTGCCTTCGAGCCTGCCCGCGAGGTCCTCGGGCAGCCGCACCGTCTCGAAGGTGGAGCCGAGCACGAACTCCCCCGGGTGCAGCACGAAGGCGTCCTCGTCGGTGTGCTCGACGAGCGAGGTCAGGTCGTCCTGCTGCTGCGAGGGGTCGATGTGGGTGTACTTGGAGTTGTCGAAGACCCGGAAGAACCGGTCCAGCCGGACGTCGATGCTGGAGGGCTGGATCGACGAGTCGTCGAGCGGATCGAGTTCCAAACGCCCGTTGTCGAGCTCTTTGCGCAGGTCGCGGTCACTGAGCAGCACGGGAACAGCGTATCGGGTGGGGGGTGGATATCGGGCGCTGGCCGCTGTGCTAACGTTGTCATCAACGCATTGAGGCAGTGCGGGCGTAGTTCAATGGTAGAACATCAGCTTCCCAAGCTGAGAACGCGGGTTCGATTCCCGTCGCCCGCTCCAACGGCGAAGGCCCAGGTCAGGAGCTTACGGAGTTCCGGCCTGGGCCTTTCTCGTGTCCGGCCGAAGTGGACTGACGACGATGGCCTCGGGGCGGACCGCTCAGACACCGTCGAAGGCGGCCACCACGTCCTCGACGGTCCGCCCGCCACGAGCTGACGGGCTCCCGGCACTTCGACACCGACGCCGGGACAGCGAGGGACACGAACATGTCGAACGCTACCGAGCGATAGAAGGGTGGCGGTGCGGCATCAGCGACAACACCGCCACCCGGCGCCAGCAACCGACTTCAGCGCGAGAACCCTGCCAGTCGACGATCGGCGGTCAGTTGGCGAGTGTTTTCATCGCGGCCTCGGCGAACCCGCGCGCCGTGGTGCAGGTCGGAGGATCCTCATCACTGTAGGAGCGGTCAACCTCAACTCGCAGCGACTGGCCGTCGGCCACATCCACATAGATCCTGCACTTGTTGTCCGGCTTCGGGCTTTCGGTTTCATACCACACTTTGATCGTTCGGAACCCCTGAATCCGGGGAACCTCCTCGGACCTCGCGCGATCAAAAGGAGGATTGGTCCACCGCCCGATCCCGTGATTCGTTATGATAGTAACATATAATGTGTTTCCGTTGCGCAGGCGATAAAAACAGGTATTTCCTTCTGTGTCGACCCCAGGGGCGGAACCGAGCTTCTGCACTTCCTGAGTTATCCGCATCCCCTGCACAGAATCCCCGTTGATGAGCTCGCAGGGCTTCACGTCGCTCACCGACAACTCCCTGGGCCGATCCGACGAACCACACGCCGAAGTCACCCCCAGCCCCACCAACAACACGGCAGCGACCCGTAACACCCGCCCGATCATCCGTAGTACCTCAACTTCAGCTCGATCGCCCTCACCCGGTACCGGCAGTCATCAACCAGAGGAGTCACCAGCACAAGGAACTCACCTGCTCGAACTCAGTTGGCGAGTGTTTTCATCGCGGCCTCGGCGAACCCGCGCGCCGTGGTGCAGGTCGGAGGATCCTCATCACTGTAGGACTGCTCAACCCTGACCTCCAGTGACTGGCCAGCGGCCACATCCACGTAGATTCTGCACTTGTGATCCGGATCCGGGCGCTCGCTGTCGAACCACACCTTGACGGCGCGAAACCCCTGAATCCGGGGAACCTCCTCAGACCTCGTATCGTCGTCAGAAGGATTAATCCACCGATCGATCCCGTGGTTCGTTATCGTGTTGACGTATATCCTGTTCCCGACCCTGAGGCTGTAGAAGCAGGTGCTCCCCTCTGTCTCTATTCCAGGAGCAAAATCAAGTTTCTGCGTTTCCTGCCCTATCCGCATCCCCTGCACAGAATCCCCGTTGATGAGTTCGCAGGGCTTCACGTCGCTCACCGACAACTCCCTGGGCCGATCCGACGAACCACACGCCGAAGCCACCCCCAGCCCCACCAACAACACGGCAGCGACCCGTAACACCCGCCCGATCATCCGTAGTACCTCAACTTCAACTCGGTCGTCTTCGCCTGGTAGTCCCGCACCAACAGGGTCGCGGCCTCGGAGACCCGCGCGGCGAACTCGTCCTCCCGCAATTCACGCAGACTGCCGCGCTTGATCCGCGCTGTGAACTCGTCCATTCCCACGGCCGACAACGCGAAACGCCCGTCGCTGGACTCACCGTAGGACTCCACCGCGCGGCACTCGGCCTGGAAGTCGAAGTCGTGCTGATCATGCGGCTCGACGTCCAAACCTCTCCCCTCGATGGCCTCCCGGTACTGCCGTTGCCACCCCGCGTAGAGCAGACGCGCCAGGCTCGCCAGAACCCACCCTCCCGACGAACTCATCACACACCAGTGTGGCGCCTCGCCATTCGTCGATGCGGCACACCACACACCTGCTTTTCGTGCTTACTTCGGCACACCCTCACGCCATCGACTCCACCGGGGAGCGCGAAAAGTGACTCGGAGCCCCGGGGACCCACCCCGGCGACGTGGATTTCCCGATCGGAACCCACTCGTCCCCGCCCCGTAAAGAATGCTTTCCGGTATACACCGGCAACGAAAGCGCCCGTTTGTCCTCGCTCGCCCGGCACCGGTAGTGTCGGTTCACGCGATCATCGGTGCCGCCCCACCGCCTCACCTCAACTCGCCGGGCAACAGGCCGTACACCACGGTGTCCCGCCGCCCTCCCCGGAACGGCAGGTGCGCACGCAGCACCCCCTCGCGGGTGAACCCGCACCGTTCAGCCACCCGCCGGGATGCCTCGTTGTCCGGGGCGCAGGCCAGTTGCAGCCGGGCGAGCTCCAGCCGGTCGAAACACCAACGGGCCAGCAACCGCACCGTGCGGGTGGCGATCCCCCTCCCCCGAGCGTGGGCGGCCAGCCAGAATCCCACCGAGGCGCACGAGCGCTCACCGTCCACCTCGTACACCGAAGCCCCGCCCCACACGTGGTCCCGCGCCGCCACGTCCACCACCGCGAGGTTGATCTCCCGCCCGTCCAGTCGCCTGCGCTCGTGCTCCTCCAGGTCCCCACGCACGTGGGCCTCGGTGAACGGCTCGGAGAACGGCCACGAGAAACGCAGGCACACCGGGTCGGAGAACCCCGCGAACCGCTGGGGAATATCCGCCTTCCGCCACGGGCGCAACGCCACGACATCGTCCGCCAGCGGCGGATTGGGAAACGACAACGCAGCCATATCCGGACGCTACGCCGCCTCCCGCCGCGACTGATCCACCGAACGTGTCACATAGTCCTGGCCGCGCGGGAACGGATCCGACTCCCTCGGAACCTCTCCGGCGGCCGAAAACCCCCGCGCACACACCCCTCGGGCTCCGATAGTCTCGTCCCATGCCGGAGCTCTCGGAATGGTGGATCTTCCTCGGGGCCGCGCTGCTGATCGCCGTCGCACCCGGTCCCGGCATCCTGTACGTGCTGGCGCGCAGCCTGCGCGGCGGCCGCGTCGAAGGTGTGCGGTCGGCGCTCGGCACCTTCCTGGGCGCTGCCGTGCACGTGCTCGCCGCCGCCGTCGGCCTCTCCGCCCTGCTGGCCGCTTCGGCGACCGCGTTCACCGTGGTCAAGTTCGCCGGAGCCGCCTACCTCGTATACCTGGGCGTACGCACCCTCCGGGAACTGCGCACCACCCCCACCGCGGAACAGCACACCCCGCCGAAGAGGCAGGGCTCGGCCGTCACCCAGGGGCTCGTCACCGAAGTGCTCAACCCCAAAACAGCGATGTTCTTCCTGGCGTTCCTGCCGCAGTTCGTGCACCCCGAGCGGGGCTCGCAGACCCTGGCCTTCCTCGCCCTCGGCATGGCCTTCGTCGTCCTCGCCACCACCGCCGACCTGCTCGTGGCCGTCTTCGCCGGAACGCTCGGCACCTGGTTGGCCCACAACCCACGCTGGCAGCGACGCCAGCACGCGCTCAGCGGAGTCACCCTCATCGGACTCGGCGGCGCACTCGCCCTGGGGAAGCAGTGAGACACGGAAACACTCACCCCATCACGCAGTCCTCCCCCAGCACAGGACAGTCGAAAGCGTCGTAGGGCTCGGTGCAGGAATCCAACAGCTCCCGATGGTCCGGCCAGTCGTATCGACACCATCTGGCGACACACAATGCCGTGACCTGTGCTGCACCGGCGTCACTGAGCGCCACGGCAGCCGACTGCATCTTCGCTCCCGAGGTCCACGTGTCGTCCACCACCAACACGTGTTTGCCTCTCACACGTTCCCGATATTCATCCGGTACGACGAAGCGGTCGGCACGGACGACGCGATCGGAATCGTCGAATCCCGGACCGATTTCCACAAGCAGACGATTCTCGGGCTGGTTGCGGTAAGCCACATGCCGAGCCAACTCGGCAACAGGATGCTTCGCTCCCGGCCTGTTCCGGGAAGGAACGAAAGTCACCGAGTCCCAGATCCGCCCCGCTGACTCGACAACGCATCGAGCGTGGACACGAGTAACGGCCGAGACCATCAAACGTAGGTCATTGAGGCATCTCTCTACCGGACGAGGCCACTTGTACGCCCGCACGGTATGAGCAGACTGATGCTGTCGCTGGGGCTGCTGGCCACGGACATAGGTCAGCAGTAGCACCCGATCAGCAAGCCTGTCGCCGAACTCACCACGATGCCTGGCACATCGGGGGCAAAGTTCCTCATCCGCCGGAACCGGCCCCGCACACACCAAGCAGGTCACACCGCGAATCTTCTTCGTATTGTGGAAGAATCCACCCACTCGACGGCTCAGTTGCCGCCGCAGCTGCTCACGGAGATCCCCTTCCGTCACGAGGTCGCCACCGCGAGCAGTCGGGAGACATCCCGTTCTCCCTCGGCCAGTCGCTCGGCGACACCAACGGCTTCCTCCGGGGCGTCGACGACGAAGACACCGGGCTGGGTCAGCAACCGTGTCCCCCAGTCGGTTCCCTCGACCACGGGCCTCATCAGAATCACCGGCCGACCGTGTTCGACCGCCATGCGCGCCTGGATCCGTGCACCACTGTGTTCCCCGGCCTCGACGACGATCGTGGCGACACCGTATGCGCTCATCGTCGCGTTCCTCATCGGAAAACTCTGTCTGGTCGGCGGGGAGTCCGGCCAGAACTGGGACAGGACGAGCCCCTGCCGCGCGATCCGTTCCTGCAACTCCCGGTTCGCCGCCGGATAGGCCCGGCGAATACCGTTCCCGAGGATCGCGACGGTCCGACCACCACTGTCGAGCGTGGCACGGTGCGCCGCGGCGTCGATGCCGTTCGCCAGTCCCGACAGCACCGTGAAACCCGCTTCCGACAACCTGCGGGCGACTTCGGAGGCAACCGTACGACCGTGTTCCGACGCGGCGCGGGAGCCCACCACCGACACCGCGTGCTCCCCGGCAACGAGTTCTCCCCGCACGAACACAAACGGTGGAGCCTGGTTCACTTCGAGAAGACGTGAGGGATAGCGGTCGTCCTGAAACGTGAGGAACTCGAAGTCCTCACCACGCCAGGAAACGACGTCCTCCAACGCCTGTTCGACACTTTCCGCTGACGGCGTCTCCGACGACGTCACCTCGAACAAGGTGGCTTCCCCACAGGACTCGAAACGCTCCCACACAACACGCGCACTGCCGGCCTCGGCCACCTCGGAAGTGATCGTCGACCACGACATCCCTTCCGGGCGGGCCCTCAGCAGGGCCACCAGTGCCGCTCGTTCCTCGTCGTTCCAGGGGCTCATACCCGAAAGCCTAGGAGGTGCGAGGGCGCACGGCTCTTCCCAGGGGTTCACCGAACCGGATGAAGCACGACGCATGGAGCTCCCCCTCCGAGCGCTGCCTACCTCCTGACGCCAAGAGTATCGAACACAGGTTCGACAGCCCAGGAAAAACAACACGGTCGCGGTACCGAACACGACCGGCTCTCCGAAGCCGCCCGGAAACCACCCCGATCGGCACTTTCGGCGACTAGAATCGCACCGTGCGTATCCTGTTCACGAGCCTCGGCTCCCACGGCCACACCCTTCCACTGCTTCCGCTGGCCACCGCCGCCCGCGCGGCCGGTCACGAGGTCGGGTTCGCCACCGGCCCGGAGCTGCACCCGACACTGCGGGAAGTGGGGATCGAACCGCTCACCGCGGGAACCTCCATCCGCGAGGACATGATCGGCACCGCCCACGAGCTCTTCGGCGCCGCACCGGGCGAACCCGGGTTTCCCTGGGAACAACTGACCCGCCTCATCGCGGAGACCTTCGGCAGGACCATGCCACACCGTTTCCTCACCGACCTGACCCCGCTGCTGCGACGGGACGAGCCCGACATGGTGGTGTTCGACAGCGCCAACACCGGGGCGGAACTCGCCGCGCGGCTGGCCGGGATCCCCGCCGTGGCCCACGGGATCGGCCCGGACCCCTCCGAGGGTTTCGAGGAACACGACCAGGTGCTGGCCGCGTTCAGCGCCGAACTCGGCCTGTCCACCCCCGAGCCGGGACACACGAGCCCCTACCTGGACATCTACCCGCCCACCCTGCGGGCAACAGTGCCGCGGCAGGACCAGCGCGGCACCGCACTGCGCCCGGTCCCCCACCCCGGAACCACTCCGCCGCCCGCCCGGCTGCTCCACCGCGAACCCGGGGAGAAACTGGTGCAGCTGACCTTCGGAACCGAGTTCGCCACCGTCGAACTGCTGCGCACCGCCACGGAGGCCCTGGCCCAGCCGGGCATTCGGCTGCTGGTGGCCACCGGCCCCGTCGACCCCGCCGACCTGGGGGAGCAGCCGGACAACGTGGTCGTCCAGAGCTGGCTGCCGCAGGCGGAACTGCTGGCCCACCTCGACCTGCTCGTGCACCACGGCGGCAGCGGCACCACGCTGGCGGCCTCGCACGCGGCCCTGCCCCAGCTGCTGCTGCCCCGGGGAGCCGACCAGTTCGCCAACGCCGAGGCGATCCGCACCAGCGGCGCCGGGGAACGGCTGCTGCCCGAGGAGCTCGAGACCGCCGCCGTCACCGCCGCCGCGCACCGGCTGCTGACCGACCCGGCTCCGCACCGGGCGGCGCGGCACCTGGCGACCGAGATCGCGGCCATGCCCTCCGCGGAGGAGGTCGTTCCGCAGCTGCCGGAACTCGCCGCCGGCTGACCCGGCGGCGTCTCCGGACACCGGCCGCTACCGGTGCAGAGGCAGCGGGTCCATCGGCTGGTCCTGCGGGCTCATGTCGATACCGAAGTCCCGGGCGAACACCATGCGGGTGTCGTGCAGCACCCCCGGCACGTTCTCGTCCAGCGTGAACACCCGCGCCCCGCGCAGCCGGTGCCGTTCCCGCCCGGGCAGTCCGTAGGGGCCGAACCCGGTGCCGGAGGAGTAGCCCAGCAGCACGCCGTAGTAGTCGCCCACGTACGAGTTGACGTGGTCGTGCCCGCAGAACACGCCCCGCACGTCGCCGCGTTCGAGGATCGCGGCGAACATGCCGCTGTTGAACGGCCCCGGGCACTCGTCCTCGTTGCGTTCTCCCTCGATGCCGTGCCTGTCCAGCGCGCGGTCGTGGTCCCGCTCGCCACGGGAGTCCACACTGGAGAACCACATGAACCGGTGTTCCCACAACGGGATGTGCATCCACATCAACCCGGGAACCCGAGCACCGGCGAGCCGTTCGAGTTCCCGCGAGGTCTCCGAGTACCACCGGATCTGGTCCGGACGCACCCAGCCCCAGTGGGGGTAGCCCTCGAAATCCTGCCCCGCGATGGAGTCGGGTGCGTAGCGCCCCGAGTCGATCAGCCACAGCGCGAAGGCGACCCGGTCACCGCCCGAACCGGCCACGGTCACCAGCGTGTCGCCGGTGCCGCTGCCACCGCTCGGCCCCCGCTCGTTGAGGTTGTGCTCGTAGCTCATGTAGAACTCCAGCATGTCCCGCTCGGACATTCCGGAGCTCCGCTCGGAGTCCTCGTCGTGGTTGCCGAAGGTGATCGCCCACGGCACGGCACGCGACTCCATCGGCGTGACCACGTTGTTGATGGCCTGTTTGACCTGGAGCTCGCTGTCGCACCCGCCGGTGATGACGTCACCGTTGATCACCGCGAAGTCCGGCCGCTCGGCGTCCAGGGTGCGTTCCATGAGTTCGACGGTGCGCCGGTCGGTGCGCTCGTCGTCCTGGGTGTCGTTGAACTGCACCACCCGGAAGGTGCCGTCCTCGCGGAACCGCAGTCTCGGTTCCGGAACCCCGACGTTCGCCCCGGTGGCCGCCCGCGCCACCGCCGGGCCGGCCGCCGCCGCGGCGGCCCCCGCCCCGGTGACCCGCAACAGCGCACGTCGTCCGATCGGTCCTGTCTGCTCGCGCATACCGTCCCCGCCGTTCGTCGTTTCCCGCCTCGACGCGGCAACACGGTAGGCGCGGCGGGTGACCCCGAGGTGGGTGTCGCACGAACACGGGGTGACAAGCCCGTGCCCCCTGCGCTGCGAGCCGGCCGGTTCCCCCGGAGGACGGTGTGTACCGGCCGCCGGACGGACCAGTCGGCTCGGCGGAAACCACGAAGCACGCCCCGCACCCTTGCCGTCCCCCACCCGTTTCCCCCTAACCTCCCGAAAGGTATAGACCAAAACGGAGGTTGGGTATGGCCGCGGGCATCGACCGACGCCGCTTCCTCGCGGGTTCCGCCGCCGTCGGCGGCGGAACGGCCGCGAGCTCCCTGGCAGGCACCGCCGCCGCCGAACCGCGCCGTGGCCACGGCGCTGAGGTGGGGGTACGGGTGAACCACGTCGGCTACGAGACGCACGGGCCGAAAACCGCCGTGCTCGCGGCCAACCACCGCACCCACCTCGGATGGTGCTCCCTCGTCGACACCGGCACCGGCGAGACCGTCCACCGCGTCCGCCCCCGCCACGTCGGCCCGGTCCCCGACTGGGGCGAGGAGCACCACTGGACCGTCGACTTCTCCGCGTTCACCGAGGAGGGCGAGTACACCCTGCGCGTCGGCAACGGCCACCACACGCGCGGCGAGTCAGCGCCCTTCACCATCGGCGCCCTCACCCTGGAACGGGCCACCCTCTCCCACGTGGCCCACTGGTTCAAGGCCACCCGCTGCTCCGGACGGTTCGACCGGCACGACCGCGCCCTGCCCGTCGGCCGGGACGGCGCGGGACGGATCGACGCCCACGGCGGCTGGTACGACGCCACCGGTGACTTCGGCAAACACTTCACCCAGCTCTCCCGGCACAGCTACTTCAACACGCTGTCCGTGCCGCTGACCGCGTGGATCCTGCTCAGGTCCCACGAGCAGCTCACCGCCCGCGACAACGAGGAGTTCACCCAGCTGCGCACGTGGCTGTGCGACGAGGGCCTCCACGGCGCCGACTACCTCACGCGGGTGAAACGCCCGAACGGGACGTTCTGCCACTCCGTCATGCAGCCCGGCCCGCCCAAGGACCCCGAGCTGCGCTACCTGAAAGCCACCGAGCACGACGGCGAACGCGTCGTCCGCCAGGTCGCCCACCGCGAGGGAGCGGGCGTGGCCGTGGCCGCGCTCGCCCTGGCGAGCACCCTCGGGACCACCGGCGAGCACACGGGGCGGGACTACCTGCGCGCCGCAGAGGAGGCCTTCGACCACCTGCGACGGCACAACACCGAGATGGTCAACGACGGCGTCGAGAACATCCAGGACGACTACAACGCGCTGGTGGCGGCGGTGGAGCTGTACAGGGCCACCCGTGAGGAGACCTACCGCGCCGAGGCCGACGAACGGGCCGAGTCCCTGACGAACCGACTGACCAGCTGGCGCGGCCACCGCGACTACTGGCGGGCCGACGACGGCGACCGACCGTACTTCCACCCCTCCGACGCGGGCCTTCCCGTGGTGAGCCTGCTGACCTACCTGGACGTCGCCACCCCGGAACGCGCCGACCGGATCCTGGAGACGGTGCGGCGGTCCCTGTCCTTCGAACTGCGGATCACCTCGGAGGTCACCAACCCCTACGGCTACGCACGCAACCTCGTCCAGGACGGCACCGGCCATCGACACGGTTCGTTCTTCTTCCCCCACGACGTGACCCCCCGGGCCGAGGACGAGTGGTGGCAGGGCGAGAACGCCCGCATCGCCTCGCTGGCCGCGGCCGCCCGGGCGGCCGCGCGGCACCTCGACGGGGAACTCGCCGCGCGGCTGCGGCGCTACGCGGCCGACCAGCTCAACTGGATCCTCGGGCTCAACCCGTTCGACGTGTGCATGCTCGGCGGCAGCGGCCGGAACAACCCGGACTACATCTGGCTGGGGTCCTGGCAGTTCCTCAACACGGCCGGCGGCATCGTCAACGGCATCACCGGGAAGAACCGGGACGGCTCGGGCATCCTGTGGAACCGCGGCTACTCCGAGACCGGCAAGGACTGGGACTGGCGCTGGACCGAGCAGTGGCTGCCGCACGCCACCTGGTACCTCTACGCGGTCAGCATCGGGAACTGAGCCCCGGTCCCGGGGCGCGTCCTCACTCGGTCCTCGGAAGAGCCGCCTCGGCGGAATCCTCCTCCGCAGTGGTCGGGCGCCGGGACCAGAACGAGGCCACGACCGAGCCGGACAGGTTGTGCCACACCGAGAACAGGGCGGCGGGCAAGGCGGCCAACGGGGTGAAGTGCGTGGTGGCCAGGCTCGCCGCGAGGCCCGAGTTCTGCATCCCCACTTCCACGCCCACCGCACGCCTGGCCGGTTCGTCCAGCCCCACCAGCCGAGCCGCTCCGTAGCCGAGCAGCAGCCCGCAGGCGTTGTGCAGCACCACGGCCACCAGCAACGACACACCGACGGCGGCCAGGGTCTCCGCGTTGGCCCCGACCACGGCGGCGACCACCACCACGATCCCGAGCACCGAGACCAGGGGCAGCAGCGGCAGGGCGCGTTCCACCCGGCGGGGCAGCAGCGCGCGCACCACGATCCCCAGCACCACCGGCACCAGCACGACCTCGACGATGCTGACGAACAGCCCGACCGCGTCCACGGGCAGGCTCGACCCGGCCAGCCACAGCACTAGCAGGGGAGTGAGCACGGGAGCCAGCAGGGTGGACACCGAGGTCATCGTCACCGACAGGGCCACGTGGCCCCGCGAGAGGTAGACGACCACATTGGAGGCCGTTCCTCCCGGCGTGGAGCCCACCAGCACCATGCCCGCCAGCAGCGCGGCGGAGAAACCGAACAGGGTCCCGATTCCCCAGCCCAGCAACGGCATCACCAGGTACTGCGCGAGCAGGCCTGCCACCACCGCCTGCGGATGCCGCACCACCAGGGCGAAGTCGCGGGCGCGCAGGGTCAGCCCCATGCCGAACATGATCACACCGAGCAAGGGGGTGATGGCCGGGGAGAGGGTGCTCGTCGCGGCGGGGAACAGCACACCCGCGAGCCCGCCCAACAACACCAACGGCGCGAACCAACGCCCCACGAGATCAGCGGTCCGACGTAACGCACCCATCTCCTAACGGCCTCCCCGAAGAACAGAACTCGACACCCCACGCGGGGGCGAGAACGTTCCTAACAGGAATTTCCCACCATGTAAACGACTATCCCGTTCAGCGAGAAATCCTGTGGGATCCGCCCCGGGGAGGCGAACCACGCCGGAAGAACCGACGACGTTCCCCTCAGGGAGCGCGGGAGGCCAGTACCCGCCGCACGAAACGCGCCCGCCGCTCGACCCCCTGCCGGGGCAGCGGAACCACCTCGTAGCCGTACTCCGCGTAGCTGTCCCACACCGCCCGGCAGGTGCGCTTCGCCTCCTCCGGGGACTGGAGACGTTGCTCGTCCCGCCGGTAGATCTCCGGCCAGAACGGGGCCAGGAAAACCACCCGGTGGTACCGGTACCGACGGGCCGCCGTGTCCAGGTGCGGAGGAACGGGCAGATCCAGGGTGCGCAGATAACCGACGATGTCCGGGATCCCCCGGTCGCAGAACACGGGAAAGCTGCCGGAACGGATCTCCTGGTAGCGGGACAGCTCCTGGCTGAGCATCAACTCCGCGAAGAGTTCGGGATCCCTCCAGGGCAGCCCTCTGCCGCCGACGAGGTTCTGCTCCCGGATGATCCGCCGCCCCACCTCGGGAGCGCACTCGAACCCGGCCTCGGCCAGACGCCGCACCAACGTGGTCTTGCCCGCCCCCGGACCTCCGGTGAGCACCACGGGCTCGCCGTGCCCCTCCGTCACGACCACACCTCACCACTCCACGCGAACACACTTCGGAACAACCCGTGGACGATCAGTGACGAGCGAGGCGCACAATGGGTCCATGCCCGACATCGGAAAGGGACTGTCCGGCGACGGAAACGGTCACCACCAGCCGGAGACAACACCCGGAGGAAACGGGAGAAGCGGTGTCGGCCCGGGCCGACAACCGGGCACGACGAGCACGCACACCCGCACGGCGGGGATCTGGGCGGCCGTCGTCGTGGCCACGATCGCACTGATCGTCCTGCTGATCTTCATCCTACAGAACCCCCAGACGGTCACGGTCGGCTTCCTCGGTGCGCGCGCCGCCCTGCCGCTGGGAGTGGCGCTGTTGCTGGCCGCGGCCATCGGCGGTCTGCTCGTGGCCCTGGTCGCCGCGGCCCGGATCATCCAGCTCCGCCGGAGAAACGGTCGACCCCGCACCCACTGAAGACCCGCGGAAAGCACCCGGCCCCGAGACACCACACCCCGGACGACACGGAGATCCCATGACAGAACCGGCGACGATCACGCCTTTCGGAAGGGCCCACTGGGCCGTCATCGCGATCCTCGCGGTGGTGGGCCTGCTACAACCGGCGCTGGGACTGCTCGGCGTCTACGGCCTGCTCGGCAGACCCTGGGGTCCGCTGCTCGTCGCCCTCGCGATCGCCGTCTGCTGGGTGGCGGTCGTGGTGGTGCGCCGCGTACCGCGCCCCCTGCCGACCCTCGTGCTCGTGGGAGGGATCTACGGGGTGCTGGCCGTGATCCTCGAACAGGTCCTTCTCCTGCACGCCGGATACAGGACGCCGTCCGGCGGCGCCATGGTCAGCGCCGTGCTGAGCAACCTCGTCTGGGGGGCGCTGCTCGGGCTGATCGCACTCGGCCTGATCCGGCTCAGGCAGTCCCGCCGGGGAGACTGATCCGGGCCTCGTGCGCCCCCGGAGGGAACGGGGGCGCCTGCCCTTCGGAGCGGTGTCAGCCCTGCTTGGCGGCGCCGAGACCGTTGCCCGGCAACAGCGGGTAGGCGACCCGCACGCCCTCGGCGTCGAAACGGCTCTTGAGACGTCCGCGCAGCGCGCGCCCCAGCGCCCACTGCTCGCCCGGCTTGACCTTGACGATGATGCGCACGGTCACCGAACCGTTGCCGATGCCGATGACCCCGCTCAGATCCGGCTTCTCCAGGATCTTGGAACGGAACTCCTCCTCGGCGGCGAACTCGTCGATGGTCGTCTCGATCACGCGTTCGGCGTGGGCGATGTCGACGCTGTAGTCCAGCGGGATCTCCACGACCGCGTTCGCCCAGTCCTGGTTCATGTTGCACACGCGCATGATCTCGCCGTTGCGGACGTACCACAGGCCGCCGTTGAGATCGCGGATCTTGGTGATGCGCAGGGTCACCGACTCCACGGTGCCGACCGCGTCCCCCGCGTCGATGACGTCACCGACTCCGTACTGGTCCTCGATCATCATGAAGATCCCGGACAGGAAGTCCTGGACCAGGCTCTGCGCCCCGAAACCGATCGCCAGGCCGAGCACACCGGCGCTGGCGAGGATGGGGCCGAGGTTGATCCCGAACTCACCCAGGATCATCACGAAGGCCACCCCGAAGATGACCGAGGAGGCCACGCTGCGCAGCACCGAGCCGATGGTCTGTGCGCGCTGCTGCTGGCGTTGCCCCGTGTGTTCGGCGTCGGTGGCCTGCCGGGTCACCAGGTGTCCGGCCTTGGCGGTGGCCTGGTTGATCCGCTGGTGCGAACTCACCATCCGCCGCACCCCGTGGGTGATCACTCGTCCCATCACGGCGCGGAACACCACGGCCACGAGCAGAATGATGAGAATGTTGACGAGGCCGGACACGAAGGCCCCGGAGTTCTCGGTGAACCAGTTCCCCACCGAGTCCACCACGTTCGTGGCGGCGGCCCCAGCGAGCGGCGTCGTGGAATTCACGGCATTGTGCACAGGAATACCTTCCTCGGATGACACAGTGGGATCCGGTCGTTCCGCGGGCGCGGGATTCACGCGCCCTGTGCCGAACGACATTCACGATTGAGCGGCGTTCATCCTGTCAAGGACGCCGGAAAGCCGCAAAGCACTCCCCCGAAAGAGTTAATAAGTGGACTACGTCCGCAGCAGAAAAACGACCCCGAGACCGAACGCGGCGGCCACCACACCCCCGAAGACCGTCACCACGACGTTGCGCACCGCCGCACCCCACCCCACCGAGGTGTACAACCGGACCGTGTCCTGACCGAACGTGGCGAACGTCGTCAACGCCCCGCACAGGCCGGAAACGAGCAGGGGCCGCAGCCAGGCCGGTCCGAGACCGCCGAAGGCGGCCCAGCCCGTGACCACCGCGACCAGGAACGAGCCCAGCAGGTTGACCACCAGCGTCCCCCACGGGAACGGGGAAGCACACCACCGCCGTACCACGCCGTCCAGGCCGTACCGCGACACCGCGCCACAGGCCCCACCGACAGCCACCAGCAACGAAGTCACGAACGCTCGACCTCCCCCGTGCTCGGCGTGGCCCTCCGCACGAACCTCCGTGCCAGACCGGCGCCACAGCCCACCGCCGCGAGCGCCAGCACCACCGTGGCGAGCACGTACACCAGCGCCCCCACCGGCCGCTGCGCGGCCAACAACCCGCCGGCGTCCACGAGGTAGGCGGAGAAAGTGGTGAAGCCACCCAACACGCCCACCCCGAGGAACGGGCGCACCAACCGGTGAACCGAGCACGTCTCCACCACCACCGTGAGTCCACCGAGGAGCAGGCACCCCACCACGTTCACCACCAACGTCGACCAGGGAAAACCCGCTTCTCCCAACCACAGCGCGACCTCGTGGCGGGCCAGCGCCCCCAACGCGCCCCCCAGAGCCACCGCCAGGGCCGCCCACGGAAAACGCCATCGACCCGCCGAGACCTCGGACACGACACACCTCCCCACCCGATGTCACTCAGGCAGGGACCGTTGGCGAACGAGTTCGCGGTTTCCTTCCGGCGAGCCCCACCGCCGGGGTCCGTCGACGACGAACCACGGCCAGCCTACCCCTCCGAGGAGCGAAGACGCTGTGAACGAGGCCACCCGCGCGGACTTCCGGTCCTCAGCCGGCAGGGGTGTCGGAAACCGGCCGGGGGTGCGCGGCCGTTCGGCTCCACCGGCGTCGGAAAACCCCGAACACCCCGATCAGCAGCACCAGCAGCACCAGTGTCGTGAGCACGCTGCCCTCCAGCCCGAAGTCACCACCGGTGAACAGTGCGGTCCCCTCGGGGGCCTGCCGGATGTCCAGCAGGGTCGCGGACAGGTCCAGGCCGGAGACCTCCGCCCCGTAGACATTGCCCTGGCACCAGTTCCACACCGCGTGGAAGGCACACACCCCCCACAGACTGCCCTCCGCCAAGGCCCAGAAGACCAGCACCAGGGAGATCAGTACCAGGTTGACCAGCGGTACCGCTCCGAAACCGGTGTTGAACCCGTGCATCAGGGTGAACACCACCGTCTGGACCACCACAGCCGCGTACAGCCCCCACTTCCGCCAGGTGACCTGCACCAGGTAACCCCGGACCAGGACCTCCTCGGTGGTGGCCTGCACCACGAACCCACCCAACAGCGCGAGCAGCACCGCCACGCTCACCACCGTGACGGGCGGGGCCGTACCCGGGACGAACTGTCCACTCACGAGTCCGATCAGCACCGGCACCGTCACGGCGGCCACGGCGAGCACCGCCCCGAGTACGAGGGGGAGCCAGACCCTGCGGGTCGCCGTGAAACCGAGACTGCCGAAAGAACGGCGTTCCTTCGCGACCACCCACAACGCCAGAGCCATCGTGCTGACCAGAAATCCTCCGGTCAGCACGAGCTGTTCGGCGGGATCCAGGCTGAGGACTCCCATGGGAATCCCCGTTCCGGAAACGAGGAGAAACACGACCAGCGCCACCCCACTGGCCACCTGTCCCGCCAGAAAACAGCCGAGCACCACCAGAACCCCGGACACGACACCGGTCGGACGACGTGCTCGTAGCATTCCCCGCAGCAGTGGGGAGACCGGTTCCGTTCCACCGTCCGTCGCGTTGGATGTGTCCACTGTGCCTCGCTTGGGATCGGATACACCGCATCGGCATTGTCCCGCCGCGGTGCTCGCCCGGCGCACGCGGCCCGAACCGGGACGCCAGGTCCCTCGCACTACCGCCGAACCACGGTTCCGTGCTATCACAACACCATTCGTCACGCCCCGCGGGAGAACAGCGGCAATATCGCGTGGAAACCACGAACACCGGGAGAACTCCTTGCCACGAGTCCGAAGAACCACGTTGGTCGCCCTGGGCGTAGTCGGGCGTAGTCATCTCGGTGTTGAGCGGGTGGTTTCGACGAAACCGAGGACTCCGGGGAATACCCCTGTTGCCGGAGGACCTGGACGACCTCCCCGGTGTCGTTCTCGCCACCGGCGACACCCCGGTGACACGAAGAGGTCCGCGCGCGGCGGTAGTCCGGGGACTGGAAGGGTTCGTGGTGTGTGGGTGTGGGGGGTGCACATGAGAACACCCCCCACTGTGGGTGGGGGGT
>NZ_PVSR01000026.1:0-59696 GCF_003001495.1 Actinopolyspora mortivallis
CCGTGGGGGGCGGCGGCTGGGGGCCGGTGACCACCTCCACGTTGTTGAGCACGGGTCGGGTTCTGCCGCGCCGTACGGTGGGCACGGTCAACACGAGCGAACTGATCGTCTCGCTCGGTGCCACCTCGGGTTTCCTGGCGCACAACGGTGGGCAGGCGTGGAAGTGGCCCGTCATTCTCGGCTTGCTGATCGGTGGTGTGCTGGCTGCTCCGCTGGCGGCGTGGCTGGTGCGGGTGCTGCCGGTTCGCGTCCTGGGGGTGGGAGCCGGTGGGCTGATCGTGTTCACCAACGCCCGTGTGCTGCTCGGTGTGGTCGGGGTCCCCACGGGGGCGACGGCCTTCGTCAGCGTGGTGGTCGGCCTGGCCTGGGTGGCCGGTCTGGTCTGGGCCGTGCGCACGGAGGTGTACCAGCGACGGCTGGCCAGGTTAGAGGCGGCCTCCGCGGATCCGGAATCGCTGTGTGAGAGGGCCCGATAGGAAGCCCTCACCCCGGCCCCGCCGGGAGGGTGCCCCGCGTCCCCGTCCGGGGCTCTCCCGGCACCCCGGCCCGGCGACGCGGTGCTCCGCCTCGTCGGGCCGGTCTCGTGTGCGGCCCGCTCTCCTCTGGGGCGTTACTCGGCGTTCGCCGCCCGCAGGGTGCGCATCGCCTCCGCGAGTCGTTCCGAGTTCTCCGGCCCCAGGGGGGCCAGCACGGTGCGACGCAGGATCTCGGCACAGGCGTGTTTGGCCTCCTCGGCGGTCCTGCGACCGTGGTCGGTCAGCACGACGTAGGTGACCCGTCGGTCGGTCTCACACGGTTCCCGCCGGATGAGTTCGGCCGCGACGAGTCGGTCGGCGACCTTGGTGAACCCTCCGCTGCTCAGTGCCGCCTCCTTGGCCAGCTTGGTCATGGGCATGCGGTAGTCCGGCGAACGCACCAGCCTCACGAGGATGTCGAAGGCTCCCGGGGTGAGGTCGAACCGCTCGGTGATCTCAGCCATGAGCCTTTCCTGGGTGGTGTGGTAGCCCTCGATCACAAGCCCCCACCAGGTGACGATCTCGTCGTCGGCGGCCTCGTCGTCGGTCTGTTGGGGGGGTGTGGTGGCGATGTCCTCGGTTCCCACCTGACCGCCTTTCTGCCTCGTGTCTGCTTCCCTGCTCGGAGTCTAACTACCAGTGCATTAACTCTTCCTAAGAAACTTCTTGCGAGCGAGATGTTTTCTGGTAGTCTCGTCCCGGAATCAACAGGAACCCGAATCCGGGAGTGAACAGGATGAGTGCACCGGTCAGGCTCGCGGTCGTCTACTACTCGGCGACAGGGGTCGTCGCAGAGATCGCCAACACGTTGACCTCCGAGGCGGAGGCGGCCGGCGCCGAGGTCCGGCTGCGCCGGGTCGCCGAACTCGCCCCCGACGCCGCGATCGACGCGAACCCGGCCTGGAGGGCCAACCTCGAAGCCACCCGACAGATCGCCGAGGCGACCCCGGAGGACCTGGTGTGGGCGGACGCGGTCGTCTTCGGCACCCCGACCCGGTACGGAAACGTCGCGGCGCAGCTCAAGCAGTTCATCGACTCGTTGGGCCCGCAGTGGCAGCAGGGACTGCTCGCGGACAAGGTCTACAGCGGGTTCACCTCGACCTCCACCAAACACGGCGGGCAGGAGTCCACCCTGCTGGCTCTCTACAACAGCGTGCACCACTTCGGGGGGATCCTGGTCACCCCCGGTTACACGGACGCGTCGAAGTTCGCCGACGGCAATCCCTACGGCACCGCCCACGTGGACGGCCAGGGACAGTTCAAGGTCGACACCGAAACGAGGCAGGCCGCCTCCGTGCAGGCGCGTCGGGTCGTCACCATCGCCCGTGCGCTGCGCGAGGGCCGCACCTGACCCGCCTTCGCCCCGGGAGGAGGAACACATGACCATCGCCACCAGCGGACTCCACCACGTCACGGCGATCGCGGGGGACCCGCAGCGCAACGCGGACTTCTACCTGCGCACGCTGGGACTTCGGATGGTCAAGACCACCGTCAACTTCGACGACCCCGGCACCTATCACCTCTACTACGGTGACGAGGCGGGACGTCCCGGTACGCTGATGACCTTCTTCCCGTTCCACGGAGCCCCACCGGGCAAACACGGCAACGGCCAGGCCACGGCGACGGCCTTCTCCGTTCCGGAGCACTCCCTCGGGTGGTGGCAGCGTCACCTGCACGAGGCCGGGGTGCACACGGAGCGGGCGCGGAGCCGGGAGAGCGAGGAGGTGCTGACGTTCCGCGATCCCGACGGTCTGGTGCTCTCGCTCGTGGCCCATCCCCAGCCCGACCCCAGGAGGCCGTGGGACAACGGGGTGGTTCCCGCCGAGCACGCGGTACGTGGTCTGCACTCTGTCACGCTCTCGGTCGACAGCGCGGAAGCCACCGTGGAGATGCTGGCGGGGATGGGGCTGAGCCTCCTCGCCGAGGAGGGGAACCGGCTGCGCTTCGCCGCGGCGCGGGGAGAGCCCGGAAGCCTCGTGGACGTGCTCGTGCGCCCGGGGGCGGAACGCGGTCTGGTGGCTTCCGGGACCGTGCACCACGTCGCCTGGCGCGCCCCGGACGAGTCCACCCAGGCCGCCTGGCGGAGCGAACTGGCGGAGAACGGGGTTTCGGTGACCTCGATCCTCGACCGCCAGTACTTCCGCTCCGTCTACTTCCGCGAGCCGGGGGGAACGCTCCTCGAGATCGCCACCGACGAGCCGGGCTTCACCGCCGACGAACCCCTGCTCGAACTGGGCCGGGCGCTCAAGCTGCCCCCCTGGCTGGAACCGAACCGGGAACAGATCGAGGCGATGCTGCCCCGCCTGGAGCTGCCCAGCGAGAACAATCCGCGCGGTGCAGTCTCGTGACCCCGGCGGATCCACCACTGCACCACCGCTACGCCGAAGGAGATCCTCGATCCCCGGTGCTGCTGTTGCTGCACGGCACCGGGGGCACCCCGGAGGACATCGCGGTGCTGGGACGTGAGCTGGACCCGACGGCGACGCTGCTGGCTCCGGCGGGCAGGGTCTCGGAGAACGGAGCGGCCCGGTGGTTCCGCAGACACGCCGAAGGTGTCTTCGACGAGGAGGACGTGCGGCAACGTGTCGAGGAACTGGCCGACTTCGTGCTCTGGGCCCGGGAACACTACGGGCTCTCCGGGCGGAGGACGGTCGCTGTCGGTTTCTCCAACGGCGCCAACATCGCCGCGGCGACGATGTTGGCGCGTCCGGAGGTGCTCGCCGAGGGAGTGCTCTTCGCGGCGATGCTGCCCCTGGGGCAGCCACCGGAGGTGCCCCCGGTCGGCGGCCGGGTGTGGATGTCCAACGGCACGCGGGATCCCATGGCACCGCTCGCCTCCGTGGAACGGTTGGTGGAGGCGTTCCGCGCGAACGGGGTCGAGGTGACCTCGGAACGGCACCCCGGAGGCCACGGGATCACCCCGGAGTCGTTGCGCGAGGCCGCCCGGTGGCTACGGAGACCAACGGGCCGCTCCGGCGCACGGTCGTCACCGTCCCCGGGTCCGCAGCAGTGATCCCTTGACGCGGCGGTACAGCGTCAGGGCGGCCCGCGGCAGCGGATGCTGCTCGCACAGGTGGACCAGGCTCCGACGGACGCCGACCGGGGCGGGTTGCCGCGGCTGCGGCGGAGGAGGAGCCGGTTCGCTGCGGGGCGGGTCGTACACCAGCTCGGCGAGTATCTCGACCGCCACCTCGGTGGTCTCCTCCGGATCGGCCTGGTCGGGATGGGACCCGGATGCGGCCGTTTCCGTGGAGGGACGAAGTTCGGCCAGGTCACCGACGACGTGGTAGTCGCTTTCACCGAGCTCGGTGATGATCCGCTCGGCCTGCTCGTTCAGCCACTGGCGGTGCTGCTCCGGAACCTCGATGGGAGTGCGCGGTTTCCTGCTGCCGAGCAGGTCGGCGGCGATGCGGGACTTGACCAGTTCGTCGTGGCGCCCCCAGCTGACGTGCCCCTCCAGCCGTTGGTTGAGTCGGCGGAGCACCTCGGTCTCGGCGACCCCGAGCGAGCGGTTCGGCCTGCTGACGCGGGTGTCGAACGCCTGCGGGTCGACACCGATCAGTTCGGCGAAGCGGTACCAGACCGTGTCCGGGTCGTTCCCCTTCGGGGGGACGGTCACGACGTGGACCCGCTCGGGAGGAAGGTGCGCGGCCCACCGGGCCAGGATCTCCGGGGTGTCCTGCCGGGGCCAGAAAAGCTCACTGAGCGGGTTCGTCTCGGAAGCCGTCCCCCGGATCCCGGAGACGAAATCCTCGAATGTGAGTGTGTGTCGATTTTTGACGTCCTCCTGCCACACGGCGGGCAGCTGCCGTAACAGATCCCGTGCCGTGCACACCAGATGAACCTCGGCGAAGGAGAGGTCCCGCATGGCGCGTTCGACCTGTTCCGGAGTGGCCGTGCAGAACAGCTCGTGGGAAATGACCACGGTTCCGGTCCAGGCCGCGGCCTCCTCGACGAGAGCGTTCCAGGCCTGCGGAACGTTCTCGTCGAACCAGTCGTGCTGGAACTGCTTTTCCTGCAGGTCCATGGCGGCGTGGAAGTGCGAGTCGGGACGTTTCCCCGGGTAGAGCACCCCCGAGTGCCGCAGGTCGGTCCGGTTGTTCCAGAGAATCTCCTGTAGATACGTCGTTCCGGTCTTGGGGGAACCGACGTGGAGGTAGACCCGTGTGGGGGCGCCGGTGCTCATCGCTTCTCCAGTCGCTGACAACATCGGGAAGGGAACTCGAAATCGAGCAAGACACCCTAGCAAGGTGTCGGGGAAACACCGGTGACGGAGGGGATCTCTCGTTCGTGCCTCGGGTATGGCCTAATTCCCGCGAAAGGATGAACAGAAGTGTCGCTGCTCTGTAGGGTGGTGGACACCGCACGTGCCGGCCGGGGCTTTCGAGGCGATCGCACCATGGCTTCCGGCTCAGTGTCGTTCGACGGGAAGGGACAGGCGATGGAGCTCGCGGGGGCCACGCTCTGGCTGACCGGTTTGCCGGGGTCGGGCAAGTCCACGATCGCTGAGGTGACGGCGGAGGAGCTGGTCCGTCGGGGCGCGCGCGTGGAGGTGCTCGACGGGGACCGCCTGCGGACGAACCTCTCCGCGGATCTCGGGTTCAGCATGGCCGACCGCAACGAGCACGTCCGACGCACCGGTTTCGTCGCCCAGTTGCTGGCCGCGCACGGTGTCACGGTGCTCGTGCCCGTGATAGCCCCGTACTCGGCCGCGCGTTCGGCGGTGCGTCGCCAGCACGAGGCCGCGGGCTGTCCGTATTTCGAGATCCACGTGGCGACTCCGCTCACCGAGTGCATGCGTCGTGACCCGAAGGGGCTCTACGGACGCGCGGCCGCCGGGGAGCTCTCGGGACTCACCGGCTACGACGCCGAGTACCAGGAGCCGGCGGAGCCCGAGCTGCGGGTGGACACCACCAGCACCGACATCATGACGGCACGGGACGAGGTGCTGGCTCTGCTCTCCGGTGACCGGGGTCCGCACGAACGGAGGAACAGAGCGGTCGAGTACGACTGAGCGGTCCTCGCGAAACGGACTTAGGAGCGCCCGACTCACGCGGCCCGTGGGACTCCCCCGGGCATACGGACAGTTCGTTCCGGAAGGGATCACGCAGACGCGTTCGCGTTCTCGGTGGCCCGGCGACGGTGTTCGCCGGGCCTTTTTCGTGTCCGGGGGCGGCGGGTCGCGGTGTTGACCGGAGCGGAGTCGCGGTTTATGTTCGCATAAAGCACGTACGTTCTCTCAGCGAACAAAACGGGGTACGTGTCGACACCGTGCGAACACCGCGGAACGGAGTGGCCAGTGGCACGCATTCTGCAGCTCGACACGGCCGTGGCCGAGCTCGTCAACGACGGGGACACCGTCGCCTTGGAAGGGTTCACTCATCTGATTCCGGTCGCGGCGGGACACCAGATCATCCGCGCGCGGCGCAGGAACCTGACCCTCGTCCGGATGACCCCCGACGTGATCTACGACCAGATGATCGGGGCCGGATGCGCGGACAAACTGGTGTTCTCCTGGGGCGGCAACCCCGGAGTGGGGTCGTTGCACCGGTTCCGGGACGCCATCCAGCACTCCTGGCCCGTTCCGCTGGAGATCGAGGAACACAGCCACGCGGGGATGGCCAACCGCTACGTGGCGGGCGCCTCCGGGCTGCCGTTCGCCGTGCTGCGGGGCTACGCCGGAACCGATCTTCCGGAGCACACCGACACCATCAGCACGGTGCGCTGTCCCTTCACCGGACAGGAACTGGCCGCGGTGGCCGCGCTCAACCCCGACGTGGGTGTCATTCACGCCCAGCGGGCGGACCGGGCGGGCAACGTGCAGCTGTGGGGGATCTCCGGAGTCCAGAAGGAGGCGGTGCTCGCCTCCAGGAGATCGCTGGTGACCGTGGAGGAGGTCGTCGAACGGCTGCCGGAACAGCCCGGTGCCGCGGTGATCCCCGGCTGGGCGGTCACCGCCGTGTCCGAGGTTCCGGGCGGGGCGCGTCCCTCCTACGCCCAGGGGTACTACGAGAGGGACAACGGCTACTACCAGGACTGGGACGCGATCAGCAGGGACCGGGACCGGTTCCTGGAGTGGTTGGAGACCGAGATCCACGGTGCGGAGAGGAGCCCACGATGAGCGGTCCGCGAACCGAGCCCGCGACGGGGGCGGAGTTCAGTTCGGACGAGATGATGACGGTGGCCGCGGCCCGCTCGTTGTCCGACGAGGCGGTGTGCTTCGTCGGGATCGGGCTGCCCAGCACGGCGGCCAACCTCGCGCGCCGGACCCACGCTCCGGGACTGGTGCTGCTCTACGAGTCCGGCACGTTGGGAACCCGCCCGGAACGACTTCCCCTGTCCATCGGGGACGGTGTGCTGGCCGAGACGGCCGACGCGGTGGTCGGTGTGCCCGAAGTGTTCAACTACTGGTTGCAGCCGGGGCGCGTGGACGTCGGCTTCCTCGGCGGGGCCCAGGTGGACCGCTACGGAAACATCAACACCACGGTCATCGGGGACGACTACCGTTCCCCCAAGGTCCGGCTGCCCGGTGCCGGGGGCGCGCCGGAGATCGCCGCCTCCTGCAAGGAGGTGCTCATCGTGATGCGCCACAGCCCCCGGGCGTTCGTCCCCGCCGTGGACTTCGTCACCTCGGTGGGTTACGGCAGGGACGGTCGGGCACGCGACCGACTGGGGCTCTTCGGCAGCGGTCCCGTCAGGGTGATCACGGACCTCGGTGTGCTCGAACCCGATCCCGAGACCAGGGAGCTGGTGCTGACCCGGCTGGCCCCCGAGGTCGAGGTGGAGCAGGTACGCGCGGCCACGGGATGGCCGCTGCGTGTCGCCGAGCGGGTGGAGGTGCAACAGCCCCCCACCGAGAACGAGTTGAGGATCCTGCGGGATCTGAAGGCAACCCTCGGGAACGGAGAGTCGTCGTGAGCAACGAAGTGTACGTACTCGACGCGGTGCGCACCCCGGTGGGGCGTTACGGAAAGGGACTCGCCGAGGTCCGCCCCGACGACCTCGCCGCGCACACGGTCAGGGAGCTGGTGCGACGTCACCCCGAGCTGGACCCGGAACAGCTGTGTGACGTGCTGTTCGGCGACGCCAACGGAGCCGGTGAGGACAACCGCAACGTGGCGCGGATGGCCGTACTGCTGGCGGGGCTGCCCACCAGCGTTCCGGGAGCGACGGTGAACCGGCTCTGCGGTTCGGGTCTCGAGGCGGTCGTCGAGGGCAGCCGTCTGGTGCAGACGGGTGACGGGGATCTGGTGCTCGCGGGCGGGGTCGAGTCGATGAGCCGTGCCCCCTGGGTGCTGCCCAAACCCGGCCACGCCTATCCGCGCGGACACGAGACCCTGCACTCCACGACGCTGGGCTGGCGGATGGTCAACCCCCGGATGCCGGAGAGGTGGACCGTGTCGCTGGGGGAGAGCGCGGACCTGCTCGCCGAGAGCTACGGGATCGACCGCTCCGCGCAGGACGCCTTCGCGGTACGCAGCCACGAGAAGGCGGACGCCGCCTGGCGGAACGGGCTGTTCGCCGACGAGGTGGTTCCGGTTCCCGGTACGGACCTCACCCGGGACGAGGGGATCCGCGCGGACACGTCACTGGAGAAACTCGGCGGGCTGGCCCCGGTGTTCCGTTCCGGAGGCACGGTGACCGCGGGCAACGCCTCGCCGATGAACGACGGGGCCGCCGCCGTGCTGCTCGGCAGTGCGCGCGGAGCGGAGCTGGCCGGTGCCGAACCGTTGGCGAGGATCGTGAGCAGGGCCTCCTGCGCCGTGGACCCCGACGTGTTCGGGATCGGCCCGGTGGAGGCCGCCCGCACCGCCCTGCGGCGCGCCGGGATCGGATGGGGCGATCTGGACGCGGTCGAACTGAACGAGGCCTTCGCGGCCCAGTCGCTGGCCTGCCTGGCCGAGTGGCCCGACCTCGATCCGGAGATCGTCAACCAGCAGGGCGGGGCGATCGCACTCGGCCATCCGCTCGGCGCCTCGGGCGCGCGGATCCTGACGACCCTGGCCCACCAGTTGCGCCGTCGCGGAGGCGGGTGGGGTCTCGCCGCGATCTGCATCGGTGTGGGGCAGGGCCTGGCCGTGGTGCTGCACGCCTGACCGCCCGGCCTCCGGCGGTCGGCCCACGGTAGGGGCCGACCGAGGCAACCTCGGACATCGGAAGTGAACATGGCCACTGACACCAACGGCAAACACACGGACGATCTCGTGCTCCCCACTTACGTGCGGGACGACACCAGTCACCCGGCACTGCACACCCCCGAGTACCGGTCCACGGCACTGCGCACCCCGCAGCGGCCCCTGCACCTGTTGCCGCAGAACCTCACCGAGGTCACCGGTCCGTTGCTGGGGCACGAACGGGTCGGTGAGCACGACCACGACCTGACCGTCCAGCACGAGGGCGAACCCCTGGGCGAGCGGATCGTGGTCAGCGGACGGGTGCTCGACTCGGACGGGCGGCCCGTCCCGGACACGCTGGTCGAGGTGTGGCAGGCCAACGCCGCCGGGCGCTACCGGCACTCGGGCGACCGACACCCCGCCCCGCTGGACCCGAACTTCTCCGGGGTCGGCCGCTGTATGACCGACGACCAGGGCAGGTACCGGTTCGTCACGATCAAACCGGGTGCCTATCCCTGGCGCAACCACGACAACGCCTGGCGACCGGCTCACATCCACTTCTCCCTGTTCGGGCGTGCCTTCACACAACGGTTGATCACCCAGATGTACTTTCCGGGGGATCCGTTGTTCTTCCAGGACCCGATCTTCCAGTCGGTGCGGGACCCGAAGGCGCGCGAGAGGATGATCTGCCGGTTCGATCTGGACAACACGGTTCCGGAGTGGGCGCTGGCCTACCACTTCGACATCGTGCTGCGCGGCAGCCGGGCGACCCCGTTCGAGAACGAGGACGACGACGATGACGACTGAACCCGGCCGGGCCGAGGCGGCTCCGGCGGTGCCCGGTGGCGTGTCGAACCGCCGGGCACCGCGACCGGGAGACGTCGAGAACGCGAATCCGTGGAGGCGGTCATGACGAACTCCCCGCGTGTCCGTCCCCAGCCGACGCTGGGGACCACCCCGTCCCAGACGGTGGGGCCCTTCTTCGCCCTTCCGGAAGGGTTGCCGTGGCCGGACGGTCCCGAACTCGTACCGGAGGACACCCCGCACGCCTTCGTACTGTGTGGACAGCTGGTCGACGGCGCCGGCGACCCGGTTCCGGACGGACTGGTCGAGATCTGGCAGGCCGACGAGCGAGGCCGTTTCGCCCATCCGGACGACCCTCGGGGAACGACCACCTCCTTCCGGGGGTTCGGGCGGTGCGCCACCGACCAGCGAGGACGGTTCTGGTTCCGCACGGTCCGCCCCGGCGGGCTTCCCACACCCCGTGGTGAGTGGGAGGCGCCGCACATCGACGTGACCGTGCTGGCCAGGGGAATGCTCAACCGTCTGGTCACCAGGATCTACTTCCCCGACGAGACGCGGGCCAACGCCGCGGATCCGGTGCTCGCCGCCGTGGATCAGCGGAGGCGGGACACCCTGCTCGCCGAGCACGACGGCACGGGATTCCGGTTCGACATCAGATTGCAGGGCGATGACGAGACGGTCTTCTTCGTACTCTGAACGGGCCGACGGCATGTTCGGCCCCACCTTCGTCACGGACCGGTTCGCCGAGTGCACCGGCCTCCGGGCATGGCTGACGGCCATGCTCGACTTCGAGGCGGCGCTGGCGCGGGCGCAGGCCGACACCGGTCTCCTGGACCGACAGACCGCGGAGCGGATCGCCCGGGAGTGCGTGCCGGAGAACTTCGACCCGGACTCGATCGCCGCGCGCGCGGCCGAGTCCGCCACCCCCGTGATCCCGCTGGTCCGGGACCTGGCCGAACGGTTGCCCCCGGAGGTGGCTTCCCGGGTGCACCGGGGGGCCACGAGCCAGGACGTGGTGGACACCGCCGCGATGCTGGTGGCACGCACGAGTCTGGACCTGGTGCTGGAGGAGCTGCGCGGGGTGGCCGACGAGTGCGCCCGCTTGGCCCGGGAGCACCGCCACAGCCTGATGACGGGACGGACCCTGCTGCAACAGGCGTTGCCCACCACCTTCGGCAGGAAAGCCGCCGGTTGGCTGACCGGCGTGGTCGAGTCCGCCGAAGCACTCGCGCGGGTGCGGCGACACCGCCTGGCCGTGCAGCTGGGAGGGCCGGTCGGCACGCTGGCCACCCTGGGAAACGAGGGGGACCGGGTGGTCTCGGCCCTGGCCGGCCGTCTCGGGCTCGCCGAGCCCGTGTTGCCGTGGCACACCGACCGCACGAGAGTCGGAGAGCTGGCCTCCGCGCTGGGTACCGTGGCCGGAACGCTCGGCAAGATCGCCGTCGACGTCGAACTGGGCGCCCAGACCGAACTGGGGGAACTCGCCGAGGGACACGCCGGGGGCTCCTCCGCGATGCCGCACAAGCGCAACCCTGTCCGCGCCGTGCGCGTGACCGCCGCCACGAGGCGGGTGCCCGGTCTGGTCGCCACCCTGCTCGGCGCCATGCCGCAGGAGCACGAGCGCGGGGCGGGAAGCTGGCAGTCCGAGTGGGAGCCCTTCACCGAACTGCTGCGACTGACCGGCTCGGCGGCCACCCTCACCCGCGAGCTCCTGACCGAACTGCGGGTGGACACCACCGCGATGCGCACCAACCTGGATCTCACCGGGGGCGCCCTACTGGCCGAGCGGGTCTCGGCGGAGCTCGCTCCGCATCTGGGAGCGCGGCGCTCCGAGCGCCTGGTGAGCGAACTCGCGGGCAGGGCCCGGGAGAACGCGGGCGGTCTGCGTGCCGAACTGCTCGACGATCCCACGGTGCGTTCGGTGCTGTCGCGGGAGAGGGTGACCGAGCTGACCGAACCGGGGGACTACCTGGGCTCCTCCGAGCTGTTCCTGGGGCGTGCTCTGGAGGCCTACACACGTTGGAAGGAGACGACCACCGGTGATCCCGGACTATGAGCTGACCGGCCCACCCCACGCGCCGGTGCTGGTGCTGTCCAACTCCCTGGGCACGGACCGGACTATGTGGGACGCGCAGGTGCCGCTGCTGAGCCGACGGTTCCGCGTGCTGCGTTACGACCAACGTGGCCACGGCCGCACACCGGCCACCGTCGGCCCCTACGACCTGGACCTGCTCGGCAGGGACGTGGTGGACCTGCTGGACCACCTCGACATCGACAGGGCACACTTCGCCGGGCTCTCGCTCGGCGGCATGACCGGGATGTGGCTGGCGGCCAACGTCCCGGACCGGATCGACCGGCTGGCCCTGCTGTGCACCTCCGCGGCGTTGGGACCGGCTTCCGCGTGGCGGGAACGGGCCGAGTTCGTGCGGGCAAACGGCACGGCCGCGATGGTGGAGCCCACCCTGAAGCGCTGGTTCACCGCCGAGCTGGCCGCGGACGAGAACGTGCGGGCCAAGTACGGGGCGATGATCGCCTCCTGCGACGACGAGGGCTACGCCTCCTGCTGTGAGGCCATCGCCACCATGGACCTGGAGCGGTGGCTGGGACGGATCACCGCGCCCACGCTCGTGGTGGCCGGATATGATGATCCGGCGACGCCGCCCCGGCACGCCGAGGCCATCGCGGGCGCTGTGGGGGGTGCTCGGCTGGAGGTGGTGGAACACGCCGCGCACCTGGCCAGTGTCGAACGTCACGAGCAGGTCGGTCGGCTGCTGTACGAGCACTTCACGGGAGACGATGAGCCTGTGTCCGCCGCGGGGACGCGTACCGACGGGGTGCTGTCCGGCTCCGGCGGTACGGGCAGCGGCACGGCCGTGCGCAGGCAGGTGCTCGGCGACGCCCATGTGGACCGGGCCCGTGAACGCACCACGGAGTTCACCGCCCCGTTCCAGGACTTCATCACCCGTTACGCCTGGGGGGAGCTCTGGGCCTCGGAGGAGATGGACCGGCCGACCCGCAGTTGTGTCACGCTGGCCATCCTGGCGGCCACCGGCAACCACGACGAGTTCGCCATGCACGTCCGGGCGGCACGGCGCAACGGCGTGGAGGCGGCGACCATCCGTCAGGTGCTCATGCACGTGGCGGTCTATGCCGGGGTGCCCAGAGCCAACAGCGCCTTCGCGGTGGCGGACCGGATCCTGTCCGAGGAGTCCGGGCGGGGCGCTGCCCGAGAGAACGACTCGTGAAGGAGTGCGGTGATGGAGCCCGAGGTCGATTCCGAGGTCGGTCCGGTGCAGTCCTTGGCGCGTGGACTGCGGGTGATCCGTGCCTTCGACGAGACACGGCCGGAGATGACCCTCAGCGAGGTCGCCCGGGCGACGGGGCTCTCCCGCGCCTCCACACGCAGGTTCCTGCACACGCTCGTCCAGCTCGGCTACGTGTGGACGGACGGTCGCCTGTTCGCGTTGACCCCCAGGGTCCTGGAGCTGGGGTTCTCCTACCTGTCGAGCCTCTCCCTGCCCGAGATGGCCCAGCCGCACCTGGAGCGGCTCGCCGCACGGGTGCACGAGTCCGTGTCCGTCTCGGTGCTGGACGGTGACGAGATCGTCTACGTGGGGCGCGTCCCGACCTCGCGGATCATGACCGTGGCCATCAACATCGGCACCCGTTTTCCGGCCTATGCGACCTCGATGGGACGCGTTCTGCTGGCGGGACTCCAGGACCGGGAGCTGGAGGACTACCTGGGCAGGTTGCGTCCCGAGCCGCTGGGGCCGCACACCGTGACCAGCGTCGACGAACTGCGGCGGGAACTGGAGCGGATCCGTTCCCAGGGGTGGGCCGTGGTCGACCAGGAGCTGGAGGCGGGACTGCGTTCGTTGGCCGCCCCCATCCGGGACCGCACCGAACGGGTGGTGGCGGCCGTGAACGTGTCCTCCCACGCCAGCCGGGCCACCACCGAGCAGGCGCGGGAGGAGCTGCTGCCGCCGCTGCTGGAAACGGCGGCCAGGATCGAGGCCGATCTGCGGGTGGCTCCCCAGGCGGTGCGGACAGCGCGGTGAGCGCTCCCCGGATCGACTCCGGACGGGGTGTTCCGTGAGGCGAGGAAGTCCGACCGAGCCACTGTTCCGCTCATAGGCGGGATACCCGCCTGGGCCGACCGTTCTGCGCTCGCCGGAAGCTCCCGGCCCCGCTGTTTCGGCCCGTTCGGATCATTCCACTGGCCCGGTCCTGTCCCCCGAGGGAAGGACCCGTTCCGGGGAGCCCTGCTCCTCCTCGGCGAACTGGGTGCGGTACAGCTCGGCGTACTGTCCGCCGTGTTCCAGCAGTTCCTCGTGGGTGCCCTGTTCGAGAACACGTCCCTCCGAGATCACCAGGATCCGGTCCGCCCGGCGGATCGTGGCCAGGCGGTGCGCGATCACCAACGAGGTGCGTCCGGCCAACGCCCGGTTCAGGGCCCGCTGCACCGCTGCCTCGGACTCCGAGTCGAGATGGGCGGTGGCCTCGTCCAGCACCACCACGGGCGGTTGTTTGAGCAACAACCGGGCCAGGGCGATGCGCTGCTTCTCGCCGCCGGACAGCCGATAGCCCCTGTCCCCGACGACGGTGTCCAGGCCGTCGGGAAGCTCGGAGACCAGTTCCCCCAGCTGCGCGGTGCGCAGGGCGTGCAGCAGTTCCTCGTCGGTGGCCTCGGGGCGGGCGTAGGCGAGGTTCGCCCGGATCGTGTCGTGGAAGAGGTGCGCTTCCTGGGTGACCACACCGACGGTGGAGTACAGCGAGGACAGGGTGACGTCCCGCACGTCGTGTCCGCCCACGCGGACGCTTCCCGAGTCCACGTCGTACAGCCGCCCCGCGAGCTGGGCGATGGTGGTCTTGCCAGCTCCGGAGTGTCCGACCAGTGCGATCATCTCTCCGGGGGCGGCGTGGAAAGAGACGTCGTGCAGTACCTGGTGGGGCGGAGTGCTCTCCTGTCGGGCCACCGACTCCAGGGAGGCCAGGGAGACCTCGTCCGAGCCCGGGTAGTGGAAGGAGACGGAGTCGAATTCGAGACTGCGCGCCTCCGGCGGCAGGTCGACGGCGTCCTCCTTCTCCCGGATCATCGGAGGCAGGTCCAACACCTCGAACACCCGGTGGAAGCTGACCAGGGCCGTCATCACGTCCACGTGCACGTTGGACAGCGAGGTCAGTGGACCGTAGAGCCGGGTGAGCAGTGAGGTCAGCGCCACCAGCGTGCCCAGCTGCAGGGAGCCGCCGATCACCAGCACCCCACCGAGGCCGTAGGCCACGGCGGTCGCCAGCGCGGCCAGCAGGGTCAGGCCCACGAAGAAGACCCGGCTGTACATGGCCGAGAGCACACCGAGATCACGCACGCGTGCCGCCTTGCCCGCGAAGTGCTCGGTCTCCTCGTCGGCCCTGCCGTAGAGCTTGGTCAACATGGCCCCACCGACCCCGAAGCGTTCGGTCATCAGCGAGCTCATCTCGGCGTCCACGGCCATCTGCTCCCGGGTCACACGTTGTAGCCTCCGACCGATCCAGCGCACCGGCAGCAGGAACAACGGCAGCAGGGCCAGTGCGATCAGTGTGATCTGCCAGGACAGGGCGAACATCGCCGCCAGCACCAGCACCAGGCTGAGCACGTTGGACACCACCGAGGACAGCGTGCTGGTCAGGGCACGCTGGGCTCCGATGACGTCGTTGTTGAGTCTGCTGGTCAGCGCGCCCGTCTGGGCGCGGACGAAGAACGCCAGCGGCATCCGCTGCACGTGGTCGAAGACCTCACGACGCAGGTCGTAGATCAGCCCCTCGCCGAGGCGGGAGGAGTACCAGCGTTGCAGCAGGGTGAGCACGGCCTCCAACAGGGCGACCCCGGCCACGCCCACGGACAGCCAGACGACCACTCCGGTACGTCCCGGCACGACACCACGGTCGATGATCGCCTTGAACAGCAGCGGGGTGACGACACCGAGCACCGCCGTGGCCGCGACCATGATCAGGAAGGGAACGATCACGCCCAGATAGGGGCGGGCGTAACCGAGGATCCGTGTGGCAAGTCCGGGAGGCAGCCGTTGTTTGGTCACCGAGCTGTCCCGGGTCAGTGAGCGCAGTGTCGCCCAGCTCACTCCACCATCCATGAGGTCACCTCCGGTTCAGCAGCAGCGGTCCGCTCGATCGTGTGAGTTGGAGTTCGCTGGAAGTCAACAGTGTGGACGAGGAGGTCCGGTGTCCTCCCCGGAAGGGATCACCCTTCCGTGAGTTTCCGCAGCAGTCGACGCAGCTGCTCCCGTTCGTCCTCGTCCAGGCGGGCCAGCATGGACCCGTTCACCGACTCGGCCACGGAGTCGGCGTGGCGCAGTGTCTCCCGCCCCAGCTCGGTCAGGTGGAGCTGTCGCCGCCTGCGGTCTCCGGAGTCGACCGTGCGGGACAGCAGCCCCCGCTGTTCCAGGCGGAGCAGCAGGGAGGCCAGCGTGGCCTTGTCGATGGCGGCGTGGTGGCCCACCGCGGCCTGCTCGATGCCGGGCTGTTGGTCCACGGCACGCAGCACCGCGTACTGCGGTTTGGTCAGCTCCGGCAGGTGGGCCTGCCAGGTGGCGGTGTGTTCCTGCAGTGCACGGCGCAGCAGGTGGAATACGGCCGCGTCCAGTTCCACGGTGGTCTCTCACTGGGAGTCGGGCTTGCTCGGGGCGCCCGTGCATCTTAGAGGTCGTCGGTGCGCTCGTCCGGGCGCCGGTCTCCCGTCCGAGGGGGCGGGGCGTCGGGGAGGGCGGTGTGCTTCCCGACGGCCCGAGCGGTGTTAGTATGTACACGAACATTCGTATACGAACTTTTGGAGCGGAAATGCGGTTGGTGGTGGGGGTCACCGGAGCCACCGGGGCACCGTTGGCCGCCGGACTGCTCGAGGAGCTGCGCGGCAGGCCGGAGGTGTACACGCACCTCGTGCTCAGCCGCTGGGCCAGGGCCACGGTCGAACTGGAGACCGGATACGACCTGCGGGAGTTCACCGCGCTGGCCGACGAGGTACACGCCCCCGGAAACCAGGCGGCCACGATCTCCTCGGGATCGGTGCACACCGACGGGATGGTCGTCGTGCCCTGCAGCATGAAGACCCTCGCCGGTATCCGCACCGGATACGCCGAGGGACTGATCGGGAGGGCGGCCGACGTCACGCTCAAGGAACGCCGCAGGCTCGTGCTCGTACCCCGGGAAACCCCGCTCGGTGAGATCCACCTGGAGAACATGCTCGCGCTCACCCGCATGGGAGCCGTGGTCGTTCCCCCGATGCCCGCCTTCTACAACCACCCCGGTTCCGTCGACGAGATCATCGCCCACGTGGTCACCCGCGTACTCGACCAGTTCGGAATCCCCGCGTCCGGGGCCGCACGGTGGCGCGGTCTCGACACCACACCCCGCGCGTGAACCGCTCCGTCCCTCCGCGACCAGGAGAGTACCGCCATGTCCTACGACGACCTGCGTTCGTACCTCGCTGCCCTCGACCGCCAGGGACAGCTGCTGCACGTCACCGAGCGGGTGGACCCGGAACCCGACCTCGGTGCGGCCGCCAACGCGGCCAACCGGCTCGGCGAGCGGGCTCCCGCCCTGTACTTCGACAACGTCACCGGTTTCGAGTCCGCCCGGATCGCGGTGAACGCCCACGGCTCGTGGGCCAACCACGCGATCGCCTTCGACCTGCCTCCCGAGACCCCCACCAGGGACCAGGTACGGGAGTTCATCCGGCGTTGGGAGAACTTCCCGGTGCCCGTCGAACGCCGGCAGGACCCGCCGTGGGCGGAGAACACCCTCGACGGGGCCGAGGTCAACCTCTTCGACGTGCTCCCGCTGTTCCGCCTCAACGACGGCGACGGAGGCTTCTACCTCGACAAGGCGGCCGTCGTCTCACGGGATCCGGAGGATCCCGACAACCTCGACAGACAGAACGTGGGCACCTACCGCATGGAGGTGAAGGGCACCAACCGGCTCGGGCTGCAACCGGTGCCGATGCACGACATCGCACTGCACCTCGACGCCGCCGAACGTCGCGGCGAGGACCTCCCCGTGGCGGTCGCGCTGGGCAACGACCCGGTGATCTCGGTGGTGGCCGGAACCCCGCTCGGCCACGAGCAGTCCGAGTACGAGATGGCCGGGGCGCTGCGCGGAGCACCGGCGCCGGTCTCCCGGGCACCGCGGACCGGACTCGACGTCCCCTGGGGCAGCGAGGTCGTGCTCGAAGGGGTGATCGAGGCCCGCGAACGCGAGCTCGAAGGACCGTTCGGAGAGTTCACCGGGCACTACTCGGGTGGGCGGAACATGCCCGTCCTGCGTGTGGACCGGATCTCCCACCGCACCGACCCGATCTTCGAGTCCCTGTATCTCGGTATGCCCTGGACCGAGGTCGACTACCTGATCGGACCGGCCACCTGCGTGCCGCTGTACCAGCAGCTGCGCGCCGACTTCCCCGAGGTGCGGGCCGTCAACGCCATGTACACACACGGGCTGCTCGCCGTCGTCTCCACCGGGAGACGCTACGGCGGCTTCGCGCGGGCGGTCGGGCTGCGCGCCATGACCACGCCGCACGGCCTCGGCTACTGCAAGACGGTCATCGTCGTCGACGAGGACGTGGACCCCTTCGACCTCCCCCAGGTCATGTGGGCGCTGTCCACCAAGGTCAACCCGGCCTGCGACCTGGTCAACCTGCCGAACATGTCCGTCCTGGAACTGGACCCCGGTTCGCAGCCCCCGGGGATCACCAACAAGCTCGTCATCGACGCCACCACTCCGGTGGCCCCGGACGAGCGGGGGCACTACGGCCAGCCGGTGACCGACCTGCCCGAGACCGCCGCCTGGATCGACAGACTCACGACACTGCTCGCCGAACGAGGAGGAGACCGGTGACCACCCCCCACGGAGAGACCGAGCAGCCCGCACCGACGACGGTGTGCCCCCGCTGCGCCGCGGCGGAGTTCGGCGAACTCGCCGTCTCCCCGGTGCCGGGAGCGTGGCGGGTGCTGCGCTGCGACCGGTGCCTGTACAGCTGGCGCACCACCGAACCAGCCCGGCGGAGCAGCCGCGCCGCCTACCCGGAGCGGTTCCGGATGAGCCGGGCGGACATCGACGAGGCGCCCCGTCTGCCCCCGGTCCCCGACATACGGGAGGACACGCGGTGAGGAGTCCGGTGAGCGAGACCCTCATGTGGGAGGCCAGGGCCGCTGTGGGCAGGCAGGAGGACCTGCTCGACTGGGCCGGAGAGGTTCTGGAGGGGATGCGGGACGACGTCACCTGCCGCTGTGCGGGACTGTACCGCGGTGGCGACCATCGCGTGGTGGTGCTCGTGGAGGCCGACGGCCTCCCGCCGGAACTGCCCTCTCCTCCCGAGGAACTGCTGTCCCGCCCGGCCCGACAGTGGTCGTTCCGACGAGTCCGCCGCCACGTCTTCCGGTGACACGTCCACGAGGTCGTGACGGGCGACGGGTGTCGCCGCGAAGCCCTCCGGTCTCCGCGGCGACACCCGTCTCCGGCAGAGGGGTCAGTCGGTCCCGTAGCCCGCCTGACGCAGGGCAGCGGCCAGACTTCCCTCGGCGTTGTCGCCGCGGTTCCCGCCGCGCCGTGAGCGGCCGGATCCCTTCGGCCCCCCGCCGTCGGATGAGCCCCCGCGCCTGGAGCGGGCCCCGCCGCTGGTCTCCGCCGCCCTCGTGCCCGGGGACTGCTCACCCGAGGGGGAGACCTCGTCCTCCAGCCGCAGGGTCAACGAGATGCGCTTGCGTTCCACCTCCACGTCCCGGACCTTGACGCGGACCACCTCGCCGGGTTTGACGACCTCACGGGGGTCCCTGACGAAGGACTTCGACATCGCCGAGACGTGCACCAGCCCGTCCTGGTGCACGCCCACGTCCACGAAGGCCCCGAAAGCGGCCACGTTGGTGACCACACCCTCCAACACCATTCCCGGCCGCAGGTCCTCCAGCGAGTGCACGTCCTCGGCGAAACGCGCGGTGCGGAACTCCGGACGCGGGTCACGGCCCGGTTTCTCCAGTTCGGAGAGAATGTCGGTGACCGTCGGCACTCCGAAGGACTCGTCGGCGAAGTCGTCGGGACGCAGTCCGCGCAACAGCTCGGTGTTGCCGATGAGCTCCGTCACCGAGCCGCCCGCCGACTCGGCGATGCGGTGCACCACGGGGTAGCTCTCCGGATGGACGCTGGAGGCGTCCAGCGGATTCTCCCCGTGGGTGACCCGCAGGAACCCCGCGCACTGTTCGAACGCCTTCGGCCCCAGGCGGGACACCTCCTTGAGAGCCCGCCTGGACCGGAACGGTCCGTGTGTGTCGCGGTGCTCGACGATGTTCTCCGCCAGTCCGGCGTTGATACCGGAAACCCTGCTGAGCAGGGGTGCCGAGGCGGTGTTCACGTCCACCCCCACCGCGTTGACGCAGTCCTCGACCACCGCGTCCAGGGAGTGCGAGAGCTTCGACTCGGACACGTCGTGCTGGTACTGGCCGACCCCGATGGACTTCGGATCGATCTTCACCAGTTCGGCGAGCGGATCCTGTAGTCGCCGGGCGATGGAGACGGCTCCGCGCAGCGACACGTCGACCTCGGGCAGTTCCCTGGAGGCGTAGGCCGAGGCGGAGTAGACCGAGGCCCCGGACTCGGAGACAGAAACCCGGGTCACGTTCCGGTGGGAACGGGTCACCTGGGCCGCGAGGTCGTCGGTCTCCCGGGAGGCCGTACCGTTGCCGACCGCGACGAGCCGGACGTCGTGCCGTTCGACCAGCCGTTCCAACGTGGCCACCGCCTCGTCCCACCGCCGTCGGGGCTCGTGCGGATGGATCGTGGCGGTCTCCACGAGCTTGCCGGTGCCGTCCACCACGGCCACCTTCACCCCAGCGCGGTAACCGGGATCCAGCCCGATCGTGGGAAGAGGACCGGCCGGGGCGGCCAACAGCAGGTCGCGCAGGTTGCTCGCGAAGACCCGCACGGCCTCGTCCTCGGCGTGTTGGCGCAGTCTGCCCCGCAGGTCGATGTCGATGTGCACCATGATCCTGGTGCGCCAAGCCCAGCGCACCGTCTCACGCAGCCACGCGTCCGCGGGACGGCCCTCGTCCCGGATGCCGAAGCGCGCCGCGATGGTGTTCTCGTACTCGCCCGGCCCCCGGTCCGGCTCGTGCTCGGGTTCCGGGTCGAGGGACAGTTCGAGGACGCCCTCCTTCTCCCCGCGGAACAGGGCGAGCACACGGTGGGAGGGAAGTGTGTCCAGCGCTTCGGTGAAGTCGAAGTAGTCCGCGAACTTGGAGCTTCCGGTCTCGGCCCCCTCCCGTGCCGTCGAGGTGATCCGTCCGCGCCGCCATGCGGTCTCGCGCAGCTGCCCGATCAGGTCCCCGTCCTCGGAGAACCGCTCGACGAGGATCGAACGGGCCCCGGTCAGCGCCGCCGCGGCGTCGGCGACTCCCTTGTCGGCGTCCACGTACTTCTCGGCCAGAACGTGCGGATCCTGGTGCGGGTCCGTCAGCAGCGTCTCGGCCAGTGGTTCCAGTCCGGCTTCCCGGGCCGCCTGTGCCTTGGTACGCCGTTTGGGCCGGTAGGGCAGGTACAGGTCCTCCAGGCGAGCCTTGGTGTCCGCGGCCGAGATCCTGGCGTGCAGTTCGTCGTCCAGTTTGCCCTGTTTGCGGATCTCTTCGAGGATCGTGGAGCGCCGCTGTTCCAGCTCCCGCAGATAACGCAGTCGCTGTTCGAGGGTACGCAGTTGCGTGTCGTCCAGCGCCCCGGTCGCTTCCTTGCGGTACCGGGCGACGAAGGGGACGGTCGCACCGTCGTCCAGCAGCCGAACAGCGGCTGTCACCTGTTCCGCGCCTACACCGAGTTCCTCGGCGATCCTGTGGTCAATCGACGTCGTCACGATCCTGTTCAGCCTTTCGACCGGCCTGGTTTACCCCTCGGAGTGAGGGCGTTCTCCGCACCATTGTCGCCGGTTCTCCGGGCTGAGGCGATCTCGGAGTGGCACGGACGGAGGAAACTGTTTCACCCGGGCGGAGGAGACCCGCGCAACCGGGATCCCGACCTCCGCCCGGGAAGGACCCGTCGAGTCCCCTCATCGCAGGAGGGAACGAGCCGCCGTCGCGATCGCGCCGGCGTCGATGCCGGCCTGTTCGAGCAGTTCCTCCGGTTTCCCCGAGCCGGGCATGCGGGAGACGGCGAGTTTGCGCACCGCCGTGCTCGCCCCGGTCTCGGCCAGCGAGGCCAGGACGGCGTCCCCGAGTCCCCCCTCGGGCCAGTGGTCCTCGACGGTGACCAGACCGGCTGTTTCCCGGGCCGCCGCGTCCAGCGTCGCGGAGTCGACGGGTTTGACCGAGTAGAGGTCGATGACCCGTGCCCGGATGCCCTCCGCGGCCAGGCGGTCCGCGGCCTCCAGTGACTCGTGCAGGGTCACTCCGGCACCGACGAGCGTCACGTGGTCGCCGTCGCGGACCGTTTTGGAGCCGCCCACGGGGAACTGTTCCTCGGGCCCGTAGATCACCGGGGAGGCTCCCCGACTGGCGCGCAGGTAGCTGATGCCCCTCAGGTCGGCCATCGGCTCCAGCAGCCGTGCGGTCTGGTTGGCGTCACACGGGTACAGCACCGTGCTGCCGTGCACCGCGCGCAGGGCGGCCAGGTCCTCCAACGCCATCTGGGAGGGTCCGTCCTCGCCGATGGCGACCCCGGCGTGGGACCCCATCAGACACAGGTCGGCCCTGCTGACGGCAGCCATCCGGATGAAGTCGTAGGCCCGGGTGAGGAAGGCGGCGAAGGTGGAGGCGAACGGTCGCCACCCGCGTACCTGCATGCCCACCGCCGTCGCCAGCATCTGCTGCTCGGCGATGTACATCTCGAAGTACCGCTCCGGATGACCCTCGCGGAACTGTTCCGAGTGGGTGGAGTTGGAGACCTCACCGTCCAACGCGACGATGTCCCCCCGACGGGATCCGAGGGCGCGCAGCGCCTGCCCGTAGGCCTTCCGGGTGGCCACCGAACTCCCCGTTTCGAAGACGGGGAGCTGCCCACCGGGGACCTCGAACGTGCGGGCGCGGGCGGTGCTCTCCGGAGCGGAGACGGTGACACCGAGATCGCGGTTGCCGCCGAGCTCGGAGATGGCGGCCTGCTCGTCCGCGACCGGTTTGCCGTGCTTGCCGGTGAGGTTCTCGACCTCGCTCACCCCTTTGCCCTTGACGGTCCGTGCGACCACGGCCGTGGGTCTGCCCAGGGTGTTCTCCGCTTCGGTGAGGGCCTCCTCGACGCGGTCGGGATCGTGGCCGTCCACTTCCACGGTGTGCCAGCCGATGGCGCGTGCCCGGTCGGAGTAGGCGCTCAGGTCCCACCCGTGCATGGTTTCGCCGGTCTGGCCGAGACGGTTGACGTCGATGAGCGCGACCACGTTGTCCAGGCCGTAGTACGCCGCGTGTTCGAAGGCCTCCCAGATCGATCCCTCGGCCATCTCGCTGTCGCCGCAGAGCACCCAGACCCTGCCGGGCAACTCGTCCAGGCGGCTGAGGGTCAGTCCCAGCCCGACCCCGATGGGAAGTCCCTGGCCGAGTGAGCCGGTGGCGACGTCCACCCAGGGGAGAACCGGGGTGGGATGACCCTCCATTCTGCTGCCGAACTCACGGAAGGTCATCAGTTCCGCGTCGTCGATCGCGCCCGCCGCCTTGAGGCAGGAGTACAGCAGTGGGGAGGCGTGCCCCTTGGAAAAGATCAGGTGATCATTGCCCGGGTGGTCCGGGCGGGTGACATCCATCCGCAGGTGCCCGTCCAGCAGTACCGCCATCAGCTCGGCGGCCGACATCGACGAGGTGGGGTGCCCGGAGCCCGCCGCCGAGGAGCTCCTGATCGAGTCCACCCGCAGTTGCTGGGCCAGTTCTCGTCTGAATTCCGCTCGTTCCACGCCGCCGGGGTTCCCACGCGCGATGGGGGACAAACCCGTGCCGCTCCGCGCGCGGAAGTGGTCCGCCGGACGCTGGGCGGTTCCATCCGGAAGGGCTCGCCCGAAAGTGTGAAGTACTTGCGTTTGCGTGCCCGGTGACCGGGAGTTCCAATCGGGCCACACGACGCCGGCAGTAGGAGGCGCACCATGGACATGGTCCTCGCGCAAGGTACCGGGTTCAACGTGTTGAACAGCCTGCAGAGCGGATTCACACAACTGGTCAGCTATCTGCCGCAGTTGATCGGTGCGCTACTGGTGCTGGTGATCGGCTATCTGGTCGCCAGGATACTGCGGGCTGTGATCACCCGAGGTCTGCGCCGACTGCATCTGGACGACCGCATGGCCCGTTCGGGGCAGGGAGCTCGCTACGTGGAGCGACTCAGCCCGCGGGGAAGTCCGTCGAGACTGGTCGGCACGGTGGCTTTCGCGGTGATCATGCTGTTCGTGCTGTCCTCGGCGATCGGCACGCTCGGCATTCCCGCGTTGACCGGTTTCATGAACGTGGTTCTGGGGTATCTGCCTCGCGTGCTGGCCGCGCTGGCCATCTTCCTGATCGCCGCCGCCGTGGCAGGAGCGGTGGGAACGCTGGTCGAACGCACCATGGGGGACAGCCCGGCCGGACGCATGGCGCGGACGGCGGCGCCGACCATGGTCATGGCCATCGGCGTGTTCATGATCCTCACACAGCTGCGGATCGCCCCCGTGATCGTCACCGTGACCTACATAGCCCTGGTGGGGGCGATCGCTCTCGGCTCCGCCATCGCTTTCGGACTCGGTGGGCGGGAAGCCGCCGCGGACATGATCAATTCCAGCTACCGCCGCGCCGCGCCCGAAGGAGCGCGCTCCGGAAGTGCCGGTGACAGCACCGAGACGGGAGAGCGGGAGCAGAGCTGGACCATGCGCGGTGCGGGCAGTACTCCCGAACCCCAGGGAGCTCCCGAGTCCGAACAGCGGGGATCCGCGGCGGGCGGAGGCTCCGGTGAGGGCGGGAGTTCCTACCGGGCGACGTAGAGGTTTCTTCAGCAACGCCCCTCAGTCGTGGAGGTGGTGGGTGTGTCCACGACACCCCAGGGCCCCGAGGAATCCCGGGGGCCGGAGCACGGTGACCTTTCCGGGAAACCCGTGGTCGACAGGAACGGTTCGAAACTGGGCACGCTGGAACACGTCTATCTGGCCCCGGATTCGGGCTCGCCCACCTGGGGCGTGGTGCGGGCGGGCAGGAAGCACCGCTTCGTCCCCCTGCACGACGCCCGTTCCGGCACACGCACGGTACGGGTGGACGCGAGCAAACAACAGGTCAGAACGGCCCCCAACGCCTCAGCGGACCAGGAGCTGAATCCGGAGTTCGAGGGTCGGTTGGTCGAACACTACACGGGAGAGGCCAACACGGCACGTGCCTCGGTGGTCTCGATGCGTCGTAGCCGGGGTGTGATGAGCGGGCTGGTTCTGGTGCTGTTGGGCGTCTGGACCGGACTCGTTCCCTTCGTGGGGCCCTACTTCGGTTACGGCTTCGGCGGCGGTCAGCCGTGGGTGTTCACGGTCGACCGGCTGTGGTTGTGCGTGCTGCCCGCTGCGGCGATCCTGGTGGGCGGTTTGGTCATGATTCCCGCGAGCAACCGTTTCCTGGCCGGAACGGGAGGGGTGTTGGCCCTGGCCGGAGGTGTGTGGTTGCTGGTCGGCCCGAGTCTGAGCCGCCTGTGGGGAACCGAGGGGGTGGCGACCCCGATCGGTTCGCCGCTGGGATCACCCGGCATGTGGGTGTGGGCCCAACTCGGCTTCTTCTTCGCCAGCGGTGCCCTGGCCACCATCCTGGCCTCCGTGGCCCTGGGGCGGATGAGCGTGCGTTCGGTCCGGGACTGAGTCCGTCGTCCTCCGTCGTGGAGGGGAGTTCGGGCCCGGCGCGCACCGCAACTCACCCGATCGGAGGAGGTCAACAGCCCTGCGCCGTGTCCATCAGCGATCTACGCTGTCGCCAATGGACTCCCTCAACAACTGTGCGGGGTAGGAGGTGGACATGGCTGCGATACCGGACCGTGCCCGCCCCGCTCGGCAACCTGCACGATCGTTCGAGGTGGTGCTGCCCGGTCAGCTCCCCGAGACGGGTGACGTGTTGGCACTGGCCCAGTCGGAGAACTTCACGGTCGCCGCTCGGGTGTTGCCGTACCGGATCAGACAGCACCTGATGGCCGTCTACGGATTCGCCCGCCTCGTCGACTACGCGGGAGACGAAGCCTGCGGTCCCAGGGAGAGGCTGCTCGATCTGCTGGAATCCGATCTGGCCCGCGTCTATGACGGAACCCCGCGGATTCCGTTGATGAGGGCGTTCGCGCCCACCGTGCACGAGTGCGGGATTCCACGTGAGGTTCCGGCGCGGTTGATCATCGCCAACCGGCGGGACCAGCACGTCCGTCGTTACGAGACGTTCGAGGACCTGCTGGACTACTGCGCCTACGCGGCCAATCCGGTGGGAGAGCTCGTGCTCCACGTCTTCGGCCGGGCCGATCCCGAGCTGACCGTGCTCTCCGACCGGATCTGCTCGGCGCTGCAGATACTCGAACACTCCCAGGACGTCGCCGAGGACTATCGCAGGGGCCGGGTCTATGTCCCCGCCGAGGACCTGCGGGACTTCGGGTGTGACGAGTCCGAGTTCGCCGGCGGCACCGCCTCCAACGAATTACGCGCCCTCGTCTGGTTCGAGGTGGACCGGGCCGTGTCGATGCTGCGTGCCGGGCAGCCGCTGGTGGCCCGGCTGTCCGGCCTGTCGCGGCTGGCGGTGGCGGGATACGTCGCGGGCGGGCTGGCCACGGCCCGCGCCTTCCGACCGGCCGGTTACGACCCGCTGGCGGTCGGTGTCCGACCGCGCCGCGCACGGATACTCGGCGAGTGGGTCCGGCTCTCCCTGGCCCCGGCACGGGGGAGGGACGACCGGACGCGACGGGCCTACGAGTACTGCGAACGGATCACCCGGGAGCAGGCCCGCAACTTCTCCTACGGGATCAGGTTGCTGCCCCCGACCAAGCGTCGGGCCCTGTCCGCCGTGTACGCCTTCGCGCGGCTGGTGGACGACATCGGGGACGGAACTGCCTCCACCGAGGACAAACTGGTGAGACTGCAACGGGCCAGGGACTCGTTGCGCAACGTCCACCAGGACGCCAAGGACCCGGTGCTGGTGGCGTTGGCCGACGCTCGGAGGAGACTGCCGGTTCCCCTGGAGGCCTTCCACGAACTCATCGACGGTTGTGAGGCCGATGTCCGGGGGAACAGTTACGAGACCTTCGAGGAGCTCGTGCACTACTGCCGATGCGTGGCCGGCTCCATCGGGCGCCTGTCCCTGGGGGTGTTCGGCCAGCGGGTCACCGGAGTGGCCGCGGAACGCGCCGACGCCCTCGGAGTGGCGTTGCAACTGACGAACATCCTGCGTGACCTGTTGGAGGACCGCCGTTCCGGACGGATCTATCTGCCCCGGCAGGATCTGCGCCGCTTCGGAGTGCGCCTGGACCTGGACCGACGGGGAGAGTTCACCGACGAGGAGTCGAGAATCGCCGAACTGGTGCGCTTCCAGGGACAACGAGCCGAGCGCTGGTACGCCGAAGGACTGCGTTTGCTGCCCATGCTGGACCATCGAAGCCGAGCCTGTTGTGCGGCCATGGCCGGGATCTACCACGAACTGCTCCGCCGCATCACGGAGGACCCCGGCCTCGTGACGCGGTCGAGGACGAGCCTGCCCGGTTGGCAGAAAGCGGTCGTGGCCGCGCGTTCCCTGGCCGGGATGACCTCATGAGCCCGGGACGAGTCGTGGTCGTCGGCGGAGGACTCGCCGGCATCGCCGCCGCTTTCGGGTGTCGGGAGGCGGGACACGAGGTCACCCTGCTGGAGACGCGTTCCCGACTGGGAGGAGCCACCTACTCCTTCCGCCGGGGTGAGCTGACCGTCGACACCGGACAGCACGTCTTCCTGCGCTGCTACTCCGAGTACACCGAGCTGCTGCGTCGTCTGGGAACCGCGGACAGGGTACGGATCCAGCCACGGCTGCGGGTGCCGGTGGTCACCCCGCGGGCGCGGTGGACGTTGCGGCGCAACGGACTGCCCGCCCCGGCACACCTGGTTCCCGCCCTGTTCGGACACCGCGCCCTCTCCCCTCGGGAACGGATCGCCGCGGCCCGTACCGCGTTGGCCCTGCGCACGCTGGATCCGGACGATCCGGCGCTGGACAGCACGGACTTCGCCTCCTGGCTGCGGTCCCGGGGTGAGCCCCGGGCGGCGGTGACGGGACTGTGGGAACTGTTCTGCACCGCCGCGCTCAACGCCCGTCCCGAGCACGCCTCGCTGGCCTCGGCGGTGAAAGTGTTCCGCACCGGGATGCTGGACACCACCACCGGTGGCGACATCGGAATCATCGAACGCCCCCTCGGCGAGGTACACGGCGACGCCGCCCACACCGCCCTGTGCGCGGCGGGGGTGACGGTGTTGCCGCGGAACAAGGTCTCCGGGATACACGGGGAGCTCGGGGACTACCGCGTCCGGGCGAGTGAGGGGGGACGTAACCACGAGATCGCGGCGGACGCCGTGGTGCTGGCCGTGCCCAACGTCGCCGCCGCGAAACTGCTGGGCGACTCGCAGCGGTACGAGCACGGAGGGCAGGCGCTGGAACGTGCCCCGATCGTCAACATTCACGTCCACGTGGAGGATCCGGTCACGGATCTGCCCATGGCTGCCGCACTCGACTCCCCGGTGCAGTGGTTGTTCGACCGCACGGAGGCGGCGGGGGCGGACAGGGGACAGTACCTGGTGGTGTCCCTGTCGGCGGCCCAGGAGCTGATCGAGGCTCCCTCGGCACGGTTGCGTGCCGAGTACCTGCCCGCCCTGGAGACCCTGTTCCCGGCGATCCGCCGCAGCCGGGTACTGGACTTCTTCGTCACCCGGGAACCCGCTGCCACGTTTCTGCCCGCGCCGGGAAGCCGTCGGCTACGCCCTCCGGCCGAGACGGAGTGTCCCGGTCTGGTGCTGGCCGGCGCCTGGACCGACACCGGATGGCCGGACACCCTCGAAGGGGCGGTGCGGAGCGGAAACGTGGCGGCACGGACCGTAGTTCGAGCGATGGACAGCCAGCCCAGTGCGGCGTGGAGGTGACGCATGACCACGACGGTGCCCTCAGCCCTGGTCAGTGCCAGGGAAACGGTCGATCCGCACCTGCGCCGGGCCGTCGCCCGCCTGGATCCGGACACCCGCAGGGTCAGCGAGTACCACTTCGGCTGGGTCTCCGCCGACGGAACTCCCGAAGTGCGCTCCGGCAAAGCACTGCGTCCGGCGCTGGTGCTGTTGTCGGCCAGAGCGGGCAACGGCGACGAGCGGGCGGCACTGTCCGGGGCCGCCGCGGTAGAGCTGGTGCACAACTTCTCGTTGTTGCACGACGACCTGATGGACGGTGACCTCTCACGCAGACACCGCCCCACGGCCTGGAGCGTGTTCGGGCGCTCCACGGCCCTGTTGGCGGGGGACGCGTTGCTGGAGCTGGCCCACGACGTGGTTCTGGAGGACGACTCCCCCCAGGCGTTGCGGGCCGCCCGAAGTCTGTCGGGTACGGTGCGCAGCCTCATCGCGGGTCAGGCCGCGGACCTGGACTTCGAGCAGCGTCTCGACGTGGGAATAGCCGAGTGCCAGCGTATGGTCGCCGGGAAGACGGCGGCCCTGATCGCCTGCTCGTGTTCGATGGGGGCGTTGTTGACGGGCGCCTCCGAACACACGGTGCAGCGGCTGCACGAGTTCGGGTTCGAGCTGGGAATGGCGTTCCAACTGGTCGACGACCTGCTCGGGGTGTGGGGGGACCCGGAGGAGACCGGAAAACCCGTGCTGTCCGATCTGCGGGCGCGCAAGAAGTCGGTGCCCGTGGTGCACGCCCTCAATTCCGGAACCCCAGAGGGGGAGCGGTTGCGGAAGCTCTACGAACAGCCGGAACCGCTCACCGAGTCCCAGGTGGAACAGGCCGCTGAGCTGCTGCGCGGCGCGGGATCCGCGGAATGGACCCGTGCCGAGAGCGAACGCAGGTTGCAGGCGGGGTGTCGCCAGCTGCGCCGCGCCGACTGCGAAGGCACGACCGAGGGACTGACCGAACTCGCCGATTTCGTTCTCCGGAGGAACCAGTGACCGGATCACTGCGCCACACCGAGGTATCGACTCCCGAGGAGGTCGAGGCAGCGGAACCATCGAGTGTCGAAACGGGAGGGTGGGAGCTCTCCCGGACGACGGAGCACCACGAACAGGAACCGGACTGGTTGGGTGCCCTGGAGGCGGCGCGTGACCACCTGCTTTCCCGGCAGCACGAACGAGGCTGGTGGCAGGGGGAGCTGCAGACCAACGTGACCATGGACGCCGAGGACCTCATGCTGCGCCAGTTCCTCGGCATCCGTACCGCCGAGGAGACGGCCGAGGCCGCCCGGTGGATCCGCTCCCAGCAGCGTTCCGACGGGACCTGGGGACCCTACTACGGGGCTCCGGGGGATCTCTCCGCCACGGTCGAGGCCTATGTGGCGTTGAAGCTGGCCGGGGACGACGTCGCCGACGAGCACATGGTCGGTGCCCGGGACTGGATCCTGCGTCAGGGCGGGATCGAACGCACCAGGGTTTTCACTCGGATGTGGCTGGCCATGTTCGGGCAGTGGTCCTGGGACGAACTGCCGTGCATGCCTCCCGAGATCGTGTTCCTGCCCTCCTGGTTCCCGTTGAACCTCGCGGACTGGGGATGTTGGGCGCGTCAGACGATCGTGCCGCTGACCGTGGTGAGCGCCCTCCGCCCACACCGTGAACTCGGGGTCCGCACCGACGAGCTGCGCACCGGCGGTCCCGTGGGGCGGTTGTCGGGCAGGGAGGAGACCTCCTGGGACAGGTTCTTCCGGGTACTGGACAGGGCGCTGCACGCCTACGGGCGGCACCCACTTCGACGGGTACGGGAGCAGGCCATACGCCGTGCGGCCGAGTGGATCGTCGCTCGGCAGGAGGCGGACGGATGCTGGGGCGGGATCCAGCCACCGTGGGTGTACTCGCTCATCGCCCTGCACCTGTTGGGGTACCAACTGGACCATCCGGTGCTGCGTTCGGGGATCGAGGGCCTGGAGGGCTTCCTGATCCGGGAGGACACGCCGGAGGGAAGGGTCCGCAGGATGGAGGCCTGTCAGTCCCCCGTCTGGGACACCGTGCTGGGCATCCAGGCCCTGCACGACGCGGGGGTCTCCCGGGATCACCCGGCGATGCGGAAGGCGCTGGACTACGTCCGCTCCGAGGAGATCACCGTGAGGGGGGACTGGGCCGTGCGGCGGCCGCAGCTTCCGGCGGGAGGCGGTTGGGCCTTCGAGTTCGAGAACGACAACTATCCCGACATCGACGACACGGCCGAGGTGCTGCTGGCGTTCGTCCGCACCGGCTACGCCACGGAGCAGGGAGCCGCCCAGGCCGTGTCCCGCGGTCGTCGGTGGCTGCGCGGCATGCGTTCCTCCAACGGTGCCTGGGGCGCCTTCGACGCGGACAACACCCGGTGGCTGGTCACCGAACTGCCGTTCTGCGACTTCGGTGCCGTGATCGATCCGCCCTCGGTGGACGTGACCGCGCACGTGGTGGAGGCCTTGGTCGAAACCGGTGACGACCGCAGCGACCGGGTGGTGCGTGACGGGGTGCGCTGGCTGTTGGAGCAGCAGGAGAACGACGGATCCTGGTACGGACGCTGGGGGGTGAACCACGTCTACGGAACGGGAGCGGCGGTTCCGGCCCTGGTGCGCGCGGGGGTGTCCGCCGGACACAGCGCACTGCGTCGCGCGGTGCGGTGGTTGGAACAGCACCAGAACCCCGACGGGGGCTGGGGAGAGGACCCGCGTTCCTACGTGGACCCGGCATGGGTGGGCCGAGGGGAGTCCACCGCCTCGCAGACGGCCTGGGCGTTGTTCGCCCTGCTCGCGGTGGGCAGGCACGAGACCCCAGCCGTCCGTGCGGGGATCGCCTTTCTGGTGCGGACACAGCACGAGGACGGCAGCTGGTCGGAACCGCAGTTCACCGGTACCGGTTTTCCCGGAGACTTCTACATCAACTACCACCTGTACCGGCAGGTTTTCCCGCTGGCGGCGCTGGGCCGGTATCGACGTGCCGTCCGGGGGGAGTAGCCGATGCCCCCGGAGCTGCTGGTCTGCGCGCCCCTGCGGGTGGAGGCCCGTGCCCTGCGTCGTTGCCCCGAACTGTGGGTGAGGCGCACCGGTTACGGACGGCGGCGCAGCGTTCGCGCCGTCGAGCGGATCTCCGGGATCGGGTTCGGTGCGCTGGCGGTGGCCGGGTTGGGGGGTGGTCTCGATCCCACACTTCGTTCCGGGGACGTGGTCGTGGGAACCGAGGTGCTTTCGGCGGGGCGGCGACTGAGTTCGCACGCCCCCGAAGTACTGGCTCGTGAGTTGCGTCGTGTCGTACCACGAGTTCGCCTCGGGGTGGTGGTCACCAGCGACCACCCCGTGCTCGGAGCGCAACGCCGGGTGCTGGCGGAGAGCGGCGCGACGGTGGTGGACATGGAGTCGGGGGAGTTGGCCGCGGCCGCGGGGAAACATCCGTTCGCGGTCGTGCGTGTGGTGTTGGACACCTCCGAACAGCCCCTGGTCGCCCCGGGGGCACCGCGGCGACTGGTCGGGGCGTTGCGACGACTGCGCGATACCGGCCTCCCGTTGCTGCGCTGGTCACGCGCGGTGGCGGGGGACGGTTCGCTGGAAACTGTTCGATCTCGCTGGAGCAAAGAGGTTCCGTCATGGGCATCCCAGTGCGGCAGGCCGTCCGCGTAGGGGCGTATCTGGCCAAGCAAAAGATTCTCCGTCGAAAGAAGTTCGCTCTGACGTTGGAGCTGGAGCCGCTGTTCGCCTGCAACCTCGCCTGCGCGGGGTGTGGCAAGATCCAGCATCCGGCCAATGTGCTCAAGCAGCGTATGCCGGTGGACCAGGCGCTTTCCGCGGTCGAGGAGTGCGGGGCCCCGGTGGTGTCCATCGCGGGTGGGGAACCGTTGATGCACCCCGAGATCGAAGTGCTCGTGGCCGAGCTGGTCAAGCGGAAGAAGTTCGTCTACCTGTGCACCAACGCGCTGTTGATGCCGCGCAAGATCGACAAGATCGAACCCTCGCCGTACTTCTCCTGGGCGGTGCACATCGACGGGCTCGAGGAGCGCCACGACGCTTCGGTGAGCAAGAAGGGCGTCTTCGCCCAGGCGGTGGACAACATCAAGGACGCCCAGCGGCGTGGTTTCCGCGTGACGACCAACAGCACCTTCTTCAGCACCGACACCCCCAAGACCGTGGTGGACGTCCTGGACTATCTCAACGACGAACTCCAGGTCGACCAGATGATGCTGTCGCCGGCCTACGCCTACGACAAGGCTCCGGACCAGGAGCACTTCCTCGGCGTGGAAGAAACCCGAGAGCTGTTCAAGAAAGCTTTCGCGGACGGGCGTCGCAAGAAGTGGCGGCTCAACCACTCGCCGCTGTTCCTGGACTTCCTCGAAGGAAAACGGGACTTCGCCTGCACGGCCTGGGCCATCCCCTCGTACTCGTTGTACGGCTGGCAACGCCCCTGCTACCTCATGGCCGACGGCTACGCCCAGTCCTACCGTGAACTCCTCGAGGAGACCGACTGGGAGTCCTACGGCCGGGGGCGGGACTCGCGCTGCGCGAACTGCATGGCCCACTGCGGCTACGAGCCCACCGCCGTGTTGGCCACCATGGGATCGTTGCGGGAGTCACTGCGGGCGCTGCGCGGATGACGTCGCTCGGTGTGGCTGTACTCACCGGGAACGGTCCGTTAGGGTGCTGCCGGGATACAGTGAGTCGCGGGTGAGCGTCCGTCGCGCCGCTTTCGCCACGCCCACAGCGCGATGAAACCGTCCACGGCACCGGATGCGGGAGGTCTCCCGGCCGTGCCGCGTGAGGTAGGCATGCACACATCGACCACCGTTCAGCTGGGTGGGATCCGGGCCCAACTCGTCCACGCGGGTAAGAAGCTGCTCGAAACCACCCTCGCTCCCCTCGGGTTGTTCTACCTGTTGCTCAACCTGACCGATCTGACGGGAGGTCTGCTGGCAGCCCTCGGGTGGGTACTCGCCGCCGTGGGCTGCCGGCTGGTGCTCCGGACACCCGTCCCCGCGGCTCTGGTGCTGACCACGGCCCTGTTGGTCGTGCGCACGGTGGTCGGCCTGCTGTCCCAGAGCACGTTCCTGTACTTCCTCCAGCCGAGCCTGCAGAACTTCCTGATAGCGGCTCTGCTGCTGGTCACGGTTCCCTTCGAACGGACCTTCCTCGCACGGCTCGCCGACGACTTCTGCGTCTTTCCGCCCACGCTGTTCGGCCACGTGGCGATCCGACGCTTCTTCAGGCGGGTCTCCCTGCTGTGGGCGGCGGTGTTCACGGCCAACGGCGCGATCACGTTGTGGATGCTGGCGCAGCGTACCGTCGAGGAGTTCCTGCTGGTGAGCACGGCGGGTTCGTACGGTCTGATCGCGCTGGCCGCCCTGTTCTCCCTGGTGTGGTTCCGCAGGGAACTGCGGGGGCACGGGATCAGGCTGCTCTTCGGTACCGGGACCCCGGCGTCGTTTCCGGGGTGGGCACGGCCGCTTCCCGAGCCTTCCGCCCTGCGCTGAGAGGAACGTCGACCGACGCTCAGGCCGTGGGGCCGAACCACCTGCTCAGTCGGTGGAAGGTCCCGGGCAGCAGCCCGTTCGCCCGACAGGCGAGCCCCAGCCACCGGGGCAGGAAGCACTCCTGCTCGCCGCGTTCGACGGCACGGAGCATCCGCTCGGCCACCTCCTCCGGGGGGAGCATCCGGGGGAAGCTCCTCGTGTACTCCTGCCCGCGGCGTCGGAAGAAGGGAGTGCGCACCGCTCCGGGGAACACCGTGGTGACCGCGACGTGCTTCCCGGCGAGTTCGTCGCGCAGTGCGGCGGCGAAGGCACGCAGCCCGGCCTTGGTCGCCGAGTAGACCGCCTCGGTGCCGACACCGACGGTGGCTATCGAGGACACGAACACGATGTGGCCCCCGCCCCGGGAGCGCATGGCGGGAAGCAGCATCCGGGTCAGTTCCACCGGAGCGGCCAGGTTCACCGCCAGCAGGCGACGTACCTCCGTGCCCGGCATGGTCTCCGTCTCTCCGGACCACCCCAGGCCGGCGTTGTTGATCAGCACGTCCGGAGGACCGGCCTCCTCGACGAGGCGGGCGAGCCCCTCCGGGGAACCGAGGTCGGCAGCCAGGGGACGTGCCCCCGTCCGGGCGGCCACGGCACGCAGTGCCCTCTCGTCGCGTCCGGTGACGACGACCTCACAGCCCCGCCGTGCCAGTGCCAGGGTCGTGGCGGCTCCGATCCCGGAGGACCCCCCGGTCACCAGTACTTTCCTTCCGCGCAGCACCGTGGTCACCGGTGTTTCACCCCCATGTCGGTTCGGACCGGTCCCCGGGGTCGACCCGCTCTATCTCCCGGCGCAGGACCTCTCCGCGGTGGGTCAATAGCACGATCCCGCCGACGATGACGAGGGAGGCCAACGCCTCCCCGCCGAGCACGGCCGGGGTGGCGGTGACCCGTTCACCGAACCAGTTGATGCCGATGGCCACCCCGACCAGCGGGTCGACGGTCGTGATCACGGCGAGGGCGGGGGATATCAGCTTTCCCTGTTGGAAGGCGTTCTGGCTCAGCAGGAAACCGCAGGGGCCGATCAGGCAGACCGCGTAGAGCACCCAGTGCTGGAAGGGTTCGGTGATCCCGCCGGCACGGAACTGGCTGGCCACCACCTTCATCAGTGCCGCCGTGACCCCGTACAACACCCCGGTGGCCAGGGCGAGGGCGATCACGCGGATCTCGCCGGGAAAACGGGAGGCGGCCACCAGACACACCACCGTGAGCACCCCCAGCAGCACGCCCAGCGGTATGGCCTGGGGCTCGATGGTCTCGTCCCCTCCCCGGGGCCGCGCCAACAGCAGGAAGGCGGACAGTCCCCCCATACAGGCGAGCGCCCCGAGCACCACCAGCCGGTCCAGCCTGCGGTGGGCCAGCCACGCGGCGTGCACCGCCGCGAACAGCACACTGGTGACCAGCAACGGCTGAACCAGCATCAGCGGACCGTAGGCCAGGGCCACGACCTGCAGGGACAGCCCGATGATCACCGTTGCCACGCTGGCCAGCCAGATGGGCTTGCGCACCAGCTCGAACAGCAGACGAGGGTGGAGCGTGCGGATGTTCGGGACCTGTTTGGTGGCCCGCTGCTGTACCGCGCTCGCCATGCCGAAACTGGCCGCTCCGACCAGGGCCGCCGGTACGGCCACCACGAACCAGGTTCCGGTGTCGCTCAACGTCGTCCTTCCCGGTCGCGAGGAGGAGTCGCGGACTCGGTGGTGGAGCCCGTCAGTTCCGTGGACACGTCGTGGATCCGCCCGGCCAGTCGTTCAGCGGTCCCCCCGAGGCGCGCGTCGGCGGTCACTCCGATGCCGACCGTCTCACCCCAGTTGATCACCCCGGTGGCCACTCCCACCCCGGAGGCCAGGGGGAGAACGGGTACCACCCCGGCCACCAGGGCGCCCCACACGTGCGGTGGACGCGGCGAACCGGGCATCACGGAGAGGATCGTGTTGAAGAACCGGCTCCGGTAGACGGCCCGGACCGCACGCCGGTGTACCGGGGTGGGCAACAGGCCGAGCGCCCTCATGACCACCCCGGCGGCCAGCGGTTGGCCGTCGTGCTGTCCGGCTCGGAGCAGGTTGTTCACCTGCTCGATACGTTCCGCCGTGCTCATGGGACCCACCGGCAGGTCGACCGAGACGGCCACGGTGTGGTTGCCGAACTCCGCGGAGTCCGTCACCGACCGTGACTCCCGCGTGGTGCGGGGAACCATGACCCGCAGCCGTTGTCCGGTGCGGGTGCCCTCGCGTTCGGCGAGCTCCCGGTGCAGCGCCTCGGCCACCAGGGCGATCAGCAGGACTGTGCGCGGCACACCGTGGGCGCGTGCCGCCGCACGGACCGAGCGCGTGGGAAGTTCGAGAGTGCCGAAGGAACGTGCCGGCGTGCTCGGTCCGTTCAGGGAGCAGGACGGGGCTCTTCCCGCTCGGGCCAGGCTGAGGAAACCCCGTGCCGCCGTGCGGATCCCACCGAGCAGGGCCCGGGGGTTGGTGGAGGGCAGGAGCGTGCGTGTCCGTTTCCCGCCCGGTTCCGCGGACCGGGGGTCCGTCGGGCGGGGCGGCTCCTCGTCCCGCAACAGTCGGACCAGTGTGTCGGTGACGGCGATGCCGTCGCCGAGGCAGTGGTGGAGTTTGGCCAGGATGAGCGTGCTCTGCGGGGTGCACAACACCATGAGCTGCCACGGTGGCCGGTCGGTGGGGACCGCCGAGGTGAAGAACTCGCTCCGCAGCCGCTCGGCGGAACGTTCGTCGGTGTCGTGGTGGCTCAGGTGCCGCCACGGGTCGACCTCGGGGACGGTGTGCCACCTCGGGGCCCCGTGGCGTCCTCGCACGAGGACACGGCACAGCATGGGTAGCTCGCGGGCGCGTTCCCGGACGAGCCCGGCCAGGTGCTCGGCCCAGTCCCGTGCCGTGCGTTCCGGAGGGGATCCCCTCATCCGCAGCACGGCCCCGGTCTGCTGGGGAACCGCCGGGGTGGCGGCGTGGACGAAGAACCGGTCCTGGGCCCGGAGCGGACGACTGCCCTCGTGGCGGGCAAGCCGTGCCAGCCGCGCTGTCTGCTCGGTGAACTCACCGGAGCTCGCGTGTTCCAGCACCCGCCGTTCGTGGTTGCGCAGGTGCTGCTCGTTCTCGGTGAACCGGTGCAGGGCCGCGGCCAGGGCCTCCGTGTCGGGGCACAGCTCGGCCAGTCCCGCACGGGCCATGAGCTCGGCGTTGGCACGTCCGTGCCCGGCGATGGGCTCGAACATGATCATGGTGCGACCGCAGGCCATGGCCTCCAGGGCGGTGGCTCCGCCCGCGTTGGAGAGCACGAGGTCGGCGGACGCCGTCAGCGCCGGCATGTCCTCGACCCAGCCGAGCGGTATCAACCGCCTCCGCGGATCCCGTCGGCGCAGCAGCCGGTCACGCAGCTGTTCGTTGCGTCCGCACGCCACCACCACGTGGTCGACCCCGGGAACGGTCAGGGCGGTGTCCACGGCTCGTTCCACGGACCCGAAGGCCAGCGAGCCGCAGGAGACCAACAACTGGAAACCCCCGGTCGGCAGTCCGGTGGACCGGCGGGCGCTCTCCCGGTCCCTCGGGCGGAACCGCGTGGAGACGGGAGGAACACAGACCGCGCCGGCCGCGTCCGGTTGTGCGCGGTGCAGACAGCGCAGGCTGGCCTCACTCATGACGTAGTGGAGGTCGATCTCCGGATACACCCAGAAGGGGTGGGGGCAGAAGTCCGAGACGATCGCCGAGGTCGGCACGTCGAGTTCCCCACGGCGCCGCAGATGGTCCAGCCCCGCCGTGGCCATCGGATAGGTGGAGATCACCACGTCCGGGTTCCAGGCGTCGACGTACCTCCGCAGCAGGGGGCCGACCCAGGCACCCACGAAACGGCGTGAGGCGTCGGCGAACCAGCGCTGACGCCACAGCGCGTTGTAGAACAGGTCGTACAGCCACGGGGTGGACTCGACGTTGCGGACGTAGATCCACCGGAACAACGGCCCCACTCCGGGGCCCATGACCTCCAGGGTGTCCAGCCGACGGGTCGCGCACCCCGGCCACAACGTCCGGGCGGCCTCCTCGACCGCGCTGGCGGTGGCGTTGTGCCCCTCGCCGATGTCGGCGCTGAGCAACAGCACACGACCCGGGGGGCGGTCTGATGGTTCGTGCGGGTGCGGGGTCACCGGTCTGGGTCCCTCCACCGGTCTCGGTCCTTCGGCGTGACGGCTGTCCCGGGGATCCCGCGGGTTCGCCGGGGCCGCGTACCGCAGCACGGTACCGCCTGCGTGCACGTGTGGCGATCATACTGTCGCTGTGTGTCGCGTTCCGGGGTCGGGGTCACGCCTGGGGTGGCAGCTCGGAGATCGGGGGCACGTCGGTTCCGGTTCGTCCGACCCTGGCCGCCCCACCGGGGGAGCCGAGACCGGTGGTGGTGAAGAACTCGGCGTTGGCCACGGTGTAGCTCTCCCACTCCTCGGGGACGTCGTCCTCGTGGTAGATGGCCTCCACCGGACAGACCGGTTCGCAGGCGGCGCAGTCGATGCACTCGTCGGGATGGATGTACAACATCCGGTTTCCCTCGTAGATGCAGTCCACCGGGCATTCGTCGATGCAGGACCTGTCCAGCACGTCCACACACGGTTGGGTGATTACGTACGTCACGGAAACCACTTTCCTTCGGAGAGCTTTCCCGGGCGGGATACCCAATCCCGGGGGCGGTGATGCCGCCGGTGAAGATCGACGCGGGCGGGCGGTGAACGGGTTGATAGGTTGGCCGTGTCCGGTTGCCCGTGACGGTGCCGGTCGCCGATGGGAGCATCGTCGGCCCTCCGGGGAGTCCTTCCGCGGCGGCCGTGTGCCGCGGTCGTCACCACCCGGGGTGGCTGCCACGTGAGCGTGAGGAATGTGAGCAGGACATCCAGGGGAACGCGCTCGAGGGAGCAGCGTCAACAGCAGATCGTCGACTACGTGCTCGACCGGGGCTCGGCCAGTGCCGCCGAACTCGCCGACCTGGTCGGTGTCAGTCTGATGACGGTGCACCGCGACCTGGACGAGTTGGCCAGGCGCGGGCTGCTGCGCAAGTTCCACGGCGGTGTGTCCGCCCAGCCCTCCACCGTGTTCGAGGGAAGTTCCGAATACCGGATGGGGGCGAACCGTGAACTCAAGGAGGCCATCGCCAGGGCTGCCCTGGAGTTCGTCGAACCGGGTTCGTCGATCCTGCTCGACGACTCGACCACGGCGCTCACACTCGCCCGTTCCCTCGGTGGAGTCGGACCGCTGACCGTGGCCACGAACTACCTTCCCACGATCGAAGTGCTCAAGGGGTTCTCCGAGGTGCACCTGATCTGCCTGGGGGGGAACTACTCCGCGACCCACGACTCCTTCCTCGGGCTGCCCTGCATCGAAGCGGTGGGAGCCCTGTCGGTGGACATGGCTTTCGTGTCCACCTCGGCGATGAACGCGAGCATGACCTTCCACCAGGAACACGAACTCGTCCAGGTGAAAAGAGCCATGCTGGCCGCGGCCAGCACGAACGTGCTGCTGATGGATTCGAGCAAGATGCCGCGCAAGGCGCTGCACCGTATGGCACCGCTGCGCGACTACGACAGGCTCGTGGTCGACGACGGGGCCGACCGGGAGCTGCTCGCCGCGGCCTCCGAGGCGATCGAGGTCACCGTGGCGCCCACGGAGTGAACATGGTGGTTCCGGGGACGGCACCGGACGGGGTGCGCCCTCAGGGCGCCCCACGGAACATCTCGGCCAGGTCCGGTGGGAGCTGGGCGATGGTGTCCTCGATCTCCTCCCCCGGGGCCCACGCGAGCAACACGCCGAGCACCGCGCTGACCCGCCTTTCGACCTCGTCGACGTCGACCGTGTCGATCTCTCCGCTGACCTGGTCCAGAAAGGTCTCCTTGTCGAACGACACCGCCTGCCCCCCGAAACTGTGCAGCTCCTCGCGGAGTTCCGGGGGAAGGGCGGGTTCCAGGTCGTTCAGTTGGCCCGCGGCCAGACGTTCGGACAACGCCCGGATCGTCGCCCTGGTCAGCCGCTCGATCTCGGTGGTATCGGACAGCCCGGTCCGTTGCCCCACCTGTTCCTCGAAGGCGGTCATCGTGCGACCGACTGGTTCCGGTCGGGTCATGGATTCGCCCCTTCCCGTCGGAGAACTCCGGTGGAGTGGTACCCGGATCCGCGGTGATCGAAACGCGGAGTGGCCGTCCCGGGACACCGGGACGGGGACTCAGAGCTTGCGCGCCAGGGTGATGCCGTCGCTGATCGGCAGCATGGTCAGCTCCACCCGGTGGTCACGGAGCACGTACCTGTTGAACTCGTGGATGGCGTGGGCGGTGGGGTCGTGCTGTTCGGACAGCACCCTTCCGCCCGCGAGCACGTTGTCCACCACCAGCAGCCCACCGGGGCGGGTACGGGGAACCAGCTCGTTCCAGTAGGCGATGTAGCTCTCCTTGTCGGCGTCGACGAAACTCAGGTCGATCGTCGGTTCGGGGTCGAGCGCGCGCAGGGTCCGCAGCGCGGGAGCGATGCGCAGCTCGATACGCTCCTCCACCCCCGCGCGTCGCCAGTAGTCCCGTGCCACGTCGGTGTATTCGGTGCTGATGTCACAGCACAGCAGACGGCCGTCCCTGTTGAGGCCGCGGGCTATGGCCAGCGCGGAGTAACCGGTGAACGTCCCGACCTCCACGGCGGTTCCGGCGCGGACGCTCTTGGCGAGCAGGGTCAGCAGGGAGCCCTGCTCCGGCGAGATCTGCATCTCGGCGCTGTCCGGCCACAGACGCGCGGTGTCGGCGATCAGTTCCCGTTGCAGTTCATCCGGTCTCGCCCCGTGTTCCACCAGGTAGTCGTGCAGTTGGTCGTCGAGCTGGGCCGACTTGCGAGTCACGCCGCCGACGCTACCCGTGCCGGACCCGCACGCAACCGGGCCGGGGCAGGCTCCGTGGCGCAGTCGCGTACTCCGGGACGGCTGTTTACGCTGACCCGAGAATGGCGAAAACCGCCGACGGGGTGTCCGGAAGGGCAGGCGTGATCGTCGCGATGAGCAGATTGACACGACCGACGAAACAGGCGGGCACGACCTACAGAATGGCGGCCTCCCAGGCGAACGAGATCGACGAACGTCTGCAGCTGGCCTCCGGAGCGCGGCGACAGCTGAACAAGGTTTTTCCCACCCACTGGTCCTTCCTGCTCGGCGAGATAGCGCTGTACAGTTTCATTCTGCTGATCATCACCGGCACCTACCTCGCGTATTTCTTCGACCCTTCCATGGAGGAGGTCACCTACACCGGGGTGTTCACCGACCTGCGGGGTGTGCAGATGTCGCGGGCCTACGAGTCGGCCCTGAACATCTCCTTCGAGGTGCGCGGCGGAATGTTCGCCAGGCAGATCCACCACTGGGCCGCGCTGATATTCGTGAGCGCCATCGTGGTGCACATGTTCCGCATCTTCTTCACCGGGGCTTTCCGCCGTCCGAGGGAGACGAACTGGGCCATCGGCGTGCTGCTGTTCGTGGCGGGAATGTTCGAGGGGTTCACCGGATACTCCCTTCCGGACGACCTGCTTTCCGGAACGGGGGTGCGGATCGCCTCGGGAATCACCCTGTCCGTCCCGGTCGTGGGAACCTGGCTGCACTGGATCCTGTTCGGCGGGGAGTTTCCGGGGGACGCGATCATCCCGCGTTTCTACATGATTCACGTTTTCCTGCTTCCGGGCGTGATCGCGGCCCTGATCGCGGTACACCTGGCCCTGGTCTGGTACCAGAAGCACACGCAGTTCCCCGGGGTCGGGCGCGGTGAGCGCAACGTGGTGGGCGTACGGATCATGCCGGTCTTCGCCGTGAAGTCGGGAGGATTCTTCGCCGCGGTCGTGGGAGTCACGGCCGTCATGGGCGGGATCTTCCAGATCAATCCCATCTGGAATCTGGGACCCTACGTGGCTTCGAAGGTCTCGGCGGCCTCCCAACCCGACTGGTACATGATGTGGACCGACGGAATGGGGCGTCTCTGGCCGCCCTGGGAGATCTATCTGGGTGGCGCCTTCACCGTTCCGGCCCCCTTCTTCCCGCTCATTCTCGGGCTGGGGCTGGTTTTCACCCTGGCTCTCGTCTACCCGTTCCTGGAACGGAAACTGACCGGAGACGACGCGCACCACAACCTCCTGCAACGCCCCAGGGACGTGCCGGTGCGTACCGGCCTGGGGGCGATGGCGATCACCTTCTTCGTGATCGTGCTGGTCACCGGCGCCAACGACATAGTCGCCTTCAAGTTCGACATCTCGCTGAACGCGATGACCTGGATAGGCCGTATCGGGGTGCTGGTCGGTCCTCCGCTGGCCTACTACCTGGCCTACCGCATCTGCGTCGGACTGCAACGCGCCGATCGTCACGTGCTCGAACACGGGGTGGAGACCGGGATCATCCGCAGGCTGCCCCACGGGGAGATGGTCGAGGTCCACCAGCCGCTGGGCGGCAGCGACGAACACGGTCATCCCGAACCGCTGTCCTACCAGGGGGCGCCGGTTCCCAAGAAGATGAACAAGCTCGGTGCCGCCGGAAGGCCACTCCCCGGCAGCCTGCTGCTGCCGGATCCCGCGGAGGAGACCGAACGACTCCGCCGTGCCCGCCAGAGCTCCGAGGAGGACGAGGAGCGAACCGAGGAACTGCCCGGTGACCAGACACGGGAGTGAACCCGTCCGGGCCGGGCCCGTCGTGCCGGGAACGCGGAGTTCGTTCGTGGGGACCCGCTGGACATACGCGGTTTCCGGGGTCACAGTAGCGGTGCGGGCTCCTCGACACGACCGCCGTGGACGCGAAACGTGGTCCATCCGGCCAGATGCCCGGCGGAGCGGGGAGACCGGGAAAGGGACCGTTTGCGCAGGCGAACGGTGAGGGGTGATGGAGATGGCACAAGCAGGCCCGATCGAGAAACATCCCGATCTCGCCGAGATGCGGGCGCGTTACGAGGAGGCGAGCGAGACCCCACAGGGGCAGACCCTGGAAGGGGCCACACTGCTGGCCGGGGTCTATCTGGCCATGTCGCCATGGGTGATCCAGTTCAGCGCCACCAGCTTCGACGTGGCCATGGGCAACCTGATCGTCGGTGTGACCGTGGCGGTGCTGGCGTTGGCGTTCGCCTCGGCGTACAGCCGCACACACACCGTGTCCTGGGTGGTTCCGCTGCTCGGCGCGTGGACGGTGATCGCACCGTTCGTCGTGCTCGGTTCCGCCGTGGGACTCGGGATGATGCTCAGCAACGTGATCACCGGAGCGGTGATCATTCTGCTCGGGCTGGGTATGAGCGCACTGACGCTCATGCGTCGCGAGTGACGCGGACCGGTGAACTTCCGCGTCTCCCCCGTGCCGGTGAGGCGGCCCGGGCGTTCGTGCACGGGGCCACCGGGCCGGAGCGGAGTGTGTGGCGCTTCGGCCCGGGGTCACTCGGTGTCCCGGGCGGCGTGCACGATCACCACCGGACAGCGGGAGTGGTGGGTGCACCTGTGACTGACCGAGCCGATCAGCGCACCCACGAACCCTCCGTGCCCGCGGCTGCCGACCACGAGCAGTTCCGCGTCCCGGGCGGTGTCCAGCAGCACCTGGGCGGAGTCGCCCTGGGTGACCTTGGTGCGGACCGGCGGGGGAGAACTCCGGCGGTCGACGGCCCTGTCCACCGCATCCTCGACGGTCTGGCTGGCCGCGCTCTCGAACTCGCGGGGGGAGATGGCACCTCCCTCCCAGCTGTAGAACGCCGGGTACTCCCAGGCCGTCACGGCCTCGACGGTGGCGCCGGTGAGTTCGGCCTGGCCGAGCGCCCAGTCCAGGGCGGCCAGTGAGGGAGCCGAGCCGTCGACGCCGACGACGATTCTGTTCTCTTCGCTCATGGCATCGTCCGTTCCGGCTTGTGGTGTTGCGGTGTTTTCGGAAGGCGGGTCCGACGGGATCGCCCCTGTTCAGACTGTCGCACGAATCAGGGGGCGCTGCCGAGTCGGTCCCGGAAGGTTCGCGTATTTTCGCGATTGTCGCCGAAATCGAATTGTGATCTGAATGCTTCATGGCTACGTTCGCCGATACCGGCGACACATTCCGTGCCGGGGAAACGGTTTTCGGACCCGAGGCCAGACACGAGTGACGTGTCCGGACGAAACCGGGTGGAACCCGGATCGTTCGTGAGTGCGCGGCAACCCGGGGGAAGAGCATTGACGGATCGGATGACGGACGCGCCCACCTGGAGCGTCATAGCCCATGACGCCGATCGGCTCAGACAGGCCGTTCGGGAGCTCGACACGGAACGGGGAGCCGCTGCCAAGCACGACCTCGCCCGGGAGGTGCTCCGTACGGTCACGGTGATCGGTGAGCGGCTGACGGACCTGGTGGACGGTCTGGCCAAGCACTACGAGAAGCCCGGTGTGCCGGAACAACGGAGCGCCTACCTCGCCATGGACCAGGCGGCGGCCGCCGCCGAGGACCTGGGGGAATGCGCACGCCGGGCCATTCAGACCCTGGAGGAAGAGGAGTGAGCCGGAAAAGAGCCCACCTCGACCCGGTCGTCGTGACGCAGCCCCTTCGTCCCTCGAACGGGGGGAGTTTCGGGGCGACGAGGGTGGGGCCTGCCGGAGCGTGTCCCCGAGACCTCCTTCCTCCACGGCCGGACACGCGGATCAGCCGGGAAAAACCGCGGGACACGTGCTCGAACGGAGCGGTCCGGCGGGCCTTCCCACGCGGTGTCCGCACGACCGGGGACCACGCGCGGAACCGCCGCGAAGGCGTTAGGCTCGCCTCCCGTCCGGCTCGTCCGCCGGACGCCGTACGGTGAGCGAAGGAGTCCACGATGGGCGGGCGCTCGGATCGGGCCCGGCCACGGAGCCGTGTCCTGCCCCTGCGGCGGCTGAGTGCGCCCGCCTGGGCCGAACAACGGGGAACATGGCGCCAGGCCCGCCCCGAGATCATCAACGCCGCTCTCGACCGCTGCCGGGCACGTCCTTCGGGGAACTGGTACGTCCTGGCCGCCAGCACTCGGATCACCGGGAACGAGCCGTTCGCCCGCACCGTCGGTGGAACCGAGATCGTCGCGTGGAGAACGCCGGACGGGCGGGCGCACGCCGGCCCGGGAATCTGTCCGCACCTCGGCGCCCCGCTCGGCACGGCCGTCGTCGACCGGGGGCAGCTCGTCTGCGCCTGGCACGGACTCCGCCTGACCGAACGCGGAGGCCCCGGATGGTCCCCGCTGCCGACCCACGACGACGGGGTGCTCACCTGGGTACGGCTCGACGGGATCGGCGGGGAACGGCCCCTGAGTTCGCCCGTGGTGCCCCGCAGGCCCGTCCTTCGGGAGAGTCTCGTCGAGGTGGCGACCACGAGCGGTGTCTGCGAACCGGAGGACATCGTGGCCAACCGGCTGGATCCGTGGCACGGCGCGTGGTTCCATCCGCACTCGTTCGCCGAGCTCGGGGTGCGTCACGCCCCGGAGGTCGGATGCTCCGAGGAGGAGGACTTCTTCGAGGTCTCGGTGACCTTCCGCGTCGCCTCTCGTCTCGGGGCCCCGGTCACGGCCGTGTTCACCTGCCCGGAGCCGCGGACCGTCGTCATGCGCATCCTCGACGGTGAGGGAGCGGGCAGTGTCGTGGAGACACACGCGGTCCCGCTGGGCCGGGACGCCCACGGCAGACCGCGCACCGCCGTGGTCGAGGCCGTGCTGGCCCACTCCGAGCGTCCCGGTTTCCGGCGGGCCGTGCTGCCGGCTGCCCGGCTGCTGCGTCCGCTGGTCCGGCGGGCGGCGCTGCGGCTGTGGAGCGACGACATGGCCTACGCGGAACGGCGCTACCAGCTACGGTCGGCGGGGCTCTTCCCCGGCTAGGGTGAGGCGTTCAGCGACCGCAGGAGGGCCGAACGCCCCCTGGTGGGAACGCTCCACAGCGGGTGCCCGCGCAGGCCCCAGTCGTGCAGCAGTGCGTTGGCGGCACACACCCCGGTCGTGGCGGCACGTTCCATCAGCGCGACCGGCAGATCCACCCGGACCGCGTCCCCGGCCAGCACCAGGCCGCGTTCCGGGGTGGTGACCGTGGGACGGCCGGAGAACCCTCCCGGGGGGAAGAGCGGGCAGTCCGCGCGCAGTTCGTGGCGTTCGTCGATGACGCCCGCCTGTCGGGTCTCCGGATAGATCCGGTGGAGCTCGGCGAGCATCCTCGTCCGCAGTTGCCGTGGTCGCACGTCCTCCCGGAGGGCGTAACCGTGCAGTTCGAGTACCGAACCGCCACGTCGCCCCGCCCACCAGGCGGCCTGGCGTTCGTAGCGCTCCAACACGCTGATGTTGTCCAGCGGTCCGTAGCCACTGGTGCCGAGGAACGCCGGCCGGTCCCGCCGCACCGGACGGTCCAGCCACAGTCTGGACACCAGGAAGGGGGGAGCCTCCCGCATCCGGGAGAGGGCTCTCCGCCACCACGGTCGCCCCAGCTCGGGTGAGCGGTGGACGATCCCGCGCAGCCCGGCCGGGTCCGGCGCGAGGACCACGGCGTCCACCTCGGCCTCCCGACCGGCGGAGGTCCACAGCACGAAACGACGGTTCGTCCCGTGCCCCAGGGAGCTCACCGGGGTGGACGTGCGCAGTTCGACACCGAGGTCCTCGAGGTAGTCCCCCAGCGGTTCCCACAACGCCTCGGGAAAGGAGTCCGCCACCGTGTCGAACAGCAGCCCCTCGCTGGAACCGAGGAAGTAGATGTGGAACATCGTGGCCAGCTCGGCCGCGGACAGCTCGTGCGGGGCGGCGAAGAAACTCCGGGAGAACACCTCGAAGGCGAGGTGTTTGGCGGCGGCGGGGAAGCCGATGCGGCCCAACAGGGCGTCGGCGTCCAGATGGTCCAGCCTGTGATAGATCTCCGGAACGGAGACCTGGGCCAGGGGAAGCGCGGCCCGGACACCGAGCCGGGGCAGGTCCCGCCATCCGAACGTGGGGCTGCGGGCGACGAACGCGAGGGCGTTCCAGGGAAACGTGCGGGGCAGTTCGGCGAAGGTGTCCCGGTAGCCGGCGCTGTGCACCAGCGGGTAGTCGGGGAGGGCGACCAGCCCGGAGAGTCTGGGGTCGGCGCGGCGCAGCAGCGCGCGCAGGTTGTAGTACTGCCGGAAGAACGCGTGGAACCCTCGGTTCATCGTCGCCCGTGAACCGTCGGCCAGTTCGGTGGACCAGCCGCCCACCCGTCCACCCAGGTAGTTCTCCCGCTCCATCAGGGTCACCGTGACCCCCCGTTCGGCCAGGCAGGTGGCCGCGGACAGCCCCGCGACGCCGCCACCGACCACAGCCACCCGTACGTCCCCGGTGAGGTCACCCGCGTCGGGATGACCGTCGCGCGCCGGGTGCAGCACGGCTCGCGGGTCCCGACCGGGAAACTCGTGCTCGGCGTGGATCCTCCTCCGCGCCGGGCGGGGTTCCCCGACGGCGGGGGAGGTCCCGGTGCTCACGGTTCCTCCCGGGAAATCCTCTCCCCGAGCTGGTCCGCGAGCAGGGGAACCTGCTCGGCCGCCCACGGGCTGACCGCCCACGGGGTGCGGCGGACGAGGCTCACGAAATCGGACCAGTCCACCCAGGTGGAGTCCACCGTCTCGGCGGGGTCGGGACGGATCGTGTCGGCGGTGACGGCGGTGTAGACCGGGCACACCTCGTTCTCCACCACTCCCGTCACGTCGACGGCGCGGTACCGGAAGTCGGCCAGGCGCAGTCGCACGTCGTCGATCCCGATTCCCAGTTCCTGCGCGACCCTGCGGTGGACCGCCCCCTCGGGATCCTCACCGGGGGAGGGGTGGCCGCAGCAGGAGTTGGTCCAGACACCCGGCCAGGTCCTCTTGTCCAGGGCACGACGGGTGACCAGCACTCTGCCCGCCCGGTCGAACACGTAACAGGAGAAAGCCAGGTGCAGGGGAGTGGAGCCGTGGTGCACCTCGGCCTTGGGGGCCGTACCGACGGGCTTCGCGGTTTCGTCGAGCAGAACGACCAGTTCCGTCTCGGACGCGGACAGGGTCGATTTCATCGCCTAGCGGCCACCCAACGTCGAATAGGACGACACGTGTTTGCCCGTTCCCGGCGACCGGGAACGGATCCGAGCGTTCGCCACCCCCGCGGCGCCGGCCAGTGCCACCCCGAGTCTGCGGGGGCCGGGCACCGATATCCGATGAGCGAACACGTCGTAGTCGGATTCCACGATCCGGTCCAGTATCTCACCGTAGAGGGTGTAGGCGGTGGACACGCACGGTCGCGCTATCGGGTCGAGCAGGTCGATGCCGGGGGCGGCGTAGTGGTACACGGCCCTGGTGCGGGCCACCTGGTCGGCGAGCGCGCGCCGCACCTGGCGGTCGGGGCGCCCGTCGAGCAGACACTGCTGGAGTCGTCGGCGGTCGACCCCGAACACGGCGAGCTCGTCGGCGGGAAGGTACACCCGCCCGCGACGGAGGTCCTCGCCGACGTCCCGCAGGAAGTTGGTGAGCTGGAAGGCGTTGCCCAGCGCGGCCGCGTAGGGAGCCGCCTGCTCCGCCGGTACCTCCGTGCCCAGGACGGGAAGCACCTGGAGACCGATGACCTCGGCGGAGCCGTGCACATAGGCGTTCAGACTCGCTCGGTCGGGGTAGTCGGACACCGTGAGGTCCTGCCTCATGGAACGCATGAAGGAGTCGAAGTACTCCTTCCTGATCCCGTAGCGGCGCGCCGTGTCGACCACGGCGGTGACCACGGGGCTGTCGCCGTGACCTCCCGACAGGGCGGCGTCCAGCTCGTCCGCCAGCTCGTCGAGCAACCGACGGCGGGTCTCGGGGGCCAGCGTGTTCGTCGGATCGTCGACGATGTCGTCCACCTGACGCGCGAGTCCGTACAGCGCGTGCACGGCCGGACGCCGGGCCGCGGGCAGCATCCTGGTCGCCAGGAAGTAGGTGCGGCCGTGCGCGGAGTTGAGGGACCGGCAGTGCCGGTAGGCGGTCCGCAGCGCGGGGTCGTGGATGCCGGCCGCGTCCAGCTCGTGCGCGCTCATCGCGAGCCGGCTCCGAGCGACACGGTCCGTGGGAGCGCCGCTCCGGCGACGGAGCCGCCGACTATCCGCTCGGCGGCGAGCTTGCCGGAGATCAGCACCGGTGGGACGCCGACCCCCGGTGTGGTTCCGCAGCCGGCCAGGACCACGTTGTCCAGCCCGCGCACCAGGTTGCGGGGGCGGAACGGGCCCGTCTGCCGGAAGGTGTGCGCCAGGCTGAACGGGGAACCGGCGATCATGCCCTGTTCCGCCCAGTCCGCCGGGGTCACGACACGGCTCACCTCGACGGAGGGGCCGAAGCCCGGCATGAGCCTGTCCTGCAGCAGCTCGATCGTCTCCCGCACGTAGCCGTCGGCGATGCGGGGCCAGTCGTGTCCGGCCAGGTCCAGGTTCGGGCAGGGGACCAGGACGTGGTGCAGGTGTTTGCCCGGTGGGGCGAGTTCCGGGTCGGTACGCGTGGGGTTGGTGATCAGCACCGAGGGGTCGCTCATCAGCGTGCCCCGACGGGTGAGCTCGTCGAAGGTGCGTTTCCACGCGTGTCCGAAGGACAGGGTGTGGTGCGCCAGTCGGGGTTGTTCACGGTCGGTGCCGGTGTGGAGCAGCAGGGCCGAGGGGGCGGCACGCGGTCGGGGGAAACCTCGCGGGGAGATGTCGAGCAGCCGTCGGGCGACCGGCAGGTCCGGGGTGAGCACCACCGCGTCGCACGGAACGCGTTCCCCCTGCTCGGTGTGCACGGCCGTCACGCGCCCGCCGTGGCGTTCCAGCCGCCGCACCACGTTGCCGTAGCGCAGGTGTGCTCCCGCCCCCTTTGCGGCCCGGGCCAGCGCGTCCGGGACCGCGCGCATCCCTCCCCGGGGGAAGTACACGCCTCCCACGGTGTCCATGTAGGAGATCACCGCGTAGGCGGCCAGCGCCCGGTGGGGGGAGACCCCCGCGTACAGGGACTGGAACGAGAAGACACGACGGAGCCGCTCGTCGGTGAGGAACCGGCCGATCGCCCGGTGCAGGGTGCCGAACCCTCCGAGCGCCGCCAGTCGTGCCAGGTTCGGTTCCACGAGGTTCAACGGTGAGTCGAAGTTGGCGTCGATGAAGCTGGAGTACTGGGTGCTGTACAGCCTGCTCAGCCAGTGCCGCAGTCGTCGGTACCCCGCAGCCTCGGCAGGGCCCGCGAAGTCCCGCACCTGCTGTTCCATCGCGGCGCCGTCGGTGAGTACGTCCAGTGTCGAGCCGTCGGCGAAGCAGGCGCGGTAGGCGGGGTCCAGCGGCAGCAGCTCCAGCTGTTCGTGAACGGACTGCCCGACGGCGGCCAGGGCCTCGTCCAGCAGCTCCGGCATGGTCAGCACGGTGGGGCCGGTGTCCATGTGGTAGCCGGCGACGTCCAGCCGTCCGGCACGTCCACCGGGAACCCGTTCCCGTTCCAGGAGGGTCACCTCACGTCCCGCCCCGAGCAGGTGCAGGCTGGTGGCCAGCCCGGAGAGTCCCGCTCCCACGACGACCACGTGATCGGTGGGACCGGTGACTGTCCGCATGTGTCGTGTCCCTCCGAGTGATGGTTTCGTGGCCGCCGGGGTGGGCGCGTTTCGGGGTTGTCTGGTCGGTGCGGCTCAGTCTAGAAACCCGTTCGGAAGCCTTCAAACGCGCACCCTTCACTTGTTCGTGTGAAGATGGAGCTCAGTGGGGGCCGGGGCCGCTCCGGCACGAGTCCCTGGGCAGCCGAGTGTGGTCGACGGCACCGAGCACGGGCCGCCGACGACGTGAAAACGTCCCGGGCACAACCCCGGGACGTCGGTACGTCTCTTTCGTGGTGTCCCCTGCGGGCCCCTCCCGGGTTTGTCACCGGAAGGGGCCCGCCGACCTGGTTCGTCGGCAGAGACGTCGTGGCGGACTGGTTATCCCTGCTCGGGCATCAGTACCTTGTCGATGACGAACACGGTCGCGTTGGCGGTGGGAATGTTGCCCACCAGTACCTTCGCGTCCCCGATCTCGATGTTCTCACCGCTGCCGCTGATGCTGACCTTCTCACCGTTGACCGTGGGGACCTCTCCCGCTTCCCCGAGGTCCTGGGCGTCCATGCGTTCGGGAACCACGTGATAGGTGAGGATGCTGCGCAACTGCTCCTTCTTGGCCGGATCGTTCAACAGCGCCTTCAGCGTGTCCGGAGGCAGTTCCTCGAAAGCCGAGTTCGCCGGGGCGAACACGGTGTACTGCTGGTCCTGGTTGTTCAGGGTGTCGACCAGGCCGGCGGTTTTCACCGCTTTGGTGAGATCGGACAGCAGCGGGTTGTTGCTCGCCGCCGTGGCCACCGGGTCGTCGACCATCCCCTTGGCGGATCCCTCGTCGTTCGGGTCGGTCGGAACCTGGGAAGCGGCGGGACCGTAGATGTCGTCGACCGTGGTCGTCCCCTGTTTGCCCGAAGTCTCGTCACGGCTCTGCTGCCCACGCTCGTCGCCGCTTCCGGACTCCATGGAGGAGGACTGGTCCTGCTGCTGGTTCCCGGTTTCCGTCTCGGCACCGCCACAGGCGGTGAGCAGCAGGGCCAGCGACGCGACGGCACCCGTGACGGCGGCTTTGGCTCGACTGTGTGTCATGCTCTTCCGATCTTCTCGTCACACTCGATCCCTCGTGGATCGAGAAGTCCTTTCACGGGTTCTTCGGAGCACCCTCTTCGACCGATTGGTCGAGGCGGTGATTTTGTCGAACTCTCTTCGCGGTGGTGGGCACGTGCTCGGGAAGAGGCTCCCGAGTGGGAGATCGGGGGACTGTCCGTCGGTCCGTCACTCGGCGGTGAAAAAGACCGAGTGCCATCCCGTGGCCCCGTCCGGAACGGTGGGGGAGCGTTTCCGGGACTGGGTGTACCCGGAGCGGTCCGTGGCCCGGGACTCCACCGTGTGTCCGCCGGGAGGCAACTCCAGTTCCGTGCGCCACATGCGCCAGGTGTCCCGGTTCACCGGTGCCGAAAGCTCGGCCGTTCGCCAGTCCGCTCCGTCGACACGCACCTCGACACGTTCGACGCCCGTGTGTTGTGCCCAGGCCACACCGGCGACCGTGACTCGTCCTGCCGGGACCTTCGCGAAGCCGGAGGGAGTGTCTATGCGGGACTGGGTCTTGATCGGAGCCTCCCGGGCCCACCCGCGGGTCCTCCAGTAGGACTCCCGGTCCCAGGTGGTCAACTCGAGATCCGTCACCCACTTGGTGGCCGAGAGATAACCGTACAGCCCCGGTGTGACCATCCGGACCGGGAAACCGTGTTCGATCGGCAGTGGGCGTCCGTTCATTCCGAAGGCGAGCAGGGCGTCCCTGTCCGGGTCGGTCAGCACGTCCACCGGGGTGCCCGCGGTGAAACCGTCCGCGCTGGTGCTGAAGACCTGTTCGGCGTCCTCGTGGACCCCGGCTTCGGCGAGCACGTCCCGAAGGGGGACCCCGATGAACTCGGCCGTGGAGACGTAAGGGCCGCCGACGGGATTGGACACGCAGGTCATGGTGATCGGTTTCTCCACCGTGTTCCGCGATCTCAGATCGGCGAAGGAGAGGTCGAGTTCCCGTTCGACCATGCCGTGCACGCGCAGTCGCCACTGCTCCGCGGTGATCCGGGGAACGCGCAGCGCCGTGTCGACCCGGTAGAACTCCGAGTTCGGTGTGAGGAACGTCGGGGTGCCGGACTTCGCGAAATCGGACCCGGGCGGGATCGGTGCCGCCCGGGTGTCCGGGGTGAGTCCGCCGAGCGCGGCCCGGGAACGTTCGACCCGCCCCCCTGAGGAGAGTCTCTGCCCGGTGAGGGCGGCCACGGCCGATCCCGTGGCGACGGACAGTGTGGAGACCAGCACTCGCCGGCGCCCGTGCGACCTACGCCCGCTCCGCTCCGGGGAAGGCGTCTCCGCCGTGGTCGCGTTCTCGTCGTGGGCAGGCCCGGCTCTCTCCGCGGCCGCCGTCGTGACCGTCCGACGCAGAAACAGGAGCACGCCGAGGCCGACGAGCAGGGAGGCCACAGGAGCCCACAGTCCGCCGACCCCCACGGCGGGCCGCGCCAGTACCGCGACCACGCCGAGCACGCCGAGGATCGCGACGAGGAGCACGCCCGCCCGTGCCGAGGTTCGGGAGAGCAGCCCGGCCCCGGCAGCCAGCAGGGCCAGGACCACGGCCATGCCGATCAGCAGGGCGAGCTTGTCCGCGGTGCCGAACAGCTCGATCGCCAGGGACTTGAGCGGTTGGGGAGCCAGATCGATGGCGGTGTTGCCCACGGCCAGGTAGGGGGAGGAGGCCGGTACGGTCAGGGCGGCGACCAGATGCCCCGCCGCCAGCGCAGCGGCCACGCTCAGCAGGCCGATCAACGCGGCGACGCCCTTTCCGATCCGGACCGGCTCGGGTACGTGTTCCATACCCTGTGTTCGGAACCGATCCCTTCGGCGCGTGGTCCCGACGGTGTTCGACCGTGAATCGTCGCGGCGGGACGTGTCCTCGGTAGTTCAGGGCCGATATGGGTTCCTTCAGTGCCGCAGCCCGTGCAGTCTCAGCGCCACCTGGATCTCCAGAAGCTGCTCGGGAGAACGCCACTGCTCACCGAGCAGGCAGGAGATGCGTTCCAGCCGTTGACTGACCGTGTTCACGTGCACGTGCAGGGACCGGGCGGTACGCGTGAGATTACGGTCGCAGGAGAAGTATCCGCGCAGCGTGCGCAGCAGTTCGGTGCCGCGTCGCGCGTCGTGCTCCAGCAGGGGACCGAGCGTACGTTCGACGTAGCCGTCCAGGTCGCCGCGTTCCCCCAGCAGCACACCGAGAAAACCCAGGTCTGCCGGTGCCGCTCCCGCACCCGTCCGTCCCAGGGCGGACAGCGCCCGCAGACAGCGACACGCCTCCTCGTAACCGTGGGCCACCTCCGTGAGTCCCACCACCGGGTCGCACGCTCCGATGTTGACGGATCGGCCCGTCGAGGCACTCAGTGCCCGTGCGGCGTCCTTCGCGGTGCCCCCGGCATCGGTGCCGGGCAACAGCATCACCAGATGGTCGAGGTGTGTTCCCGCCAGTCCGGCACGGCGCGCAGCGTAGCGGGAGGCCGCCGGAAGCAGCCGTTCCCGTTCGACCTCCTCGACCGAGGCGACCAGCACCACCTTGCTGCCCGCCGGGTCGACACCCACACGGCGCGCCCTGGTCACCAGCCCGTCGTGTTCCGGGCGGGAGGGGCTGAGCAGCTCGCTGAGCAGCTCCTCCCGCTCCCGTTCCCGTGCCTCGTCGCTCCGTCTGCGGAGCAGTAGGACCAGGGCGGTGACCACACCGGCCCGTTCGAACAGGCGCCGATCGGCCTCGGACAGCTCGGTGTCCCCCACGAGGGTGAGGCTGCCGAGCAGTTCCGGGCCGGCCAGCGCCGCACAGACCAGATGGTTCCCGTGGGGAACCGCCTTCCCGCTGCCGCTCGAACGACGGACGGCCGAACGCGGCCACGGCACGGGGGACGTCCCCGCGCACGCCAACCGGTTCCCCTCCGCGTCGTGCACCACGATCCCCCCACCGAGCACCCCGGACACCGCCTCGGCCACGTCGGTGAGTGTCCCGCCGCGCAGCACGAGGTCGGTGAGTCTGTCGTGGGCTCGTTCGGCCCTGTGCAGCGCGGCGTTGTGCTCACTGATGGTCTCGTGCGCGGTGTGCAGTTCCGCCAGGGCCTGACGGGTCTCCTGCAACAGCCGCGCGTTGTCGATGGCGATGGCGGCGTGATCGGCCAACGAGGACAGCAGGGCTATCTCACCGGGGGAGAAGCTCCGCCGGTTGCGGTCCGCCGCGTAGAGCACCCCGATCACCGAACCCCCCACGGTGAGCGGAACCCCGAGGATGGCCAGCAGACGTTCGTCCCGCACCGCGGCGTCGATCTCCTCGGTGTGGGTGAAGCGGGTGTCCTCGAAGTAGGAGGGGCTGGCGTAGGGGCGTGCCGTCTGGGCCACCAGCCCGCCCAGGCCCTCACCCATCCCCAGCCGTACCTGCTGGAACAGTGCCGAGGTGCAGCCGTCGGTGACCCGCATGTAGGTGGTTCCGGACTCGTCGTCGTTGAGGCTGAGATAGGCGACGTGGGTGCCCAGCAGCGTCCTGGCCCGGTGCACGATGGCCCCGAGCACCGCGTCCTGGTCCCGCACGCGGGCCAGGTCTCCCGCGGTGTCGAACAGTGCGGTCAGCTCGGACTCGCGCCGTCGTCGCTGCTCCAGGATGTCCCGCAGCCGCAGCGCCAGCTCGCCGGCCCGTTCGACCAGCCGGACGTTCCGCTCCTCGGACTGGTCGGCACGTGCCCGCGCGATCGTCCTGGCCAGTTTCTCCCCGCCACCGTCGACGAGGGACTCGAACACCCGCACCAGGGACTCCGCCGGCTCGTCGCCCATGACGATCATCCTCGGTTCTCCGGGGCACGGGGAACAACCCCGAGCCCCGTGCCGGTGTCCCCGCTCGGCTCGTCAGGCTGAGGTGGGGGCGGCGTCGGTGGTGTCGGCACGCAGTGAGCTGCCACTGGTCTCACTCGCGAACAGGATGGCCACCGACGTGAGCACGGCACCGAGCGCGAGATACACGGCGATGGGAACCCAACTGTCGAACGCCGCCAGCAGACCGGTGGCCACGGTGGGAGCGAGTCCGCCGGCCACCACGGAGGCCAGTTGGTACCCGATCGAGGCTCCCGAGTAGCGCACCCTGGTTCCGAACAACTCGGACATGAACGCGGCCTGGGGACCGTACATGGCCCCGTGCAGCACCAGCCCACCGGTGATCCCCAGTGTGATCATGGAGAGGGTTCCCGTGTCCAGCAGCGGGAAGAACACGAAGGCCCACACCCCGGTTCCGACAGCGCCGAACAGGTAAACCCCCCTGCGTCCGAACCGGTCGGACAGGGCACCCCACAGCGGGATCACGACGAAGTGCACCAGCGAGGCGATCAGCACCGCCCGCAACGCCACGTCCTCCCGCAGGTCGAGCTGGTCGGTGACGTAGGTGAGCACGAAGACCGTGATCACGTAGTAGGACACGTTCTCCACGAACCGGGCACCCGAGGCGATCAACACCTCCCGCCACTGGTGACGCAGCACGCGCACGATCGGAGGCTGTTCGGGCGTTCCCCTCCGGGCGGCCCGGTTCGCCGCCTCCAGGAAGACCGGGGACTCGCTGACCGACAGTCGGATCCACAGCCCCACCAGCACCAGCAGTCCGGACAGCAGGAACGGTATCCGCCAGCCCCACGCGAGGAAGGCCTGCTGGGACTGGACGGTGGCCAGCAACGCCAGCACGGCCGTGGCCAGCAGATTGCCGGTGGGCACTCCCGCCTGGGGCCACGAGGTCCAGAAACCGCGTCGGTCGGTGTCGGTGTGTTCGGAGACCATCAGCACGGCGCCGCCCCACTCGCCGCCCAGGGCGAACCCCTGGACCACCCGCAGGAAGGTCAGCAGCAGCGGCGCCGCGACACCGATCGCCCCGTAGGTGGGCAGCAGTCCGATCGCGAAAGTGGAAGCGCCCATGGCCAGCAGGCTGATCACGAGCAGTTTCTTCCGCCCCAGCCTGTCTCCGAAGTGCCCGAAAACCAGCCCGCCGAGAGGACGGAACACGAATCCGATGGCGAAACTGGAGAAGGCCAGCAGCGTACCGCTCAACGAGTCCGCGGCGGGGAAGAAGGCCTTGTTGAACACCAACGCCGCCGCCGACCCGTACAGGAAGAAGTCGTACCACTCTATGGTGGTGCCGATCATGCTCGACCCGACGACCCGGAGCACTGCTCTCCGGCTCGGTGCGGGGGAGTGTTCGGAACGCATGGTGCCACCCCTTTTCCCCGCCGGAGCGGGTTCGCTCGGTTGTCAGTGCGCCGTCCAGGCGCCGTCGATGGGAACGGAGGCCCCGGTGAGGTAGTCGGTTTCCGGCCCGGCGAGCCAGGCGACCACGGCGGCGACCTCCTCCGGTTCGATCAACCGTTTGATCGCGCTGTCCCGCAGGAACACCCGTTCGGCCACCTCCTGTTCGGAGAGACCGTGGGTCTCGGCCTGGGCGCTCAGCTGCCCCCACAGCAGGGGAGTGCGGACGTATCCCGGATCCACGCAGTTGCTGGTGACCCCGTGCTCGGCCGCTTCGAGGGCGGTCACCTTGCTCAGCCCCTCCAGGGCGTGCTTGGCGGCCACGTAGGCCGATTTGTTCGGGCTGGCACGCAGACCGTGCACGCTTGAGATGTTCACGATCCGTCCCCAGCCACGGGAGTACATGTACGGAAGACACCGTTTGATCAGCAGGAAGGGCGCGGTGACCATGACTCGTTGGATGCGGGTGAAGACCTCGGTCGGGAACTCGTGCAGCGCGGCGACGTGCTGGAGTCCCGCGTTGTTGACGAGTACGTCCACCTCCCGCGGCAGGGCGGAGACGGCGGACTCGTCGGTCAGGTCCACCACGTGCGCCGTTCCCCCGGTCTCGGCGGCGGCCCGTTCCACCCCGGCCCGGTCCAGGTCCACCAGGTGCACGTACGCGCCCGAGGCGGCCAGTCGCCGGGCACAGGCGAGTCCGATCCCGCCGGCGGCGCCGGTGATCAACGCGGTCGTGGTGCGGGAGCCGTCCTCGGCCCCCTCGCCGGCGTGTCTGGTCATGTCGCAGGACGCTATCCGGCGAACGCGCCGCGTTCGATGTGCCGAGCAGCCACAGTAGGCCGACACGTGGTGTGGGCCACCGACATTGTGTCGGGACGGGCACCGGCGGTTGCTCGAGGCGTGCCGGGTGTTCCCGCGCCCACCGGTCGGCACCTTTGGTGTGACGGTGCTCATGAACGGCGGTGATTTCGGCAGGAGCGCGGAACCGTGCCGGGGCGCGCGGCGACCCGCACACACGAAGGGTCCCGCCAGAAAGGAACTCCCATGGAAGCGTCGATGGCCATGCCGCTGTTGCCGGACTGGTCCCGCCCGCTCTGGGCGCTGCTGCTGGTCGTGGTACTCGTCCAGCACGCCGTGCACGCCCGGAGGATGAGCGGCCAGCCGCGGTGGTGGCATGCGGGACACACGGCGATGGCTCTCGGGATGGCCGTGATGTACCTGCTGCCGCACATGCGCCATCCCGATCTCTACCGGGTGGGACTCGTGCTGTTCGCCCTGATCACGGTGCTCGAGCTCGTGGTCACCGTGGTGCTCCGTTCCAGGGAGGGGCTGGTCAACCCGCTGTGGCTCTCCTCGACGGCGGGGATGCTGGTCATGACCTACATGATGGTTCCCGGTTCGTCGCGTCCGGCGTGGCTGACTCTGGTGTTCGTCGGCTACCTCTGCTGCGAGACCGTGGTCTGGTCGCTGGGCTGGTGGGAGCGGGTGCCGTGGCTGCGTCCCCACGGCGTGGCCGCCCCGGCCCCCGGGGCGGCCACGACCGCCCCCGGACGGGCCGTGCTCCGCGAACGCGGCGTCGGACTGCCCGCCCACTGCTCCCCGGGGGTGCGGGCCAGTCTGGCCGTGATGGCCGCGAGCATGGCCTACATGCTGCTGGCGGGACTCGTCTGACTCCCCGCGAGCGACCCGAGTGAACGCCGGAACGGTGTCCGTACCCACCGGACGGTGGCGGCAGTGCCGTCAGTGACACCGGTGTTGAGTTGTTTCGAGAGCGGTGACCGATGCAGTGGTCGGAGTTCGCGCTTCGCGTGACGGGCGGTCTCGCCGGGGCGGTGTGTGTGGGATCGCTGGTGTTCGCGGTGTTCTTCGAGTCCCCCACCTGCGGAGAACTTCCGGAACGCGCACGTCGGTATCTGCGAGGTGCCGCGCTGTGCGCGCCGGTGTGGGGAGCGGCCGGTGTCCTGCGGGCGTGGCAGGGCGGTGGGGACGGGGCGGAGCTGACGGCCGCCATTCTCACGGCTCTGGTCACGGTGGTGCTGGCCCTGGTGGGAGGGACGGCGCGCGGTTGGAGAACGGCCTGCGCGCTGGTCTTCGTCGCCTTGCTCGGTCTGGTGGTCCCGGCCGTGGAGCGTCGTTCCGACGGCGGTCCCGGCCACGACATCGGCACGAACACGATCGTGATGCACGTGCTCGCGGCCACGGTGTGGTTCGGCGTGCTGCTGGTACTGGGCTCGCGTCTGTGGCGTGACGAGGAACGGGCGCAGACGCTGCTGGCTCGTTACCGGACGCTGGCGGGCTGCTGCTGGGCCCTGCTGGTGTTCTCCGGGATGTTCGACGTGCTCGCGGTGCCCCGGCGCTACGGGGAGGGCGAAGCGGAACATCTCGCGCTGGTGCTGGGCAAGACCCTCGTGATGGCCGCGCTGGGGATTCTCGGCGTCCTCGCCCGCGGACACCTTGTTCCGGCGGAGCCCACCGGCCGCCACGGGCGACGGCGCACGCTCCTCTGGCTGGTCGGTGTGGAAGCGTTCCTGCTGACGAGCGCCCTGCTGGTGTCGACGGTCATGATCGGGACGGCCTCGGTGCCCGCCGCCTCGGAGGCCACCGCCAGCGAGTCCGTGCTGGGCTACGACCTGGCCGTTCCACCGAGCGCGGTGACGTTGGTGACCGGGTGGCGTTTCGACCCGCTGTTCGGTGGTGCCGCCGTGGTGCTCTCCGGGCTCTACCTGGCCGGGGTGCGCGTGTTGCGTCGTCGGGGGGATGCCTGGCCGGCCGGCAGGACGGCGGCCTGGATCGCCGGTTGGGGGTGCGTGCTGTGGGTGACCTCCTCCGGGGTGGGGGTGTACGC
>NZ_PVSR01000027.1:0-58552 GCF_003001495.1 Actinopolyspora mortivallis
GTCGAGGTGCGGCCAGTCGTGCGGCAGCGGTGGCCACCACGGTCCGAGTTCGATGCGCTGCCGGTCGGTGGCCTCGCCCAGTTCGGCGGTGACGGTCACCTCGGCCGGTTCCTCCCGCTGCCACGGGAAACCGTGTGTGGGTTCCGACCCGTGCCCCCAGTCTGGGAAGCGACTGTCGACCAGCCACACGGTCACGTCGGTGCGCTCCTCGGGGGCGAGGGGTGCCGTGCACCGCAGGTCCGTGCCGGAGTGCGCGCAGGAGTCCGGGATCCGCACGGGCCGTGTCCGCTCGGGAAGTGTGATCGTGGTCACCGCCTTTCCCGGCACGTCCCCGGTGTTGGTCACCCGGGCGCTGATCCGGGCCAGCCACGGGATGCCGGTCCAGCCGCGCGCGGTGACCGCCACGGCGGGGTCGCGCTCCGGGGCCACGTGCACGGTCACGTCCGCCAGCGGCAGCGAGAGCCCGTTGGCGGTGGTGACGTCCAGGGCGATCCTGCCACCGTTGGCCCGCTGCCCGGCACGCAGCCGGAACTCCGGTCGCACCGTCTCCCCGGGGCGCAACCCGCGCCGGGTGGTGCAGCTCAACGCCTCCTCGGCGACGGTGCACGCGAAACCCGGCCCGGAGGAGGGAGTCTCGGCAGCCCGGCGCGCGGTCGCGGACGGGGCCGGGAACCAGGCCGGTGCGGTGTCGGCGGGTGCCGTTCCGGAGCCCTCGCTCGTGTCGGCTTCGGGCAGCCGGGCCGTGATGCCCTCCGGGAGGCTGACGCGCATGGTCACCGGAGTCGAGGTTCCGTCGCCCTTGTTGCGCACCGTCACCGGCAGCGTCTTCGGTTCTCCGCCCGCCACCAGCCGGATCGGTTCGGCGGGGCCTCCGGCCACCGCCGTGTCGGTGAACGGCACGTGCAGGTCGGTGTTCTGCTCGGCGGAGATCTCCTCCGAGTACCGCAGTTTGCTGTCCTTGCGGCTGCGGTCGTAGGCGGTGCGGCGGATCGTGGTGAGCAGGTAGGCGCGGAAGGCGGTGTCGGGACCCTGCCCGGAGCGCAGCCCGGTGAGCACCTTCGCGAAGGCCTCGGAGACCAGGTCGTCGGCTTCGCCGGAGCCGTTGGTCAGTTGCCGGGCCATGTTGTAGGCGGCGGCGACGTGCCGTCGGTAGAGAACGCCGTAGGCCTCACCGGAGCCCTCGCGCACGGCTTCGATGAGCTCGCTGTCGCCGGCGTCGTCGAAATCGCCTGGGACCGTTCCCACGCTGTGTTCTCCCCTCGTCGGATCACCGGCAACCGGATGCGTTCCATGAACGACTCGGACCGGGACTGTACCCAGCGGGGATTGTGATCGAACTCTCCGGGTGAACGCTATTCACATCACCGTCACGGGGCAGCCGCCCGCACGTCCCCACTGCGGGAGTCACGAGTTTGGAGGTCGGATGCCTCAGTCTGGCGAACACGAGCGGGGTTCCCGTGCGGGGGACTGCGGGTTTCCGCTGCCGGAGAGACTGCCCGAGGCCGGAGATCTCCGGGAACGCCGTCGTGCGCTTCGCGCGTGGTGGCGCAGCGCGACGCTGGCCGCCGGGTGGCCGTTCCCGGGGGACTGGTCCTGCTCGGGGGTGGACCAGGTCTGTGACGCCCTGCTGGGGCGGGGGGAGTTGTTCGACGCCCTCGCCGAGCTCGGCCAGCAGCGGGCCCGCGCCGGGATCGGGCTGGACGAGACGCTCAGCGATCTGGCCGCGTTGTACGAGGTGGTCGCCGGTGCGGGTGAGGGGGTGGTGCTCGCCCGGGGGGACTGTTCCGAGCTGCCGGCCGAGCCGCTGCGCACCGTGGCCGTGTCCTGGGCCGACGTGACGGCGGGTCGTTCCGCCTCCCGGGAGGTGGTGGACGCGTTGACCGGGCTCACCACCGGGGCGTACCTGCGGATGCGGCTGTACGAGGTGTACCGCGAGACCGCCGGGGCCGAGCACGGCGACCGGCGGGAGGGGCGGGATCACTACGGCCTGCTGGTGGTGACGCTGTGCCCGGCGGAGGGAGCGGACCGCTGGACGCATCTGATGGGGGTGGTGCTGGCCGCCGACGTGCTGCGTACCGAGTTCGACGCGGGTGAGACGGTGTCCCTGCTGCGGGAGTCCACCCCGGTGGTGCTGGCCAGACAGCGTGCGGGGCTCGCCGAGCGGCGTCGCCGGGCGGAGCGGACGATAGCCGAGCGGCTGCGGTCCGACCCGGAGCTGGCGCGGGCCTGTGCCTCGGGGGAGGGGCCCCGGCTGCGCTGGCTGCGGCTGCCCGCGGAGTACGCGCAGGCCTGCGCGCTGATCGACTCGCTGTGCTGAGCGCGCACCGTGCCCCTCGGTCGCGGCGGGTTCACCCGGAGCGGGTAAGCTGTCCGGGCTGTGGACCACCGGACTGCAACTCCCGTCGTCGGCATGGTCGGTGGTGGCCAGCTGGCGCGCATGACGCATCAGGCGGCCATCGGACTCGGCCAGTCGCTGAAGATATTGGCTTCCTCACCGGACGAGTCGGCGGCTCTCGTGGCCCCGAACGTGGAGATCGGCTCGCACACCGACCTGGCCGCCCTGCGCGCGTTCGCCCAGGGCTGCGACGCCGTCACCTTCGACCACGAGCACGTGCCCAACGAGCACCTGCGCGCCCTGGCCGCCGAGGGGGTCGCCGTGCACCCGGGCCCGGAGGCCCTGCTGCACGCGCAGGACAAGCTCGTCATGCGACGCAGACTCGGTGAGCTGGGGCTGCCGGTTCCGCCGTTCGCCGAGATCACCCGTGTGGAGGACGTACTGTCCTTCGGGGCCGAACACGGCTGGCCGTGTGTGCTGAAAACGGCCCGGGGCGGCTACGACGGCAAGGGAGTGTGGGTGCTGAACACTCCCGAAGGGGCTCGACGTACCACCGGAGAACTGCTGGAGGCGGGCGCGCCGTTGCTGGCGGAGCAGCGGGTGCCGTTGCGCCGCGAGCTGGCCGTGCTGGTGGCGCGGTCCCCGTTCGGCCAGGGTGGCGCCTGGCCGGTGGTGGAGACCGTGCAGTCCGAGGGGGTCTGTGTGCAGGTGCTCGCCCCCGCCCCGAACCTTTCCGAACCGTTGCGGGAACGGGCCCAGAACATCGGTCTGCGGATCGCCGAGGAACTCGGGGTGGTGGGGGTGCTCGCCGTGGAGCTGTTCGAGACCCCCGACGGCCTGGTGATCAACGAGTTGGCCATGCGCCCGCACAACTCCGGGCACTTCAGCATCGACGGGGCGCGGACCTCGCAGTTCGAGCAGCACGTCCGTGCCGTGCTGGACTACCCGCTCGGCAGCACCGAGCTGACCGCGCCGGCCGTGGTGATGGGCAACGTGCTCGCCGCCGCCACCGAGCCGAGGATGAGCGTGGACGAGCGGCTGCACCACCTGTTCGCCCGTTACCCGCACGCGAAGGTGCACCTGTACGGCAAGAGCTCGCGGCCCGGCCGCAAGATCGGCCACGTGAACATGCTCGGCGAGCGGATGGACGAGGTGCGTGAGCAGGCCCGGCTGGCCGCGCACTGGCTGGCCCACGCCGAGTGGCCGGACGGTTATTCGGTGCACTGAGCGGCGGCACGGGGTCGGTCTCGCGGAAAGGGCCGTTCGGGCGGCGCGGCACGGTGTCGGTGGTCGGGAGCGAGCGCTGTCGTGCTCGGCCGGACGAGCTCGCTCGGGTGAGAACCGGCGGCGGTGGGTTCCGTCGGCCTCGTCCTGCGTGGTTCGATCACGACTTCCAGTCGGCTGGTTCGGCGAGCCACGGGGGAACATGTTCACGGTCAACCTGGTTCCCTCGCACGCCCTGCGTGTGCCCCATCCTTCGGTGGGGGTGGCCTGGGGCGATCTGCGCAACTGCGTGACCTTCCCGAACAAGGACACGCTGCGCCAGCAGTTCGACTGCCACGCCGCCTTCGGGCGCAAGGAACCGGAGTGGAACATGGAGTCCGACCGTCCGTCCAACCCCGACTGGAAGACGGACAACCCGCAGCAGCACAGGTGCAACTGGGGTGACAGCGACGGCGGGGGCTCCTCCTGAGAGGAATCCCGCGCGTGACGACGAGGCCAGTGGGTCGTCCGGCGGCGCGCCGGGAGCGGCTCACGGGCCTCGGTCCTCCCTGGAGCGGATCCACTGCCTTCCCGAGTCCGGTGCGCACTCCGTGCGTGCGGGGCGTCTAGGCTCTGCGGGGGAGTCCGCAAGCCACGTATCGGGAGGAAGTCTTGGCGGAGTCGGGGCAACGAGGTTCCGGAGAACCACTGGTCGGTCTGGTGATGGGCAGCGACTCGGACTGGCCGGTGATGGGGGAGGCCGGGGAGGTCCTGGCCGAGTTCGGTGTTCCCTACGAGGTCGGGGTGTACTCGGCGCACCGCACTCCGCAGCGCATGCTGGACTACGCGCGCGGAGCCGCCGACCGGGGAATCCGAGTGATCATCGCCGGTGCCGGCGGAGCGGCGCACCTGCCCGGCATGGTCGCCTCGGCCACGGTGCTTCCCGTGATCGGCGTGCCCGTGCCGCTGAAGCACCTGGACGGAATGGACTCGCTGCTGTCGATCGTGCAGATGCCCGCCGGTATCCCGGTGGCCACCGTCTCGGTCGGCGGTGCCCGCAACGCCGGGCTGTTGGCGGTGCGCACCCTCTCGGCCGACTCGGGGGAGCTGGGCGGCAGACTGCGTTCCCGCATGGCCGAGTACCAGGACGAGCTGGAAGGCAAGGTGCTGGACAAGCACGCCGCGCTGCGGCAGCGGGCCGAAGAGCGGTGACGTCGCGCCCCGAGTTCAGCCGAGGTCGTTGACCAGTACGGCCTCCTGCGCGGTGCCGACCGCGCCCTGGCGGTCGAACAGACGGGCCCGGGCGAGACCGATCCCGTTGGTCTCCACCGAACGCCGGATCTCCATGCCGAGCCAGTCCCCCGCGGGCCTGCGGTGCAGGTAGCAGGTGATGTCGGTGTTGATCCACGGCCCGAACAGCTCGCCGACCGGACTGGCCGCGCTGACGCAGTCCACCAGGGTCGCGGTGTGCACCAGCGGGCTGAGCTCCTCGTCCGGCAGCAGCGGTACGGGCATGCGCATCCACAGCCGGCTGGCGTCCGGGCTGCTCTGGTCGTCCACCCAGCGGACGTCGACCACGTCGTGCACCCCCCAGCGCAGCCCCAGCTCGGGCGGGATCAACGAGCCGTCGGGGATCCCGTCCGGTCCGGGGAAGGGGGGTTCCGTGCGCTGGTCGCGGCCGTCCAGCTCGGTGGGGCGCAGGGCCTGGAAGGTGGCGCGGGTCAGGGGGCGGCCCTCGCAGGTGAGTTCGGCCTCCACCACGTGGAGCCGTTTCCCGGAGCGCAGTGTTCGCGTGTCCACCGCCACCTCGCGGCGTGGCACCGGCCGCATCAGGTCGAAGGTCATCCGGGCGAGGGACAGTTCCCCGTCGGGCAGGGACCGCTCGACGGCGCGGGTGAGCAGCCCGGCGACCGGCCCGCCGCCGGTCAGCTCGCCCCAGGGGTTGCCCGCCGCCTCGGTGGGCAGGAACCCGTCCCTCGTGAACTGGAACAGCGTCTGCGTGTTGTCGGACACACCCGGATGCTACTCGCCGGTAAAGAAAATTGCGAGACGGTCCGGGGTCGTTTCTCGGTGCGGGCTTCCCCGGGACACGCCGGCCGGCGCGACCGTGCCGGGCGGAACCGGCGTGTCCTCCGGAGTCCGTGGGTGCTCAGTCCAGCCCCAGCTCCACCGTGGTGCGCTCGTCGGCGCGCCGCTTGTCCAGCACTCCGGAATCCGCATCGTCCAGGCCGGAGAGCTGCACCAGGGAGGCCCCCGCCGCCAGCACGGCCAACAGACCGTCCAGCACCCCGTGCGGCAACGTCCAGTCCAATGCGGACAGCACACGGTCGTTCCCGCCGATGCCCAGTGTCTCGGCGCGCTCGCGGGCGGCACGGACCACCTCGTCCACGGTGCTGTCCAACAGCGCGGGCGTGTCCCCGGACACGGGGATCAACGGGGTGAACTCGTCGCCCCGAATGCGCACCTCGGAGGCGAAGTCCACCACGTCCTCGTCCAGACAGGACACCGATCCTCCCAGCGCGTCCAGCGCGACCGCCACCGTGGCGCCCGAGCCCTCGCCCTCGGCGATCCGGTCACCCGGCACGAAAGCGGCTTCCGCCGCGGAGGGGGAATGCACCACCCTGGCCCCGCACCACCAGGCCCCGAGCAGGATCCCGGCGGTCTGCCAGTGCGCGGGCAGACGCACGGCCACCGGGGTTCCCGGTTCGACGTCGAGTTCCTCGGTCAGCCAGTTGGCCGTCTTGGCCGCCCAGTTGGCCACGGTGGCTCGGGACAGCTCCACCCGGCCTCCCACGGCCTCGTCGTAGTGCGTGATCAACGGGCGCGGTGCCCCCCGGGTCAGCAGTGGACTCAGCAGCGCTTCGGTGACGCTCATGCGTGCAGACTAACGGACGTGATCACCATCCGGTCGCTCTGGCGGACGCCGGAGTCGACCGGCCCCAGCCGGGGCGTCAGTAGACGCAGGGGATCCCGTCGGTGGTGATCCGCCCACCGGTCTCCGCGCTCGCCACGGCCGAGCCTTCCCCGGCGGAGCGGGCTCCGTCCAGCACCAGCCCGGAACCACCCGTGAAGCGCGGTGTGGACGTGGTCGAACCCTCCGGCTCGGACGAGGAGTTCCCCGGGGCGCCGCCGGAGTCGGTGGAGTCCACGTCGTGCCCGAGATCAGCGACGAAGCGGCGCACCCTCTCTCTGTCCACGGTGACGATGCTGCGGCCCCGTTCGTCGGTGGCCGTGGCGTTCTCCACCGGAATGGTGGTGAAGCCGATCTCCCCCGAGGCCAGGGACCGCATCCGCTCCACGAAGTCCATCACCTGCCAGTCGCTGTCCAGCACGACCGACTTGCGCGCCGCCGTGACGAGCTGGTTCATCGTGGACATGTCGGTCAGGATCTCGGTCGACAGCAGCTTGTCGGCCACCGCCGCGAGGAAGGCCTGCTGGCGCACGATCCGGTCCAGGTCCCCGTTGGGCAGCCCGTGGCGCTGCCGTACGAAGGCCAACGCGTCGGATCCCGAGACGACCTGGGGACCCGCCCGGAACTCCGCCCCCGAGTCCTCGTCGCTGGTGGCGCGCCGCAGACATACCCGCACCCCGCCCAACGCCTTGGTGACCTCGTAGAAACCCAGCAGGTTCACCTTGGCGTAGTGGTCCACCCGGACCCCGGTCAACGACTGCACGGCCTCGACCAGCGCACGCTGACCGGCCACCCGGGACTTCCGCCGGATCTCCCGTTCGTCGTGGCCGCCTTCGGCGCGCAGCTGCTCGGCCCGGTCCGCCTTGGTGAGTCCGTAGATCCCGTTGATCTTCTCGGTTCCGCCCTCGTACTCCACCGCCGTGTCCCTGGGGATGGAGATCGCCGTGGCGTCGCTGCCGTCCTCGGGAACGCGGATCAGGATGATCGTGTCGGTGTTCAGCCCCGAGGCGGACTCGGTGCGCAGCAGGTCGAGCACCTCGGGGGGAAGCGGGTTGCCCTGCGCGTCGGTTCGGCTGTCACTGCCGACGAGCAGGATGTCCTCGGCGGTGTCCCTCTCGTCGACCTGTCGCATGGAGTTCCCGCCGAGGATGTCGACGCTTCCGGTCCCGCTCTGGAACCGCTGGACCACGGTCCAGCCGGTCGCCGTGACACCCAGCGCCAGCACCGACAGCACCACGAGCAGCCCCCGGCCCACCCCCCGGGCGAGGCGGCGTGCGAAACCCCGACGACTTCCCGGGGCCGGATCCTCCGGTTCCCCGTCGGCCCCCTCTTCCGCGGAACGCGGTCGAGGCCCGTCTCCGGGGGTGACCTCCTCCGCCGAGCTCTCCGGGGGGCGGTGCCGTCCGGAGTCGTCGGGCGCCGCGCCGGACGACGGGGACCGCTCCTCGGGCTCGTCCACCTGTGGTCCTCCCTCTCGGGCGTGGTGTCCGGACAGGAACGTCGTGACGCCCGATCCGGGCCGGGCCCGTGGCTCCTCGGCCCGGATCGGGGCGGTTCACAGGCTAACGTTCGGGGTGCCGGCTCGTGTGGAGATCACCCGGTTCGGGGGTGTCCGTCGCGTCCCGGTGGAATCTCAGTTCACACAGGGGACGCCGTCGGCGGTGATGGACTTCCCGTCGCCGAGCTGCTCGCTTCCGTCGCCGTGTGTGCCGAGGGCCCGGTTCGTCGTCCTCCCGTCCAGCCGCACCCCTCCGGTACCGGTGAACTTCCTGGCCCCGGGGCCCTGGTAGTCGTCCCCGAGGTAGACGGAGACCGTGCCCGGCTCCGGCTGAGAGCTCTGCTCGACGGTGATCCCGCCCAGCTCCTCCGAGACGAGCTCGGCGGCTTCCCGGTCGGAGGAGTAGCGGATCACCGACTCCTCCCGCATCCGTTCCGCGTTGGCCGCCGCCCCCCGCTCGAATCCGTCCTCGTCGAGGTCGTCCCGGACGCGGCCCGCCAGCCCGGACACCCCCGAGGCGTTGTAGACGTTCACCTCGGTCTCGGCGCGCAGCTGCTCGGCACGTTCGGCCTCCCGGCGCGCGGCCTCGCGTTCCTCCGGCGGCAGGAGGAGGTTGTCCACGAAACGCCGTACTTCGGAGGGGTCGGCCGCCAGGCCCGAGCTGGGGCCGGTCATCTCCACGGGGATGGTCTCGAAGGTGATGTCGCCCGCCGCGATGTCCTGCATCCGCGTGGCGAAGTCCAACACGTCCCAGTCCTTGTCCAGCAGGACCGAGTCGCCGAGCGCGTTCATCAGCTCCCTGAGCTTGGCGTGGTTGCCCAGAGTGCCGGCCGAGAGCATCTTCCGGGCCAGACCGGACATGAAGACCTGCTGGCGCACGATCCGGTCCAGGTCCCCCCGGGGCAGTCCGTGGCGCTGGCGGACGAAGGCCAGCGCGTCGGCGCCGGAGATGGTCTGTGTTCCCGCGGGGAAGTCGGCCCCGGAGTTGGGGTCGTCCACCGGGTTCTTCAGGCAGACCTTCACCCCTCCGACGACCTGGGTGAGTTTGTAGAAGCCGAGCAGGTTCACCTCGGCGTAGTGGTCGATGCTGACCCCGGCGAAGTCCTCGATGGTGTCCATCAGGAACTGCTGCCCGGCGATCCGGGACTCGCGGGCCAGCTTCCGCTCGTCGGTGACCCCTTCGGCCTTGAGTTCCCGCAGCGTGGCGACCCGTTTGCGGTTCAGGGCGGAGTTCAGTTTGTTCGTGCCGAACTCCCCCATGTCGACCATGGTGTCCCGGGGGAAGGACACGGCCCGGGCGTGTTCGCCGTCGTCGGGAATGCGGAGGAGGATCATGGTGTCGGTGAGGTGACCGCCGGCGTCGCTGGCCCGGAGCTTGCGCAGCACCTCGTCCGGCAGCGGGTTGCCCTGCGCGTCGGTTCGGCTGTCCTTGCCGACCAACAGGATGTCGGTCGCTCCGTCGGGGGAGTCCCGTTCGTTGTTGATCCTGAGGTCCCCGCTGATACTGCTGGTGAACTCCCGCAGGGTTCCCCAGGCGTAGCCGGTGGTGGCCAGCACGATCACCGAGAGCGTGGCCACGCACATCTGCACGGAACGCAGCGTCACGCGGCCGCCGCGGGAGGACCGGGTGGAACCGCCCCGCCGGTCGGCCCAGACGTCCTTCGCGGGGGGAGCGCCGCGGGGTTCCGCGCGTGGTCCGCCGCGCCGGTCCTGACGGACCCCGCGACCGGAGTCGGCTCCGGCCTGCGAGGGGCGCCGTGACGGCCGTGAGCCGCCCGGATCGCCGCGCCCGCCGGAGTCGAGCGGTCGCGGCCCGCCCTCCGGGCCGTTCCGACGGGGTTGACGGGGGCCGGGCCTGTGGGGGTGTCCGTCAGGGTCGCCTGGTCGTCGTGGGCGGTTGTCCACGGCGAGTCCTCCTTGGGTGCCTGGCGGGCCGGATCACCTCGGAAAGAGGCTGTACTGGCCTTGCGGGTGCAGGTTAACGCCGATCACAGCGGCACGGTGCGTTCGGTCGACGCGACGCGCGGCACTACTCTTTCAGGTGACGCGTCGTGTGCGCGTCGGGTTGCGTGGTTGGTGAAGCGCGGCCGGAGCACGCATGTCAGACTCCACGGAGGCCGTGGTGCGGGCCGGCGTCAGGGGCGTGACGCGGCCGTGGACGGCTCCGTCGTGCGCCCCGCTTCCCGACGACCACGGCCACAGGGTTCTACAGGAAAGGCGCGATGAAGGTTCTCGTTACCGGAGGGGCCGGTTTCATCGGTTCCTACTACGTGCGGCAGTTGCTCGGTGGTCACTACCCCGCCTTCGCCGGTGCCGAGGTGGTGGTGCTGGACAAGCTCACCTACGCGGGCAACACCGCCAATCTGGCCGAGTTCTCCACCGATCCGCGGCTGCGCGTGGTCCGGGGAGACGTGCGCGACCCCGAGCTGCTCGCCGAGTGGATGCCCGGCACCGACGTGGTGGTGCACTTCGCCGCAGAGTCCCATGTGGACCGCTCCATCTCGGGGGCCTCCGACTTCGTGCTCACCAACGTGGTGGGAACCGACACGCTGTTGCAGGCGGCCCTGGCCGCCGGGGTGAGCCGCTTCGTCCACGTCTCCACCGACGAGGTGTACGGCTCCATCGACGAGGGCTCCTGGTCGGAGGGGCAGCCGCTCGAACCGAACTCGCCCTACTCCGCCTCCAAGGCCGGCTCGGACCTGCTGGCGCGGGCCTACCACCGCACCCACGGACTTCCGGTGTGCGTGACCAGGTGCTCCAACAACTACGGGCCGTACCAGCACCCCGAGAAGATGATCCCGCTGTTCGTGACGAACCTGCTCGACGGGAGGAAGGTCCCGCTCTACGGCGACGGGAAGAACGTGCGGGACTGGCTGCACGTGGCCGACCACTGCCGTGGCATCCAACTGGTCGCCGAGTCCGGCGAGCCCGGGGAGGTCTACAACATCGGAGGCGGAACCGAGCTCACCAACGCGGAACTGACCGCCATGCTGCTGGAGGCCACCGGCTCCGACTGGTCGATGGTGCTGCCGGTCACCGACCGCAAGGGGCACGACCGGCGTTACTCGCTGCGCTACGACAAGATCAGCAGGGATCTCGGCTACGCCCCCCGGGTCGGTCTGGAGGAGGGGCTGGCCGAGACGGTCCGCTGGTACCGGGAGAACCGTTCCTGGTGGCAGCCGCTGAAATCCCACGAGGGGGCCTTCGCATGACTCCGCCCGCCCTGCTGATCCCCGGGGGACGTGGGCAGGTCGGCGTCGAGCTGGCCGGGTTGGCCCGGGGTGCCCGCAACGGGCTGGTTCACGCCCCCGGTTCGGGGGAACTCGACGTCACCGACTCCGCCGCGCTCACCGACGCGGTGGACTCCTTCACCGACGCGGCCGCCGACTCGGGACTGCGCCCGGTGGTGGTCAATCTCGCCGCCTACACCGCCGTGGACGCCGCCGAGTCCGACAGCGCGACGGCGGCCGGTGTGAACAGCACGGCCCCGGCGACGCTGGCCCGGATCTGCCGCAAGCGCGGTGTCCCCCTGGTGCACGTCTCCACCGACTACGTGTTCTCCGGGGACGCGCGGCAGCCCTACGAGCCCGAGGACGAGACCGGGCCGCGCAGCGTCTACGGGCGCACGAAACTCGACGGGGAACGGGCGGTGCTCGACATCCACCCCCGCTCGTGGGTGGTGCGCACGGCCTGGGTGTACGGAGCCGCCGGGGCGAACTTCGTGAGTTCCATGGTCCGGCTGGAAGGTGAGCGGGAGACGCTCTCCGTCGCCGACGACCAGTTCGGCTCGCCCACCTGGGCGGCCGACCTGGCCGGTGGGCTGCTGGAACTGGCCGAGTCCGTGGTGCGGCGGGACGCTCCCCACCGGGTGCTGCACTGCACCAACAGCGGTGTGGCCAGTCGTTACGAGTTCGCCAGGGCGGTGTTCGAGGAGTTGGGAGCCGATCCCGAGCGGGTGCGCCCGGTTCCCTCCTCGGAGGTGCCTCGCCCCGCGCCGCGCCCGGCCTTCTCGGTGCTGTCCGACCGGAAGTGGACCGACAGCGGACTCACCGGACTGCGCCCGTGGCGGCAGGCGCTGAACGCGGCCTTCCGCCACCACGGGACCCGCTGGCCGGGACGGTGACCTGCGGAGGACTCACCGGAGCGACCATCCGAAGGGCAGCGTGCCCAGGTGCAACAGCCCGGGAAGCGCGGCCAGCAGGCAGAACCGGATGAGCCGTCCGGCCGTCGCAGCGGGAGCCCACACCGTGAGCGGGGCCTTCAGCAGCCCCGCGGCCGGGGCCACGAGCGTGAAGGGCGGCAGCCCCACCAGGCCGCTGGCGAACACGGTGGTGGCGCCGGACAGCCGGTGCCGCGTGCACGCCGCTTGCAGCCTCCGCAGTGTTTCCCCGTCGGGCCGGTTCCGGTACCGACGCAGCAGCCGGGGCAGCCGCAGCACCCCCCGCGCCGCCAGGTAGTGGACCGTTTTCCCCACCAGCTGTCCCACGGCGGCGGCCGGACCCAACACCCACCAGGACAGTTCGGGCTGGGCCAGGGCCACACCCACCAGGTACATCTCGGAACTGAACACCGGCACCACGGCGGTGGACACGCTCACGGTGAAAACGCTGAGAACCCAGAGCACCGGACCTCCGCACGGGGGGATCCCGTCGACGAGTGCTTCACGGGCACTGTCGGTGCGTCAGTGCCCACCCGGGGTGATCGTAACCGGACGGGGCGGGGTGGTGAGACGGTTTTCGTGACGGCGGAGGGCGCTCAGCGACTGGTCAGTGCCAGCCGGTAGGCCCGCAGGGTCTCGGTGGCGCAGCGCCGCCAGGTGAACTCGGCCGCGTGTCGGCGCGCGGCCGCCATCCCGTGGTCGCCCTCCGAACTCACGGCCCGGTGCAGGGCGGACCGCAGCGCGGAGGAGTCGCCGTACGGGGCCAGCAGCGCGTGCCCGCCGGTGACCTCGCGCAGCGCGGGAATGTCGCTGCACACCACCGGGGTTCCCGCCGCCATGGCCTCCAGTGCGGGCAGCCCGAACCCCTCGTCCCGCGAGGGCAGCACCAGCGCCCGCGCACCGGCCACCACCCGGCGCAGCTCCTCCTCCGGCAGGTATCCGGTGCTTCTCGGTCCACTGCCGGTGGGGGGAGCCTCGGTGGGGGGCGGTCCGGCCAGCACCAGCGGCGGGAGGTCCGGGTCGAGCGCCTGCACCAGCGTGGACAGTCCCTTGCGGGGACCGGGTTGGCCGACGAAGAGCAGGTAGTCGGGAGGCAGCCCGTAGCGCCCCCGCAGCGCCGCGTCCGGCGGGGCGGCGTGGAACCAGGCTCCGTCCACCCCGAGCGGGGTGACCACGACGCGGTCCGGATCCACGTCGAACCGGGCGGTGAGCCGTTCCGCCACCGCCCGGGTGGGGGTGCACACCACGGCCGCCCGGTGCAACGAGCGCACGAAACCACGCGGGTTGGGTCCCGCCCCCGCCGCGTCGGCGGCGTCGACGAAGTCCAGGTCGTGCACGGTCAGCACCCCGGCTGCGCGGGCGGCCGGAGGCTGTACGAGGTTCGTTCCGTGCACCACGTCCGCACCCGGGCACAGCAGTTCCACCGGAGGGAACTCGGCGAGCGACCAGCAGGAGCGCAGCAACCGGGCCGGGAGCGGCGGGCCGCAGGCCGTGGTGCCCGCCGGGGCGTTCGTGCGCAGCGCCCGCCATCCCCGGGTGGTCAGTCCGAGCAGCCGCACCCGGGTGCTCGGGAACTCGGCCAGTGCTTGCGCCAGTCGTGCGGTGTAGCGCCCGATGCCGGTCCTCCTCCCCAACACCGGGGTGCCGTCCAGGGTCACGCGCACGTCACGGGTCCTCTCCACGTGTCGTTCTCGCACGCCCGTGTCGTGTGGCCACTTCGGACGCGCCGCCTCCGGCTCACTCCGAACCCCCGCCGCGCAGGCGTTGTGCGGCAACGCGGCGGATCCTGCCCGCGGCGCGTCTGGCCACCTCCCGGGGGCCGCCCCGATCCAGGTACTCGCGCAGCAGCGCCACGTCCTTGCGCAGCGCGGCGACCCCGCTCTCCCGTGGGGTGCGGCTCAGCGGGGCCGAACCGCGCAGCCGGTCCGGGGCCGGGCGCGGGTCGCGGCAGAACTCGGTCAGCGGGGCGAGGACGGACTCCCAGGTGAAGCGTTCGCGGACCTCGGCGACGCGTTCCCGGCACCGTGCGGCGAAGTCCTCGTCGTAGAGCACGCGGTCCAGGGCCTCGGCGAGCTCCTCGGGGGACTCGGCGGGCACCACCACCCCGAGTTCCTCCTGGCGCACCAGGTCGGCGAACGAGTCGCCTTCCGTGGTGACCACGGGAAGACCCGCCCAGAGGTAGTCCAGCATCCTGGTGCGGAAGGAGAAGGTGGTCTCCACGTGCTCGAAGTGGGTGGTGACCCCGCAGTCGGCGTCCAGCAGATGGTTCTGGCGGTGCCGGTAGGGCACCCACCCCTCGTTGAAGAACACGTGCCGGTCCACCAGGTCGAGTTCCTCGGCGAGTTCGCGGGTGCGGTCGGCCATCCCCATCTCGGGGACCTCCGGGTTGGGGTGGTTCATGCCGAGGAAGAACAGCCGCAGGTTCTTCCGTCGCTCGGACAGCCGGTGCACGGCACGCAGCAGGGTGAGCGGGTCGAACCAGCTGTAGACCCCGCCCGCCCACAGCACGATTCTGTCCTCGGCGTCGATGCCGGTGTGTTCGCCCCTGATCCCGGGGGCGGTGCGCCGGGGCGGCGCCGCTGGCAGGCCGAACGGGGCCACCGAGATCAGTGAGCGCATGGTGGGGTCGGTGTCGTAGATCCGTGGGGTGATCCGGCCCAGTGCCGCCAGGTGACCCAGCCAGAAGTGGCGCTGGCGCTGCGAGGCGCACAGGAAGAAGTCGCCGCGACGCAGCTGCGCGTTGAGCACCTCGGTCGCCCCGCGCAGGTCGGCGTGACGGCGCTGCTCGTCGGTGTCCCTGCCCTGTTCGAGCAGTTCCAGGTGCATCGGGTCGTAGATGTCGCAGACCACGATCTTGTCGGAGTCGGCGCGTTTCAACGCCGGAACCATCTCCAGGGCGTGCCCCTGGAGCACGACCACGTCGGCCCACTCCACGTGGCCGGCGAGCTCCCTGGCGTCGGCGCGCACCACGGAGAAGCGTTGCTCGCGGGTGTGCACGCGCTCGTTGGTGCTGACCAGCCGCACCTCGTGCTCCTCGGCGAGGAGTTCGGCGGTGTGCCAGGCGCGGATCGCCGGGCCGGCCATCCGCTCGGTCACCGCGTCCCCGGTGATCACCACGATCCGGCGCGGCGCGCCGAACGCCCGGTCCAGCCCGAAGGCCTCCACGAGGACCTCGTGCGCGGCCAGGTAGCGCGGCAGCGGGTAGGCGGGTTCCAGGGCCTTGCGCATCAGCGGACGCAGGTCCACGTCCGCCCGGACCCGTTCGCGCTGCTCGACCTCGCGGGAGCGTCGCAGCTCGGGTAACAGGTCGACGAACTGGTCGATGGCCAGCACCCCGGCGAGGGCCTGGGTGCTGACCGTGGTGGTCCCGTCCTCCGCCGGATCGTCGGGACGGCGGTCCAGTTCCAGCTGTGTCGGGTCCACCTCGCCGCGTGCCGTGGACCTGCGGACGGTCAGCGCCAGCGCCGCCGGCAGCGCCCGGGCGAGAGTGTCCTCCGAGGCGTTCTTGTAGAGGGCGGCCAGCGCGTTCCGCTCCAACAGGTAGTGCTCGCGGGCCGAGTCCACACCGGCCATGGAGCCGTGGTGGGAGTGGTAGGACAGGCACTCCGGAACGTAGCGCACCCGCCAGCCGCGCAGGTTGAGCCGCCAACCCAGGTCCACGTCCTCGTAGAACATGAAGAAGCGCTCGTCGAACCCGCCCAGCCGGGTGAACGGCTCGGCCCGCACGAACAGCGAGGAGCCGGTTCCGAACAGCACGTCCCTGGGCGCGTCGTGGCTTCCGTCGTCGATCTCGCCCGCGTGCCGCTTGTAGCCCATGCCGAACCAGGTCAGCCCGCCGTCGACGAAGTCGACGCGGTCTCCCGCGCGGTCGAGCACCTTGCCCGCCACCGCCGCCACCGTGGGCTCGTCCCGCAGCACACGCACGGCGCTGCGGGCCCACTGCGGGTGGGCGACGGCGTCGTTGTTCAGAAAGGCCAGCACGTCGCCGCTGGCTGCGCGGGCACCGAGGTTGCACCCGCCCGCGAAGCCGAGGTTCTCCGCCGAGGTGACCAGGGACACGTCCGGAAGGGAGCCCAGCCGGGCGGCGCTGTCGGCGTCCGAGGCGTTGTCCACGCAGATCAGTTCGAGCTTGTCCGCGGGGTAGTCGAGTTCCGCGCGCAGCCTGCTCAGGCAGGTGACGGTGTCCTCGGTGGTGCGGTAGTTGACGGTGATCACCGACACGGTCGGCAGGTCGGCACTGTCCCGGGAGTCAGCCACGTTCCCAAGCTTGCCCTACGGCCGCGCGGCGGATACCCGGCGGTGGGAGGTTCGGCCGTTCGGCCCTGATCGCGACCGGCCAGTTTTGCCGAAAACTGGCATTGGGGAGGCGAGCAACAGCCAGAGCTGTGCGTGGTGTCCCAAACGCATTCGGAACAATACGCCGACACACCGACGGGCTGTCTGGTTTCATCATGAGGCGCTACGCGATCCGGGATGGGGTGGCCCCGAACGGAAATTCGTCCCGTCGAGTTCACGAGGAGGAGGACATGACGACACCGTCGGACCCGGACGAGATGCTCGCCGGTTTCCGCAGGCAGATCGAGGACAAGATGCGGCAGGCCGACCGCATCAGGGAGGCCGCCTCCTCGGTGCGCGCCGAGGAGTCCAACCGGGACGGATCGGTGCGGGTGACCGTCGAGCAGAACGGCAACCTGGCCGAGCTGGATCTCACCGACGGAGCCCTCCGGAAGCGTCCCGACGAACTATCCTCGGAGATCCTGTCCACGGTGCGTTCCGCGCAGACGCAGTTGACCGAGCGGATGCGCGAGGCCATGGAGCCGGTGCTGGGTGAGGACACCGAAACCCTCGGTTCGGTGCTGTCCGGGATGCGGGAGCGTTTCCCCGCGGACGAAGCGGAACCAGGGGAGAGGGCCGCCGCGTCGACGCGGGGCGAGGACGACGAGGAGTTCGACGAGTTCGACTGGATGAACTCGCGCAGGAGGTGACCCATGGGACAGAGCGGATTCGGAGTCGACACCGGGGCCATGCGGGAGCACGCCCGGAACCTCGGGCAGGTCACCGACCGGCTCGGGACCGCGCGGAACGCCGCCGGGCAGGTCTCGCTGAACGGCACGGACGCCTACGGTGTGTTGTGCAGTCCCGTGCTGACCCCGTTGATCGGGGCGTTCGAGACGGCGGCACTCACCACCATCGGCACGGCCACGGCGGCCGTGGAGGCCACCGCCGCCGGGGTGCGCGGCGCCGCGGACACCTACGACGAGGTGGATCGTCAGGCCGGTGAGCTGCTGGAGTCCGTCCGGAACGAACTGGGGGAGATCTGAGATGGCCGAGCAGAACCCGCTCGTCGAGACCGAGCCCGACTCCCAGAAGTGGGAGGACGGTCTGATGGTGGTCGACTTCGCCGTCGATTCGGCCAGGGCCGTCGACAACGAGGACTGGTGCGAGGCCGGGATCACGGCCACCGCCGCGGGACTGGACGCGGTCGCGGTGGCGGCCGACCCCTTCGAGGCCTTGTTGACCTCCGCCTTCGCCTGGATGATGGAACACGTCTGGCCCCTGCCGGACATGCTGGACTCCCTGGCCGGAAACCACGACCAGGTGCAGGCCAACGCGCACACCTGGGCCAACATCTCGGACCACCTGAGGCAGGCCTCCACGGACATGCAGCAGGCCGTGGACGCCGACACGGCCGGCTGGCAGGGTCCCGCCGCGGACAGCTACCGGATGTTCGGTTCCGGGGAGGCCAAGCTCATCGAGGGGGCCGCCGAGATCGCGAGATTGCTCGGTGCCACCGTTTCCCTCGCGGGCACGGCGTTGTTGGTCGTGCGCACCACCGTGCGGGACATGATCGCCTCGGCCATGTCCGAGCTGGTCACCTACCTCGTCCGTTCCTCGGCGGCGGCGGGACTGTCGCTGGGAGCGGCGACGCCGCTGCTCATCGCCGACGGAATCCGGATCGTGGCCAAGTGGGCGAGCAAGGTCTCCAAGTGGCTGGACAGGATCGTCAGTTCCTTCCGTAAGCTCGCCGAGATCGTCAGGAAGGCCAAGCCGGCACTGGCCAAGGTGGACGACCTGCTTCAGCCCAGTTCGAAACTGGGCAAGTCCCTCCAGAACGCGGCCGGCAACAGCAGGCTGGCGAACCTGACCCTGTCCGAGGAGGTGGTCCGCAACACGGCGGCGATCGGGGCCACCCACGACGACCAGGACTACGCCAACCACATGAGAGGCGAGCACGACCACGACTTCGACGGCGGAACGTGAGTGCGCAGGACGATGTTCCCCGTCCTCGGCGGGGACAGGATGCGTTCCGGTTGACTCGGGAAGGACTCACACGCTGTGAAGGTTTTCGTGCGCCTCGCCCGCGACGTGGTGCTGATACCGCTGGGGCTGCTGTTGTTCGCTGCCTCGATCCTGGTTGTCATTCCGTTCTTCGGTCTGGGAGCAGTTGGTTCGGAGGTGACGGACCGGGGGACGGCGGTGGCGCAGCGGTGTCGGTTCGCCGGGCCGATCGCGGACTCGCAGTCCCCGGACGGCGGCAGTGTGGTCGGTTTCGGGCACATCTGCCGGGCTCGGGTGACCTGGCAGGACGGCACCACCGAGATGCGGGAGGTGACCGGTTCGCAGTTGACCCCGGACGACATCGGCAGGGAGGTCGCCGTGGTCGAACGTGCGGTCGACACGGGTAATGGAGGAAGCACGAGCACCGAACAGGAGGTCTACCGGCAGGACTACCGCCCGAAACCCGTGCTGGGCGTCATCGGGATACTGGCCACGGGGCTTCCCGCAGTGGGGTGCGTGCTCTTCGGCTGGGCGAATCTGCGCGCACGTTTCGGCTCCAGCACCACCGCCGACGCGTGAGCGGAGGAGGCTGCCGGGCGCCGTTCCCGGCGCTACGGACGCTCGGCCCCCGGCGGGCGGGTTCGGTGCCGCCCGGCTTCGGACCAGCGGTTCCACACCTGCCGACGGTCAACCACGGACCGGGCGGCCACGCGGCGACGTTGCCGCAGTGTGCGCGGAAACCGCGCGAACAGCTGTCCCAACACCCGCAGCCGCAGCGGGACGCGGAAGTTCGCCGCCTCCGGCACCACCGCGCCCCGCAGCCGGCGCAGCGGCAACGCGGCCGTGACCGCGCCGAACCGCAGCACCTCCCGCAGGGCGATACGGGCGGGAGCGCAGCGCAGCAGCATCACCAGCCGGTTGCGTTCGTTCCACAGGTGGAAACGGGCCGATCCCGGAGCGGAGGAGGTCCCGGGGGTGTGCGCGCATCCCGCCGTGGTGGGCAGGACCTCGTGACCGGCCAGCCGCAGCCGCCAGGAGGTGTCGGTGTCCTCGTAGTAGCAGAAGAACGACGCCGGAACACCCCCGACCTCCCGCAGGACGGCGGTGCGCAGCAGCACCGCCCCACCACAGAACCCGAACACCCGCTGCGGTTCGGCGGTGTCCGCGCCGTGACCGGTCGCGGTGAGCCGTACTCCTCGCGACACCGTCCCGTCCGCGCCGTACAGCAGGGAGGCGGCCGCCGCCGCCTCCGGGGAGGCGTCCAGTGCGGCCTCCAGGGTGTCCAGCCAGTCGGCGTCCGGGCGGGCGTCGTCGTTGAGCCAGGCCACGTACTCGGTCTCCACCCGCCCCAGGGCCCGCTGCACGCCTCCGGCGTAACCGAGGTTGCGGGGCAGGCGCAGCACCTCCGGGCGGCTCGGGTGCTCGGCGAGCACTCCGGCGGTGCCGTCGTCGGAGGCGTTGTCCACTACCAGCAGTCGGTGGGGGCGTTGGTTCCGCAGCGCGTCCAGACACCGCCCCACATGGGCGCGTCCACGCCAGGTGACCACGACGACGGTGCTCTTCGGGCCCGGGTTCACCCGACCGAGAGTATCCGCCCCTGCCGCCTTCGCTTCCGAGCTCCCCGGCACACTCTTCCCGGAGCTCATCCACGGAAAGCCATCCCGAGCCTCCCCGCGGAGGGGGTGTGCCGAGGGCCGCCGTGCCAACCGCATCCGTTCCGGGGAAACGCCCCGGACATCCACGAGTTCTCCGGAGAAGCCGGTGCCCGAACTGGTCGTGACGGCCGAACAACTGTTGTCCCCGGTCCCAGGGGGGACGGGCCGCTACACCCGCGAACTGCTGCGCGCGCTGGCCGCCACCGCCCCCCCGGGGTGGACGGTGACCAGCGTCGTCAGCTCCGGAGGGGACCCCTCGCGCGCCGTAGTGGAGGGAGTGGAGGGGCCGCGTGTCCTGCCGCTGCCGCGCAGGGCGCTGACGCTGGCCTGGCGCCACGGTCTGCCCCCCGGGGTGGGCGGGGACTCGGTGCACGCTCCCACCCCGCTGTTCCCCCCGGTGCGGGCAGGGGGAGGTCTGGTGGTCAGCGTGCACGACACGGTCCCGTGGACCCATCCGGAGACGCTGACCCCACGGGGTGTCGCCTGGCACCGGAAGGTCGTGGCGCGGGCCGCGCGCACGGCCGACGCGTTGGTCGTGCCGACCGAGGCGGTGGCCCGGGACCTCAGACGCAGGGTGCGGGTCTTCGCCCGGATCGACGTGGTGGGGGAGGGTGCGGACCCGGTCGAGGTCGCCCCGGAGGAGGCGGAGCGGACGGCACGGGAGCTGGACCTTCCCGAGCAGTACCTGCTCGTGGTGGGCACCGTGGAACCCCGCAAGGGGCACGCGACGCTGATCGAGGCCCTGGGCCGCCCGGAACTGGACGGAACGCCGCTGCTCGTCGTGGGAAAGCCCGGCTGGGGCGGGGTGGACCCGCTGCGGCTGGCCGAGCGGCACGGGGTGCGTTCCCGGGTGCGTTGGCTCGACTCCGTCGACGACACCGAGCTGACGGTGCTGCTGCGCCGGGCGAGCGTGTTGGTGGTGCCCAGCCTGGCCGAGGGATTCGGACTTCCGCTGCTGGAGGCCATGGCCCACGGGGTGCCGGTGGTGCATTCGGACGCCCCGGCCCTGGTGGAAGTGGCCGGTGGGGCGGGGGTGACGGTTCCCCGGTCCGAGCCGGAGCGGTTGGCCGAGGCGCTGGCCTCCGTGCTCGGGGACCCGAGCCGCCGCGCGGAGCTGGCCCGCCTCGGTCGGGCCAGGGCCGGGCTCTTCGACTGGCGGGACAGCGCACGCCGGATCTGGCGACTGCACACGGGGGAGTGAGCTCCCCGGGCGAGCGTGCCGGGAGGCGAACTCCGGGCTCTGGTGCCGACGGGTGAACTCGCCGCCTCCGCCGGGACCGATTTCGCCATCCCGCCACGGTGATCCACTCGTGTTTCCTAGGCTGCCTGCTGTGCACAGAGGTGATCCACACGTCCTCATCGACGCGACAGCCGTTCCCGCCGATCGCGGTGGGGTGGGGCGCTACGTCGACTCCCTGCTGGCCGCGCTGGACGTCACGGGGGCACCGATGAGCGTGGTCTGCCAGCCCAGGGACGCGGCGCTGTACCACAGGATCGCCCCGAACAGCCGGGTTGTTCCCGCCGCCGACGCCGTCGCCACCCGCACGGCCCGCCTGTCCTGGGAACAGACCACCCTGCCCCGGCTGGCGCGCAGACTGGGGGCGCGCGTGGTGCACTCCCCGCACTACACCGTGCCGTTGGCGAACCCGGCGGCCTCGGTGGTCACCCTGCACGACGCGACCTTCTTCACCGAGGCGCCCCTGCACTCGCCGGTCAAGGCCCGTTTCTTCCGCGCCTGGACCCGGGCGGCGCTGCGCAGGGCCACGGTGTGCGTGGTGCCGAGCCGGGCCACCTCGGAGGAGCTGGTCCGCACCGCCGGGGCGGACAGCTCCCGGCTGCGGGTGACCTACCACGGTGTGGATCCCGAGCGTTTCCACCCGCCGAGCCCCGAGGAAGTGGCCGCGGTGCGCCGGGACCTCTCGCTGGGGGAGCAGCCCTACGTCGCCTTCCTGGGCACGCTGGAACCACGCAAGAACGTGCCCGCCCTGATCCGTGGTTTCGCCCGCGCGGCCGTGGGACGCGCGGACTCGCCGGCCCTGGTTCTGGCGGGCCAGTCCGGCTGGGACTCCGAGGTGGAACGCGCCCTGGAGTCGGTGCCGCACCGGATCAGGGTGATCCGGGCGGGCTATCTGCCCGTCGAACGGCTGGCCGGGTTCCTGGGCGGGGCCGCCGTGGTGGCCTACCCGAGCATCGGGGAGGGCTTCGGCCTGCCCGCCCTGGAGGCGATGGCCTGTGGTGCAGCGGTGCTCACCACGCGAAGACTCAGCCTGCCCGAGGTCGGCGGGGACGCCGTGGCCTACTGCGGGGTGCGGGAGTCCCAGATAGCCAGGGGGATCGCCTCCCTGCTGGACGACCCGGCACGCCGCGCCGAGCTGTCGACCGCGGCCCAGCAGCGTGCCAAGGAGTTCACCTGGCAGGCGTGTGCGGCGAGTCACCTGCGGGCCTACGCACACGCCGACCACCTGCACCGCAGAGCACGGAGGTGACCGCCCCGGGAGACCGGGCGGTGGCGTGCGCCGAGGTGGTGGACAATGTCGACGTGCGTGACAGCCAGAGTTACGGCGACGGACTCGCCGTCGTCACGGTTACCTACTCGCCGGGGGAACTGCTCGAACGGTTCCTGGAGACGCTGCCCAAGGCCACCGACCGTCAGGTCCGGGTGGTGCTCGCCGACAACGGCTCCACGGACGGGGTTCCGGAGCGCGCCGCCGAACGCCCCGGGGTGGAGCTGGCCAGGATGGCGGGCAATCTCGGCTACGGGTCGGCGGCCAATCGCGGCATCGCCGAACTGGGGGAGGAGTTCGGCTGGGTGGTCGTGGCCAACCCGGACGTCGAGTGGACGGCGGGAAGCCTGGACGAGCTGTTGGCCGCCACCGAGCGCTGGCCCCGTGGCGGCGCGTTCGGGCCGCTGATCCGGCAGCCGGACGGCAGCGTCTACCCCTCGGCCCGTGCCCTGCCCTCCCTGGGCCGTGGGGCCGGGCACGCGCTGCTGGGAGGCGTGTGGCCGGAGAACCCGTTCACCCGCGCCTACCGCCGTTCCACGGAGAGCACCTCCGAGCGGACGGCCGGTTGGCTGTCCGGGTCCTGCCTGCTGCTGCGCCGTGCCGCGCTGGACTCGGTCACGGGCTTCGACCCGAGGTACTTCATGTACTTCGAGGACGTGGACCTGGGGGACCGGCTGGCCCGCGCGGGCTGGCTCAACGTGTACGTGCCGGACGCCGAGGTGGTGCACATCGGTGGCCACGCGGCCTCCCGGGCCTCTGCGCGGATGCTGGCCGAGCACCATCGCAGCGCCTACCGCTACCTGGCGGACCGCTACTCCGGTCCCGCCCTGGCTCCGCTGCGGCTGGCCCTGCGCGCCGCGCTGGGGACACGGGCCCGGTTGGCGGTGCGCGCGGCCGAGCGGCAGCGGTGACCGCGCTCCGGCAGGCGCTCAGTCGAACCGCGGGGGGCCGTTCCGCGCGTCGTGGGGAGTGATCCCGTGCGGCGTGGTGGGCGTCTCGTCCTCGTACTCGGCCCCGGCGGGCCGGGTGCCCTCCGATGCCCGCCGGGCGGGTTCGTCGCCCTGCCGTGACCGGTCGTGTGAGTCCTGGATGACCGTGGTCGAGTTCGGGTCCGCCCCGTCGAGTTCGCGGACCGTCTCACGCGGGATCCGGACCGTCTGGGCGGCGTCCATCGGCGAGGTCGCGCTGTCGGGGGTGACGACGAACGCACCACGTGCCCGCGAACGAGCTAGCGCTTCGTCGGCTCGGTTGCGGGGGTCCATGGTTTCCTCTCAATGCTGGCCGGTGGGTTGTCAGCCGCGGCGCGGGCACCAAGCGGGCCGAGCGGTGCCGCCGGGACGGGAGGGCGTCCGACCGGGGCGGCCCCGTCCGGCGTGGCAGAGTTCCCGCTCTCCGTGGCCGGACGTGGACGGAACGTGCCGGACGGGGTGCCCGCGCCGGGGCAGCGCTGCTACTGCCAGAGTATTCCCCATACATTCCTACGTCAGGGTGAGTTGCCTAGCTCGGGGAGGGAGCACGGTTGATGACGGGTCCGGACGAGCACGCACCCCCGCGAGGTGCCGAGGCCGTGGTGCTCGTGGGAGGGCGCGGGACGCGTCTGCGTCCGTTGACGCTGTCCGCCCCGAAACCGATGCTTCCCACGGCGGGCGTGCCCTTCCTGACCCACCTGTTGTCGCGCATCCGCGCCGCCGGGATCAGGCGCGTGCTGCTGAGCACCTCCTACCAGGCGGAGACGTTCGCCGAGTACTTCGGTGACGGCTCCCGCCTGGGGCTGGAGCTGGAGTGCGTGGTCGAGCCCGAGCCGCTGGACACCGCCGGGGCCATCCGCAACGTGGCGGACAGGCTGCGCGAGCCGGACGTGTTCGTCTTCAACGGCGACATCCTCTCCGGGGTGGACCTGCCCGGGATGCTGCGTGCCCACCGGCGGTACGCGGCCGAGGTGACCCTGCACCTGGTGCGGGTGAGCGACCCCTCCCGGTTCGGCTGTGTTCCCACGGACGAGCGGGGTGCGGTGACGGCCTTCCTGGAGAAGACGACCGACCCGCCGGTGGACCAGGTCAACGCGGGCTGCTACGTCTTCCGCCGGGAGGTCGTGGAGGACATCCCCGCCGGGCGGCCGGTCTCGGTGGAGCGGGAGACCTTCCCAGGACTGTTGGAGTCCGGGGCGCGATTACACGGTTACGTGGACTCGGCCTACTGGCTCGACGTGGGCACACCGGAGGCGTTCACGCGGGGCTCCGCCGACCTGGTGCGCGGACGGGCTCCCAGCGGGGCGCTGCCCGGTCCCACGGGGGAGTCGCTGGTACTGGACGGGGCTGTGGTGGAACCGACGGCCGTGGTGCGTGGGGGAAGCACGGTCGGCTCCGGGGCCGTGGTCGGGGCGCACAGCCGTGTCGAGGCTTCCGTGCTGTTCGACGACGCCCGCATCGGCTCGGGGGCGCTCGTCTCCGACAGCGTCGTGGGAGCCGGGGCCGTGGTCGGGGACAACGTGGTGCTGGACGGGGCCGTGGTCGCCGACGGGGCCGTGGTCGGCGCGGGCTGCGAACTCAGGCACGGGGCCAGGATCTGGCCCGGGGTGGAGATCCCCCCTGGTGGGGTGCGTTTCTCGCACGACTGCTGAACGGGTGGTCGGCCGGGGCCCGCCGGTGGTGGTCGGCTCAGCTCTGACCCGGCGGTGCTCGGCGTCAGCTGAGGTGTCGGGAGGCGCTTTGCTCACTCTCCTCGGAAGCGGAGTGGGTTGTCGAGGTCGAGGAGGGTTCGGGCGAGTTTGTTGGTTTCGGCTCCGTTGCCGCGTACCGAGTGCAGGATGCCGTTGTAGACGAGGTCCCACAGCTCGCGGTTCCGCTGGAGATCGTTGAGTTGCGCCGACAGTCTCCGTCCGTCCGCGTCGTTCAGTTGTAGCACTCGGGAAGCGCCTTCCGTGGCGACCTTCACCGATGTGAGTTCGTACGTGCTGATGAATCCATTCTTGCCGTAACGAAGCCAGTCGGCCCCAGCCGCCATGCGCGTGTTGCGCCCTGCCAACAACGTGATGAACGGCCACGGAACTATGAACAACCAGAGCCACCACGTTGTCATCCATCCGATCCCGCCGTCTCTGATGATGCCGAACGTGAGGACGACGAGGGATATCGTCAGTCCGATACTGAACGACTGGCCGCGGGACGGATAGAACCATTCGAGTACGGGCGATTCACCTTCCGGAGTTTGAGGGGCTTTGTTCTCCCCTCCCGGGCGTTTTTTCTCGGCGCCTTTCCACTCGGGTTCCAGCGGTGCGCGAGGGGGGCGTGGTTCTCCGGTCCGGGGGTCGGGTTTGGGCGGCAGCCCGGCTGTGTGATTCATGAGCGCTCGTTTCAGAAGATGTCGTCGACGAAGTCGCCGACGGCGTCCGCCGCGTCGCCGATCTTGTCGCCGGCCCAGTTCGCGGCGTCGCCTGCCGCGTCCACGACGTCGTCGCCCCATTCGTCGATGGCGAAACCGACACCGACACTGACAGCGACACCACCGGCCACGGCCCGGGTGCGCGGCAGAACGCCGCCAGGCTGGTGGTGCGCCGGATGGAGACCTTCGCCGAGGAGTGGGCGCCCAACCTCGACTCGTGACCGGGAGAGAAGTTTCTCGGATTCGGGCGTGGTGGCGGTGCGTGCCGCACGAACCGCGCCCGGGGCGCGGTGTCGATCAGCCGCGCAGGCTGTGCAGGAACACTTGCCACTGTCGGTGGTCGAAGGTCAGCATGGGCCCTGGCGGTCCTTGGAGTCCCGGGCGGCGACCGCACCGGGCAGCGCCGCGACTTCGACGCACGCGCCGTTGTTGCCGCTGTAGCTGGATCCCCGCCAGTCGAGACGGTGGTCCTCGCCGGTCACCGTTCACCTCTCGGTCGGCTGCGCCGAATCATTCCACGGCAGTGGTCATTGTCGAAGCAACCACGTGGTTCGTCGACCTCGTCGACGGCGGGTCTTGATCGTGGAGGTGTGGGAACTCGCCCCGTGGCTTGCTGTTGTTTGGACTGCACAAAGCAGCTATAATGCATGCATGACTACGGTGACGGTCCGCAACGTTCCCGAAGAGGTTCGTGACGTGCTCGCCGAGGCCGCGCAACGCAGCGGCCAGTCGTTGCAGAGCTACCTGTTGCGCGTGTTCGAGCGGGAAGCGCGGTTCGCGCGCAACGTCGAACTGACCGAGCTGCAGCCGATCGGTGGTGGTCTGCTGAGCATGGAGGAGATCGTCGAGGCCGTACACGAAGCTCGTGGGGAGAGGTCCGAACCGGATGACCAGGAGGGGACGGCTTGCTCGTCGTAGACACCTCCACCCTGGTCGCGTTTTTCCTGGGAGCCGGTCACAGCAGTCCGATGGTGCGGAAAACGCTGGGCGCAGACCCGCACTGGGCGGCTCCACCACATCAGCCAGTCGAGATGCTCAATGTGCTTCGTGGTCTGGTACGCGGACGCAAGATCTCGGAGCGGGATGCCCACACGGCCCTGGAACGCTGGTCCAGTGCCGCGGTGGAGACGCTCGATTTCACGATTCCGGTGAACGGGCGGATCTGGGAACTGCGGGACAATCTCTCCCCGTACGACGCCGCTTATGTCGCGGTCGCGGAAGTGCACGATTCAGTGCTGGTCACGGGGGATGCTCGGTTGGCGAGGGCGCCACGGCTGCATTGCGAGATCCGGCTCGTGCGGTAGCTGGGCTCGCCCCGGAGGTCGGATATCGGGGACCGGTTCGGCCGTGCCGACGTGGTGTTCGCTTCGGTGTCCGGCTGGACTCCGATCCCTCGTGAGACCTCTGCCCAGCCGGGAGACCTTCGAAACCAGTGGCCACGGTTCATCGCTGTTCCGCGGTACCGCCGATGGTGGTCAACCGCGCAGGCTGTGCAGGAAGGCCCGCCACTGTCGGTGGTCGAAGGTCAGCACGGGGCCCCGGCGCTCCTCGGAGTCCCGGGCGGCGACCGCACCGGGCAACGCCGCGACTTCGACGCACGCCCCGTTGTCGCTGTAGCTGGATGTGCGCCACCGCAGGGTTTCGAGCCTCGGCGTCACGACGGAACCTTTCAATCGATACGCTTCTCGACAGCTGCCAACGAATCGCTCGGAGACAGCGCCGTCGAGCGCAGTCGAGGTGTTCGCGGCACACGGAGGCCTCCACGGCAGGTTCCGCGGCCCGCGGTCGGCGTTGCGCCTGCTCTCCCGGGAGCGGCGGATGCACCGATCCGTCTCGGTCCTGAGCCGAACGGCTTCGGACGCGCCGTCTCCGAATCCCCCGGCGAACCGTGAGAACCAGTACCACGCGGAGGACTCACCGCGGCAGGAGAGCGTTCCCGGCGGAGCCGGACCACGTCCGAGGGCCCCTCCGGGAGCGGGTGATCAGACCGAACCGGGTCTCAGCGTGCCCGGGAACCGCGCTGCTCGGTGTCCTTGTCCCTGCCGGGCGCGTCCGTGTCGTTCTCGGCCGCGTCCTCGGGGGTCGAACCGGTCAGCATCGCCATCGAGTCGGCCAGTGCCCGTGCTGCCTCTCCCACGTTCGGCAGGGGCGAGGGCTGGGTGGCGCTGTCCAACACGTCGGTCGCCCCGCGTAATTTCCCGGCCAGCCCGGTGAGCTCCTCCGCTTCGACTCCGTTCATCGTCCGTCTCCCTCGTTCCGTCCTCGCGTCGGTCCTCGGCCCGGGCGGGAGCCCGAGCTCCGGATCCGCCGTGCCGTCGAACCCCGTGATCACTCCATCGGCAGGCCGACCGGCCCGCTGGAGGTCCTTCCGGTGCGGAAACGGTGCGGGCACCGTCGTCCGTTCCGAAAGCGGTTCGATCCGGACCGACTCGCAGGATTCCGTTCTGGGAAACCGAGCATACCGAGTTCCGGGGCGGAGGATGAAACATTTTCAGTGCTGATTGTCACATCGCCCGAGCGCCGTTTCCGATATTGTCGACGGCGAGGTCGATCCTATTGTCGACCAGAGGATTCTCGTCTTCCGGAACGATGTTTCGTGGACGGGTATTCCCCTTCCGGAAGGACGGCGGGCGCCCTGTCCGGATTCCTTCCGGGAAACGGGCCGGGCCGGAAGTCTCCGAGGGGAACCACCGGCCCGGCAGGAGGTCACGACCTCGCCCCGGCTCGCCCCTCCTCCAGTCGGGGGGAGGCCGCCGTCAGCAGCGGGCCGAGATCGCTCTCGTCGGGCGGTTCCGCGACGGGCCACCAGCGCAGGTCGACCGACTCGGCGCTGCGCCGGGCGAGGGCCCCTTCCGGGGCGCGCACCAGGAAGCGCACGTCGAAGTGCCGGGTGGGCACACCGAGCGAGCACGTCACCGGGTGCACGTCCAGGTGCACCGGCTCCTCCTCCACGGTCAACCCCTCGATCCCGGACTCCTCGGTGGCCTCGCGCAGCGCGGCCCCGGCGAGTGTTTCGTCCGGGTGTTCACAGTGCCCGCCGAGCTGCAACCAGCGCCCCACGCGGGGATGCAGGGTCAGCAGCACGTGCTCGGCCGTGTGATCCACCACCAGAGCGGAGGCGGTCACGTGCCCCGGTTCGCACTCGCGCAGACACGCGTCCGGCCGAGCCAGCAGCAGGGTCACGAAGGCGTGCCGCAAGGCCTCCTGGCCGGGGGAGAACTCCGCTCCGGACCACTGCCGCAGCGTCCGCAGCGCGTCGGTGTGCGGGCCGTTCACAGCTCCAACAGCCCCCTTTCCGGATCACGGGGCTCCCGAGGTCCCTCCGAGGGAGTCGCCGGGTGCCCGACCGCCACCGCCCCCAACGGCTCCCACGCCGCGGGCAGTTCGAGCACGGAACGCACCACCTCGGGGCAGAACAGCGTCGAGGAGACCCAGCACGAGCCCAGCTCCTCGGCGGCCAGGGCGACCAGCAGGTTCTGCACGGCCGCGCCCCCCGCCACCTGGAACATCGCCCGTTCCGCCCCGGCGCGGCGTTCGTCCGGGTACTCGTGCGCCCCGTCGCGGACCAGGAACGGGACCACCAGTTCCGGAGCCGCGTAGAGCAGCTCCCCCCGGGTGACCCTGCGTTGGGCCCGCTGCTCGGAGAGCCCGTCGGCGCGCAGGTCCTCCAGCCAGGCGGTGCGCATCGCGTCCAGCAGCTTGGTGCGCAGCGTCCGGTCCCGCAGCCACACGAACCGCACCGGTTCGGTGTGGTGCGGGGCGGGAGCGGTCAGCGCCGCACCCACGGCCCGGCGCAGGGCGCCCGAGTCCACCGGTGTCTCGGAGAACTCGCGCACCGAGCGGCGCAGCAGCACCGCCTCGCGGTGTCCCCGGGCGATAGCCTCGGCCGTTCCCAGTCGGAACAGGTCCTCCTCGACGGTGCGGACGAGGTCGCCGGCCACGGACCCGTCGTCCCGGACGGTCAGCCCACGCACCACGGCCACGGGGGTGCCGCCGAGCTTGCCCTTGACCAGATCGGCCGCGGCGGCGACCTCGTCGGCCACCGCGACCGAGGTGACCTCCAGGGCGTTGCCGAGCGAGTCCTCGGTTCCCGCGTAGCGGTGCAGCACGGAGATCCCCGCCGAGCCGATCGCCACGTCGGTCTGCCCGACCCTCCAGGCCCGTCCCATGGTGTCGGTGATCACCACGGCCACCCGGACCCCGAGCCGTTCGAACAGCGCGGCGCGCAGTTCCTCGGCACTGGCGTCCGGGTCGCGCGGCAGCAGCGCGATCTCGTCCGTGGCGACGTTGGAGGCGTCCACCCCGGAGGCCGCCTGCACGATGCCGAGCTTGTTCTGGGTGATCAGTGTTCTGCCGCGCCGCGCCAGCACGTGATCGGCCTCGGACAGCACCAGTTCACGACGCAACGCGTCCCGCTGTTCGGGATCCCGGGGAGCACGGACGATCCGCCCCTCGACCTTGGAGAGGACCTTGCTGGTGACCACCAGCACGTCGCCGTCCCGCAGCCACGGGGCGCGCGCGGCCAGGGCCGCGGCGAAGTCGTCCCCCTCGGAGAACTCGGGCAGCCCGGGGACCGCGTGCAGTTCCAGTCCTTCTGCCGCCGCGTGGTCGCTCATCCGGTCACCTCCGGCAGTGCCACGCCTCCGATGTCGAAGGCGGCGCGGGCCATCTCCGCGCTGGCCGACACGTCCGACATGAGCAGCGGCACCGACCGGGTGGCCACACCGGGGATCTGGGCGGTGTCGGTGCTGTGCACCAACCAGGCGTCCAGCACACCCTCCTCGGAGGTGGAGCGGGAACCGTAGTGCTCGCCCACCGCCTGGGCCGTGCTGTCCACGCCGATCGCCTTCAGACAGGCCTCGGCCATGCCGCGAACCGCACGTCCTCCGACCACCGGGGACAGTCCCACCACCGGGGCGGAGGTGGAGCGCAGCGCCGCCCGCATCCCGGGCACGGCGAGCACGGCGCCGATGCTGACCACGGGGTTCGACGGTGCCAGCAGCACCAGGTCGGCGTCCGTGATCGCCGCCACCGTCTCCTCGTTGGCGGAGGCCTCCTCGGCACCGACCTGGACGATCGCGTGGGCCGGGGGCTCGGCCCCGTAACGGACCCACCACTCCTGGAAGTGCACGGCCCTGGCACCGGAACCGCCGGGATCCTCGATCGCGACGTGGGTCTCCACCCGGTCGTCGGTGACGGGCAGCAGCCGCACCCCGGGGCGCCAGCGGTCGCACAGCGCCGCGGTCACGTCGGAGAGCGAGTATCCCGCCCGCAGCATCCTGGTGCGGACCAGGTGTGTCGCCAGATCCCGGTCGCCGAGGCCGAACCAACTCGGTTCCGCTCCGTAGGAGGCCAGTTCCTCGGAGGCCGACCACGTCTCGTGGGAGCGTCCCCAGCCCTTGGCGGTGTCGATGCCTCCCCCGAGGGTGTACATGCAGGTGTCCAGGTCGGGGCACACCCGCAGTCCGTGCATCCAGACGTCGTCGGCGATGTTGACGATCGCGGAGATCTCGTGCGGTGAATCTTGCTCGGGCTCGCCGATCGCGGGCAGTCCCAGGGCACTCTTGACCCCGAGCAGGAACTGCGCGCCACCGACTCCGCCGACCAGTACTGCGACCTTCACGACGGAAATCCTCCCACGGCCGGGTGGGCGGCGGTGGCGAACCTCGCCTCTCGGGCGGGCCCGCCCCGTCGGCTCAGAGGCGTTCCCAGAAGCGGAACAGGGAGCTGCCGTGGATGGCCAGTGTGTCCGTTCCGCCGACGGTGTCGAACAGGGCGAAGGCCGCCTCGAAGAAGAGCGATCCCACTCCGGGAATCACGACCAGGACCAGGATGATCCCCAGCGGTGCCCACGGGCGGGCCTGTTCCCCGAACTGGCGGGCCTGGGGGGACAGCCAGGGTTCTATCGCTCCGTAGCCGTCGAGCCCGGGGATGGGAAGGATGTTGAGCACGAAGGCGATCACCTGCAGGAAGGCGAGGTAGGACAGTCCCGCCGCGAGGGGGTACGGCATGGCGATCGTGGCCACGGACGCGGTGAGTCCGATCCCGATCAGCAGGTTCATCACCGGACCGGCGAGGGAGACGGTGGCCTCGTCCTTTTTGGAACGCAGCGCCGCGTGGTTGATCCACACGGCCCCACCCGGAAGAGGGATACCGCCGATGAGTACGAACAGTATCGGCAGCAGCAGGCTCAACACGGGGTCGGTGTAGTGACGTGGGTCGAGTGTGAGGTAGCCCTTGGCGCGCACGGCACGGTCCCCACCCCGGAACGCGGTGATCGCGTGACCGAATTCGTGCAGGCACAGCGAGGTGGCCCACCCGCCGAGCACGATCAGCACGACACCCGTGGTGACGAGGAAGCCGTTGTCCAGTGTGGCCAGAACGCCACCCAGTACGGTGACAGCCAACAGGGCCAAGAACAGGGGGCTCACGCGCATCGAGGTGTTTCGCACCCCACCAGTCTCCCGCTCTTTCGTCGAGCGTCGTCGGGGTGTCGGTGGTATTCCTAGATCCGGGATCTTGAAAAGGCCGAACGGAGTAACGAAATGAACACGCTGTGACGGAGTGGGCGTACTCCGTCGAGACGTTTCCGGTTCCCTCCACGGAAGGTCTCGGCTTGACCGCGGAGGGCTACACGGGTGTAATCACAACAGTGTTATTCAGCCACCGAAATAGTTGATCACCATCCCCGCCAGGTGTGGCAATGATCACCCGATCGGTGGCGCCGGGTGTAGGGAGGCCCGGAGGAGTGCACGGTCGGGCGACTTCGTGGTGGCGTGGCCACGAACCGCCCGGCGGCCGGGAATGACCGGCCGAGCGTCGAACCGGTGGGGAGCCGGTTCCCTACGTCCCGCGTGTCCTGGGGAGGTCCGCGGGATCGGAATAACTAAACGGGGGAGGTTCACATGTTGCAGATCGAGCGAAGCGACCTCACGGCGGGGGACGAGGCTCGTGTGGGCGAGCTCGACATTCTGGCCGGCCTGATCGGAATGGAGGAGGATCAGGACTGGCAGGAGCGTGCCCTGTGCGCGCAAACGGACCCGGAGGCGTTCTTTCCGGAAAAGGGAGGCTCGACCCGCGAGGCGAAACGTATTTGCGCCGGGTGTGAAGTGCGTTCGGAATGCCTCGAATACGCCCTGGAACACGACGAGAGGTTCGGTATTTGGGGAGGTCTTTCCGAACGGGAGCGACGCAGGCTCAAGCGGCAGGCGGGCTGAACCGGGTTCGTGACCTGCGCCCCGGCGTGCTCAGCGGCCGGGCTGCACCGAGCAAGTACGGGCAACGGCCACCCCACCACTGTGCCGTCCATTACCGTTACGCGGTGATCGGACCCCGGCACACGGGAGGAGAGGGTGGCCGTATTCCGTGCCGCCGCGCAGTCCGCGGCTCGAGCGCGTCCCCGGACGGAACCGGTACTCGCGATCGTGGTGTGCCGCCGGGGGGCGGAGCAGCTGGCCGACGTGCTGGCGGCTCTGGAGGAGCTGACGGTGCGTCCGCGCCACGTGCTGGCCGTGGACCTCGGAGCGGGGATCGAGGAGCCCTCCTCGGGTGAAGGACCGCCACACGGCGTGGTCACCCCCGAGGCGGACACCGGATCCGGGGCCGCCGTCAACCGGGCCCTGGAACTGGCCGAGCGCCGTTGGGGAGACCCCGGCAGCTGGGTGTGGCTGCTGGACGACGACACCCTTCCCGAGCCGGAGTGCCTGCGGACTCTGCTCCACGTGGCCGACACCGACTCCTCGGCCGCCGCGCTCGGTCCGCTCGCCCTCGACGCGGACGACCCCCGCTTCGTGGTGGACGCGGCGCTGTCCATGGACACCTCGGGCCGCGTTCGCACCGGGACGACCGAGTTCGAGATCGACCCCTCGTTGCGGAACACCGGCGACGGTGCGGAGGAGCCCCTCCAGGTTTCCGAGGTGTTGGCCGTACCCGCCTCGGGAGCCCTGCTGCGACGGGAGGTGTTCGAGGAGCTCGGCGGGTTCGACGAGGAACTGTCCTCGGCCGGGGCCGAGGTGGACCTGGGATGGCGGATCAACGCCACGGGGCACGTGGTGTTGTCGGTCCCCGCCGCCCGACTGCGCCGACCGGCTCGGGACCGCTCACGGCCGCTTCGCGGCACGGTCGTCGAGGACGTGGCCGGTCCCGCCGACAGACGGGCGGACGAACTGCTGGTCTACCTGGCCAACACGGGCCCACGCGCGTACCGGACGGCGCTGCTCCGGCTTCCGCTGACCGCGGTGCTCCTCGTGCTCGGCTGCGTCCTGAGCGGTCGGTGGGCACGGGCCCGGGCCGAGGTCGTGGCCATGGGAAGGCTGACACGTGGCGGACTCCGGGTCCGTGCCGCGCGGGAGGGGCACGGCCGGAGCGGTGCGGCCCACGACGTGCGGGAACTCCTGATCGGAAGAACCGCCCGTCTCCGCGCGGCCCTGGTGACCGGCTACGCACGACTCGTGCGGCGCCGGGTGCGCCGGGACACCACCCTCGGACTGCCGGAGACCCGGGGCGGACGTCCGGTGGAGAGGGCCGGACACGACCTTCCCCGGCACGGGCCGGACGCCCTGCCCGCCGGTGCTCTCGGCACGGGTGGGCCCCGGAGGAGATCCGCCGCGGGGCTGCGCAAACCGAGCGGGTCCGTGGTGGTGTCCCTGCCGGAGACAACAGCGACGGCGGAGGAGGAAGACGAGCAGCGTCCCTCCCCGCGTCCCCGTGGGAGGGAAGAGGCCGGGGATCCCGCCCGGGATCTGCTGCTGGTCCCGGTGAGTCGTGCGCGGGTGGCGCGCGAGCTGCTGCTGAGTCCGCCGTTGGTGTTGGTCGTGGGGCTGGCGCTGTTCTCACTGACTGTGCACGGTCTGATGGCTGAGGTCGGCCGGTTCGGACTGGATCCGCACGGAGGGAGGCTGCTGCCGGTTCCCGGTCTGGAAGGCACCTGGTCGACCTACCTGGCGGCCTGGCATCCGGTGCACGGCGGCACCGCCGCCCCCGCCTCGCCGGCCCTGCTGGTTCTGGGGCTGTTCGGAGGGGTGTTGGCTCCGTTCGGGGGGCCTCCGGCCGCGCTCGCCCTGCTGCTGTTGCTCCAGGTGCCGCTGGCCGGTGTGGCGGCCTACCACGCCGGCGGAGTCCTGCCGGCCTCCCGCGCGGCACGCGCGGTGGTGGCCGCCGCCTACGCGCTGTTGCCGGTGGGGATGCTCGCGACCAGCCAGGGACGGATCGACGTGGTGGTCACCCACGTGCTGCTGCCACCACTGCTGGTCGGGATCGGATCGGTGGTGGGGGCCCTTCCCGCCCGCACCCGGGGCGGGCCGAACTGGCTGGGCACCACGTGCAGGCTCGTGCTCGGTCTGGCGCTGCTGGCGGCGTTCTCCCCGGGAACGTACGTGCTGCTGGTGTTGGTGGCCGCCGTGGGGTTCGTCTCCCCGGCCGCCGTGCCCACCGGCCCGCTCCGCCGCACGGGTGGTTTCGCTGCCCTGGTGCTGTTACCCGTGGCCTGCCTGCTGCCCTGGCCCGGTGTCTGGCTGAGCGAGCCCGGCATCCTGCTGCACGGCACGGGCTCCGTGATGGGAACCGCCTCGGGAACTCCGCCGTGGGGCTCGCCCTCCGGTGTGGCGGTGCTCGGAGGGGCGGGGCTGGTGCTGCTCGTCGCCGCGTTGTCCGCGGGGGTGTACTCCCGTGGCCGTCTCGTGCTGCCCGGGGTGCTGCTCGTGCTCCTCGGCGGGGGCGCGGCCCTGCTCGCGGTCTCGCTCCGTCTTCCGCCGGTGTCCGGTGGCTCACCCGTGCCGGGGTGGCCGGGTGGCCCGCTGCTGGTCGTGTCCTGTGGTCTGCTGTGGATCGTGCTCGCCGCCGTGGCGGGAGCGGAGAGACCCCCGCTCTCATCACTGCCGCGCCGCGTGACCGCCACCGCCGTGGTGCTCTCGGTGCTGCTGCTCGCCGCGGGCGCCGCTGTCGTGGGGCGCACCGGACCACTGCGCATGAGCGGAGGGGACACCAGTCCCGTGGCCGGGTCCACGGCGGACGGCTACTGGATGAGACTGCGCCCGGGACAGACGCCCGTGCTGTCCCCACGACGACAGCCGGAGTTCGGGACGGGGAGCCTGCCTCCCGCCGAGGGGGCGGTCTCCGCGTTGGAGCGGATCCAGCGGGACCTGCTGTCCGAACGGGCCGAGCGGGTTCGTTCCGGGGTGGTCGCCGCCGCGGCCCGGGGAACGGGACGGATCGCGCTTCCCGAGCGACGGGCGTCTCCGTTCGGGGAACTCGCCGGTGACCTGGTGGAGGACCTCGGGAACGCCGACGGTCTCGGAAGGGTGTTCCGGGTGGTGTTCCCGCACACCCGGGTCGCTCTTCTCGGGCCGGCCCAGGCGACCGAGGCACGGGAGGGAGCACCGCCGCGTCCCCAGTCCCGGCCGATCCGGGTGCGGGCGGAGCCCCCGCACGTGACGGTCCGTTTCTCCCGGGGAGCCCCGGGACGTGTGCTGCTGCTCGCCGCGCAGCGGGAACCCGGGTGGTGGGCACGGGTGGACGGCGAGCGGGTCGGACTCGCCACCGGCTGGGGTGGGCAGCTGGCCGTTCCCCTTCCGGAGGAGGCCGGCGAGGTGACCATCGGCTACACCGGTGTTCCCCGCACCACGCTGCTGACGGTGCAGGCCGCCGCGCTGCTGTTCACCGTGATCGGTGCGCTTTCCCGGCGTTCGCGGAGACCGGGCACACGGCACCCGCGGTAGGGCCGCCCCCGCCCGCTCCCCGGCCGGGAACCGGGGGCGAACACGCCGGTGGACCTACTGGTTGCCCCCGATCACACCGGGGTCGAGCCCCAGGTAGTTGGCGACCTGTTCCACCAGGACCTCGTACAGCAGGTCCACCAGGTCCGCCCGGTTGCGTGCCCGGGCCTCCAGCGGTCTGCGGTACAGCACGATCCGGGCCCTGGTGGGCAGACCGCGTCGGTCCACCCCCGCCGGGACGAGACGGGCCAGCGGCACGTTCGAGTCCAGCACCATGTCGTCGCCCCAGACCACCGACTCGGGCGAGGTGCCCTCGACCTCCGGTACCTCGTCCACGGCCACGTCCAGCTGGGTCAGTTCCGTCTGCCAACGCTGCTCGATGGGTTCCAGCGCTTCCAGCACGAGCGCGTCGAAGCGCTGGGACCTGCTCTTGGCGGCCGGCAGTGAGGAGGGGTAGAGCGGTCCGCGCAGCCCGCGGCCACGCCGTTCCCGACGCTTCCCGAGCCGTTGCCGAGTTTCCCGTGCGGTCACCACGCGACGAGGGTACGCCGCGTGTGTGGTGCTATGGCAATCGTGTGGACACATCCGGGGACAAACCCGCCCCCGACAGGGGAGATCGGTCGTGTCCTCTCCACGTGTTGTACTTCACTGAACGAGTGATTCCACGGTGTGAACGGGCGGTGAGCGGAGTCTTGTCGAGCTGTGCCGGTGCCGAGGCCCGGTTGTTCGGGTGTGTTTTCCGCGTGCCGACGAGTGCCGACGTGACAAGGGCGCTATGGTGCCAGGCGTGCGGAGCGTGAGGCGTTGCTCGCGAACCGGGTGTACCCGCCCGGCGGTGGCTACGCTGACCTATGCCTATGCGGACTCGACCGCCGTGGTCGGGCCGCTGGCCAGCTATGTCGAACCCCACAGTTACGATCTCTGCGAAGAGCACGCGATGCGGCTGACCGCCCCGAAGGGGTGGCACGTCGTGCGGCACGAAGGGGAGTTCGCCGCCGCGCAACCCTCCGAGGACGATCTGACGGCGTTGGCCGAGGCCGTTCGTGAGGCGGGACGCACGGACCCCTCCGAAGGAGGGGAGTCCGGCTCCCGTTCCGGCAGGGGGATCCGCCGCGGGCATCTGCGCGCGTTGCCCGACCCGGGGGAGGAGTAGTTCCCCGCCGGTTCCGCGAGGCCCGGAGGCGAGCGAGTGTGAGTCCTGGCACAGTCGTTACGCCCCCGTGGGGAGTGCACGCCCCCGGAAGGGGCCGGACGCGGAGGTGGACGACCCTACGTGCGGGCGGGCTGTTGTCGGGCGGGGGGAACAGCGTGTCTTCGGGGTTCCTGCGGTTCGGAGGGCCGGTGCTGGGCTGATCGGGCAGTGGTCTTGGCCGTCCGGCGGACAGCACACCGCCCGTGGGCGCCGGTAGGCTCGGCACGCAGGCAAGAGTGCCGTTAACTTACGGGGAGAGTGCAGCGTGCGGGACCTGTCGGGGATCGTCAAGGCGTACGACATCCGGGGTTTGGTGGGTGAAGAGCTGGACGCGGAGCTGGCCAGGGAGGTCGGTGCCGCGTTCACCAGACTGGTCGGAGGGCCCGCCGTGGTGGTCGGCCACGACATGCGGGAGTCCTCCCCAGAGCTGGCCGCGGCGTTCTCCGAAGGGGTGACCGGCCAGGGCATCGATGTCGTGCACATCGGTTTGGCCAGCACCGACATGCTCTACTTCGCCTCCGGGCACCTGGACCTGCCCGGTGCGATGTTCACCGCCAGCCACAACCCGCCCGAGTACAACGGGATCAAGCTGTGCCGGGCCGGAGCTGCCCCCGTGGGACAGGACAGCGGACTGTCCGAGATCAAGGAGCTGATCGGCCACGGAGTGCCCGAGTTCCTGGGGGCGCAGGGAAGCGTCACCCGACGCGACATGCTCCGCGAGTACGCCGACTACCTGCGCGGGCTGGTGGACCTGACCTCCATCCGTCCACTGCGGGTGGTGGTGGACGCCGGCAACGGCATGGCCGGGCACACCGTGCCGAGCGTGTTCGAGGGGCTGCCCATCGAGCTGGTGCCCCTGTACTTCGACCTCGACGGGACCTTCCCCAACCACGAGGCGAACCCGCTGGAGCCGGCCAACCTGGAGGATCTGCGTGCCAAGGTTCCCGAGGTGGGAGCTGACCTCGGCCTGGCCTTCGACGGGGACGCGGACCGCTGCTTCGTGCTGGACGCCGCAGGCGAGGCCGTGTCCCCCAGCGCGATCACGGCGCTGATCGCCGTCCGGGAACTGGAGGTCGAACCGGGTGCCTCGATCATCCACAACCTGATCACCTCCAGGGCGGTCCCCGAGATCGTCAGCGAACACGGGGGCAAGCCGGTGCGCACCAGGGTCGGTCACTCCTTCATCAAGCAGACGATGGCCGAGACCGGTGCGATCTTCGGTGGGGAGCACTCGGCGCACTACTACTTCCGCGAGTTCTGGCGCGCGGACTCGGGGATGCTGGCCGCGCTGCACGTGCTCGCCGCGCTGGGCAAACAGCAGAACACCCTGGCCGGGTTGATGTCCGACTACTCCCGTTACGTCGCCTCCGGCGAGGTCAATTCGCGCGTGGACGACCAGACGAGCAGGATGCGTGCCGTGATCGAGGAGTTCCGCCACCGCAACGGTGCTCGTATCGACGAGCTCGACGGGCTTACCGTGGAGTTGTCGGACGGTTCGTGGTTCAACCTCCGTCCGTCCAACACGGAGCCGGTTCTCCGGTTGAACGTGGAGGCCACCGATTCCGAGAGGATGTCGGCGCTGCGTGACGAAGTGCTCACGATACTGCGCAGGTGAACGGTCACGGGAAATGTGGGCGACGCTACCCACATGGAGGCTCGCCCCACGGGCGTGTCGGTGGGATGGTGTTCGTCCCGTCGGTGTCGGCGGCGTGAACATCCGGGAGGAACAGTGAGTATCGCGATGGATCCCCGACTGCGCGAGATCCTGGTGTGCCCCTGCCCACGGAACGCGCCACTGCGGGACGGTCTGCCCACGGATCCGGACGCCGAGTACCTCACCTGTGAGTCCTGCGGACGGAGCTTTCCGGTCCGGGACGGGATTCCCGTGCTGCTGTTGCAGGAGGCGATCGGAGGCTCCGAGGCCGACACCCCCTCCGAAGGCCCTGGAAAGGGGTGAGGGTGGTGCTGGACGACAGCATGCTGGACGATCAGCGGCGCCTGTTCGAGGCGGACACCCGGGGGCTGCTCCGCCAGGCGGCCCTGGCCGGGGCGCAGGTGCGTTCGGCGGCGCACTCCGCGGCCGAGGTAGGACTGGACGTGCTCGACGGGCAGCGCCCGCGTGCTCTCGTGCTGCTCGCCCGGCCGGGTGTGGGCGCGGCCGCCTGTGACGCGTTGGCCGCGCTGCTCGGCTCGTCCTGTCCGGTGCCCGTGGTGCGCACCGAGGTGGTGCCGTCCTGGATCGGTCCGCTCGACGTGGTCTTCGCCCACGGTCCGGACGGCGGGGACCGGGAGTTGGCCGAGTCGTTGGAGGTCGCCGGCAGGAGAGGGGCCGGCGTGGTGCTCGCCACCCCGGACGAGGGGCCGGTGGCCGCCGCCGTCGCCGGTCGGGCGCGAACGGTGCCGCCGCGGGTTCCGGTGGCCGCCGGGCTGGACTTCGCCCACGTGTTCACGGTGGGGGCCTGCCTGTTGGAGGCGCTCGGGCTGCTGCGGATCGACACCGAGGAGCTGGCCGACGCCCTGGACGAGCGAGCGGCGGCCACTCATCCCGCCCACGAGAGTTCGTGGAATCCGGCGAAGAACCTGGCCCTGCGCCTGGCCGACCGGATGCCGCTGCTGTGGGGGGTGGACGAGCTGGCCACGGCCGTGGCCGGGCACGGTGCGTTCGTGCTCGGCTGTTACGGGGGGCTGCCGTGTGACGTGGGCGAGTACGCCCAGGCCGTGAACCGCTACGCCCTGTACGACAGGGCCGCGAGCGCGGGAGGCGAAGCCGAGCTGTTCGCCGATCCGGGGGAGGGCACGGCGGGGCTGCGGGTCCTCCTGCTGACCACCCGGGTCGGTGAGCGGGCGGGTTTCCTCGAACAGCGGGCCACGGCGGCCTTGCCGGGAGCGGACGTGCTCTCCCCTCCGGAGACGGCGCGGGAGGACGCGACGCTGCGTGCGGGGCTGCTGGCGGTCGGTTTCGACATGGCCGCGGTGTACCTCGGACTGGCCTCGGGGTTACTGGACGGTCACCAGCGTTCTATGCTCGCGACGTCCTGAGGCGAGGGACGGCTGGTTGTCCGGGACCTCCTTCGGAGTGTTCGGGACCATGCGATGCATCCCCTGGTGCGGTGAACAACGTGCCTCGGAGTGGTCACCGGTGCGACCGGACGGGGCCGGTGCGGGGAAACGCGGTTAGACGAGGAAGCGAGAAGGACAGTGGAGTTACTGCGCAACGCGGTACGCCCGTACGCCTGGGGGTCCCGGACCGCGATCGCGGAGCTGCTCGGTCGTCCCGTACCCGCACCCCATCCCGAGGCGGAACTCTGGATGGGAGCTCATCCCGGTGATTCCTCGCGACTGCTGCGCCACGACGGGTCCGAGGTCCCGCTGGTACGACTGCTGGACTCGGAACCCACCTACCAGCTGGGGCGGGGATGCACCGGGCGGTGGGGCAACCGCCTTCCCTTCCTGATGAAGGTGCTCGCGGCCGACGAGCCGTTGAGCCTACAGGCGCATCCCTCCTCCGAGCAGGCGGCCGAGGGGTTCGCCCGGGAGGAGGAGGCCGGCATCCCGCGCAACGCGCCGGACCGCAACTATCCCGACCCCACCGCCAAACCCGAGTTGATCTGTGCGCTGACGGAGTTCCACGCCCTGGCGGGCTTCCGCGACGCCCACCGCACCGTTCGCCTGTTGAACCAGCTCGACGTGCCGGGGCTGCGCGCGCACACCGGACTGCTGGAGGCACAACCCGACCGGGACGGGCTGCGTGCGCTGTTCACCACGTGGATCACCCTTCCCGAGGACACCCTGCGTGCGCTGATGCCGGAACTGTTGCGCGCCTGCTCGGAGCACGTGCGCGCCGAGGGGGAGTTCCGGCTGGAGTGCGCGACCGTGCTGGAACTGGGCGAGTCCTACCCGAACGACGCGGGTGTGCTCGCGAGCCTGCTGCTCAACAGGCTGGTGCTCCAGCCGGGTGAGGCCATCTACCTGCCTCCGGGGAACCTGCATGCCTATCTGCGGGGTACCGGCATCGAGATCCTGGCGAACTCGGACAACATCCTCCGCTGCGGGTTGACTCCCAAGCACGTCGACGTCGCCGAGCTGTTGCGGGTGCTCGACTTCGACAACGGACGGATGCGGGTTTCGACGGGAACGAGGCGCGACGCGAACCTGACCGTCTACCAGACGGAGGCCGACGAGTTCGAGCTGTCCAGGGTGGACTGGCCCTGTGGCGACAACGCCGAGGTGGCCCTGGATTCGGCGGGGCCGCAGATCCTGCTGTGCACCGGCGGCGGGGTGCGACTCTCACCGTTGAACACCGGGCACGGGGTCAACGGGCACGGTGTGCCGTCCTCCCTGCGGGAGCTGGAACTCGAACGCGGCGACTCGGTGTGGTTGGCCGCCTCCGACCCCTGTGTGGTGGCCCGCCCGCTCGACACGGCCGCCGAGACCCAGTTGTTCCGGGCCGCGCCGGGACTCGTGTGAGCCCCGGGGCACGTTCGGCGTAGGTGCCTTCCGAGGTTGCGGGGTCCTCGCCCGGGACCTTCCGGGTTTCCCGTCATGCGAGAGACCTCGTCCCGTTCCTCGGGTGAGGCGCGTCACCGACGACGTCGTGGGAGCCAACAGATCCGGACGAAACGGTCTGCGGGGGTGTGCAGGAGGCGCGGAACTCTATCACGGTGGCCGGTTTTCGTGGTTGTCCGTGATCGGAGCTTCACCGTTTGGATAGGTTGTCGATACCTGGGGGGAGAGGTCCCGTAACCCGGGGTATACCCTTTTCGGGGGAACGGGAACATTTTCCCGCGGTATGGGAAACGCTCCGCGAGGGTGGTCGAGCTGCGGACGCACCTCGTTCGACCCCGGTGGCTTTCCCGCATCGTGGACGCCAGTCATGGGGGGCGTTCGCGGGAGGAGCCCCCTCCGTCGCCGTGTTCGGCGCGGTGGGCCCGTTAGCGGATCGTGCTCCCGATCGTCATGGACAACGACCACGTGGCCGCTATCGTGCGGTCTCACACGAGAGCCTGTCCGAAGCCGCGCCCGGTGCCGAAGACCCGGTGTCACCCCGTGACGCGAGGTCGACTCGGCTCCGCGAACCGCTCGACTTCGACACGACAGGCGTCGACAGTGATTCGAGGAGGCAGGGTGCCGGGACACGGACTATGGCGAACCAAGACAGTTGAGCAGTCGATCCTGGATACCGACGAACCGGACACCAAACTGCGGAAGAACCTCGGAACATGGGACCTGATCGTCTTCGGTGTCTCCGTGGTCATCGGAGCCGGGATCTTCACCATCGCCGCCCAGACCGCCGGAGACGTCTCCGGACCCTCGGTGTCCCTGGCATTCCTGCTGGCCGCCGTGGCCTGCGCGCTGGCCGCGCTGTGCTACGCGGAGTTCGCCTCCACCGTTCCCGTGGCGGGCAGCGCCTACACCTACTCCTACGCCACCTTCGGGGAGTTCCTGGCCTGGATCATCGGCTGGGACCTGATCCTGGAGTTCTCCATCGCCGCCGCGGCCGTGGCCAAGGGCTGGTCCGCCTACCTCCACCAGGTCCTGTCCAGCGCGGGCCTGCCGGTGGAGACCATGATTCCCCTGGGGCCGTTACACCTGGACTGGGGAGCGATGCTGCTGGTGGCCGTGCTGGTCGGCGTGCTGGCCAGCGGAACCAAGCTCTCCGCGCGGGTCAGTCTGGTCATCACCGCGATCAAGGTCTCGGTGGTGCTGTTCATCATCATCGCCGGGATCGCCTACATCAAACCGGACAACTACACACCGTTCATTCCCGAAGCACAGTCGGCCTCCGAGAGCGGGCCGGTGCTGGAACAGTCCCTGTTCTCGCTGATCGTCGGCGGTGAGACCAGCAACTACGGTGTCTACGGTCTGCTGGCGGGAGCCTCGCTGGTGTTCTTCGCCTTCATCGGGTTCGACATCGTCGCCACCACGGCCGAGGAGACCAAGGACCCGCAGCGGAACGCCCCCCGGGGAATCCTCGGTTCGGTGGCGATAACCACCGGCCTCTACGTCGCGGTGGCGCTCGTGGTGACCGGCATGGCCAACTACACCGAACTGGCCACAGGTCCGGACGGGGAGAGCGCCACGCTGGCCACCGCCTTCCAGCTCAACGGGGTGCACTGGGCGGCCAGCCTCATCTCGCTCGGAGCGCTGATCGGGCTGACCACGGTGGTGATGGTGCTGTTGCTCGGACAGACCCGGGTGCTGTTCGCCATGGCCCGGGACGGACTGCTGCCCCGGGGCCTGGCCAAAACCGACCAGCGCACCGGTACTCCCGTGCGCACCACCCTGTTGGTCGGCGGGGCGGTTTTCCTCGCCGCGGGTTTCTTCCCGTTCAGCAGGCTGGCCGAGATGGTCAACGTCGGCACGCTGTTCGCCTTCAGCCTGGTCTCGGTCGGGGTGATCGTGCTGCGGCGCAAACGTCCTGACCTCCCCCGCGGCTTCCGTGCCCCGCTGGTGCCGCTGGTGCCGATCCTGGCCGTGGTGGCCTGTGTCTGGCTGATGCTCAACCTCACCGCGCTGACCTGGATCCGCTTCGCGGTGTGGATGGTGGCCGGAGTCGTCATCTACTTCCTCTACAGCCGCAGCCACTCGGTGCTGGCCGAACGGGAACGCGCCGGGGAGATCCCCGACTGATCCGTCCCGGCAGGGGCCCGGTGAGGAGGCCGGGGAGGACCGTCTCCGGGACGGTTCTCCCCACGGACGGCCGGAACACCTTCGACACGGGCCGCCGGGTCAGGACACCCCCTGGTGAACCGTGTGGCCGCTTCCCCTGGCGCGGGCGGGCAGCCTCAGCCGCATGGCGGGGTAGGGGCGCGCCTCGAACCCGAACTCCCGGTACATGTTCGAGCCCTCCCCGGTGGCGAACAGGTCGATGTCGGCGACCTCCGTCTCGGCGCGGAACCAGTCGAGCAGCTGTCGCACGCAGGCTCGCGCGTAGCCCCTGCGGCGGTACGGGGCGGCCGTGACCACGTTCGAGATCCGCCCCCGTATCCCCGTCGTGTTCGAGGGACTCGGCGGATCGTGGTTGATCTCGCCCAGGGCGGCGGCGACCAACCGGCCGTCGGGCACTTCGGTGACCACCACCATGGCCTCTCCCGAGGAGAGCTTCCGCGTGAACCACGCTGCGGCATACGAACGCCACGTGTGATCGTCGGAGTTCCTGCCCATGGACGTGAACATCTGGGCGCGCAGCTCGACCAGCGCGTCGATGTCGGCCGTGGTGGCTCTGCGGATATTCACCATGACTCTTCATTTTCCTCAGAGGTCGGTGAGGAAGTCCACCTGATTCGTCGCGACCGTGTTCAGTGCCCGGAGGGACGCAGCGCGGGCCCCCGTTCCCACGGAGGAGTGATCCCCGGGGGGTCGAAGGTCTCGGCGGCGGGATCGGTGACGGTTCTTCGTGCCTCGGACGGTTCCGACGGTGCGCACGCCTGATCCGGACGTGGCTCCGCCGGAGTGTCCTCACCGGTACCTCGTGTCTCGGACGTGTCTTCGTGACGGAGGGGGGACTGCTCCGGAGCCGCCGGCTCCAGCGGGATGACGGGAGCCGACCGTTCGGAGGGGGAGTTGTCCGGCGCGGCCGGCGACGGAGCCCCGTTGAGGGTCGGGGAGTGAGCCGCGACCCCGGCCACCGGCGTGCTGAGCGGTAGTTGGGTCCCCCGGGCGGGAATCTCCAGTCCCGCCGCCATGGAAACCGCCCGATCCCACTCCGGGTCGCCGCTGTACTCCCAGTGGCGAAGCAGTCCGGCCATCCAACGGCGGTGTTCGAACGGCCCCCGCTGCGGATCCGGCAACCAGTGGTCCCCACCGAGAACCAGGGCCCCGGTCGGTCCCCGGGCGGCCGGGGGAAGCGGCCCCGTCGTCCCGTCGGGACGGAAACCGACTCCCAGCAGCTTGCCGTCGTAGACCTGCCTGCTCCAGGTGCCCACCCCACCTCCGATGGGATCGGTCCCCCGGCACAGCGAACGCCAGCGCCCGTCCAGTTCCCCGGCCAGCTCCCGCTGGGAGTCGTGGCCGAGCACGGCGGGGAACCCCCGGGCGTAGGCCCACTGCAACTGTGAGCCGGCCGTGACGAGCCCGACGCGGCGACGGTCCCGTTCGTCCAGCTCGCGGAGCAGCCGCGCCGTCGCCACGGAGGCGAGCAGACTGCCCTGGCTGTGGCCGGTGATCACCACGCGCGTGTGCGGGTCCTCCAGGTGCTGCCTGGCCCGGTTGACCAGCTCCGGCACGACTTTCAGCGCGTAACACGGAGGGACCACGGGATGAGCCTCGCGGGGCCAGAAGAGCGTGAGGTCGCACAGCACACCGAGTTCTCGGGCCGCTTCGGGTCTGCGCACGGCCAGGTACACCATGCGGAGGAGAAACGCGGCCAGGGTTGCCAGTGTGCCCACCCCGAGGACCATGAGCCAGCGACCCCAGAACGGCGGGTGGGAGAAGCCCAGCCGCAGCGCGGCTGCCGTCACCGTCCCTGCCGACAGCACTCCGGCGAGCACGAGTACCGCCTTGTGTCCGTGCGCGCGTTGCAGTTCGGCCCACTTCCACGCTCGCTCGGCGCTGCGCTGGTCGGCGGAGCGGCCCGCGTGTAACAACTCGACCTCGGCGGAGACCGGTTCCGCTCCGCGCAGCGCGCTCCACCAGCGGAACCAGACCCAGGGGACGAGGACGAGCCCGGCCGTGACGAGCAACGCCGTGGCCGAGCCCCACAGCAGGGTGGCGGTGTCGTAGGAGTCGGGCAGCAGCGGTCGCCCGCCGAGAGCCTCGCGGGTGGTCAGGGTCAGCCCCGCCCCGAAGCCGGTCCCCAGCAGGCAGGCGATCAACAGCACCGGCGCGGCGAACCACCCGCCGGCCCAGGGGCGGAGTCGGGCGGGCAGGCCGCGCCAGCGGTCGCGAGCCAGCAGCACGGTGGGCACCAGGAGCAGGGCCACGAATCCGCAGGAGAACAGCATCCCGACAGTCAGCAGCTCGATGACCGGCCCGGAACCGGCGAGCGGGCCGTTGAGCTCGACCGTCGGTGCGGTCACCAGCACCACCAGCACCGTGAGCGCGACGAGCACCATCCGTGGTCTGCGGGACAACACCGTTCGGACCGCACGGCGGAAGGGGGTGTCGGCGCGTCCTTCGGAGTCGGTGGGGTCGTCCAGTAGCAGCACACCGGCCACGCATCCGACGGTGAGCACCGCGGTGACCCACCAGCGCGGGTCCGGGGAGGGGGCGAGCCCGCCCAACGCGATCAGCAGCATCGCGCACAGGCCGGCCACCGTGTGCAGTATCCGCAGCGCCGGCGCCTCCGGATCGCGCACCACCTCGGCACCGGGCAGTCGCGGGCTGCGCGCCGGGGAGGTGCTCTCGGGTTCCCTCCGTCCGCACACCCGCCAGGACCTGGCCGAAAGACGGTGCATTCCCAGCACCACAGCCGAGACGAAGGCCACGGCCACGATCGAACGCGGTGCCCGGAAGACGCGGACCCCTTCGGGGAGGGGGGTGAGGCACTCCGCTCCGGGACGCAGGCACTGGGAGGCGATCAGATCCAGCCCCAGCACGGTCAGATGCGCGACGAACAACATCGTCAGCAGCAGCGCCGTCAGGCGGATCCCGGCGCGCAGCGCTCCACCGAGCCACCGGAGGGGACGTGAACCCGTGTCGGTGGGGGGAAGCATCCAGTGCGCCATGTTCGCCAGGGCGAAGGGGAACAGCAGTGCCCAGAGGGCCTTGCTTCCCCCCGAGGTCATGTCACCCCACACGTATCCCTCGATCGAGCGAGGGACGGTGCGTTCGCCCGCGGTCAGGTCCGGTCCCGGAACGGGCCGCAGCAGTCTGTCCGCCGGACGCACGATGCGCCCGACCCCGTCCCCGGCGACGTCCACGGAGGCCACCGAATCCGTCAGATCCTGGGGTTTCGTGCCGAGAATGCCGTGTACCCGCAGCTCGACCACGCGAGTGTCCGGCCCGGGTACGTGCACTGTTCCTCCTGTGGGTCGACGGCGGAGTGCGGGACGCGCCTTCAGTCGATTGTCTCTTCTCGACGGTCGTGTTGCGACCGTTCCGGTGGAGATTGTGCGCCGAGTCCCCGGAACTGCCCAACAGTGTGAATCGTTTGTCGGGTTCCGTCGTCCCGCACCGGGTGTCCTCGTCGGCGACGTCTTCTCGGTGAGTAGGGTTGCCCGCCGTGGGGCGGCTGATCGTGATCGAAGGACTGGACGGTGCGGGCAAGCAGACCTTGACCGCAGCGCTGTCGACCGAGCTGGAACGCCGGGGGTGCTCGGTGGGTGGGGCTGCCTTCCCCCGCTACGGAACGGACGTGCACGCGGACCTGATCTCCGAGGCCCTGCGCGGGGACCACGGGGATCTCGCCGAGTCCGTCTACGGGATGGCTGTGCTCTACGCGCTGGACAGGTGGTACTCCCGCACCTGGTTGCGGGAGCGGGTCGCCGAGCACGACGTGCTGCTGTTGGACCGCTACGTGGCCTCCAACGCCGCTTACGGGGCCGCCCGGCTGGGACAGGACGCCGCGGGGGAGTTCGTCGACTGGGTGTGGCGGCTGGAGACGGAGCGGTTCGCCATGCCCACACCCGACCTGCAGGTCCTGCTGAGTGTTCCCACCGAGGTCGCGGCACGGCGTGCCGAGCGGCGGGAACGTGCGGCCGGACGTGCCGGCGGGGACCGGTTCGAAGTGGACTCCTCGCTGCAGGAGCGTTGTGGTGAGGTCTATCTCGGGCTCGCCGAGTCCTCGTGGTGGTCCCCCTGGCACGTGGTGGACAGCGCGGGTGCCGTGGACCCGGCGCGGCTGGCCGACCGGGTGCTCGCCTAGTTCCCCCGACAGGAGGTGCTCCGTTCGGCCGTGTTCGCTCCTACGCTCTGGGCAATGGTTCGGCGACCTGCAGTGATGATGACCGGGCGGTGTGTGCCCCCGTGGTGCGAAGTGCAACCATGTGGGGCATGAAGTCACGCGTGCTCGTGGTGGACGACGACCCGGCCCTGGCGGAGATGCTGACGATCGTGCTCCGTGGTGAGGGGTTCGACACCGCCGTCGTCAACGACGGCACCAAGGCGATGCCCGCGCTGCGTGAGCTCAAACCCGACCTGGTGCTGCTGGACCTGATGCTGCCGGGGATGAACGGCATCGACGTGTGCAAGGCGATCCGTGCCGAGTCGATGGTTCCCGTCGTCATGCTCACCGCGAAGAGTGACACCGTGGACGTGGTTCTCGGCCTGGAGTCCGGTGCCGACGACTACATCGTCAAGCCGTTCAAACCCAAGGAGCTGGTGGCGCGGCTGCGGGTGAGGCTGCGGCGGACCGAGGCCGAACCCGCCGAGGTGCTGTCCATCGGTGACCTCACCATCGACGTTCCCGGACACGAGGTCACCAGGGACGGGGTTCCGATCTCGTTGACCCCGCTGGAGTTCGACCTGCTGGTCGCGCTGGCCCGGAAACCGCGTCAGGTGTTCACGCGCGAAGTGCTGCTGGAACAGGTGTGGGGGTATCGTCACGCTGCGGACACCAGGCTGGTCAACGTGCACGTGCAGCGACTCCGTTCGAAGATCGAGAAGGATCCGGAGCACCCGGAGGTCGTGCTCACGGTGCGCGGGGTCGGTTACAAGGCCGGCCCTCCGTGATCCGCGCTTCGGTCAGCACGTTCGTACGGCGGGACGGACACCGTGAGTGACAGGAGAATCCGGCGCGGTTGGCCGCGTTCGCTGTTGTGGATGCGTGAGGAGGTACGTCGGCACTGGCATCGGTTCGAGTCGGTCTGGCGCCGGTCGATGCAGCTGCGGGTGGTGGTCAGCACGCTCGCGCTCTCCTCGGCCGTGGTGTTCGTCCTGGGAATGGTGCTCCAGACGCAGATAACGAACCAGATGCTGCAGACCAAGAGGGAAGCGGCCATCCGCCAGGTGGAGCAGAACCTTCCCGTGCTGGAGCGCCAGCTGTCCGCCGTGGATCCGAACTCCGAGGAAGTGGACGAGCAGCTGGAGGGAGCGCTCAACCGACTGACCACCGCTCCTTCGGTGCAGGCCGACACCGACTCGGTCGCCGGGGCCTACGACCCCGTTCTCGTGGACGGGTACGCGGTCACCGAGGAGGGTGAGGAACCCCCGTCCGCGGGACCGGTGCACGACGTGCCCCAAGCTCTGCGCGAGTACGTCAAGAGGGACCAGTTCGCCGCCCAGATCGTCACGGTCCCGCGGGGGCAGGACAGGGTCACCATGCTGGCGATCGGAAGCCCGGCCGGCGCCCCCACCCGTCCGTTGCAGGCGTACTTCCTGTTCCCGCTGACGGCCGAGCAGAGCACCATGGCCGTGGTGCAGCGCACCCTGTTGGTCGGAGGGTTGGTGCTGCTCGTGCTGCTCGGGGCCATCACGAACCTGGTGACCCGCCAGGTGGTGCGCCCCGTGCGGCAGGCGGCCCGCACGGCGGAACGGCTCGCCAGTGGTGATCTGGACGAGCGGATGCGGGTGATCGGTGAGGACGATGTCGCCCGGCTGGCGGACTCGTTCAACGAGATGGCCGACAGCCTGGCGCAACAGATCCAGCAGCTCGAGGAGTTCGGCCAGTTGCAGCGACGGTTCACCTCCGACGTCTCGCACGAACTGCGGACCCCGCTGACCACCGTGCGGATGGCCGCCGACGTGCTGCACGCCTCCCGGGACGAGTTCCCGGCCGGTTTGGAACGCTCCGCCGAACTGCTCGTCGACGAACTCGACCGCTTCGAGGCGCTGCTCGGGGACCTGCTGGAGATATCGCGGCTGGACGCGGGGGTGGCCGAGCTCTCCACCGAGTCCCTGGACATCCCCGAGCTGGTCCGCCGCGCCGTGGAATCCCTCCGGCCGATAGCGGACACCAGCGGGGTGGAACTGCGTCTCCATGTCCCCCAAGAGGAGGTCACCGTTTTCGCCGACGCGCGCCGCGTGGAACGCATCGTGCGCAACCTGGTGGCCAACGCCATCGACCACGCCGAGGGAGGGCCGGTCGACATCGCCTTCGGCGAGGGAACGAACGAGGTCGCGATCACCGTCCGGGACTACGGGGTGGGGCTGCGTCCCGGCGAGGCGGAACTGGTGTTCACCCGGTTCTGGCGCGCGGACCCCTCGCGGGACCGCCAGACGGGAGGAACCGGGCTGGGGTTGTCCATCGCCTCCGAGGACGCCCGCCTGCACGGTGGGTGGTTGGACGCCTGGGGCGAACCAGGACAGGGTTCCTGCTTCCGGTTGACGCTGCCGAAGTACTCGGTCGACCAGGAGATCTCCGAGAGCCCGCTGCCGCTTCCGAGTGCGCGCAGCATAGCGGCTCCCGAAGCGCTGCTCGCGGTTCCCTCCGAGACCGAGGAGGACCGGGAGCAGGACGAGGCCAGCGGGCAACGTCCGGACGCTGACGGTCGGGAGGAAGGACGATGAGGCGAGGCGTTCGACTGGTCACGCTGCTGCTCGTGCTGTGCGTGCCGATCGCGGGATGTGCCTCGATCCCCGAGGAGACCTCTCCGGAGGCGATCAGACAGGTCGAGGAGGGCAAGCCCACCAGCACCACCGTCGAGCCTCCCCCGGAGGGCATAGATGCCCCCGACCTGGTGCGGGACTTCATCGACGCCGGGGCGCGCCCCGGCGACGACTACGCCGCCGCGCGCATGCACCTGACCGAGCGGGCCGCGCGGTCCTGGCGGGTTTCTCCGGAACTGACGATCGTCGACCACGTGGACACGATCCCGCTGCGGGACGAGAAGCTGCCCGGTTCGGTCCAGCTGGTCAAGGTGAGCATGGACGTCGTCGGCACGCTGCGGCCGGACCACTCCTTCGTCCCGCGCGAGCAGAGCCGGGAGATGAGGTTCCGGGTGGAGAGGAACTCCGAGGGGGAGTGGCGGATCACCAACCCCCCGGAAAACCTGCTGTTGGCCAGTCGCAGCACCTTCGCCTCCAACTACCGGTCCGTGTCCGTGTACTTCACGGACGAACAGCAGGAGACCGTGGTTCCGGACGTTCGTTGGGTGCGTCAGCAGCCGCGCAGCACCCTTCCCTCCCGAGTGATCGACCTGTTGCTGAAGGGCCCCTCGGCCGGTTTCGACGCGGCGATGAACACGGCCATCCCGGAAGGTACGACCACCGTCAGCAACGTCAGCGAGAACAACGAGGGCGCGCTGCTGGTGAACCTGAGCGACCTGGGGGAGCTCAGCAGCGAACAGAAGCGTCTGATCGCCGCCCAGGTGGTGCTGACGCTGCGGGGCGTCCGCACCGCGCGGGTGCTGTTGCAGGAGGAGGGGACCGAGCTGATCTCCTCCGAGAACGACTCCAACCTGCGGCCGGCCGATGTGGCTTCCTACGAAGAGGGGAACAAGGTCTCCTCGGACGTGGATCCGTTGGCCGTGGTCGACCAGCGTCTCGTGGTGTTCGACGAACAGGCCCCTCCCGTTCCCGGGGACGCCGGGTCGGGGAAGTTCAAGATCACCAGGGCGGCTCGTTCGGACCAGGGGGAACGACTGGCGGCAGTGGTCCGCTCCGGTGAGGGACGGGTGGAACTGCGTGTGGGCGGTTACGGAGGGAAACTCCGCGCCCTCCCCGTGCGGGGAAGTTTCATGTCCCGACCGACCTGGCGGAACGAGTCCGAGGTCTGGACGGTCGTGGACGGGGAACGGATCGTCCGGGCCAGCCGGGACAAGAACGGCTACTGGTCGGTCAGCGAGGTCGACTCCGCGGAGTTCGCCGGGGACGAAAAGATCCAGGACCTGCGTGTCTCCCGGGACGGAACCCGGCTGGCCGGGGTGGTGGACGGCCGGATCGTGGTCGCCGGAATAGCGGGCACCGGTTCGGAGGTGATGTTGCAGGAACCGACTCCGTTGGTCGGCCGCTACAGTGACTCCCGGATCACACGGGTGGACTGGCTGAGCGGTAAGGACCTCGTCGCCATCACCGACACCGATTCCCTGCCCGTGGTCCGGGTTTCGGTGGACGGTTTCACCTGGAAGCCGTACAACTCCTCGAACCTGAGTCCTCCGCTGCGCAGGTTGACCGTGGGACCGGGACAGAAGGTCGTCGTCGCCGACGACGCCTATCTCTGGCAGGCCAGGGACCAGGAGGAGGTCTGGGAAGTCCTGCAGGACATCCCCATCGGGCCGGAGTCGATACCGTTCTACCCCGGCTGAGTCACGGGGCGGTGTTCTCGCCCGCCCCGGCGTCCGACACGCCCGTGGTTTTCCCGGATCACGCCGTGGACGTCTCCCCCAGGCGGGACGCTGCCGGGTATGGTGCGAGATCGTTTCGGTCCTGGCGAGTCCGTGCGGGCCCTCGTGGAGCTGGCCGTTCCGCTCCGTTGCGCCGGGTGCGCACGTCACGGGGCCGTGCTGTGCGCCCACTGCGACGGCGAGTTCGGGAGGTTGCGGCGTGTCCGCCCCGGGTTGCTCGCCGAGTCCCCTCCCGTCTACGCGCTCGGGCGTTATCGGGGAGGTGCGCGGAGGGCGGTACTCGCCTACAAGGAATTCGGCAGACGTGATCTGGTGCGGCCCCTGGGGGACCGACTCGCACGTGCTGTCGGGACGGTGCGGGGGGAGTGCGCGGAGTTCCCCGACGAGGGGCCCTTCCGGATGGTTCCGGTCCCGTCGCGACCGGCCGCCGTTCGGGCACGGGGTGGGGCGCACCTGGTGCGGTTGGCACACCGGGCGGCGCGTTGTCTGGGGGAGGACGCAGTGGTGGACGACCGTCTGCGGCTGAGTCGTGTGAGCAGGGACTCGGTGGGGCTGGACGCGACACGGCGGCTCCACAACATCAGGCGCGGGCTCCGGGTGCGTGCTCCTCGGGCGCCCCGCCGAGGGGAGCCGGTCGTGGTGGTCGACGACGTGGTGACCACCGGTGCCACGGTGTCCTGTTGTGTGGACGCCCTGGGCGCGGACGGGACCAGGGTGGTGGCCGTGGTGGTACTGGCGGCGGCCCGGCAGTGACCGGAGTGGAGCACGACCGGAGCAGCCGGTGATCGGAAACTTTTCCGGACACGCGGGAACCACGGGTTTGGTCCGAGCGTTGTCCGGGTATACGCGAGTAGCCGAGACCGCCGAGACTTTGCCCCCGAAGGGGTGGTGAGAGTGGGCGTGCTGTCACCCGAACGGAGGCAACCGCGCTCCTGCTGGGACGACGGGAACGGCCGCTTTTCCGATGGGCTCCCCGAGGGAGTCCGTGCTCGTCCGCTCGGCGGTATCGATTACACAGGGTGGTCGGTTGACGTCCCTCTGGTCGGGGGTGTTGCGAACGGATAAAGCGAGCTAGTGTGCGTGCCAATCAGCCGTATCCGACCTGAGGAAGAGGTGAGGCAGTGACTCCCCCGGCGTCGGACGTGAGCTGAGGCTGCTCCCTCCGGCGTCGCCGTGACCAGGGTTCACGGAAGAACGCTGAGCAATGGAGGTCGCGAATGGACATCGTCGTCAAGGGCCGCAACGTCGAGGTGCCCACCCACTACCAGAGGCACGTCGGTGAAAAGCTCAACCGTCTGGACCGCTACGACAGAAAAGCCATGCGAGCCGACGTGGAACTGCACCACGAGCGTAACCCGCGCCAGGCAAAGAACTGTCAGCGGGTCGAAATAACCCTGAAGGGACGTGGACCGGCTGTCCGCGCCGAAGCCAGTGCCCCCGACTTCTATGCCGCCCTGGACGCCGCGACGACGAAGTTGGAGAGCCGGCTGCGTAAGAAGCACGACCAGCGGAAAGTCCACCACGGTCGGCGCAGCCCCCGTTCCGTGGCCGAGGCGACCGCAGCGCTGGCCGACCGCCCCGTCGCCGTCGCCGGGGCCGGAGGAACGCCCCAGCACGGCACCCGCACCACGCTGCTGGAGCCTCCCGCCGAGCAGGCGCGTACCGACGCCGAAGAGCGCTCCGTTCCCTCGACCTCCGAAACCTCCTCGCACATGGATCTTCCCGGGCAGCGTCACGGCGACAACGGCTACGAGCCGGGCCGCATCGTTCGCGAGAAGGAGCACCCGGCCACACCCATGACGGTTGACCAAGCGCTGTACGAGATGGAGTTGGTCGGTCACGACTTCTATCTGTTCTTCGACGCCGAGTCCGCCAAACCCAGCGTGGTGTACCGCCGCAAGGGGTTCGACTACGGGGTGATCAGACTGGCCTCCGACAAGTGAATTGATTCATACGGAGCATAACGACGGGGGCCGTCCTCCGCGTACCGTGGTACGCGGGGACGGTCCCGTTCATGGGTGTACGCTCCTGGACGGTCCGGGCCCGGCCACCGCACGATCGGGTGCTGCGGGAACACGCGTACGTGTCCGAAACGTTCGTAGTCCGTGGCCGCTCCCGGCTTTCGGGCGGGCTCGGTACGAGGAGCCTGTTCGAACGGTGCGTGGGTGGGCTTCTAATACTATGGCCGTAAAGCGTCCGTGACGGGCGCGTCACGATCAGCAAGTGAGGTCGACCGGATGGTCCTGTCCCGACTGCTCCGCGCTGGCGAAGGCAAGATGCTCAAGCGCCTGCGTTCCATCGCGGCGCACATCAACGAGCTCGAAGACGACACGGTCGCGCTGTCCGACAGCGAGCTGCGGGCCAAGACCGACGAGTTCAAGAGCCGTTACGCCGACGGTGAGCAGCTGGACAAGCTGTTGCCCGAGGCGTTCGCCGTCGCGCGGGAGGGTGCGCGCCGAACGCTGGGCAACCGGCACTTCGACGTCCAACTCATGGGCGGAGCCGCCCTGCACTTCGGCCAGATCGCCGAGATGAAGACCGGTGAGGGCAAGACCCTCACCTGTGTGCTGCCCGGCTACCTCAACGCGATCACGGGCAACAGCGTGCACGTCATCACGGTCAACGACTACCTGGCCAGGCGTGACTCCGAGTGGATGGGGCGGATCTACCGCTTTCTCGGGATGGAGGTCGCCGCGATCACGGCCGACATGGCTCCCGAACAGCGCAGGGAGGCCTACGCGGCGGACGTCATCTACGGCACCAACAACGAGTTCGGCTTCGACTACCTGCGTGACAACATGGCCTGGAGCCTGGCGGAGTGCGTCCAGCGTGACCACAACTTCGCGATCGTCGACGAGGTGGACTCGATCCTCATCGACGAGGCACGGACGCCGTTGATCATTTCCGGCCCGGCCGACCAGTCCTCGCGGTGGTACCAGGAGTTCGCCCGGCTCGCCCCGATGCTCAAACGTGACGAGCACTACGAGGTGGACGAGCGCAAGAGGACCGTCGGCATCACCGAGGAGGGCGTCGAGGTCATCGAGGACCAGCTGGGGATCGACAACCTCTACGACGCCGCGAACACCCCGCTCGTCGGCTACCTCAACAACGCGTTGAAGGCCAAGGAGCTGTACCACCGCGACAAGGACTACATCGTCCGCAACGGTGAGGTGGCCATCGTCGACGAGTTCACCGGCCGGGTGCTCCACGGGCGCCGTTACAACGAGGGGATGCACCAGGCGATCGAGGCCAAGGAAGGCGTCGAGATCCAGGCCGAGAACCAGACACTGGCCACGATCACCCTGCAGAACTACTTCCGGCTCTACGACAAGCTCGCGGGCATGACCGGTACCGCCCAGACGGAGGCGGCCGAGTTCCAGAGCACCTACAAGCTCGGTGTGGTGAGCATCCCCACGAACGAGCCGATGATCCGCAAGGACCAGCCGGACCTGATCTACAAGACGGAGGAGGCGAAGTTCGCCGCCGTCGCCGAGGACATCGAGGAGCGGCACCGGAAGGGACAACCGGTCCTGGTGGGGACCACGAGCGTCGATCGCTCCGAGTACCTGGCGAAACTGCTCACCAAGCGTGGTGTGCCGCACAGTGTGCTGAACGCCAAGCACCACGAGTCCGAGGCGGGCATCGTCGCCGAGGCGGGACGCAAGGGCGCCGTGACGGTGGCGACGAACATGGCGGGTCGCGGTACCGACATCGTGCTCGGCGGCAACGTCGATCACCTCGCCGACGCCGAGCTGCGCAAGCGTGGACTGGACCCGGTGGAGAACCGCGAGGAGTACGAGGCCGAGTGGCCCGCCGTGGTGAGCAAGATCAAGGAGCAGGCCGAGGCCGAGGCCGAGGAGGTTCGTGCCGCGGGCGGTCTGTACGTGCTCGGCACGGAGCGGCACGAGTCCCGACGCATCGACAACCAGTTGCGCGGGCGCTCGGGACGTCAGGGTGATCCCGGTGAGTCCCGGTTCTATCTCTCGCTCGGCGACGAGCTGATGCGCCGGTTCAACGCGAACATGGTCGAGACCGTGATGACCCGTCTCAAGGTGCCCGACGAGGTGCCGATCGAGCACAAGATGGTCACCAGGGCCATACGCAGTGCGCAGACCCAGGTCGAACAACAGAACATGGAGATCCGCAAGAACGTCCTCAAATACGACGAGGTGCTCAACCAGCAGCGCTCGGTGATCTACACCGAACGCAGAAGGGTTCTCGAAGGAGAGGACCTGCGTGAGCAGGTGGAGCACATGATCGAGGACGTCGTTCGTGCCTATGTGAACGGGGCGACTTCGGAGGGCTACGCCGAGGACTGGGACCTCGACCAGCTGTGGTCGGCACTGAAGACGCTGTACCCGGTGTCCATTCACTGGGAGGACCTGGCCGAGGAGGACGGCGACCTCAGCCGGGACCGGTTGCGTGAAGCGGTGCTGGAGGACGCCAAGGCGGCCTACGACCGGCGTGAGGCCGAGATCGAGAGCCAGGTCGGCGAGGGCGCGATGCGGGAGCTCGAACGCCGTGTCGTGTTGAGCGTGCTGGACCGGAAGTGGCGTGAACACCTCTACGAGATGGACTACCTCAAGGAGGGAATCGGGCTGCGGGCCATGGCCCAGCGGGACCCGTTGCTCGAGTACCGGCGTGAGGGCTTCGACATGTTCAACGCGATGCTGGAAGCTCTCAAGGAGGAGTCCGTCAGCTTCCTGTTCCACGCGCAGGTCGAGGCGGCCGAGTCCCAGGAGTCCCAGGAACCGGCCGTCCCGGTTTCGGTCACCCAGTCCGCCGACGGACAGCACGAGGGGGCGGACTCCGGGGCGGCCCAACCGAGTTCGAAACGCGCGCGCAAGTCGCGCAGCGCGGCGGGCCCCGCGCTGAGCCAGCTCTCGGCGGGCGAGCAGAGCGAGCAGGACCGGGTCCCCGCCGGGCTTCGTGGTGACGGGAGCGGACCCGACCAGCGGAACCTGAGCTATTCCGGGCCGTCCGAGAGCGGTGAGGTACGCAGGAGCGGTGCCGCCGCGGACAACTCCGACTCGGAGCAGCAGGGAACCCGGCGGGAGCGCCGTGCCGCTGCCCGTGCGGAGGCCAAGCGGAACAAGCGTCGCTGAGAGCGTGTGCTCCGGGACCCGTGCGTCGCGGAGGGCGCACGGGTCGGCTCTCAGACCAGGGCGAACAGGGTGCAGCACCAGTGCATCCTGTCCCGCTGGAGCCGGAGGGTCATCGCCCGGTGGCGTGCTCCCTCGTCGACGATCACACAGGCTTCCACGGTGGTGGACGTGGTCAGGCAGGCGTGCACCGAGCTCAGTCTGGTTCGTTCGTGCAGGAGGTTGCCGGAGCGGACGAGGGTGGCCAGCAGACTGGCGACCGGTCTGCTGAGCCACTGCCGGACCTGGTGGAGGGGGCGTCGTCCGGTGAGTACCTCGACGATGCCGTGCCCGGCGCGGTCCGCCAGCGCCGAGGCGGAGTAGTGCGGTGGGGTTCTGCTTTCGTGGGGCGGTTTGACGGGAGCTCCACGGGTTTCCGGGGACACGGGTGAGGGCTGTCGCTTATACACATCTCCGAGCC
>NZ_PVSR01000028.1:0-52928 GCF_003001495.1 Actinopolyspora mortivallis
GGCCTGCCGCCCGTCCCCGTTCCCCGTGTTCCCCGCGGCCGGTTGGTCCGCGAACCGGGTAACCCGGATACCGTGCGGCCTTCCCAGTTCGACACCGATCTCGATCGCGGCACCGACGTCGTCGCAGTGCACGTGCACCGCCCAGAGGTCCGCGGAGGACCCCACACCGGTGCTCTCCCCCGTGTCCGCCACGGACACGCAGTCCCCGATGCGCCCCAGACGTTCCCGCAGCTCCCCCGCCGTGGCGCGGACCTCGGACAGCAGGTACATCACCTCGTAGGAGTACGCGGAGTCGTGACCGTGCGCGGCGGGGACGACGGCATCCCCCGGATCGGGGACCTCGGGGACCAGTCGTCCACCGTCCCGGACCACAGCGTGCAGCGCGTCCAGGACGAGGAGCAGTCCGCGTCCGCCGGCGTCCACCACCCCGGCAGCGGCCAGTTCGGGACGTTGCTCCGGCGTTCTCCGCAGGGCGGTGATCGCCGCGGTGGTGGCCGCGTGTACCGCCGCGGAAAGTTCCGTGCCGTCCTCGCAGGCGTCGACCGCGGCGCGCAACACCGTCAACATGCTGCCCTCCACCGGTTCGGCGACGGAGGCCGCGGCCAGCTCGTGTCCCCGTTCCAGCGCCGACCGGAAACACCGCCCGTTCACCACGGGCCGCTCGCGGGCCCCCAGCGCGAACCCGCGCAACATCTGGGCCAGCAGCAGACCGGAGTTGCCGACCGCCCCGTGCAGCGCCCCTTCCGCGAACACGGACAGGGCGGACTCCGGGTCCCCGGCGGGGTTCCGCTCCAGACGCAGCACCGCCGAACGCAACGTCCGCACCAGGTTGGTTCCGGTGTCGTTGTCCGCGACGGGGAACACGTTGATCCGATCCAGCGCGGCACGGTTGGCGGTCAGGGCGAGCACGGAGACTTCGCCCCATCTGCGTACGGCGGATCCGTCCAGCGCGTGCAGCACGAATTCCTCCCTGAGTCGGCCACCTCGCCGCGGGTGCCGCCGAGAATAGTCCTTTGCTTCCGCACGGACGTCACGGGCGGGACAACGGCGTGCGGGAGGGGATGACGGCCGGTCCGCACGGCCGGGCGGTGTTGAGCGACCGCCCCTTCCGGAAGGGCTTTCCTCCCGCTCCGGAGGGCGGGGCGGCCCCGGCGGGGACAAGGTGAGCGCGGCCGGGCGTACTCGGTGGGTTAGAATAGGGCGGTTCCCGGAGGTCGTGTACCGATTACCGGGTCGGTGCCACCGGAGGAGCGGTGCACGGGCACGCAGTCACCCCTGGGTGGACGGCTTCACCAACGTGGGGGGCGCCGCGTGGCCTCTCAGCGCTGTCACCGCACGAGCATGGCCCGCGCCGGGCGGCGCGGGATGGACATTCGAGCGAAGTTAGGGGTGTCTGACGTGGCTGCCGTCTGCGACGTCTGCAACAAGGGACCGGGTTTCGGTATGGCTGTCTCCCACTCGCACCGGCGTACCAAGCGCCGGTGGAACCCGAACATCCAGACCGTGCGCGCCAAGGTCAGCACGACCCAGCGCAAGCGGCTGAATGTGTGCACCTCCTGCCTGAAGGCAGGCAAGGTCGTGCGCGGCTGAGCCGCCGTACCGACCGTGAGGTCCCGCGAAACCACGAACGCTCGGCCGGTGGAACCGGCCGAGCGTTCGTCGTGAGAGGGGTCGGGGACCTCCGCCCCGTGGCGGAACGACGCTCCGTCCCGCCACGGGTACGGCTTCGGGCTCAGGTGAGTTTCCAGTCGACCGGCTCCGCCCCTCGTTCCCGCAGCAGTTCGTTGGCCCGACTGAAGGGACGCGAACCGAAGAAGCCACGATCGGCCGACATGGGGCTCGGATGCGGAGACTCCACACACCCCACTCCGGGCATCAGCGGACGCAGACTGCGCGCGTCCCTGCCCCACAGGATCGCCACCATGGGCTGCGGCCGTTGTGCCAAGGCCCGGATGGCCTGGTCGGTCACCACCTCCCAGCCCTTGCCCCGGTGCGAGGCCGACTTGCCCGGCTGCACCGTCAGCACGCGGTTCAACAGCAGCACACCGCGCTCGGTCCACGGAGTCAGGTCGCCGTTCGAGGGCTGCGGATATCCGAGATCGTTGCTGTACTCCCAGAAAATATTGGCCAGACTACGCGGAACCGGGTCGACGTCCGGGGCCACCGAGAAACTCAGCCCGACGGGATGCCCCGGCGTGGGGTAGGGATCCTGGCCGACTATGAGCACCCGCACGTCCTCGAACGGCTGCTGGAAAGCACGCAGCACGTTCTCACCGGCGGGAAGGTACTCCCTGCCCGCGGCGACCTCCTCGCGCAGGAAGTCCCCCATCGTGGCGATCTGGTCCGCCACCGGTGCGAGCGCTTCGGCCCAGCCTGGTTCCACAATCTCATGCAACGGGCTCCTGGTCACGAACCACGACCCTAGCTACCTCCGCGATCATCGCTGTCAACCCCCTGGTGGGAGTACCCCGCAGACACGGGCATCCCTGTCTGCGTTCTCGGCGCGTCAGCCCGTCCAGTGCTGCCAGCCGGTCTCCTCGGCGTACTCCGAGCCGTCCACGGTCACCCCGCTGCCCTCGGTCACAGCACCGATCGGCTGCCAGCCGGGCGGAAGAACCGCGTCGTGGGGGAAACTCGCCACCAGGGCCTGGTCCTCCCCTCCGGTCAGCACCCAACGCCAGGGGTTCGCCCCCAACGCGGAGGCCACTTCCGACAGCCGCTGGGGAACACCGATCCGGTCGCTGTGGAGGTCGATGGCGACCCCGGAGGCCTCGGCGATGTGTCCCAGATCCGCGAGCAGTCCGTCCGAGACGTCGATCATCGCCGTGGCCCCGGCGTCGGCGGCCAGCGGCCCCGCCGAGTAGGGCGGTTCGGGAACCCGGTGCGCCCCGACCACCGCCAACGGGGAACGGAACCCCCGGGCCAGCACGGCCCAGCCCGCCGCGGCCCAACCGAGCCGTCCCGCGACGGCCACCACGTCTCCGGGACGAGCTCCGCCGCGGGTCACCGGAGCTCTCCCCTGGAGATCCCCCAGGGCGGTGACGGAGATCGTCAGGGTGGTCGAGGTCACCATGTCGCCCCCGACCACGTCGGTACCGACCAGCCCGGCCTCCTCCCGCATACCGGACGCGAGTCCGTCCACCAGCTCGGTCGGCGCGTCCGAGGCGCACCCCAGCCCGACGAGCAGGCCGGTGGGCACCGCCCCCATGGCGGCCACGTCCGAGAGGTTCACGGCCACCGCCTTGCGTCCCACCTGGTGGGGGCTGGACCAGTCCAGCCTGAAGTGCACGTCCTGCACGAGCACGTCGGTGGTGGCGACCACCCTGCCGTCCGGGGCGGCGAGCACGGCGGCGTCGTCCCCCGGGCCGAGAAGTGTGTTCGTCGAGCCGGTTCCCTGGGCGGTGACTCTCCGGATGAGGCCGAACTCGCCGAGCTGGGAGACAGTTCGCTCGTTCGGTCTCTGCTCGGACTCCACTGGATCTTCCTTTCCTGAGGCATCGACTCGGGGCGATGCGGTAACTTGCCTGCCTGGTTTCCTGTCTCGGACACAGTCGACCGGACGAAGGGACGTACTCCCATGGTGCAGGCCTACATACTCATCCAGACCGAAGTCGGCAAGGCGGCCGAGGTCGCCGGCGAGATCTCCGGCGGAACCGGAATCATCAGTGCCGAGGACGTCACCGGCCCCTACGACGTCATCGTGCGTGCCGAGGCCGAGAACGTGGACCAGTTGGGGAAGATGGTGGTGGCCAACATCCAGAACGTCGAGGGCATCACCCGCACCCTCACCTGCCCCGTGGTGCATCTGTGAGCACCACCTCCCCCGGGCCGCGACCCGGCCGGTGTGCCCCGGACGAGGCGCACGTGCTGTAGTGGTGGCGTGCAGAAGCAATCCGGATCAGGGCTGCCGAGGAGTGTGGTGGCCGTGGCGGTCTCGCTGGGAGTGCTGCTGGCCCTCGGCGTGGCCGCGCTCGGCCTCCTCCACGGATCCGGCGGCTCCCACCAGCAGGAAGCGGCCAGGGAGAGCTCGACCCCCGATCCGCGTGCCGGGAACGGCCCGCTGGCGCTGCCGCCGGTCGACGCGCCGGAGGCCGACTCCTCCGCCTGCGCCGAGGTGCTGGAGGAGCTGCCCGCCGAGCTGGACGTCCGGGGAACCGGTGTCGCCCGCAGGGAGCTCGCACGGCCGGCTCCTCCCGGAACCCTGGCCTGGGGGGACGCGGAGCACGCCCCGATCACCCTCCGGTGCGGGATCACGGCACCGGCCGAGCTGACCAGGACCTCCGAGCTGATGAACGTCTCGGGAGTCGACTGGTTGCCGATCAGCAGCGGCGGGACCACCAGCTGGATAGCGGTCGACCGACCCGTCTACGTGGCGCTCACCGCCTCGGAGGAGATCGGGAGCGGACCGGTGCAGGAGATCTCCGAAACACTGCGCGGAACGCTCGCCAAGCAGGAGGTCTTTCCCTGAACCGAGCCCGTTCGCCGGAGCCGGCCTGGTGGCGTGACCGCCCCGGCGCCGGGAGGCGGCCACGCCGGTGAGCGACGGGCTCAGCGCAGACCGGTTCCACGGGCCAGGGCGGTGTCTATCAGCGTGCTCAACAGCTCGGAGTACTCGACCCCCGCGTGAGCCCACATGCGCGGATACAGGGAGATCGAGGTGAATCCCGGCATGGTGTTCACCTCGTTGACCACCACCTCCCCGGAGTCGGTGAGGAAGAAGTCGACCCTGGCCAGCCCCTGGCAGTCCAGGGCGCGGAAGGCGGTCAACGCCGCCTGGCGCAGGCGCTCCGTCTCGCTGTCGGAGACTTTGGCCGGGATGTCGAACTCGGTGACGTCCTCCAGGTACTTGGACTCGAAGTCGTACCACCCCGAGTTCCCCTCCACCCGCAGTTCGGCGGGCATCGAGGCGGACACCCCGCCGTCCGGGAACTCCAGCACACCGCACTCGATCTCGCGCCCGGAAACGGCGGACTCGACCAGCACCTTGGGGTCCGTCCGTCGTGCCTCGGCGATCGCCTCGTCCAGGTCGGCGTGGTCGGTGACCCTCGTGATCCCCACCGAGGAACCGGCGCGAGCCGGTTTGACGAACACCGGCAGTCCGAGACGTTCTCTGCGCGCGGCGTCGAGAGTCCCCTCGTCGGGACGCAGTACCTCGTAGTGACCCACGTCCAGCCCCGCTGCTGAGAGCAGCTTCTTGGCGAACTCCTTGTCCATGGCCACCGCGCTGGACAACACTCCGGGGCCGGCGTAGGGGACACCGGCCATTTCGAGCAGTCCCTGGATGGTGCCGTCCTCGCCGTAGGAACCGTGCAGCATCGGAAGCACCACGTCCACGGCGGACAACACCTCCCCCACACTGCCCTGGTGCAGCGAGATCAGTTCCCTGCGAGAGGGGTCCGCCGGGAGCGCGAGCTCGGTGCCCTCGCTGATCTCGGGGACCTCCCGGTTCCGGATCCGCAGTGGTTCCGGGGAGTCCGGGCCGAGCACCCAGCTCCCCCTCCGGGTGATGCCGACGGGAACGACCTCGAAACGGTCCCGATCCAGATGCTCCAGCGCGCTCGCGGCCGAGGCACAGGAGACGCCGTGCTCGTCGCTGCGTCCACCGAAGACAAGGGCCACCCGGATCCTGCGTTCTACCATGGGCCAGACGATACCCGCGTCGGCGGACACGTCGCCGGGCGGCCGATCACTTTCCGGTGAACTCCCGAACCAGCAACGGCAGGGTCTCGAGCAGCTCCCGCCGCGAGCAGGCCGCGTAACCGAGCGCCACTCCGTACCACTGTTGCGTGAAACGATGGTGTCTGGCCAAACCGTCCACCACCACACCGTGTTCCCGGAGTGCGGCTATGGTGGCGCGTTCCGCGGACGCCTCCTCCAGCGGGATCACGACATGGGCACCAGCGCGGTCTCCGACCGGTTCGATCCCGGCCCGCCCCAGCGCGTTCACGAGCAGCTCCCTGCGGCCGGAGAGCTCCCGACGCAGCCTCCGCAGATGCCGTCCCAGATCGCCGTTCCTGGCCAGCTCGGTGAGCAGCCACTGCCCCGCCGGGGCCGGACGGGTACCCGTCCGTTCCCGGTACTCCAGAATGGCCTCGGTCACCCGTTCGGGAGCCAACAGCCACCCCACCCCGAGGGTGGGGGTGAGGATCTTGCTCGTGGTGCCCAGGTGAACCACCACGTCCGGGGCCATCGAGGCCAGCACCGGAAGCGGGGCCACGTCGTAGCGCAGCTCCCCGTCGTAGTCGTCCTCCACGATCAACCAGCCGGAGCGGCGGGCGCGTTCGATCAGCGCTATCCGTCGCCGGGCGGGCAGTCGCCCCCCGAGGGGGTACTGGTGGGCGGGGGAACAGTAGACGGCGCTGACGTGTTCGGGAATGTCCTCCACCACCACCCCGGCGTGGTCCACCGGCACGGGAACCACCTCGATCCCCACCGCGCACAGCGCCTCGGCCGCTCGTTGGTAGCCGGGCTCCTCCACGGCCACCCGGGCTCCGCGGGGAAGGACCGAGGCGGCGAGCTCCGCCACGGCGCTGGTCGTGCCGCCCGTGGCCAGCACCGAGTTCTCCGCCGGGCCCTCCACGACCAGTCCCCGGTGCCGCAGCAGGTGTTCCACCACGGCGGCCCGGTACTCGGGAACACCGGCACGGTGCGGCAGGGTGTCCGGGGCGCGGTCCCCCGCGGCTCTCCAAGCCCGCCGCCAGGCGGCGCGATCCACTCCCTCCGCCCACGGAGCTCCGGGGGTGAGCAGCACGCGGAACGAGGGGGTCGCCTCCTCCTGCACCTCCCCTCCCCGGTGGGAGTGTTCACTGCCCGGAGGTGCCGCGGTGACGTAGGTGCCGGATCCGCGTCGCCCCGAGATCCAGCCCTCGGCGTGCAGCTGGTCGTAGGCGGCGGCCGTGACCGTACGGCTGACGGAGAGGTGGCGGGCCAGCGCGCGTGTGGACGGAAGTCTGTCCCCGGTGCGCAGCTGCCCGCGGGTGGCGGCCCTGCGCAGCGCGTCGGCCAGCTGGACCGCCAGCGGACGCTTCGCCGTGCGGTCGAGTTCGATCACCAGCTCCAGGAGGGGGGAACTGGGAGCGGGAATACTGGGTGGCATCTCGAAACACTCCCTGATTGGCCCTTCAATAATGCCACTCGGGAGCGGATCTTCGTCGTGTGTCCCACGAAGAGCTCTCCCCCACGGAACGCAGTACGGTGCGACGCGGCAAACACCGCGCTCGTTCGGAACGCGCGGAACTCCACGAGGTGCTGGACAACGCCCTGCTGTGCCACGTCGGTTTCACCGTCTCCGGTCACCCCCGTGTCCTGCCGACGGCGTTCGCACGGGTGGACGAAACGATGTATCTGCACGGCTCCACGGGCTCACGCCTGCTGCGCGAGGCGGCGAACGGGACCGAGATGTGCGTGGCGGTGACCCTGTTGGACGGCGTCGTCTACGCCAGAGCGACCGCCCACAACTCGGTCAACTACCGTTCGGCGGTCATCCACGGCCGCCCGTTCGCCGTCACCGACCCGGAGGCCAAGTGGAGCGCCCTGCGCGCGATCACCGAACACCTGGCCCCCGGCTCCTGGGAACACGCCAGACACCCGGACCGCCGTGAACTCGCGGGCACCGCCGTGGTCGGCCTGGACCTGGCCGAGGCCTCGGTCAAGACACGCGAGGGCGATCCCGGCGACACTCCGGAGGACGTCGCCGAGGACCGGGTGTGGGCCGGCGTACTGCCCCTGCACAGCTACTGGGGAACCCCCCGACCGAGTTCGGAACAGCCCCGGCGACGCCCCGTACCGGAACACGTGAGCACGCGGAGGACCCCGTGAACATCCGAGAACTGGACCGTGCCGAAGCCCGGATCGCCCACCCGGTACTGCGCGAACTCCGCCCCTGGCTCGAGTCCCCCGAGGACTTCCTGGCCGCCGTGACCCCTCAGTTCGACCAGGGGTACCGCCTGGCCTGTGTGTTCGACACCGGTCCCGAGGCCCTGGCCGCCGTCGGTTTCCGTGTCGGCGACACACTGGCCTGGGGCCGTCATCTCTACGTCGACGACCTGTGCACGCTGCCCGAAGCTCGGGGAAACGGGTACGCGACCGGGCTGCTGGAGTGGGTGGAACGCGAGGCCGTACGGCTCGGTGTCCGGCAGCTGCACCTCGACTCGGGAACCCAGCGCCACACCGCGCACCGGCTCTACACCGGCAACGGGTTCGTCATCTCCTCGCTGCACTTCACCAAAACGCTCGACGAGGCGGTCACCGAACCGGAACGGAACTGACCGGGCTCCCTTCCGGAGGCCGCCGACGGCTTTCCCCGGCGACGTGTTCAGGTCGTCGGGGTGACGGCCCGTCCCGGGCGGTACACGTGCACGCTGATCGCCGGATCCGGTCCCTCGTTGTGCACCTGGTGCGCGTAGTGCGGGCCGAACACCCGCGACTGTCCGGGCACGAGGACGTGCAGCGCCTCGGCGTTGTGCCGGCCGGAGTCCGAACGCACCGCCCGTTCGGTCAGCACCCCCGAGACCACGGTGAAGGCCCCGTCGGAGCCTCCGTGGTCGTGCAGTTCGGTGCGCTGACCCGGCAGCCAGCTCAACACCCACACCTCGTACTCGTCGGTGCTGTACAGCAGCAGGGACCAGCGTGTGTCCCGGTCGTAACGCACCCGGTGGGCCCAGCGGCGGCGGTCCTCCGCGACCTCGCGGGCGACACGGACGGGGTGCGCCAGGCCGGACTCGGACGCGTTCGGAAGCGTGTTCGGGGGAACGGCGAACAAGGAGGGGTCCTTCGTGGTCGAGGGAATCGGGGACTGAACACGTGACGCGGGCGGATCGATCACTCGTCTCCGCCGATCCGCGTCGTTCAACACGAAGGACACAGCGCGCTGGACACCAGGCGTAGCTCGACGTGGCGACGCGCACCCTGCCGGGTCCGCTCCGCCGTCGGGAAAGCCTTCCGCACACGCGCCAACACGACGTCGAGTCAAGCAACGGCCTTCCCCTACGTCAAGGCCGATTCCGGCACGCGCGTGCGATATCACACGGTCGTGGGTCCTCCGGAACCACAGGCAGGCGGTCCCCCCTTCGAGGGGACACCGTCGGCGAGGCCCCGTCGGCTCCTCAGTCCAGCGCGCCGAGCACGTCCGCCACCAGGTCCTCGGTGTCCTCGCATCCGGCGGAGAACCGCACGAACCCCTCGGGAACGGGATCCCCCCACTGGGCCCTGCGGTCGGCCGTACTGTGCACACCACCGAAACTGGTGGCCCCCGAAACCAGGCGACTGCGTTCGAGCATGCGCTCCACCGAGGCCGCGTCCGGCAGTTCGAAACGCAACACCCCGCCCCACCGCCGCATCTGACGAGCGGCCGTCTCGTGGGCGGGGTCGGAGGGCAGTCCCGGCCAACGCACTCCCGAGACGGCGGGATGTTCGACCAACGCCGCGGCGAGCGCGGCCGCGTTGGCGGCCTGCCGCTCCAACCGCAGGTCGAGGGTGGCCAGACTCCGGTGGGCCAACCAGGTCTCGAAGGGCCCGGGCACCGCCCCCGAAAGCCCACGGGCCCGGTTCAGACGCTCCGCCGTCTCCCTGTCGGCGGTACTGACATGACCCAACAGCAGGTCACTGTGTCCGCACACCGCCTTCGTGTCACTGGCGACCACCACGTCGGCCCCCAGTTCCAACGGCCGTTGACCCAACGGTGTGGCAGTGGTGTTGTCCACCGCCACCACCGCCCCGGCCCGGTGGGCGTACTCGGCGACCGTCGCGATGTCACAGACGTCCAGCCCCGGGTTGGAGGGGGTTTCCAGCAGCACCACACGCGCCCCGGCGAAGTCCTCGGCGGAGAGTTCCCCCGCAGTGGGCAACCGGCGGACCCGCAGGTTCAGCTCGGACAGCTCGGTGTGCACGAACTCCCTGGTCGCGTAGTAACCGTCCGCGGGAAGCACCAGAGTGTCCCCCTCGTGCAGCAACGTCCGCAGCAGGGTTCCGATCGCGGCCATGCCGGAGGGGAAGAGTACGCAGTGCCCCCGGTCGAGTTCGCCGAGAGCGTGTTCCAGCGCCCGCCACCCGGGATTGCCCGCTCTCCCGTAGAAGTCGGCCTCGCCCACGCGGTCCGCGCCTCCCAGATGGTAGGGGGCGGCGAAGACCGGGCCGGGCATGAACGGCTCCCCCGCTCCGGCCTCCGGCTCTCCGGCGTGCACACAACGCGTTCCGTCGCCGAACAACGACAGCTCCTCCGTCTCGATCCTCGTCCGTTCCGCGTCTCGGGACACCGGGCCGAACGGCCCACGGTTCCGGGAGCACACGGGACTACTCGGGCTTGCGTTCCCTGCCGAGAAGTTCGGCGGCGGCGGGAACGGGATCCAGCCCCTCGTGACACACCCGGTGCACGACTTCGGCGATCGGCATCTCCACCCCGCATCTGTCGGCCAGGGCGCACAGCGAGGTGCAGGACTTGACCCCTTCGGCGACCTGACCGTGCGCGGCCCGCTGCGCCTCGACCAGGGACTCGCCCCGGCCCAGCCGTTCCCCGAAGGTGCGGTTGCGGGACAACGGGGACAGGCAGGTCGCCGCCAGATCCCCCATCCCGGCCAACCCGGCGAAGGTCATGGGCTCGGCCCCCAGGGCCACGCCCAGCCTCGTGGTCTCGGCCAGCCCTCTTGTGATCAACGTGGACATGGTGTTGGCCCCGTAGCCCAATCCCGAGGCCACGCCGCAGGCGAGCGCGATCACGTTCTTGCACGCCCCCGCCACCTCGACCCCGACCAGGTCGGTGTTGGTGTAGGGACGGAAGTAACCGGTGGAACAGGCCCGCTGCAACGCCACCGCCCGCTCGTGGTCGGAGCAGGCGACCACCGTCGCGGTCGGCTGTTCTGCGGCAATCTCCTTGGCGAGGTTGGGACCGGAGACCACGGCGATCCGCTCACCCGCCACACCGGCCACTTCGGAGATCACCTGACTCATCCGCTTCAGGGTGCTCAGCTCCACCCCCTTGGCGAGACTGACCAGAGTGGCCCCCTCCGGCAGGAACGGCTGCCAACCGGCGAGGTTCTCCCGCAACGTCTGGCTCGGAACGGCCAGGACGATCGCCTCGGCCCCACGCACCGCCTCCGTCGCGTCGTCCGTGGCGCTCAGTCCCCGGGGCAACTCCACTCCGGGCAGGTACTCCTCGTTGACCCGTTCACGTTCGATCCTGTCGGCCACGGAGGAACGCCGCGCCCAGAGACGGACCTCGGTTCCCGCGTCGGCGAGCACCTTGGCGAAGGTGGTTCCCCAGGAGCCCGCTCCCAGCACGGCCACTCGTTCGATCTCTCGCCGGGACACGGCGGAGGTCCCCTCAGGCATGGTCCTCTTTTCCGCTCGTGCGCTTCCGGGCCGAGTAGAAGGACGTGGGGGCCGGCTCGCCCCGCACCTCGGCCAACAGCTCGCGGACCCTGGTCATGACCAGGTCGGTGACCTCCCGCAGAGTGCGGGTGTCCGGTTCCTTCGTCCGGTACTCCGCCAGGTCCAACGGCTCGCCGAACACGGTGGTCACCCGTTTGCGCGGCAACGGGCGGAAACGCTTGCCGTAACCGTCGTAGATCTCCCGCGTACCCCACCGGGCCACCGGGATGACCGGAACGTCGTGTTCCAGCGCGAGCCGGGCCACACCTATCTTGGGCACCATCGGCCAACCGTCGGGGTCCTTGGTGATGGTCCCGTCGGGATAGATCAGCACCACCTTGCCCGAGCGCAGGGCCTCGTGCGCCTCACGCAGACTCTTCTGGGCGTCCACGGTCCCCCGGTAGACGGGAATCTGTCCCAGACCGCGCAGGACGCCCCGCAGCACCGGGATGTTCCAGAGCGTGTTCTTGGCCAGGAAACGCGGAAGCCGTCCGGCGCGGTGCACGGCGACCGCGTCGTAGATCGGGTCGATGTGCGAGACGTGGTTGAGCACCAGCAGCGCGGGCCCCTCGGCGGGGATGTTCCGCAGTCCTGTCAGTCGTGTCCGCCCCAACAGGGTCTTGAGCGGGTAGAACACCACGACCGCGATTCCCAGCCACAGCTTGCCCGTCACACCGCGGACGCGCTCTCGGGTCCCGCTGCGAGCACGCCGCAGGCTCTTCGGCTCGAACACCCCAACTCCTTCCCGTTCCGGCGACAGCCAACATACCCGCACCGTCTTCCGCGCGGCCCCTCCCGGGGCATGGCGACGGGGCGCGCCTCCGGAGCACCATGGTGGGGTGTCTTGCGGGGTTCATCTGCTCGTTCCGATCAAACCGCTGCGGGTTGCCAAGAGCCGTCTGCGGGCGGCCAGCCCGACTGCGCGGGCACACGCCGCACTCGTCACCGCACTGGTTTCGGACACGGTGCTGGCGGCACGCGCGGCCGAGGGCGTCGCCGGGGTTGCCGTGGTCACCTCGGACCCGACCCTGGAGGCCCGTTTCCGCGCGCACGGCGTCGAGGTCATCGCGGACTCCCCCGACCGGGGACTCAACTCCGCGCTCGAACACGGGGCGAGGGTGCTGCGCGAACGCCGCCCACGGGCCCGGTTGGGGGTGCTGCAGGCGGACCTGCCGGCACTGCGACCCGCCGAGCTGGACGCGGCGATCGCCGAGTCCGCGGGGCAACGTGCCTTCTGCGCCGACAGGCACGGCACCGGAACGACATTGCTGCTCGCCCGGGGCGACACCGACCTGCGCCCCGGCTTCGGGACCGATTCGGCCCGGGTGCACGGACACGGCGGGGCGCGGCGGTTGGCGCGGGCGGCGGAGTCGCTGCGTTGTGACGTGGACGTCCCCGCCGATCTGGAGGTCGCCGAGGCGCTCGGACTGGGTGAGCACACCCGGTCGGTGCTGCGTGGGCAGCTCCGCGCGGACTGTGTGGGCCACTCGGCGTGACGGCCCTGGCCGGGTGGCGGCAGCGACCGAGATCACGTTCCCCCCATTCGATCGGGTGAGCGTGTTCCCACTCTCATGGGCGAGAATGGAAGCGTGAGCACGGACGGCGACGACCGGCTTTCCGAGTCGGTCCCACAGCGAGGTAACGAGCGCGAGGCCGCCCCGCCGCACGGCTCCCCCTCAGCGTGGGAGACGGACCAGAGTGAGGTCTCCTCCTCGGTACCGGAGGACCCCGTCGAACGGGGGGAGACGCGCGTCCGGCCGGAGAGCGAGTCGGACAGGGCTCGGGTACCCGCCGCACCGCCCGCGGTCACCCGAGCCGCGGCGAGCACCGACCTGCCGGAGAACCGGTACCTGAACCGCGAGCTGTCCTGGTTGGATTTCAACGCCCGTGTACTCGCCGTGGCCGAGGACCGCTCCCAGCCGCCGCTGGAACGGGCCAAGTTCCTGGCCATCTTCGCCTCGAACCTGGACGAGTTCTACATGGTGCGCGTCGCCGGACTCAAAAGACGCGAGGAGACCGGGCTCTCCGTGCGCAGCACCGACGGACTCTCCCCCCACGAACAACTCGTCCGCATCGCGGCACGCAACCAGGACCTGGTCGAGAAACTCGACCGCGTGTTCCTGGACGAGCTGCTCCCGGAGCTGGAGGCCAACGGGATCCGGATCCTGAGCTGGGCACAACTGGAGGACGAGGACAAGGCCCACCTCACGCGCTACTTCCAGGACCACGTCTTTCCCGTCCTGACTCCGCTCGCCGTCGACCCCGCCCACCCCTTCCCCTACATCTCCGGGCTCTCCCTGAACCTCGCCGTGATGGTCACCGACCCGGACGCGGGCATCAAACGGTTCGCCCGGGTCAAGGTGCCGGACAACGTGGCCAGGTTGATCCGGGTCGAGGAGCAACGGGACCGGCAACGAACCACCTTCGTCCCGCTGGAGGAGCTCATCGCGGCCCACCTGGACAAGCTCTTCCCGGGGATGGAGGTCACCGAGCACCACATATTCCGCGTCACCCGCAACGCGGACCTGGAGGTCGAGGAGGACCGGGACGAGGACCTGCTCCAGGCCATGGAACGCGAGCTGGCGCGACGTCGCTTCGGCCCTCCGGTGCGGCTGGAGATCGCCGAGACGATGAGCCGCACCATGCTGGAACTGCTGCTGCGCGAACTGGACGTGGACCCGCACGACGTCGTCGAGGTGCGCGGACTGCTCGACCTGTCCTGTCTGTTCCAGCTCGAACGGCTCCAGCGCCCCGATCTGAAGGGGGCACCGTTCGTGCCCGCCACCCACCCGGCCTTCGCCGAGGGCAACACCTCCAAGAGCATCTTCGCCACTCTGCGCGAGGGGGACGTGCTGGTGCACCACCCCTACCACGCCTTCTCCACCTCGGTGCAGCGGTTCATCGAACAGGCCGCGGTGGATCCGCAGGTCCTGGCGATCAAGCAGACTCTCTACCGCACCTCGGGGGACTCGCCGATCGTCAACTCGTTGATAGACGCCGCCGAGGCGGGCAAGCAGGTGGTGGCCCTGGTGGAGCTCAAGGCACGTTTCGACGAGCAGGCCAACATCCAGTGGGCACGTGCGCTGGAACGCTCCGGCGTGCACGTGGTCTACGGGCTGGTCGGACTCAAGACGCACTGCAAGACGGCACTGGTGGTCCGCCAGGAGGGATCCACACTGCGCCGGTACTGCCATCTGGGCACCGGGAACTACAACCCGAAAACGGCTCGGATCTATGAGGACCTCGGTCTGCTCACCGCCGACGACGACATCGGTGCCGACCTCACCGACCTGTTCAACGTGCTCACCGGCTACGCCAGACACGACACCTACCGACGCATCCTGGTCTCCCCCCAGGGGATCCGCACCGGTATCGTCGAAAGGATCGAGGGCGAGATCGAGCTGGCCAGAGCGGGCAAACCGGCCGGAATCCGGATGAAGGTGAACTCACTGGTCGACGAACAGATCATCGACGCCCTCTACCGGGCCTCCCTGGCCGGGGTGGAAGTGCGGGTGGTGGTACGTGGTATCTGTGCCCTGCAGCCGGGGGTACGCGGGCTGAGCGAGAACATCGAGGTCCGTTCCATCCTCGGACGTTTCCTGGAGCACTCCCGGGTGTTCCACTTCCAGGGAGCGGGGGAGCACTGGATCGGCAGCGCCGACATGATGCACCGCAACCTCGACCGACGTATCGAGGCCCAGGTGCAGGTCACCGATCCCAGACTCACCGGCGAGCTGGACGCGCTGCTCGACTCCGCCCTCCACCCGCAGACACGGTGCTGGATCCTCAACGAGAAGGGCGACTGGGAAGCGTCGCCCCACCAGAACCAGCACGTCAAGGACCACCAAGTGGAAATGCTGCGACAGCACGGCGCGAAGGTGTGAGAACACATGCCCCAGCACGGAGCGGGCTCCGAGAGGGAGGTCCCCGAGGAGCCGACGACGTCGACGGCTCCCGCCGAACCGGTGGGCGAGACCCGGGAGCCCGAGGTCCACGCGGCCGGGGCGGTGTTGTGGCGTTCCGGTCCCCGGAGCTTCCCGGAGATCGCCGTGGTCCACCGCCCCCGTTACGGGGACTGGTCACTGCCGAAGGGAAAGGTGGACCCCGGCGAGACCGTCGCCCACACCGCGGCCCGCGAGATCGCCGAGGAAACCGGCCTGACCTGTGTGCTCTCCCGCGGTCTCCGCGGAGTCAGCTATCCCGTGCCCACTCCCGACGGGGGGCGGGCGCTCAAGCACGTGCACTACTTCGCCGCCAGGGCACTGCCCGGTGAGTTCGTACCGAACGAGGAGGTGGACCAGCTGCGCTGGGTTCCGCTCTCCGAGGCGCACGAGTGGCTCACCTACCCCACCGACAACAGCGTGGTGGACTCCTTCGGCGAACTGCCGCCCGCACTGCACACCGTGTTGCTCGTCCGCCACGCGCGGGCTGGCAGACGCGCCGACTTCTCCGGTGACGACACACTGCGGCCGCTCAGTGCCGAGGGATGGCGCCAGCAGCACTCACTGCACACGCTGCTCACACTGTTCGGCCCGGAAAAGGTTCGTGCCGCCCCACGGCTGCGTTGCGAACAGACCGTGGCGTCCCTGGCCGAGGAACTCGGCCAGGCCGTCGGGCAGGAGAGCACGCTGTCCGAGGAGGCCTACCGGCAGGACCCGGAGGCTGGGGTACGGCGGGTGCTGAGCCTCGCCGCCACCGGCGAGACCACGGTGGTGTGCAGCCAGGGCGGTGTCATCCCGGACCTGCTCACCCGACTGGCGCATTCCTCGGGGCTGTCCCTCGGAGAGGTCGGCAGCCGCAAAGCCAGCGTGTGGGTGCTGTCCTTCCTGCCGGGGACGCACTCCGGCAACGGCACGGGCCCCGCTCCGCGGTTGGTCGCCGCGGACTACTTCCCCGAGCCGGCTCCGGAACACTCCTGACTTCGGTCCCCGCGGCCTTCCCGCACGAAGGCCCGTGCTTGCCCGGGGTACGTCGGTTCCCCGAAGGGACGGTCGACACGCGACCGTCCTCTCTCCCCCTACCGACCACGGATCGGATGGTCCGCCCTCCACGTCTCATCCCACCCGACACCACCGGGCAAGCACGGGCGACAGCGGTTCCGGACATCACTTCCTGGTCGTGCGTGTGGTGGACTTGCGGGTCGAGCTCGTGGAACCCTTGGTCGCCGTTTTGGCGGTGGTGCTCTTGGCCCCACCCCGGGAACCACCCGTGGACTTGCTCGCGGTCGAACCCGTCGTACGTGTCCCCGAGGACTTCGCGGCCGTCGTCTTGGCCCCACCCGTGGACTTGGAGGAGGTGCCCGTCGACTTCGACGTACGCGACTTCGTCCCCGTGGACGCGGTGGTGGACTTCGCCGTACTTCTGGTGGTCGTGGCGCTCTTCGCGGCGGCGGAGGTGCCACGGCCCGCCGTCGTCGACCGGGAGGAGCCCGTGCGGGGCAGTTTCCGCTGTCCCCCCACGACCTCCTTGAACTGCGTGCCCGCACGGAAGGCCGGAACATTCGTCTTCTTGACCCGCACCGCCTCCCCGGTGCGCGGATTACGGGCCGTGCGCGCGGCCCGGGCCCGTTTCTCGAAAACACCGAAACCGGTGATGTTCACCTTCTCGCCCTTGTTGACGTTGCGGACGATGAGGTCGACGACGTTGTCCACTGCCTGACTGGCGGTCTTTTTGTCTCCGAGGCGTTCGGCCAGCGCCTCGATCAGCTGCGCTTTGTTCACGTCAGTCCCTCCCAGGACAACCAACGGCCCGTCGGGCCTACTCAGGGGCCACGGTAAATCTCCGCACCAGCGGATGCCATTCGCCACGCCAGCTTTCCCCGTGACGACGCGCCGTTGTCCCGACGGGAACCGCGCGGAAGGACCACGCGAACGTTCTCACGTCCTCCGGGTGTGTTTTCCCGGCGGGAAAACACACCCGGACTCCGTTTCAGCCCGACGGAGTGGGCAGAGTACGGGGCAGAAAACCGGGCCTGGAACGTTCGAAGGAATCGATGGCCTCCTCCGCACGCATCGTCAGACCGATGTCGTCCAGCCCCTCCAGCAGACGCCACCTGGTGTACTCGTCCACCTCGAATCCGATGGTCAGGTCCTTGGCCCGCACGGTGCGGGCGTTCAGATCAACGGTGATCCGGGTTCCCGGTTCGGTTTCCAGCAACTTCCACAACAACTCCACATCGGACTGCTCGCACCGCGCGGCCAACAGTCCCTGTTTGCCGGCGTTGCCGCGGAAGATGTCGGCGAAACGCGAAGAAATGATCACGCGGAACCCGTAGTCCTTCAACGCCCAGACCGCGTGTTCCCGCGAGGAACCGGTTCCGAAATCCGGTCCGGCCACGAGCACGCTTCCCCGGTTGAACGGTTCGACGTTCAGAACGAAATTCTCATCGGAGCGCCAGGCGGCGAACAAGGCGTCCTCGAAACCGGTTCTGGCGACACGTTTGAGGTACACGGCGGGAATGATCTGGTCCGTATCCACGTTGGACCGCCGTAGCGGCACTCCTATGCCGGTGTGGGTGGTGAACGGTTCCATGTGTGTCGCTCCTGTGCGGGCCGGCCGCCTCGTACGGCCGGGAGGTTTTCGGCTACGTTCTTCGGATGTCACGGGACCGGCGACGACTGCGCGGTCTCGGGGGCCGAGTGGCCACCCCGGGTTCAGAGGTCCTCCGGAGAGGAGAGGGTGCCGCGCACCGCCGTGGCCGCCGCGACCGTCGGCGAGACCAGATGGGTGCGTCCCCCCTTGCCCTGCCTTCCCTCGAAATTCCGGTTGGAGGTTGAGGCCGCCCGTTCCCCGGGAGCCAGCTGGTCGGGGTTCATCCCCAGGCACATGGAACACCCCGCCGAACGCCACTCCGCCCCGGCGGCGGTGAACACCTCGTCCAACCCCTCCTGCTCGGCCTGCTGACGTACGCGCATCGAGCCGGGCACCACCAGCATCCGGACGTCGGGGGAGACCCTGTGCCCGCGCAGGATCTCGGCGGCACTGCGCAGATCCTCGATCCTTCCGTTGGTGCAGGAACCGAGGAAGACGGTGTCCACCGCCACCTCCCGCAGCGGGGTCCCGGCGGCCAGTCCCATGTACTCCAGCGCCTTCTCCGTGGCGGCCCGCTGCTCGTCGTCGGCGATGAACTCCGGATCGGGAACCCTTTCCCCGAGCGGAGCGCCCTGCCCCGGGTTGGTCCCCCAGGTGACGAAGGGAGTCAGCTCGTCGGCGTCGACGGTCACCTCGGCGTCGTACTCGGCGTCGGGATCCGTACGCAACGACTTCCAGTACTCGACGGCGGCGTCCCAGTCCGCCCCCCGCGGGGCGTGCGGCCTCCCCCTGAGGTACTCGAAGGTCGTCTCGTCCGGGGCTATCATCCCGGCACGGGCCCCGGCCTCGATCGACATGTTGCACATGGTCATCCGGGCCTCCATGCTCATGGCCTCCACGGCCGAGCCCCGGTACTCCAGCACGTAGCCCTGACCACCACCGGTACCGATCCTGGCGATGACCGCCAGGATGACGTCCTTGCTCGTCACCCCCGGCCGCAGGGTCCCCTCCACGTTGACCGCCATGGTGCGGAAGGGACGCAGCGGCAGGGTCTGGGTGGCGAGCACGTGCTCGACCTCGGAGGTGCCGATCCCGAAGGCCAGCGCTCCGAAAGCGCCGTGCGTGGAGGTGTGGCTGTCCCCACAGACCACGGTGGTCCCCGGTTGGGTCAATCCCAGCTGTGGCCCGACGACGTGCACGATGCCCTGTTCGGTGTCCCCCATCGAGTGCAGGCGGATCCCGAACTCGGCGCAGTTCTTGCGCAGGGTGTCCACCTGCGTGCGCGAGACCGGGTCGGCGATGGGCAGTTCGACCCCCTCGGTGGGGACGTTGTGGTCCTCCGTCGCCAACGTCAGGTCCGGGCGGCGCACCTCGCGTCCCGCCAGCCGCAGTCCCTCGAAGGCCTGCGGGCTGGTCACTTCGTGCACGAGGTGGAGGTCGATGTAGAGCAGGTCGGGTTCGTCTCCGGAACCACGGCGCACCAGGTGCTCGTTCCATACCTTCTCGGCGAGCGTGCTACCCATCGCTCCTCCCCTCGTGGACGTGGAAGCCGAGTGGTACGGCTCCCACTTCGTGGACATCTCATATAACGAGACGTTAATATCGCCTCGTGGGAGAGCATAGCGGTATCGGTGTTCTGGACAAAGCGGTGGCCGTCCTTCAGGCGGCCGCCGAGGAACCGTGCGGCCTCGCGGAACTCTGCGAACGCACGGGTTTACCCAGGGCAACGGCACACAGACTGGCAGTCGGACTGGAAACGCACCGGATGCTTCGGCGCGGTTCGGACGGACGTTGGCGTTCCGGACCCGCACTCGGGGAACTGGCGGGAGGAGCCGTGGACCCGCTGCTGGAGGCCGCGTCCTCCGTCCTTCCCAAACTCCGCGACATCACCGGCGAGAGCGTGCAGCTCTACCGCCGCGACGGGATGCAACGCACCTGCGTGGCCACCGCCGAACCCCCCAGCGGACTGCGGGACACCGTCCCCGTCAACACCGCGCTGCCCATGACGGCGGGGTCCGGGGCGAAGGTGCTGGCCGCCTGGGCCGACTCGTCCACCCAGCGGGCGGTGCTGGCCGAAGCGGTCTTCGGGGAACGCACCCTCATGGAGGTACGTCGACGCGGGTGGGCCCAGAGCGTCGCGGAACGGGAGTCCGGAGTGGCCAGCGTCTCCGCCCCCGTGCGCGACTCCTCGGGTGCCGTCGTGGCCGCCATCTCGGTCTCCGGCCCCATAGACCGCATGGGCCGCAGACCGGGAAGCAGATGGGCCGCGGACCTGCTGGCCGCGGCGGAGGGGCTGCAGAACAGACTGTGAAACGCCACGGAGGGAACCGGACACGGGTTCTCCCGCCCCGGTACCGCACCGGCGCGGGAGAACCGTCGGTGGTGTTTCCTCCGGAGGTGACCGCCCCATACACGAAAGCGACCCGGTGTGCTCCGCACACCGGGTCGCTCACGGAGTAGTCCCGATGGGATTCGAACCCACGTTACCGCCTTGAGAGGGCGGCGTCCTAGGCCACTAGACGACGGGACCAGGTTCGCTGTGAACTTGTTCGAGCCAGCCCGTTCCGCAGCCGAACAGCGATCCGGCCGCACATCCGCAGAACGGACGTGGCGGAGTAGTCCCGATGGGATTCGAACCCACGTTACCGCCTTGAGAGGGCGGCGTCCTAGGCCACTAGACGACGGGACCACGGACAAACACTCACACACCCGATTGTGTGAGGTTTTCCAGCTGGGGTACCAGGATTCGAACCTAGACTAACTGAACCAGAATCAGTCGTGCTGCCGATTACACCATACCCCATCGGCTCCGCAGAACATCGTACCACTCTCCGGTTTCCCGATCTCCCTCGGGGGTTCCGAGCGAGTGGCCTCTGTTCATCGCGTTGGTGAATATACTAGACCATGCCCACGCACCCGCGAAAAGCACCCCCCTGATGATCCCGAATCAGCAGGTAAGCGCGGCGAGAACACCACGCGGACGGGTGAACTCGCCGCGCCGGACACTCACCCGGAGACGACGAGGCCGCCACCCCGGAGGACCTCCCCGATCTCCTCCCTCGGGTAAGACAGGTCACAGACGAGCAGTTCCGGGAGCTCGTACAGGCTCGATATGACCGACACCCCAGCACTCCGGCAACGCCCCCGCGCGGAGTCCCCCGCGCTCCGGTCCAGCCACACGCCGTGCATTCCGGCCCGCGCCGCCCCCTCGGCGTCCACCTCCAGGCTGTTGCCCACGTGGGCCACCTGTCGGGGGGCGAGCCCCAGGGAGGAACAGGCCGCGTAGAAGATCTCCTCGGAGGGCTTGGACACCCCGTACTCACCGGAGATCAACATCACGTCGAAGACCTCGGCCAGTCCCACGGCGGCGAGCTTGTGCCGCTGGTACTCCCCGGGGGCGTTGGTGATCGCGGCCACGGCCAGACCACTGGCCCGCAACCAGTCCAGGCACTCGGAGACGTCGTCGAACAGTTCCCAGCACTCCCGCATCGCGGCCATGCGACGCCGCTCGCGTGCTCGCACCTCGTCCTCGTCCAACCGCTCCCCGAAAGCGGCGAAGAAGTCACGCGTACGCCACAGGCACATCGTCTCGAAGTCGATCTCGCCCGCCGTCATACGCGCGTGGTACTCGGCAGTGATCCGTTGCCATACGGGCCATGCGGCGTCGTTGCCGGTCAACGTGGCGAAAGCGCGTCTCGCCGAGTTCTGGCTGTCCAGCAAGGTGTCGTCGATGTCCAGGCATACGGCCTTGATCCTGCCGGCTTCGTGGGTCGATAGCTCACGTGCGGATGTCACCCCGTGAGGCTAGGCCCCCACCTGGAGTGGTCGACTCGCCCAAGTTGGTGATACTCAGATCACTGTCACGGTTTAGTCCCGGCGTGCAACAGCACGTGCAGCGGAGCGCGGAACCACGTCCGGAGCAACGGCACCGTGTCGGACCCACGGTCCGCACCGGCCCCGGGGTTCCGGGGCCGGCTCCGCCATCCCGGTCAGGAACCGCTCTCGGTGGATTCCGCGCGCGTGCGCTCCAGGGCAGCACGCAACCGTGAAAGACTGGTCCGCCTGCCGAGCAGCTCCATGGACTCGAACAGGGGAGGGGAAACGGTACGGCCGGTGACAGCCACCCGCACGGGTGTGAAGGCCTTGCGCGGCTTGATCCCCAGCCCCTCCACGATCGCCGACTTCAACGCGTTCTCGATCGCCGAGGTCTCCCATTCGTCGAGCCCGTCGAGCGCCTCGACGGCCGCAGACAGCACCGGTTCGGCGTCGGCGCCGAGAGCCTTCCGGGCAGCGTCCCCGTCCGGCTCGAACTCCTCGCCGGCGAAGAGGAACCCCATCATCCCCACCGCGTCCGAGAGCACCACCACCCGCTCCTGGACCAACGGGGCGGCCCCGCGTACGAGCTCCCACTGCTCGGAAGTGGGACGGGCGGGCAGCACACCCCCCTGCACCAGATAGGGGACGACCCGCTCGACGAACTCGTCCACGGACAGCGCACGCAGGTGAGCGGCGTTGATGGCGTCGGCCTTCTTCTGGTCGAACCGCGCGGGGTTGGCGCTGACCCTTCCGATGTCGAAGGAACGCACCATCTCCTCGACGCTGAACACGTCCCGGTCATCCGAAATGGACCAGCCCAGCAGGGCCAGGTAGTTGAGCAGTCCCTCGGGCAGGAAACCACGTTCCCTGTGGTGGAAGACGTCGGACTGCGGATCACGCTTGGACAGTTTCTTGTTGCCCTCACCCATGACGAAGGGCAGGTGACCGAACCGGGGGGTGATGTCGGTGATCCCCGTGCGCTGCAACGCCTCGTAGAGCGCGATCTGCCGTGGTGTGGAGGACAGCAGGTCCTCCCCCCGCAGCACATGGGTCACCCCCATGAGGGCGTCGTCGAGCGGGTTGGTCAGCGTGTACAGCGCGTCCCCGTTACCGCGTACCAGCACGGGGTCCGGCACGCTTCCCGCCGGGAAGGTGACCTCACCACGGACGAGGTCGGTGAACCCGATGTCGCGGTCGGGCATGCGCAACCGCAGCACCGGAGTGCGTCCCTCCGCACGCAGCTCCGCCTTTCGCTGCTCACTGAGGTCACGATCCGCGTTGTCGTAACCCAGTTTCGGGTCGCGCCCCGCCTCCCGGTGACGCTGCTCGACCTCCTGGGGAGTCGAGAAGGACTCGTACAGCTCCCCCGCCTCCAGCAGGCGGCGTGCGACGTCGGCGTAGATCTCGTGTCGCTGGCTCTGCCGGTAGGGACCGTGGGGGCCGCCCTTGTCGGGCCCCTCGTCCCAGTCCAGCCCCAGCCAACGGAGCGCCTCCAGCAGGGACTGGTACGACTCCTCGCTGTCCCTGCTGGCGTCGGTGTCCTCGATCCGGAAGATCAACGATCCGTTGTGGTGTCTGGCGAAAGCCCAGTTGAACAGGGCGGTGCGAATCAGCCCGACGTGCGGTGTCCCCGTGGGTGACGGGCAGAAACGAGCGCGCACGGGACGGTCGGGCTCGGCGGCTGTGGTGACATTCGACGTGCTCATGACTGGTTCAGCCTATCCGGCGCCCGGGGTGGGTTGACCGGCGCGTCCGTTCCACCCATGCTGACTTTATTCAACAATCGTTGAATTTTGGGAGGAACGATGACCAGAACCACCTGCTGCATCGTCGGAGGCGGCCCCGCGGGCATGGTGCTCGGTCTCCTGCTGGCCCGGGCTGGCGTGCCCGTGACCGTGCTGGAGAAACACGCCGACTTCCTCCGCGACTTCCGGGGGGACACGGTCCACCCCACGACCATGTCCCTGTTGGAGGAGCTGGGGCTGGCGGAGCGCTTCGCCGAACTTCCCCAGAACCGGATAGACCGCATCGCGATCCCCGTCGGCCCCGAGGGACGCTCCCAGCTGCTGGCCGACTTCCGCCGAGCTCCCCTGAAGTACGACTACGTGGCCATGGTTCCCCAGTGGGACCTGCTCAACCTCCTCGCGGAGGAGGCCCGCCGGGAACCGAACTTCACCCTGCTGACGCGCAGCGAGGTCCTCGGGCCGCTGCGCGAGCACGGCAGGGTCAACGGTGTCGTTCACCGCCGCGCGGACGGAAGCACCGAACGGCTGCGGGCCACGCTGACCGTGGCCTGTGACGGCAGGGACTCCTTCGCCCGACGGATCCCGGAGACACGCCCCCGGACCTATCCCACTCCGATGGACGTGCGGTGGTTCCGCATCCCACGCCGACAGGGGGACCCGCAAGGGGTCTACGCCTCGATCAGCGGAGGCGCGTTCACCGTTCTGCTCGACCGGCACGACTACTACCAGGTCGCCTCGATCATCCCCAAGGACTCCGACGCCGGGGAACGCCACCGCCCCGTCGAGGAGTTCAACGAACGGCTCCGGCAACGACTGCCCTGGCTCGACGACGGCCGCGAGCTCGTCCGGGACTGGGAGGACGTCAAGCTCCTGCGCGTGAAACTCGACCGACTGCGCAGGTGGCACGTGCCGGGACTGCTCTGCATCGGCGACGCTGCTCACGCGATGTCCCCGGTGGGCGGAATCGGCATCAACCTCGCGGTGCAGGACGCCGTGGCAGCGGCCCGCCATCTCGCGGACCCCCTCCGGGGGGGACGCCTGCGCAGACACCACGTTGCCGCCGTCCAGCGCCGCAGGAAACCGGTGACCGCCCTGCTCCAACGGGCACAACGCGCCGTCCACGACAACGTCGTCGAACCGGCTCTGCGGGGCGACATCGACTTCGGCGCGCGTGCGGGGCTTCCGCTCCCCCTGCGACTGTTGCCACGGATTCCGTTGCTGCGCGCGATCCCGCCGTACGTCTTCGCCTACGGGGCCCTGCCGGAACGTCCCCCCACCAGCGCCCTCCGACACGGGTGAGCCTCGCGGGAGTCCCGCGCGGACCGGGACACCCGCGGAGGGGCCGATCCCTCACGGCCTCGCGGCGTCCCGGGTGGTGACGCCCCGCCCGGTCCGGTCCGGTTCGGCCGGGGTCGCGGCCGAACCGGACCGGTGACGAGCTCAGGCCCGCTGGACGGGGTTCGTCAACGTGCCCAGTCCCTCGATGGAGACCGAGACCTTCTGACCGGGCTGCATGGGCCCGACACCGGCCGGAGTGCCGGTGAGGATCACGTCACCGGGCAACAGGGTCATGACCCGGGAGACGTAGGAGACCAGTCCCCCCACGTCGTGCAACAACAGGGAGGTGCGGGACTCCTGCTTGAGCTCACGGTCGAGCTCCGTGCGCAGCCCCAGGTCGGAGGCGTCCACGGCGGTGTCGATCCACGGACCGAGCGGGCAGAAGGTGTCGTAGCTCTTCGCCCGCGTCCACTGCCCGTCCGCCCGCTGCAGATCGCGGGCGGTCACGTCGTTGGCGATCGTGTAACCGAGCACCACGTCGGTGCCCCGTGCCTCCGGGACGTCCTTGCACGGCTGTCCGATCACGACCGCCAGCTCCCCCTCGTAGTCCACCCGCTCGGCGTCGGGCGGCATCTTGATGGGGGCGCTCGGGCCGATGATCGTCGTGGAGGGTTTCATGAACAGAACCGGGTTGGACGGCACCTCCGAGCCCATCTCCCGGGCGTGTTCGGCGTAGTTCTTGCCCACGCACAACACCTTGGTCGGCAGGATCGGCGCCAGCAGTCGCACGTCGGCCATCGGCCACTTGCGACCGGTGAACGTCGGCTCCCCGAACGGGTGCTGGTCGATCTCGACGGCGAGTACCTTCTCGCCAGGAGAGTTGGGGTCCGGCTCCAGGGCGACGAACGAGACCCCCTCGGGTTGAGCAACACGTGCCAGGCGCAAGCGAAACCTCCGTTGTCTACGTTCCCCCGAACAGCCTACGTGTCGGGACGGGCAACGACTCGCCTGGTCATCCGCCCTTCGGCAGGCTCGCCTCGGCCACCTCGGAACGTCGTATCGCCTTGTGGGCGAAGGCGTCCCGCAACGCGTACCAGCTGGCTTCGACGATGTTGCCGTGCACTCCCACCGTGGTCCACTCCCGGTGTTCGTCCCTCGACTCGACCAGCACCCGGGTCACCGCGTCCGTGCCCGAGGTGTCGGTGAGAATGCGCACCTTGTAGTCCACCAACTCCACCTCGTCCAGCCACGGCAGCCGGGGGACGAGGGCCGTGCGCAGGGCCGCGTCCAGAGCGTTGACCGGCCCGTTGCCCTCCGCGGTGGCGATGACGCGCTCCCCGCGCACGTGGAGTTTCACCGTGACCTCGGAAACCACCTGCCCGTCCGGGCGGTGGTCGAGCGAGACCCGGTAGGACTCCAGCTCGAAGGGGGCTCCGAAGGAGTCCCGGGGTGCCACCCCGTCCTCCGTCCCTCGGGCGCGCTGCTCGGCCAGGGCGAGCTCACGACGCAGCAGCAGTTCGAGGGAGGCGTCGGCCCCTTCGAACGACCAACCGTGCGCCTCCAGCTCCTTGACCCGCTGCACCGCGCCGGTCACCGCCTCCGGGGAACCGCTGAGGTCGAGCCCGAGCTCGGCCGCCTTCAGTTCCAGACTGGCTCGCCCGGCCATCTCGGTCACCAGCACGCGCATCCCGTTGCCGACGCGTTCCGGCTCGATGTGGTTGTACAGCTCGGGGTCCACCTTGATCGCGCTGGCGTGCAGTCCCGCCTTGTGCGCGAAGGTGGAGGTACCCACGTAGGCCTGGTGCGTGTCGGGGGCGAGGTTGGCCACCTCGGCCAGCGCGTGGGAGACCCTGCTCAGCTCACCGAGGTTGCCCTCCGGAAGGACCGGGATGTCGAGCTTGGTCTCGAGATTGCCGATCACGGCGAACAGGTCCGCGTTGCCGGCGCGCTCGCCGTAACCGTTGGCCGTGCACTGCACGTGGGTGGCCCCGGCCTGCACCGCGGCCAGGGTGTTGGCCACCGCGCACCCGGTGTCGTCCTGGCAGTGGATGCCGACGCGGAACCCGGTGCGTTCGACGACCTCCTCGACCGTGTGCGCCAGGCCGGTCGGGAGCTGACCGCCGTTGGTGTCGCAGAGGCAGACCAGATCAGCTCCGGCGTGCACGGCCGCCTCCAGCACGCGCAACGCCGTGTCGGAGTCGTGGGCGTAGCCGTCGAAGAAGTGTTCGGCGTCGAGGAAGACCCGACGTCCGTGCTCGACGAGGTGGCGCACGGTGTCGGCGACCATCGCGCAGTTCTCCTCCACCTCGGTGCGCAGGGCGCGCTCGATGTGCCTGCGGTCGGATTTCGCCACCAGGGTCACCACCGGCGCCCGGGAGTCCAGCAGCGCGGCGACCTGGGCGTCCTCCCGCACGGAGACACCCGGTCTGCGTGTGGCACCGAAGGCGGTGAGCACGGAGTGCCTGAGTTCGAGCTCCCCGTCCGCCGCTCGCTGGAAGAACTCGGTGTCCTTCGGCAACGCGCCGGGCCACCCACCCTCGATGAATCCCACGCCGAGCGAATCCAGTGTCCGCGCGACCGCGAGCTTGTCGGACACCGAGTAGGAGATTCCCTCGCGCTGAGCTCCGTCCCGGAGTGTCGTGTCGTAGACGTGGAAGGTGTCCGCGGACGGTGTTCCTGCCGGGCTGGTGCGGTTCACTGTCCCTCCCAAGGGGCGAAGTCCTTTCGGTCCTGGTGGCGTGGACGGGAGTTCGGTCTCGCGCGGAACAAAAAAAGACCCCTCGCGGCCGCGAGAGGTCTGCGCGTCGGGTGTCGAAACCGAGTTCACCCGACGCGCCCGCCGATAATGTCCCGTACGTGCCGGACCATGGGTACATGGTCGCACACGCCGCATCTCCACCACACAGTGGGCTCGGCTTCCCACTATGCGGACACCGGACGGGGCCCGACACGGGTCCGCGCCGGAGGGCTCCGGAGGAACCGGATCCGCGTCGGGCAGCCGTTCAGGCCTGTTGAACGACCTCCCTGGAGGAGACGAGCGCGGCCAACCGGTCACCGATGGCGTGCGTCGCGCCCGGGGCGGAGTGGTCCCTGGTGGCCAGGTCGAAGGCCACCGAAGCCTGCACCCGGCGGGCCGCCTCGGTGTAACCCACGTGGTCGAGCAGCAGAGCCACGGACAGCACCGCCGCCGTGGGATCGGCGACCCCTTGGCCCGCGATGTCCGGCGCACTGCCGTGCACGGGCTCGAACATGCTCGGGTTCCGCCTCGTGGCGTCGATGTTGCCGCTGGCGGCACGACCGATACCACCGGTGACCGCTCCGGCCAGGTCGGTGATGATGTCGCCGAACAGGTTGTCGGTGACGATCACGTCGAACCTGCTCGGATCCTGCACCAGATGGATCGTGGTGGCGTCCACGTGTTCGTAGGCCACGGTGACGTCCGGATACTGCAACGACAGCTCCTCGACCACGCGGGACCACAGCGAACCGGCGTGGCTGAGCACGTTGGTCTTGTGCACCAGGGTCAGATGTTTGCGCGGACGTGCGGCGGCCCTGGCGAAGGCGTCCCGGACCACGCGTTCGACGCCGAAGGCCGTGTTCAGGCTGACCTCGGTGGCGACCTCCTGGGGGGTGTCCTTGCGCAGCAGGCCACCGTTGCCCGCGTAGGGACCCTCGGTCCCCTCCCGCACGACCACCATGTCGATGTCGCCCGGGTCCGCCACCGGGCTCTGCACCCCCGGATACAGCCGCGCCGGGCGCAGGTTCACGTGGTGGTCGAGCTCGAAGCGCAGGCGCAGCAGCAGTCCCCGTTCGAGTATTCCGCTGGGCACCGACGGGTCGCCCACCGCACCGAGCAGGATGGCGTCGTGTTCACGCATCTCACCCAGTACGGACTCGGGCAGTAGCTCCCCGGTGTTGTGCCAGCGAGCAGCGCCCAGATCGTATCGGGTGATCTCCGTTTCGGGCACCACTTCCCCGAGTACCTTCAGCGCCTCGGCCACCACTTCCGGCCCGATCCCGTCCCCTGGGATCACAGCGAGCCGCATGCACACACCTCCCGAGTACTGCCCCGACTTGGGACTGAAACGTTGTGCGGCAGACTACCCCGTGCCGATCAACGCTCGGCACGCCGGACCCTCTGAGTGGACGGCATCTCCCGCACCGTGGGACACCTGATCGAGTGAATGTCCTTCGTTCGGACGACAGGCGTACCGACCACACACGAACGCGCCGGGGGTCGCCGCGTGTGGCGGCGACCCCCGGCGCGAACACCCTCGAAGAACACCCGGGAAGACTCCCGGAAGGGCTCACTCGAAACTGACGGTGCGTACCGTCTTGGCTCCCACCGCGGCACCGATCGGCTCCAGCACCCCGGTGTCCACCGGACGGTCCACCCGCAGCAGCATGATCGCGTCCGAACCGTCGAAGGTCTGACTGATCTGGGCGGCCTCGATGTTGATCCCGACCTCGCCGAGCAGGGTGCCGACCTTGCCCATGACACCCGGGCGGTCCGGGTACTCCAGCAGCAGCACACTGCCCTCGGCCCGCAGGTCGAAATGCCTGCCGTTGACCTCGACCAGCTTCTCGGTCTGGTTCGGGCCGTCCAGGGCACCGGAGACCACCCCGGTACGCCCGTCGGACAGCACCGCGCGCACCGAGACCACGCTACGGTGGCTGGCGCTCTCCGGAGCGGTCTTCACATCGATGTCCACCCCGAGGTCCTCGGCCAGCTGCGGAGCGTTCACGAAGGTCACCTGGCTGTCGACGGCCCCGGCGAAGAGCCCCCGCAGGGCGGCCAGCTGCAGGATCGAGACGTCCTCGTCGGCCAGCTCGCCCCGGGCCTCGACCGTGACCGAGCTCGGCGTGCTTCCCAGCACGGCCGAGAGCAGGGAGCCGAGCTTCTGGGTCAGCGGCAGGTAGGGACGCACCTCCTCACCGACGGCCCCACCCTGCACGTTGACGGCGTCGGGCACGAACTCGCCACGCAGTGCCTGCAACGTGGAGTGGGCCACGTCGGTTCCGGCGCGGTCCTGCGCCTCCACCGTGGAAGCCCCCAGGTGCGGGGTCACGACCACGTTCGACAGCTCGAACAGCGGGCTCGAGGTGGTCGGCTCGGTGCTGTAGACGTCGATCCCCGCTCCACCGAGGTGGCCACTGCGCAGGGCGTCGGCCAGCGCGTCCTCGTCGATCAACCCGCCGCGGGCGGCGTTGACGATGATCGCGCCCTGTTTGCACTTCTTGAGTTCCTCGGCCCCGATGAGACCGAGGGTCTCCGCCGTCTTCGGCAGGTGGATGGACATCATGTCGGCCCGCTGCAACAGCTCGTCGAGGCTGACCAGCTCGATACCGAGCTGGGCTGCGCGGGCGGCGGAGACGTAGGGGTCGTAGGCGATCAGCTTCGTGCCGAAGGACTCCAGACGCTGCGCGACGAGCTGACCGATCTTGCCGAGACCGATGACACCGACGGTCTTACCGTTGAGCTCCACACCACTGAAGGCGCTGCGCTTCCACTCGCCGCCACGCAGACTCGCGTCGGCGACCGCGACGTTGCGAGAGACGGCCAGCAGCAGCGCGATGGCGTGTTCGGCCGCGGAGACGATGTTGGAGGTGGGGGCGTTGACCACCATGATGCCGCGCTCGGTGGCCGCGGGGACCTCGACGTTGTCCAGTCCCACACCGGCGCGGGCGACGATCTTCAGCCGCGTGCTCGCGGAGTAAACCTCGGAGTCGACTTTCGTCGCCGAACGGACCAGCAGCGCGTCGGCGTCGGCAACGGCCTCGAGCAGTGCGGGGCGATCGGTGCCGTCGACGTGGCGGATCTCGACCTCGTCTCCGAATGCTTCCAGCACCGAAGGAGCCAGCTTCTCGGCGATCAGGACGACAGGACGGCTTGCGTTGGTCACGGGCGCGCTCCAGTAACAGAGGTCAGGGTCGAAGCAAAGGCACGCCATTGTGCCGGACGGTGCAGCAGTTTAACGCTGATATGAGAATCCGTTCACACAAGTGTTGGACGTATCACCGTAACGCCGGGGAACCCGACCCGGTCGGAAAACGGCGCCCCGGAGGCGCGTTCGCCGTGCGAACAGGCACGAACGGCGCACCCCCGAGCACTCCCCGTACGAAGTCGGGCCGTGCGAAGTCGGGGCAACCGACCGACTCACGGCTCGTCGAACTCGCCGTCCTTGGCGCCGGCGACGAACGCGTCCCACTCCTCGGGGGTGAACACGAGCACCGGTCCATCCGGGTCGGCGCCGTTGCGCATCCCCACGTAACCGTCCACGAAGGCGATCTCGACGCCCGGTTCGTCGTCCTCGTCGGTACTGGTGATCCACTCAGCGTTGCTGAAGTCGAGCTGATCCCTGATGTGCGCCTTGTCATCGACCGGCTGCGTTTCCTCGCTCACGGAGCGAATAATAGCGCCCCGCCACACCGGCCCGTCCAGCACGGTCGACCCACGAACGGAGGCGGGCCGCTCGTCCGGTGGGCACCCGACGAGCGGCCCGGCGGAACCGGCCTCTCAGTTCCTGGTCCAGGACATCAGCGACCGCAGTCGCTTCCCGACCTCCTCGATCTGGTGGGCGTTGCCCTCGGCCTGCAACTCCTTGAACCTCGGCCTGCCCGCCTCGTCCTCGGCGATCCACTCCTTGGCGAAGGAGTCGTCACGGATCTCGGACAGCACCTGGCGCATCGACTCCTTGACGTGCTCGTCGATGACCCTGCGGCCCCGGGTGAGGTCACCGTACTCGGCGGTGTCGCTGCAGGAGTACCGCTGGCCCGCGATACCGCCCTCCCACATCAGGTCGACGATCAGCTTGAGCTCGTGCAGCACCTCGAAGTAGGCGATCTCGGGCTGGTAACCGGCCTCGACGAGCACCTCGAACCCGGTCTGCACCAGCGCGCTGGTCCCGCCGCACAGCACGGCCTGCTCACCGAAGAGGTCGGTTTCGGTCTCCTCGGTGAACGTGGTCCTGATGACCCCGGCCCGCGCGCCGCCGATCCCGGCCGCGTAGGCCAGGGCGAGCTGCTGGGCGTTGCCGCTGGGATCCTGCTCCACCGCGATCAGGCAGGGCACACCCTTGCCGTCGACGAACTGACGCCGCACCAGATGACCGGGCCCCTTCGGGGCGACCATCGCCACGTCCACGTCCGAGGGCGGCTGGATCAGCCCGTAGCGGATGTTGAACCCGTGACCGAAGAACAGCGCGTCCCCGCTGTTGAGGTTCGGTGCGACGTCCTCGGCGTAGATCTGCCGTTGCTTGGTGTCCGGGGCCAGGATCATGATGAGGTCGGCCTCGGCCGAGGCCTCGGCGGGAGTGACCACCCGCAGCCCCTCCTCGGAGGCCTTCTCCCGCGACCCGGAGTTCTCCGGCAGTCCGATCCGGACGTCGACACCGCTGTCGCGCAGGCTCAGCGCGTGCGCGTGTCCCTGGCTGCCGTATCCGATGATGGCGACCTTGCGCGACTGCACCAGGCCGAGGTCGGCGTCGGACTCGTAGAAGATCTCGGTTGCCATGTGACTGTGTTCCTCGTTCCTTTCTCCGGTGTCCCGGTGGGATCACCGCACTGCGGTTGCCGTGATCGAACGTGCTCCGCGGCCGATGGCGACCATTCCGGACTGGACCATCTCGCGAACCCCGTAGGGTTCGAGCATGCGCAGCAGCGCGTCGAGCTTGTCCGAGTCCCCGGTGGCCTCGATGGTCAGTGCCTCCGGCGAGGCGTCGACCACCTTGGCCCGGAACAGTTGCACGGTCTCCAGCACCTGACTGCGCACCGAGGCGTCGGCCCGCACCTTCACCAACAACAGCTCACGCTGGACCGAGGAGCCCGGGTCCAACTCGACGATCTTGATGACGTTGACCAGTTTGTTGAGCTGCTTGGTGACCTGTTCCAGAGGTTGTTCCTCCACCGAGACCACGATCGTCATCCGCGAGATCTCGGGATGTTCCGTCGGGCCGACGGCAAGGGACTCGATGTTGAAACTGCGCCGGGAGAACAACCCCGAGACCCTGGCCAGCACCCCGGGAACGTTTTCCACCAGCACGCTGAGTGTGTGTCGGCTCATCGGCGCGCTCACCCCTCGTCGTCGTCGAACAGCGGGCGGATTCCGCGCGCCGCCATGATCTCGTCGTTTCCGGTGCCCGCCGCCACCATCGGCCACACCTGCGCGTCCTTGCCCACCACGAAGTCGATGACGACGGGTTGGTCGTCGATCTCCATGGCCCGCTCGATGACGCTGTCGACGTCGGAGGCGGACTCGCACCGCAGTCCCACCCCGCCGAGGGCCTCGGCCAACAGCGAGAAGTCCGGGATGCGGTGCCGGTGGGTGCCGAGGTCACTGTGTGAGTAGCGCTCGGCGTAGAAAAGGTTCTGCCACTGTCGGACCATACCGAGGTTGCCGTTGTTGATGACCGCCACCTTGATCGGAAGGCGCTCGATGGCGCAGGTGGCCAGTTCCTGGTTGGTCATCTGGAAACAGCCGTCGCCGTCGATGGCCCAGACCTGACGGTCGGGGGCCCCGGCCTTGGCTCCCATGGCGGCGGGCACGGCGTATCCCATGGTCCCGAGACCGCCGGAGTTCAACCAGCTTCGCGGGCGTTGGTAGTTGATGAACTGGGCCGCCCACATCTGGTGCTGCCCCACCCCGGCCGTGTAGACGGCCTCCGGGCCCGCCAGCTGCCCGATCCGCTCGATCACGTACTCGGGCGAGAGCGTCCCGTCGGAGGGCCAGTCGTATCCGAGGGGGAAACGCTCGCGCCACCCCGAGAGCTGTTCCCACCACTCGGTGAGATCGCCGGAACCGTGCTCGCTCTCGGCCTGGTCGACGGCCTCGGTCAGCTCGGCGATGACCTCCTTGCAGTCGCCGACGATCGGCACGTCGGCGACCCGGTTCTTGGATATCTCCGCGGGATCGATGTCGGCGTGCACGACCTTGGCCTCGGGGGCGAACCCGGACAGCTGTCCCGTGACCCGGTCGTCGAAGCGCGCCCCCAGGGCGATCAACAGATCGGCGCGCTGCATCGCGGCCACGGCGGGCACCGTTCCGTGCATACCGGGCATCCCCAGGTGGGAGGGGTGCGAGTCGGGAAGGGCGCCGCGGGCCATCAGGGTGGTGACCACGGGGATGCCGGTGCGGTCGACGAGTTCGGCCAGCTCGGCGGAGGCCTCCGCCTTGAGCACCCCGCCACCGACGTAGAACACGGGCCTTCTCGCCGTGGTCATCAGCCTGGCCGCTTCGCGGATCTGCTTGCCGTGGGGCTTGCCCACGGGGCGGTAACCGGGCAGCCGTTGCTCCGGGGGCCAGGAGAACGACGTGGTCAGCTGCTGGACGTCCTTGGGGATGTCGACCAGCACCGGCCCCGGGCGCCCGCTCGAGGCGATGTAGAAGGCCTCGGCGATGGTGCGGGGAATCTCGGCGGGATCGGTGACCAGGAAGTTGTGTTTGGTCACCGGCAGGGTGATCCCGCAGATGTCGGCCTCCTGGAAGGCGTCGGTGCCGATCAGACCGGTGCTCTGCTGGCCGGTGATGGCGACGACCGGGACCGAGTCCATGTGCGCGTCGGCCAGGGCGGTGACCAGGTTGGTGGCCCCGGGGCCCGAGGTCGCCATGCAGACCCCGGTCCTTCCCGTCACCTGCGCGTACCCGGTCGCCGCGTGTCCGGCGGCCTGCTCGTGTCGGACGAGCACGTGGCGGACCCTGGTCGAGTCCAGCAACGGGTCGTAGGTGGGAAGGATCGTTCCGCCCGGGATGCCGAAAACCACCTCGCAGCCCACGGCTTCCAGTGAACGGACCAGCGCTTGGGCGCCGGTGGCTCTGACGGGGGCGCCGTTGGGCGGAGCCGGTTTCGGACGCTGCCCCGAGGATGTTTCCGGGGTCGGATTCTGCCTGGTTTTGGCGCTGGTCATCGATTCTGCCTCGTGGTCGATGAATGGGGCCGGGCACGAAAAAACCCTCGCCGGCACGGGGCCGAACGAGGGTTGGCGCGTCGACGCTTCGTACTCCTCAGGCGTCGACGCGCCCGGGAAGTACGAGAATGTCGTTGATGCGCAGCATGGTGCGAACGTTAGTCCGAGCGGCGACGGAAGTCAAACCCACGGGAAGAACTTCCCACATAGTGGTCACAGATGGAGGCGGAGGTGCGGTGGACACGGGAGTCCGCGCCGTCGAACCACCCCCGCTGCCCAGGTGAGACCATCGAGGAATGAGCCAAGCCAGTACCCCGGAGCCGACGCCGGACAGCACCCCCCACGACTCCCACCCGCGACAGGAAGAGACGGAAGCCGCCACCGGGGGGGACAGCGACGAGCAGCGCACCGACTCCGCCCCGGAGGGCACGGACTCCGGGAGCGGGTCGGCGGAGGAGGACGCCCTGCCGGAGAACCCCCGCATGGTCTTCCGGTTCACTCGTGTCGCACTGCTGGTGATCCTGGTGGTGGCCGTGGGCATCAGCCCGGCGGCGATGGCCCTGCCCTGGTTGTCCGTGCTGTACGTGATCCCTCTCGGCCTGCTCTGCTGGATCTTCCGCACGAGCACGGTGGTCGACCGTTCCGGCGTGACCGCGCGGACGCTGTTCCGCACCCGCCACCTGGAGTGGTCCGAGATCAGGGCCCTGAGCCTGGACGAACGGCGCTGGGTTCGTGCGGTGACCGACACCGAGCGCGGGATCGTGCTGCCCGTCGTGAGAGTGCGGGACCTCCCCCGGCTGTCCGTGCTGAGTGGCGGGAGGATCCGGGATCCCCTGGCCACGACACCACCGGAGACCGACCACTCCTCCTGAACGCCGGCTAGTCTCTCACGATACGGACAGAGTCCGCATAAGGAGACCGCGAGACGAACCGAAAAAGCCCCAGAGTAGGCTCGTACTCACCGCGAACGTCACGACGCCCACAAGGCGCGACGAACTTCGCCGTCTCCGGCGACTTCCCACGAAGTGAGAGTTACCCCATGCCCGAGTTGCGTTCCCGCACGACGACACACGGTCGCAACGCCGCGGGCGCCCGCTCCCTGTGGCGCGCCACCGGCATGAGCGACGACGACTTCGGCAAACCGATCGTGGCCATCGCCAACTCCTACACCCAGTTCGTCCCCGGGCACGTACACCTGCGTGACCTGGGAGGGGTGATCGCGGAGTCCGTTCGTGCCGCCGGCGGCGTTGCCCGCGAGTTCAACACCATCGCGATCGACGACGGGATCGCCATGGGACACAGCGGCATGCTGTACTCGCTGCCCTCCCGGGAACTCATCGCGGACTCGGTGGAGTACATGGTCAACGGCCACCGCGCCGACGCTCTGGTGTGCCTGTCGAACTGCGACAAGATCACCCCGGGGATGCTCAACGCCGCGATGCGGCTGAACATCCCGACCGTGTTCGTCTCCGGAGGGCCGATGGAGGCGGGCAAGGCCGTGGTGGTCGACGGCGTGGCCCACGCTCCCACCGACCTGATCACCACGATCGCCGCCTCGGCCAGCTCCGAGGTGGACGAGGCCGGGCTGACCGAGGTGGAACGGTCCGCCTGTCCCACCTGCGGCTCGTGCTCGGGCATGTTCACCGCGAACTCGATGAACTGCCTGACCGAGGCCCTCGGCCTGGCCCTTCCCGGCAACGGCTCGACCCTGGCCACCCACCGCAAACGCCGCGACCTGTTCGAGGACGCGGGACGCACGGTGGTCGAGCTGGCCGAACGCTGGTACCGACACGACGACGCCACGGTGCTGCCGCGCTCGATCGCCGACAAGAAGGCCTTCGACAACGCACTCGCCCTGGACATGGCCATGGGCGGCTCGACGAACACCGTGCTGCACACTCTCGCGGCGGCCCGCGAGGGTGAGATCGACTTCACGCTCTCCGACATCGAGGAGATCAGCAGGCGGGTTCCCTGCCTGGCCAAGGTCAGCCCCAACTCCACCTACCACATGGAGGACGTCCACCGGGCGGGCGGCATCGCGGCGATACTCGGCGAACTCGACCGTGCCGGTCTCCTCCACCGCGACGTCGGCTCCGTACACAGCGCGAACCTCGACGAGTGGCTGTCCCGGTGGGACGTTCGCGGGAAGTCCCCGAGTCCCCGGGCGGTGGAACTCTTCCACGCCGCCCCGGGTGGGGTGCGCACCACCGAGGCGTTCTCCACCGACAACCGCTGGTCCTCACTGGACACCGACGCCGCGAACGGATGCATCCGCGACGTGGCCCACGCCTACACCTCGGACGGCGGGCTGGCCGTGCTGCGCGGCAACCTGGCTCCGGACGGGGCGGTGGTCAAAACGGCGGGCGTGGACGAGGAGCTCTGGCGCTTCCACGGCAGGGCACGGGTGCTGGAAAGCCAGGAACAGGCCGTCTCCGCGATCCTCAACAAGGAGATCGAGGCCGGCGACGTGCTGGTCATCCGGTACGAGGGACCCGCAGGCGGTCCCGGTATGCAGGAGATGCTGCATCCGACCGCCTTCCTCAAGGGAGCACGCATGGACCGGGAGTGCGCCCTGGTCACCGACGGGCGTTTCTCCGGTGGAACCTCGGGACTGTCGATCGGACACGTCTCCCCCGAAGCCGCCAACGGCGGAACGATCGGACTCGTCCAGGACGGTGACGAGATCCTCGTCGACGTGGCGAGGCGTGAACTCGAACTGCTCGTCGACGACGAGACGCTGGAACGGCGCCGGGCCAGGATGGACAGCTCCGAGCACCCGTGGCAGCCGCACGAACGGCAGCGGGAGGTGAGTACCGCGCTTCGCGCCTACGCGAGCCTGGCCACCTCGGCCTCGTTCGGTGCGGTGCGTTCCCTCGAGCGGTGAGTTCCCCGGTCGGCGTCCCGAGGGGAGCCGACCGGGTGTGCCACGGAACCGCTCAGCGCAGCCCCACCAGCACCCCGGTCACCACGGCCGCGGCCAGCAGCAGCCCCACGGTGCCGCTGAGCACCGGACGTCGGAACCAGACACTGCCGTTGTCCACGGAGGCCCTGCCCGGGCCGGTGAACAGCAGCCCCAACGCCACCGCTGCCACCAGCAGCGGATACTCCGCTCCTCCCTGCTCCAGGAAGAACCCGTCCCCCGCACGCAGCAGCACGGCACCGGTCGTCACACCGAGCACCCCGGCGGCGGCCAGGGGGGTGAACAGCCCGAGGACCAACAGAATCCCTGCTCCGAACTCGGTGACCCCGGTGACCGCGGCCAGCACCTCGGTGCGGCGGAACCCCGCGGCGGCCAGCACCTCGGCGGTGCCGTCGAGCCCCGCTCCCCCGAAAGCCCCGAAGAGCTTCCTGGCACCGTGGGCGACGAGCACCACCCCCAGCACCGAACGCACCAGCAGCAGACCGAGATCGAGGCCCCGGTGCCAGGCCGTGCCCTCCGGGACGGTGGGGAACTCGTCGTGGAACTCCAGATCCCCGCGCAGCGCTCCCGCCCCGGTGTCCCCGTAGGCCTCGTCGTCGTAGTAGTCGAGTCCGGTGGCGGCTCCCGTCCGGGGCGGGGCGACACCGAGGGGGTCCCCCCGCGAGGAATCGTTCGGTGACACGGCCCACCCGTCCTCGTCGGGCCGATCATCGTGGATGCGCACGCTGGCAGGCTAGGACATCCACATCGGAGCGTGCGACCCTTTCGGTGCGATCCGCGGGGTTCCTTCCGAGGGGGTGCCGCGAAAAGACCTCCTCCGGACCGCCCCCTCCACGGGGACTGACGGAGACGGTCCCCGCGGCGACCGGCGCTCGGCCTCACGTGCCGTGTTCACCGCGCAACGGCTATCGTCGGTGACCGTGGTGCTCCACTCAGGCAACCGAGAACCCCGCGGCCGCGTACCGGGCAGGTACGCGGTCGCCGGTGCCGTGCTGACCGCCCTCGCCCTCGTGGGGGGGTGCGCCGACTTCCCCGAGCAGCACCCGCGGAGCTGGCGGGACCAGCCCTCGCTGCGTCCCCAGGCCGGCCCGGAACCCCGGGTCGAGGGGGAGGAACAGGAACCGCCCTCGGGAGAGCGTCCCCGCTCCGGCCCGGAACAACCACCGGAAGGATGCACCGACCCCGACCCGGCCGTGGTCGCCACCTGCCTGGCACCGGTGGGTGCGGTGGCCGCGCTGCCGGGAGGGAACTCCGCGCTGGTGGGGGAACGCACCACGGGGCGCGTACTGCGGGTGCACGCCGAGCGCCCCACCGAGGAGATCGCCAGGATCCCGGTCGACCCCTCCGGAGGAGGAGGTCTGACCGGGCTCAGCCTCTCCCCCAGCTACGCCGAGGACGGTCTGGTCTACGCCTACGTCACCACCGAGACGGACAACAGGGTGGTGCGCATAGCCCCCGGGGACCCACCCGAGGCCGTGCTCACCGGCATCCCGCGCGGGCCCAGCGGAAACGGCGGGGCCATCACCGTGGGAGGTCGGGACTCGCTGATCGTCGCCACCGGCGACGCGGGCTCGCCGAAGCGGGCCTCCGATCCGGAGAACCTGGCCGGCAAGCTCCTGCGGATCGACTCCTTCGGCGATCCCGCCGAGGACAATCCCTCCCCGGACTCCCCGGTGGTCTCCGCGGGGCTCACCGCCCCGGAGGGAGTGTGCGCAGCCGAGCGCGGCAGGGCCTTCTGGGTCGTCGACCGCGGCTCGGACCGCGAGATACTCCACCGGCTCGTCCCCGGGGAGGAAACGGGTCCTCCCGCGTGGAGCTGGAGGGACAACCCGGGGGTCTCCGACTGCGCCACCGTGGGGGCGAGCCTGGTCGTCGCCCTGAGCGGACAACAGGCCGTCTCCACCATGCGCCCGGGTCCGGAGGGAACCTTCACCGGAGAGCCCCAGCGGGGGCTGGAGGACACCTACGGACGTTTCTCTGCGGCGGCGGGAGGACCGAACGGAATGCTGTGGCTGGGCACCTCGAACAGGAACGGCGGAGATCCGGTCTCCAGCGACGACCGGGTGATTCGGGTCGAGCCGCCCTCCGGAGGCGGAGGAGGCAAGGAGTAGCCCCGACCGCTCGGCCTCGCCGCGGAGCACGCGGCCGTGGGTGGCGGCCGCGTGCTCCGCAGGGGGTCACTGCTGCCCGCAGGCCTCCAGCACCAGCTCGCGGACCCGTTTGGCGTCGGCCTGCCCGTTGGTCGCCTTCATCACGGCGCCGACGATCGCGCCGGCGGCCTGGACCTTGCCACCACGGATCTTCTCGGCGGCGTCGGGCTGGGCGGCCAGGGCCTCGTCCACGGCGGCCCGCAGCGAGGAGTCGTCGGAGACCACCTCCAGCCCGTCGGCCGCGATGATCTCGTCGGGCTCACCACGCCCCTCCAGCACACCGTCGACGACCTGCCGGGCGAGCTTGTGGGTGAGTTTGCCCTCCCCCACCAACTCGATCACCCGGGCCACCTGGGACGGCGTGATCGGCAACGCGGCCAGCTCGACACCACGCTCGTTGGCCCGCTGGCTCAAATAGGCCACCCACCAGGAACGGGCCTCGGAAGGCGTGGCCCCGGCGTCCACGGTGGCCGAGACGAGATCCAGGGCACCGGCGTTGACCAGGTCACGCAGTTCCTCGTCCGAGAGCTCCCACTGCTGCTGCACCCGCCTGCGCCGTTCCCACGGCATCTCGGGGAGGGTGGCGCGCAGCTGTTCCACCCACTCCCGGGAGGGAGCGATGGGAACCAGGTCCGGTTCGGGGAAGTACCGGTAGTCCTCGGCCTCCTCCTTGCGCCGTCCCGATGAGGTCTCCCCCGTGGACTCGTCGAAGTGCCTCGTCTCCTGCACGATCTCCGAGCCGTTGCTCAGCAGCGTGGCCTGCCTGCGCATCTCGAAACGCACGGCGCGCTCGATGCTGCGGAAGGAGTTGACGTTCTTCGTCTCGGTACGGGTACCGAAGCCGGTCTCACCCCTGGGGGCCAACGAGACGTTCGCGTCGCAGCGCAGCGATCCCTGGTCCATCCGGACGTCGGAAACCCCCATGGAACGCAGCAGGTCGCGCAGCGCCGTGACATAGGCACGCGCGACCTCGGGGGCACGTTCCCCGGCTCCCGTGATCGGCTTGGTGACGATCTCGATCAGGGGCACGCCGGCCCTGTTGTAGTCCAGCAGGGAGTGCTCGGCACCGTGAATCCGACCGTCGGCACCCCCCACGTGGGAGGACTTGCCGGTGTCCTCCTCCATGTGTGCCCGTTCGATGCCCACACGGAAGGTCTGCCCGTCGTCGAGCTCCACGTCGAGATGACCGTCGAAGACGATCGGCTCGTCGTACTGCGAGGTCTGGAAGTTCTTGGGCATGTCCGGGTAGAAGTAGTTCTTCCGCGCGAACCTGCACCACTCGGCGACCTCGCAGTTCAACGCCAGACCGATGCGGATGGCCGATTCCACGGCGGTGCCGTTGACCACGGGCAACGCACCGGGCATCCCCAGACAGACCGGGCACACCCGCGTGTTCGGCTCGGCACCGAACTCGTTGGCGCAGCCACAGAACATCTTGGTGGCCGTGGACAACTCGACATGCACCTCGAGGCCCAACGTCGGATCGAAACGACGCAGCACCTCGTCGTAATCCATGATCTCGGCGACCGCCGTCATTGCTGTCCCGCCTTACGTACCTCACGAACCGCCAACGCCACCCCGGTGATCAGCCCGAGAACGGTGACGACGGCGTCGGCCATCACCAGCCGGTCCCTGTCCCTGCGGGCCTGACGGATCTTGCCGCGCAGGCCGACCCCCCTGGACAACTCGGCTCCTACCGCGAGCAACGCCCGTAGCTTGGGATTCATCGGGCCACCTCCAACTGTGGAACACGGTCGATCAGCGCGCCGCCCGCAGCGGCGTTCCTGGCCGCCTCGTAGGCTGCCCCCACCCGGTACAGCCGTTCGTCGGCCATGGCGGGAGCCATGATCTGCAGTCCGACCGGCAGACCGTCCTCCGCAGCGAGCCCGGAGGGCACGCTCATGGCCGCGTTGCCGGCGAGATTGCTGGGGATCGTGCACAGATCGGCCAGGTACATGGCCATCGGGTCGTCGGCCCGCTCCCCGATGCGGAAGGCGGTGGTGGGCGTCGTCGGGGAGACGAGCACGTCCACCCGCTCGAACGCGGCCGCGAAATCCCGGCTGACCAGCGTCCGCACCTTCTGTGCCTGACCGTAGTAGGCGTCGTAGTAACCGGAGGACAGCGCGTAGGTTCCGAGCATGATCCGTCGTTTGACCTCGGCACCGAAGCCCTGTTCCCGGGTGAGGGACATGACCTCCTCGGTGCTGCGGTCCCCGTCGTCACCGACGCGCAACCCGTAACGCATGGCGTCGAACCGGGCGAGGTTCGAGGAGCACTCGCTGGGGGCGATCAGGTAGTAGGCCCCCAGGGCGTACTCGAAGTGGGGACAGGAGACCTCGACGACCTCGGCACCGAGTTCGGTGAGGGTGTCCACGGCGGTGCGGAAGGAGTCCAGCACTCCCTGCTGGTAACCCTCCCCGGAGAACTCGCGGACGACTCCCACACGGACCCCCCGGAGGTCACCCGCGGCTCCTTCCCTCGCTGCGGCCGTCACCCCGGGCACGGGCGCGTCGATCGAGGTCGAGTCCATCGGGTCGTGCCCGGCGATGACCTCGTGCAGCATGGCCGCGTCCAACACGGTGCGTCCGCACGGTCCTCCCTGGTCCAGGGAGGAGGAGAAGGCGACCAGGCCGTAGCGGGAAACACCGCCGTAGGTCGGCTTGACTCCGACGGTGCCCGTGACCGCTGCGGGCTGGCGGATGGAACCGCCCGTGTCGGTCCCGATGGCCAACGGCGCCTCGAAGGCGGCCAGCGCCGCCGAGGAGCCACCACCGGAGCCACCGGGCACCCGCTCCAGGTCCCAGGGATTGTGGGTGACGCCGAAGGCGGAGTTCTCGGTGGAGGACCCCATGGCGAACTCGTCCATGTTGGTCTTGCCGAGAATCACCACACCGGCCTCGCGGAGGCGCGCCGCCACCGTGGAGTCGTACGGCGGTACCCACCCCTCCAGCATCTTCGAACCACAGGTGGTGGGCATGTCGGTGGTGGTGAACACGTCCTTGAGCGCCAGCGGCACTCCCGCCAGCGGCGAGACCGCCCTGCCCGCGGCGCGGTCCTCGTCGGCACGACGGGCCGCGTCGAGCGCCTCCTGCCGGTCCACGTGGAGGAAGGCTCCCACCTCGGGCTCCACCGCTTCGACGCGGTCGAGATGAGCCCGGGTGACTTCCACCGCGGACACCTCGCCGGAGGCGAGTCGGGCTGCCAGTTCGGAGGCCGTCAGACGGGTGAGCTCGGTGGCACCGCCCCCCTCCGGACCGGACGTCGTCGAGGTCATCACGCCTCCTCGTTCAAAATCCGTGGTACGCGGAACCTGTTCTCCTCGGTCGCCGGAGCTCCGGCCAGGGCCTGCTCCCGGGAGAGCCCCTCGCGTACCTCGTCGGGCCGAAAAACGTTGGTCACCGGTACCGCGTGGGACGTGGGCGGTATGTCGTCGGCGGCGACCTCGCCCACCCTGGCAACCGCGTCGAGAATCACATCGAGCTGACCTGCGAACCGGTCGAGTTCCTCCTCGGAAACGGCCAGTCTGGCGAGTCCGGCGAGGTGTGCCACCTCGTCACGGGAGATCGTGGACAATGCGCGGACCCCTTATCATGTCCGGTTCTTTCTGGTATCCGTTCGTTTCCGGCTACCACACGTGTTCGGGGTAATGAGGTGTCATCGAGTCTATGGGCAGCGGCCTCGGGGGCCCACGGGTGGTTCGCCCGCCGAGCTCCGGTTCACACGGCGTTCACGGCCACGCCCGATCGACAGCCTCCCACGTCTGTCACAATTTGGCCGGTCTGCTCCAAGCACGGCGGTCACGGGCCGCCGGTGAACCGTCAGGCGCGGACGGCGAGGTGCCGCGCACGAGGCTGGAGGCGTGAAACCGGTGTCCTTCCTCATCCGGGTCCAGATCCCGGACCGTCCCGGCACTCTCGGGGCGGTGGCGGGCGCGCTGGGCGAGATCGGAGCCGACATTCTCGGCGTGGACGTGGTGGAGCGGAGCAGTGACGGGGCGGTGGACGACCTGGTCGTCGAACTCCCCTCCGGCAGACTCCCCGACGTGCTGATCACGGCCGCCGAGTCGGTGGAGGGAGTGCGGGTCGACGCGGTGCGTCCCTACGCGGGAGTGCTGGACACGCACCGCGAGCTGGAGCTGGTCGAGGAGATCGCGGCCGAGCCGGCTCGTGGTCTGGAGCTGTTCGCCGAGGGAGTTCCCCGGATCATCCGTTCGGGGTGGGCGATGGTCTTCGCGCACCGGGCGGGGGGCTCCGAGCACCTCGCCTCCAGCGGCTCCGCCCCGGAGATCGAACACCTCCAGCTCCCCTGGCTGCCTCTTCCCCGGGCGACGGTCCTCGACGCGGACGACTCGTGGGTTCCGGAGACCTGGCGGGAGCTGGGGACCGAGCTGGCCGCCACCCCCATCGGCAAGCCCGACCGCGTGCTGCTGGCCGGACGCCCGGGCGGTCCGAGGTTCCGCACCTCGGAAGTGGCCCGGCTGGCCCACCTGGCCGGCATCGTGGCCGTGGTGCTGGACGGCTGAGCCCGCATCCCACGGTGCCCACCCGGCCCCGCTCCCGCGACCACGTCCCGACAGGGCGAGCGGACGGGGCCCGGCGACGGGGTCATCCGGTCTCCAGGGCCCTCTCCTCGGCCGCCTCGGGGCCCCGTTCCAACAGCACCCGGAACCCCTCCTCGTCCAGAACCGGCACACCGAGCTGGACCGCCTTGTCGTACTTCGATCCGGGGGCGTCACCGACCACCACGAAGGCCGTCTTCTTCGACACCGACCCCGCGGCCCTGCCCCCGCGGTTCATGATCGCCTCCTTGGCCTCGTCCCGCGAGTAGGTCGGCAGAGAACCGGTGACCACGATCGACAGCCCCTCGAGGTTGCGCGGCACGGCGGAGTCGCGTTCGTCCTCCATCCGCACCCCGGCGGCACGCCACTTGTGGACCACCTCACGGTGCCAGTCCACCTCGAACCACTCGCGGACAGCCCTGGCGATCGTGGGACCCACCCCGTCCACCGCCGCGAGTTCCTCCTCGTCCGCCTTCTCGACGGAGTCCAGCGAACCGAACTCACGGGCCAGCGCCTGGGCCGCCGTGGGGCCCACGAAACGGATCGACAGCGCCACCAACACCCGCCACAGCGGTTGCTGCTTGGCCGACTCCAGATTGTTCAGCAGCTTGTGCCCGTTGACCGTCAGCGAACCGTCCTTGGCCCGGAACAGCTCGGTGCGCAGCAGCTTCTCCTCGTCCAGGTGGAACACGTCGCCCTCGTCGACGAGCACCCCCGCGTCCAACAGCGCCGAAGCCGACTCGTAGCCCAGCACCTCGATGTCGAAGGCCCCCCTGCCCGCGAGGTGGAACAGTCGCTCACGCAACTGCGCCGGGCACGACCGTGCGTTCGGGCAGCGGATGTCGACGTCGCCCTCCTTCTCCCGCCGCAGCTCCGAACCGCATTCGGGGCAGGTGTCGGGCATGGTGAAGCTTCGTTCGGTCCCGTCCCGGGCGTCCACCACCGGCCCCAGCACCTCGGGAATGACGTCGCCGGCCTTGCGGATCACCACGCGATCGCCGATCAGCACCCCTTTGCGCCGCACCTCGTCGGCGTTGTGCAGCGTGGCCATGGCCACCGTCGAGCCCGCCACCTTCACCGGACGCATCACGGCGTAGGGAGTGACCCGCCCGGTTCGACCGACGTTGACACGAATATCGGTCAACTCCGTGGTCGCCTGCTCGGGTGGGTACTTGTAGGCGATGGACCACCGGGGGGCGCGTGAGGTCGTCCCCAGCCTGCGTTGCAGGGCCACGTCGTCGACCTTGATCACGATTCCGTCGATCTCGTGCTCGGCGTCGTGGCGGCGCTCACCCCAGTAACGGACGTGCTCGACCAGCTCCTCCAGGGAGGACAGCACCACGGTGTGCTCGGAAACGGGCAGTCCCCAGGCACGCAACGCCGCGTAGGAGGCCGACTGGGTGGCCGGTTCGAACCCCTCCCGTTTCCCGAGGCCGTGGCAGATCAGCCGCAACGGTCTGGTCTTGCTGATCCGCGGGTCCTTCTGCCGCAGCGAACCGGCGGCACCGTTGCGCGGGTTCGCGAACGCCGTTTTGCCCGCCTCCACCAGCGAGGCGTTGAGCTCGGCGAACTCGTCCAGTCGGAAGTAGACCTCGCCGCGGATCTCCACCAGGGAGGGCACGGGGTACTCCGAACTCTCCGCCAACCGGTCCGGCACGTCCCGCATGGTGCGGACGTTGAGCGTCACGTCCTCCCCGGTCCGGCCGTCCCCCCGGGTCAGCGCCCGTTCCAGCCTGCCGTCCCGGTACAGCAGGTTGACCGCCAGCCCGTCGATCTTCGGTTCGCACAGGAAGTGCGGCGTGGTGCCGGTCTCACGTTCGACCCGGTGCACCCACGCGGACAGTTCCTCGACGTTGAACGCGTTGTCGAGGCTGAGCATCCGTTCCAGGTGGTCGACAGCGGTGAACTCCGTGGAGAAGGTTCCACCGACCTGCTGGGTGGGAGAGTCCGGACCACGCAGCGCCGGGTGTTCCTCCTCCATCCGCTGCAGGGCGACGAACAGCTCGTCGAACTCCCCGTCGGTGATGGTGGGGGAGTCGAGCACGTAGTAACGGAACTGGTGGAAGCGCACCTGCTCCACGAGTTCGTCGTAGCGAGCACGCGTCTGCCGGGGAACGTCCTCCAGCCCCTCGGCCTGTTCGGTGTCCGGGGAGTCCGGTGGGAGGTCCTGCCGTTCCGGCTCCCCGGTCACCGTCGCCGTGTTCCGCGGATCGTGCTCGTGTGTGCGTTCGCTGCCGGTCACGTCCCGAGACTAACCAGCGGCCCCGACACCGGCGCGCGCTCCCCGCGCTCCGCACCCCGCCGGGTGAACACCGCGGGGCTTCCGTTTCCGAGCACGGCTCGTGCCCGATCCGGACGGCGTTTCCGCCGCGCGGGCCCGGATCGATCAGTCTTCCGCATCCGTCCCGGAAGCGTGCTGTCCGGCCAGGGCCCGCACCCGCTCCCGAAAACTCAGCAGATCCACCGCTCCCTCCGGGGGGACGACGGCCGTCTCCACTCGTCCCAGCCGGTCGGCCGCGAGCCTCTCCCCCAGAGTGGCGTGCAGGGGCAGAAACGTCAGCGCCTCCCGCTCGGCGGTCTCCAACTCGGCGAACCCGGGGTGGTACACGGCGACGTCGACCAGCTGCCTGCTCTCGTCGTACTGGGCGGCCACCCGAACCTGCCGGAGCGGATACCCCTTGCCGTGCAGGTTCACCGTCACCTCCGTGGGGTCCGGCACGGGCGGCACCGCGTCGTGGTACTCCCAGAGCGAGTCGGGTTCGGGGGCCTCCGCCTTCCACGCGTCGGTGTAGGGACGCAGCTCCGGATCCGCCTGGGAGGTGAGCACCAGGGCGTAGACGGCTTCCGTCCCCCGTTCGATCGAAAAGTTCAACCCGGGATGCAGTTCGGCGACCGCCTCGGCCAGCTGGTGGTCCACCCGGTGCGGGGTCCCGTCCCCCAGGGCCGAGCCCACCAGGGGAAGCAGTTCCTCCCAGCGCCGCCAGAAGACGCGGGCGCGCCGCCGGGCCTCCTCCGTGGAGACCACACCCCGGGGCTCCCGGTTCCGTCCGCGCCTCCACCGACCGAGTACGCGCCGCACGAATCCCAGCACGGTCCCGCTCCTTCCTGTCCCGGTGTTCGGTAACGAGCACGGCAGCCGAGGTCCCCTCCGCGCGCCGGAAGCCGCCCGGCCGGTGGGAACCGCCGAACAGGTGAGCACCGTCCGGCGAACCCACGGTGCCGACGCCCGGGCCGTTCCCGTCGAAACGGGGCTCCTCGGCCACGGGGATTACAACCCCGGGGGACTTCCTATCAGGATCGCGTACCCGCTCGTGGGGTTTCGGGAGAACCCCGGGTCACCGTCGTTCACCTGTTGCCGGCGGTCCACTCGCTCCACGGGATCTGCCAGTCCCCGAAACCGTCCCAGGAGGCCAGCTGGTCTCCACCCGAGTTCGTGACCTCCACCACGTCTCCCTTCTTCACCAGGTCGTAGACCCACTTGGCGTCGGCGAGGCTCATGTTGATGCAGCCGTGGCTGACGTTGCGTTCCCCCTGATCGGCCACGGACCAGGGAGCGGCGTGCAGGAACTCCCCTCCGTTGGAGATGCGCACCGCCCACTTGACCCGGGTGCGGTAGCCTCCCTCGTCCAGGCCGAGTCCGTAGGTGGTGGAGTCCATGAGATAGCTGTCGTGCTTGCGCATCACCACGTGCGTCCCGTTGTGCGAGGGGAAGGAGGGACGGCCGAGCGAGACGGGCAGGGTCCGTTCGACCTCTCCGTTCACCTCGACCTTCATCCGGTGGCTCTGTCCGTCGGCCCGCAGGATCACGCGGTCACCGATACGGACGGTGGCGCTGCGGTCCTCTTCTCCGTAAACGCCGTTGCCCAGGTTCTTGCCGTAGACGTTCACGTCGATCGAGATCTTCGTCCCCGACTTCCAGTAGTTCTCGGGACGCCAGTGCACCTCGCGGTCGTCGAACCAGTAGAAGGCCCCCTCGACGGCGGGTTCCGTGTTGATCTCGATGGCTTTCTCGGCCCGTTCCTTGTTCGGGGCGGGCGCGTCCTCGCTGAAGTAGAACGCCAGGGGCTGACCCACTCCCACGGTCTGTCCGTCCAGGGGGTTCATGGAGACGTAGGTGAGGCTCTCGGGAGTCAGTGTGGTGAACTCCGAGCTCTCGGTCAGGGTCCTGCCGTCGCCACCCGTCGCCTTCGCGACGATCCGATACGTCTTGCCGTATCCGAGCGGTTCCCCGACTGCCCAGCTCGCCGCGTCCTCGGCCAGGTCACCGGCGACCTCCTCCCCGGAGGAGTTGGTCATCGTCACCTCCGTCAGTTCGGCGTTGAGCGCCTTCACCCCGATGTCATCCACCGGGGAGACGTCGGTGGCCCCTCCCTCGGGAGTGAACTCCAGGGCTGGCGGCCCGCTCGGTTCCTCCGCGGCGGAGTCCCCGTTCGCCCCGCCGCCCCCGGTGGCGGCTCCGCACCCCGTGGCCAGTGCCACGACGAGCCCCAGGACCACGCCCCGGACTCCGAGAAGAACCGACCTTCCTCCCGAAGAGTGATGTAACAGCTTCATCAGCGGCATTCCGTTCAAGACGATGTACCATTCCCCGCTCAGTCGTACGGAGATCAATACCTCAAAGGGTGAGGGTCGAGAAGAACATCCCCCATAAGGACACGAAGAGTGAAAACCGTACGACTTTCACTCGGGATGACGCCGTCACCCCACCCGGGGTTGTCACCGCGACCGCTCCGTAGCCATTCCGTGACCTCGCCCTCGCCCACGAAACCGACCCCTTCGGCGAAACCCGGCCCGACCGAACCCAACCCACGAACCGAACCCGCACGACGGAACAGCAGCGCACAAGCACCTCACCGCACACACCACGAGCGAAACGCCCCCCCTCGAAACCGCTCCGCTGCCAGCGTGCTAATGTTTCACATGTCGCCAGCGAGAGGGACGACCCGGCAGGCGAACAAAGTGAAAACAACACAAGCGCCAATAGCTCAAGTGGTAGAGCAACTGACTCTTAATCAGTGGGTTTGGGGTTCGAGTCCCTATTGGCGCACATCGGATCCCGGGCTTCGGCCCGGGATTTTTCGTTTCCGCGGCGAGACACGTCCGTAAACTCGACACCGACGCACGGCAGTCATCCCCACCCGCGGAGTAACATCCCATGACAATGGCCCCACCCGGTGAGGAACACCACACTCCGGATCGGAGCGGGCGACACGGAGCCGAGCCCGGTCACGCCGGTTGGCGCGAACTGGTTTTCTGGTATCCGTGGGTTCTTCCCGTGCTCGGGTTGACCCTGGCGGTGCTCGGCTTCCGGGTCTTCGCCGCGATCACGGAGCAGGTCTACGAACACAGCGCGCTGCTCACCCTGGACCGGGAACTGTTGGAACGGATCGCGGTGCTGCGGGATCCGACCACGGTGGCGGTCTTCAACATCATCACGTACCTGGGCGACGGGATCACACTCGCCCTCGTGGTGCTCTCCGTGTCCGTGTGGCTCGGTTTCCGGGCCCGCAGCTGGGCTCCCCCACTGCTGATGCTGCTCACCTCGGCAGGAACCGCGACCGTCGTCTTCCTGGTCAAGATCACCATAGCCCGCCCCCGTCCTGTTCCGGCTCCCAACGCGCTCACCGAGGACAGCTTCGCGTTTCCCTCGGGTCACTCGGCCCACTCCGCCGCCGTCTACCTGATGCTGGCGTTCCTGCTGGTCCAACATTCGGGTGTCCCCCGGAGGCGGTGGTACGGGGTCGGGGGCCTGGCGGTACTACTGGTACTGGTCACCGGTCTTTCCAGACTGGTTCTGGGAGTGCACTCACCCTCCGACGTGCTGGCGGGCTGGATGCTCGGTACGAGCCTCACGCTCCTGCTGATCAGTCTGTGGACCCTGTCGGACCGACTCGCTCCGCTACGCGGCAGACTGGTCGAACGCGCCCGCCTACGCCGTGGACGACAACACCCACCTTCCACCGGGGCGGACGACACCCACCATCCCCCCACCGGTTGAGTACCGGCCCGACCGAACAGAGACCATGCGTGCACGAACCCGACATCCGATCCCTCTGGTCGGCGGATCTCCCGCCACGGCTCGGCTTCACAGACTCACAACCTCCACGGCGCCCGTGGCAGTCCTGGTCCTGCACGGAGGACGCCCCCACAGCAAGAAACCGATGCGCCCCTGGCGATTGGCCTATCTGCGCATGTGGTGGCTGGCGCGAACCCTGCGCGCGGCCGTGAGCGCCACCTCACGACCGGCGACGGTGTGGCTGCTCCGCAACCGTCTGCGCGGGTGGAACGAGCCGCTCCGCGATCCACTGGTCGACGCCCGATGGGCGACGGCGGCCATCCGGGCCCGGCAGCCCGACACGAGAATCGTGCTCGTGGGGCACTCCATGGGCGGCCGAGCCGCGTTGCTGCTGGGGGACGAACCCGGTGTGGACGGGGTCTGCGCGCTCGCCCCCTGGGTGGAAACCTCCGATCCCTGCGAACACCTCGGCGACACCGAGGCGCTCCTCGTCCACGGTGACCGGGACAGCACCACGTCGGCCAGAGCCTCGGCCGACTACGCACGACGCGCCGCACAGGCCGGCCACCGGGTCCGTTTCCGCCGCGTACCCGGTGGTGGACACGCGATGCTGCGCCACCACCGGGAATGGGCGAATCTGGTTCGTGAATTCGTCGTACGGGCCGTCGAGGAGGCGGGAAGCAGACGGGGTTCGGAGCACACCTCCGAGAGACCACCGTCAGCTCCCCACTCCCCGGAGAGTCCCGACGACGACACACGGCCGCGAACCGGGTGAGTTCCCGGCAGGACTCAGCACACGGCTCCCTGTGCGGCGGAGCCCACCAACCTGGCGTACTTGCCGAGCACCCCGTGGCGGTAGCGGGGCTCCGGCGGGGACCAAGCGGAACGACGCCGTTGCAGTTCCTCCTCGTCGACGAGCAGGTCGAGAGTACGTTCCCGCAGATCGAGCCGGATCGGATCTCCGTCCTCCACCAGGGCTATCGGCCCCCCGTCGGTGGCTTCAGGGGCGACGTGCCCGATGCACAGCCCGGTGGTACCGCCGGAGAAACGACCGTCGGTGAGCAGGAGCACGTCCCTGCCCAGACCGGCCCCCTTGATCGCTCCCGTGACCGCCAGCATCTCCCGCATGCCGGGTCCGCCACGCGGTCCCTCGTAGCGGATGACGACCACGTCACCGGAACGGAGCGAGTCGGCCTCCACGGCGTCCATCGCGGCCTGTTCCCCGTCGAACACCCTTGCGGTGCCCTCGAAACGGGCGGTGTCGAAACCCGCACTCTTCACCACAGCCCCTTCGGGGGCCAACGAGCCACGCAACACGGTGAGGCCGCCGGTGGGATGTATCGGATCGGACAGTCGGTGCAGCACGGAACCGTCCAGTTCCGGAGGAGCGAGTTCCTCCAGGTTCTCGGCGACGGTGCGGCCGGTCACCGTGACACAGTCCCCGTGCAGGAGCCCCGCGTCCAGCAGGGCCTTCATGACGACGGGAACCCCACCGATGCGGTCGACTTCCGTCATCACGTACTCGCCGAACGGTTTCACGTCGGCCAGATGGGGGGTCCGGTCTCCCACTCGGTTGAAGTCCTCCAGGGTCAGCTCCACCCCGGCCTCGTAGGCGATGGCCAGCAGGTGCAACACGGCGTTGGTCGAGCCCCCGAAGGCCATCACCACGGCGATGGCGTTCTCGAAAGCCTCCTTCGTCAACACGTCCCGCGCCGTGATGCCCCGCTCCAGCATGCGCACCACCGCACGTCCCGCTTCCCGCGCGCCGGCGTCCCTCCGTCGGTCCACGGAAGGGGGGCTGGCCGAACCGGGCAGGGACATCCCCAGCGCCTCGGCGGCACAGGCCATCGTGTTGGCGGTGTACATGCCGCCACAGGCACCCTCGCCCGGGCAGATCGCCCGTTCGATCCGGTCGACCTCGGAGCGGGAGATCAGCCCGCGGGCGCAGGCACCGACGGCTTCGAAAGCGTCGATGATCGTGACGTCCCTGCCGTCGACCTTCCCGGGAAGGATCGATCCCGCGTAGATGAAGACGGAGGCCAGGTCCAGCCGCGCGGCCGCCATCAGCATACCGGGCAGGCTCTTGTCGCATCCCGCCAGCAGCAGCGAGCCGTCCAGTCGTTCGGCCTGCATCACGGTTTCCACCGAATCGGCGATCATCTCCCGGGACACGAGCGAATAGTGCATTCCTTCGTGACCCATGGAGATTCCGTCGGAAACCGAGATCGTGCCGAACTCCAGCGGATACCCGTTGGCCGCGTGGACGCCTTCCTTGGCACTGCCCGCGAGGCGTTTCAGGGACAGGTTGCAGGGGGTTATCTCGTTCCAGGAAGAGGCTACGCCGATCTGCGGCTTGGAGAAATCGTCGTCGCGCATACCGACGGCACGCAGCATGCCACGTGCGGCCGCCCGTTCCAGGCCGTCGGTGACCTCGTGGCTACGTGGCTTGAGCGGACTCCGGGGGATACCGGACTCGGAAACCTTGTCATCCCTCAAGACGGTGTCTTCGTTCACACGTCGAGGGTAGTAGGTGACTGAAATTCGAGGGTGGGTGTGGTGGGGGGTCGGCGGTGTCCGTGGTTCCCGCACTCGTGGGGGTGCAGTAGGTCGGGCGCTGGAGGGCTTAGCTGCCGGGTTCGGGATGGGG
>NZ_PVSR01000029.1:0-52445 GCF_003001495.1 Actinopolyspora mortivallis
GGACGGGAGGGTTTCCGGTGCTCCCCGGACACCTCGTTCGCCGAGCTGCGTGCCGGCCAGCTCGACGCCCTCGGTGACATGGTCGAGCGGCACCTGGACACCGCGGCGCTCCTGCGGTTGCTGGACGAGGGGGTTCCCCGGGGGCTGCCGAGGCTGTCCACGCATCCGGTGCGTGCGGAAACTCCTCGGAGCGGCTCCTGAAGCCACGGCCGGTGTGCTCCGCGCCCGATCTCGGGAGCTCGTCGAGCAGCGACCGGCCACGTGTCCCGCGCTCGGCGAGGTCCTGCGACCACGTGTCGGCCACCCGAGCCCTGCGGCGGAACCGCGTCCGGGCTCCCGGCCCGTGCGTGCGGGTGGGACACGTGTGCGGACCGGGGAAACACGTGTCCGGTCGTTCGCCCCGATGTCCGCGTGGCTCGGTTCAGGTTTCCCGGGCGGAGGTGTCGGTTTCGGGGAGTCCTTCGACGTCCGCCAACAGCTCGTCGAGGAATCCCCCCGCCTCGGCCGCGGCGCGTTCCGGATTCCCGTCACGGACGGCTTCGAACAGCTCCGTGTGTGACACGGTGCGCTCCGGGGGCACGGTGGGGTCGAAGGTGGTGGCGACGCTGGAGAGCACCGCCTCGCTGATGCCCTGGTAGAGCTGTATGAGAACCGGGTTGTGCGAGGCCTGGACCAGCCGGAGGTGGAAACTGCTGTCGGTGTGGGCCACCCTCTCCGGGTCGCGTTCGCCGATGGCCGCGTCCCGTTCCCGCAGGGCCACCTCCAGCTCGGCCACGTCGGTGTCGGTGCGTGCCGTGGCGGCCAGACGCGCGCTTTCGACCTCCAGGGCCCGGCGTACTTCGAGGACCTGACGCAGCTCCGTGGTGCAGAGCTTGCCGACCGCCCCCGATATCTCGCTGGTGGCCCGCACGAAGGTCCCGTCGCCCTGACGCACCTCGAGCAGTCCCGCGTGGGCCAGGGCCCGGACGGCCTCGCGGACCGTGTTCCTGCCGACGCCGAGGGCCTGCACGAGTTCCGCCTCCGGGGGAATCCGTTGTCCGATCGGCCATTCCCCCGAGGCGACGAGCTGGCGCATCTGGGCGATGACCTGTTCCACCAGGCCGGTCCGTGTGGTCGTGACCAAAGGCACAGGGTGGTCCTTTCATCCAAACATCCTACGTTTGCGATACTAGTACGCGATGTCTTACGAGTCGCATACAGAAGCCGTTTCCGACCGGCTGACCGTTCAGGATGCCAGTTCCACGGTGGGCCACCCCAGAAACGATGCGACTTCGCAAGCCAATGAACGCAGGACCGAGACCGTGGGGGACGGCCGCGTCTCCGCCGTGGGCGGTGGCCTGCTGCTGGCGGGAGTGGCGCTGGCCGCCGCGAACATGCGCCCCGCCGTCACCAGTCTGTCCTCGATCCTGGGGGGCGTGCGGGAGTCGCTCGGGGCGAGTGCCACCTGGGCCAGCATGCTGACCTCGGTGCCGACCCTGTGCTTCGGGGTCGCCGGGATCAGCGCTCCCGTGCTGGCGCGCCGCTGGGGGATGCAGCGCGTCGTCGGAGTGGCGCTCGGACTGCTGACGGCGGCGATGGTGGTGCGCGTCACGGGGGCGGCCACCACGGTACTGGCCGGAACGGTGGTCGCCTGTGCCGCCATCGCGATGTGCAACGTGCTCATCCCGGTGGTCGTCAAGGAGTCCTTCCCGAACCGGGTGGGCATGGCCACCGGGCTCTACACCACGGCCATGGCCGCCGGTGGTTCCGCCGGGTCCGCCTTCACTCCGTGGCTGCGTGCCGAGCTGGGGGGATGGCGACTGGCGCTGGCCACCTGGGCCGTGCTGGCGCTGGCCGCCTTCGCGGTCTGGGTTCCGGCCAGTCGCGGACACGGGAGCAACACGGCACCGAGCGCGCCCGGCAGCTCGGCGGAGTCGGGCAGGTCGCTGCTGCGCAGTCCGCTCGCGTGGGCGGTGACCGGCTACTTCGGCCTGCAGTCCCTGGTGGCCTACGTGATCATGGGGTGGCTGCCCGAGGTGTTCAAGTCCGCCGGGACCAGCGCCTCGACGGCGGGAGCGCTGGTCGGACTGGTGCTGTTGATCGGCGTGCCCGTCAGTATGGTGCTGCCACCCCTGGTCACGAGGACCGAGGGACAGTCCGCGTGGACGGTGGGACTGGCCGCCACGGCGATAACGGGTTTTCTGGGTGTGCTGGTGGCTCCGCTGGCCGCCCCGCTGCTCTGGTCCCTGTTGATCGGCGTCGGTATGAGCGCCTTTCCTCTGGCGCTGGTGCTGATCTCGTTGCGTACCCGCAACGCGGCCGAGACGAGCAGGCTGTCCGGGATGGCCCAGAGCGTGGGGTACCTGATCGCCTCCACGGGCCCCTTCCTGTTCGGGATGCTGCACACCGTGACCGGATCCTGGCAGGCCTCCCTGCTCGTGCTCATCGGTGTGCTCACCGCCCAGGGACTGCTCGGAGTGTTCGCCGGACGTCCACGCACCGTCTGACGGGCGTGGCGCGTGCGAGCGGAGCCCGCGAAGACGAGGACGTCGCCTGCGGGCTCCAACCGCGCGTCAGGGAGGACGGACGCCGGGAGGGGTGCGGTCTCGTGCCGTCCCCGTCAGTCCAGCTCCAACCCGAGCAGGGCGTTCTCCACCAGTTCGGGCATGGCCGGGTGTATCCAGTACTGCCCCCGGGGCAGGGATCGGGCGTCGAGTCCGAAGGACATCGCCTGCACCAGTGGTTGGATCAGAGTGGGAGCCTGGGGACCGATGATGTGGGCACCCAACAATCGCCCGGAGGCGGGATCGGCCAGCAGCTTGGCGAAGCCGGTCCGGTCCTCCATGGCCCATCCGTAGGCAATGCCCGCGTAGTCCTGTACCGAGCTGGTGTAGGTGATCCCCCGCTCCCGCGCCTGCTGTTCGGTGAGGCCGACCGAGGCTATCTGCGGTGCGGTGAACACCGCGTGCGGGACGAACCTGTGGTCGCTTTCGACCGGATCGTCCGGGTGCAGCAGGTTGTGCTGGACCACCCGTTCCTCGTGGTTGGCGACGTGTTTGAGTTCGTGCTCGCTGCTGATGTCGCCGAGTGCCCACACGCCCTCCACCGAGGTCCGCTGTGTGGAGTCCACCCGGACCTTGCCGTTCTCGGCGGTGGCGATCCCGCCCGCGGCGGTGTCGAGCAGATCGGAGTTGGGTCGTCTTCCGGTGGCCACCAGCAGGGTCTGGGCGTGCACGGTCTCGGTGCCGTCCGGCCCTTCCAGCACGAGTTCGACACCGTCCCCGCTCGGGGCGACCTTCGTCTGGGTGCGGTTGAGGCGTAGGTCCCACCGACGAGCGGCCGTTTCGGTGAAGCGTTCCGAGACGTCCACGTCCTCCCCGCGCAGCACCCGCCCGGAGCGGCCGACCATCGTCACGCTCACCCCGAGGGACGAGAAGATGTGCGCGAACTCGGCTCCGATGAAGCCCGTTCCCAGGATGATCATGCTCTCGGGGAGCCGTTCGAGACGCATCACGCTGTCGCTGGTGTGGTAGTCGACGTCGTCGATGCCGGGGATGTCGGGGATGAGGGGGCGCCCGCCCGCAGCCACCACCACACGGTCGGCGCTGATGGCCTCCTGGCCGGTGCCGGTGTCGACCACGAGTTGGCGCACTCCGGTGAACCTGGCCACGCCCTCGTAGAGGGTCACGTTCGGGTTCTGCTCCGCCCGGAAACGCCGGCCGCTCTCGGCGATCGTGTCGATACGTCCGAAGATCCGGTCCCGGATCTCCTCCCAGCGCACCTCGGTGCGACGCAGGCCGACCCCGAGCGTCTCCCCGGCGGAGGGGGAGTCGGCCACGTCGGCGGTGTGCACGAACATCTTGGTCGGTATGCACCCGACGTTCAGGCATGTCCCCCCGTAGGAGGAGGCGCTGCCGACGCCCTTCTCCACGACGGCCACGTCCCAGTCGGAGAACCGGTCGTCCAGGATCGCGTTGCCCGAACCGGTGCCGATGATGATCAGATCGAAGTGTCGCACGTGTCCATCCCGTCTCGGTTGTGTTGCCGGAACGTACAACCAGCGGGAGAACGGCGGCATTCCTCCGCGCTGTTCCGGGCGGGAGGGGGTCCGGGTGGCCACGGAACCTCGTTCGGTCTCCCTCTCGGAGTCGTTCGTGGGGAACTTGAGCGAAAAATGGCGAATTGTTATTCGTTCGTTCCGAATTCGGAACGATTTTCCCGAAGGTTTTTACGGGTGGTGTGACCAGGTTTTTCCCCGGTTCAGCGGTGCGTTCGTGCGCTGTAACGCGACATGAAAAAGCTTCGAAAAATGGGGACGGGATCTCGGTTCACTCCGGCGACGGAACGGCGCTGCGCGCTCGGGTCGTCGGCGGCGTGTCACGGATGAGTGGAGTTCGTATGCGGATGTCTCGGCCACGGCCGTGGGAGGACACCGAAGAACCGCACGACACCCCGTCCTTCCGGCACGAGGCTGCTGACGAGGACGACAGGGGGGACGGCGGCGGACCGACCGCGACAGGGGGGATGCGATGGGAACGGCTGTACCGACTCGCTGTGGCGGGAAGCGACACGGGCGCCGCGCTGCTGTGCGTGGGCGGCGGGGCCGTGTTGCTCGACCGCCCCGGGGGAACTCGGGGGCTGCTCCTCCTCGTCGGGGTGGCCGCCGCGTTGGTGGTTCCGCTGGTTCCCTCCTGGGACCAGCGGATTCTCGGCCAGGGGACCGAGGAGTTCCGCAGACTGGGTCGAGCACTACTGACCACGGCCGTGGTCCTGGCCTTCGCGGCTGTGGCCTCCGGGGCCACGTCACTGCGTGACTGGATCTTCGGCGTGTTGCCCTGCACGGCGCTGCTGTGCCTGTTACAGCGCTACACGCTGCGCAAGATACTGCACCGGTACAGGGCCGCAGGCTTCTGCCTGCTCCCGGTGATCGCCGCGGGACATCCGGACGCCCTGGAGGACCTGATAGCGCGGACCCGCCGCGAGTCACACCTCGGCTGGCAGATACGCGCCGTGTGCACCTCGGGAAGGTCCGGCGACGGCCGGGCCCCGGACCGGATCGGCTCGGTGCCCGTGGTCGGGGGGTTCGAGGACGTGGCCACGAAGGCGCGGCTCGGCGGTTACCGGGTGGTGATGATCAGCGCCGACCGGTACTGGACCCGTACCAGGATGCAGCGGCTGTGCTGGGACCTGGAGGGAACCCCCACCGAGATGGTGGTGGCCCCCGTGCTGATGGACATCGCGGGTCCCCGGGTGCACGTCTCGGAAGTGCTCGGTATGCCGCTGCTGCGGCTGAGCGAACCGGTCTTCACCGGACCCCGGTTGTTCGTGAAGTCCCTGGTGGACAGGATGGGAGCACTGCTTCTGTTGGTGTTGTTGTCCCCCCTGCTGGGAGTGATCGCCGCCTGCGTCAAGGCGGACAGCGCGGGCCCCGTGCTGTACCGGCAGCGCAGGGTCGGCCACCACGGTGAGCCCTTCGTGATGCTGAAGTTCCGCACCATGGTCGAAGGAGCCGACTCCCTCCGGGAGGGACTCACCCACGACGAGGGAGCCGGACCGCTCTTCAAACTCCGTGACGACCCCAGGACCACCGCTGTCGGGAGCTGGCTGCGCGGCTACTCGCTGGACGAGCTTCCCCAGTTGGTCAACGTCCTGCGCGGGGAGATGTCCCTGGTCGGCCCCCGCCCCTCGCTGCCGGGGGAGGCCGCCCGCTACGAACCGGAAATGCGCAGGCGTTTCCTGGTGCGGCCGGGAATGACGGGGCTGTGGCAGGTCAGCGGCCGCAGTGACCTCTCCTGGTCCGAGAGCGTGCGCCTCGACCTGCGCTACGTCGAGAACTGGTCGTTGACCCTGGACGCGATGATCCTCTGGAAGACGGTGCGTGCCGTGCTGGGAAGACAGGGAGCCTACTAGTGCGCTCCCCTGCCCCGCTGCCGAGAACGGCCGAACGCCCGGAGGGGACTCCGACCGCTGTCGGCGGGACGGGTTCACGGGAACTCCCGTGTTCCTTCGTCCACACCGACCACTCGCCGAACACGGTGGCGATAACGTCGCGGGGAGAACAGCTCAGCCGCCTCGGCGCGGGCGGAGCGGGCCAGCGACGTCGCGGTCTCCCAGTCGTCGAGCAGCTCCGCCGTCCGGTCGGCCAGGGCCCGCGGATCGTCGGCGGGGACCACGTGGCCCCTTCGACCCCGGTCGACGGTTTCGGGCAGTCCCTGGGCGTCGGTGACGATCACCGGACGCATCGCCAGCTGCGCCTCCACGGCGGTGTTGCCGAACGGCTCCGTACGCGAGGGGACCAGGGCTATGTCGGCGGCGGCGTAGTGCGCCCACACGTCGTCGGTGAAGCCGTGCGTGGTCACGACGTGTTCGAGGCCGTGCCGGTGCACCAGCTCCTCCAGCTCCCGTTCGAACCACTCGTAACCGGGAAACGTCGAGCCCACCAGGTCCAGGCTCACCCGATACCCCCGGGCGTGGAGCAGCGCCACCGCACGCACCGCGACGTCGGTGCCCTTGCGGGGGGAGAGCCTGCCCACCACGAGGAGCCGTCGCGGCCTCCGCTCCGGAGGAGGCGGTTCCGGAGTCCGCTGCGGTCCCCGCACCCCGTTGCGCAGCACCCGGACGCGTTCCTCACGCAGCACCGGCAGACTGCCCGAGAGCACCTCCTTCGCGGCGTGACTGTTGACCAACACCGTGTGGCAGCACAACAAAGGGGCGTTCAGACCGAGTCGCACGGGCGACGGGGCGTCCTGTTCCGCCTCGTGCACGTGGGCCACCACCCGATGACCCAGCAGCCGGGCCAGCGGCGGCCACAGCGGAACGGTCACCGTGTTCACGTAGACCGTCTCGGGTCGGTACCGCAGCAGCAGCCGCAGTGCGGGGAGCACACCGAGCAGGCAGTCCCGCAGGACGGTGAGCAGTCCGCGTGGCCGCAGGGCGCTCTTGCGGAGCACGGGAGTGCGACAGCGCAGCACCCGCGCCCCCGCCGCGTGCAGTCGTCGGACCAAGGGGCCGCCCGTGGGCAGCACCACCAGGACGACACGCCCCGCCTCGGTCAGCGCGCGCACCGACTCCAGGAACATCCTGTCGGAACCGTAGAGCTCCGCCGAGGGGTGAACGAACAGGACGGGACGAACCATGACCACCTTCCGACCTCGTCTCCGTGGGGCACGTGTCTAGGGGCCGCCCCGGCCGGCCCTCACGGGGGAACCGACCGGGAGACGGCGGCGTGCGGGGGGAGGTGTCCCGCCGGTCCGTTCCCCGGTGCCGCGCCCGCCGCCCGGGAAGCGGAGCATCTCCGCCCAGGCCGCGAGCACGAACAGCCACACGGCCGCCACGTTCGTCGGAGCCCCGAGCGACTCCGCGAACATCGAGTTGGCCAGCATACCGATCAGCAGGGAGTGGACGAGTATCCGCTCCGGGTGGGAGCCGGGGGAGGAACGCGCCGAGCGTGCCGTGTTGACGAAGATCCCGACCACCAGGGCCGACCACGCGGCCAGCCCGAGCAGCCCGGAGTTCACCAGCAGGTTGACCACGGCGTTGTGCCCGCCTCCGAGCCCGATCTCGTCCAGGAACAGACCACGGGTGGCGCTCTGGCCGTGTCCGTAGAGCGGTCTGGTGGCGAACTCCTCGAGGGCGTATCCCCACAGCTCCGTGCGGGAGTTGAGGGTCAGCAGCCGCGTCGTCGAGTGACCCCGAGTGAAGAACGCGACGATCGCGGGCGCCGCCAGCAGGAACACCGCCAGCATCCCGACGGAGAGGAAGGCCGCGATCTCCACACGACGTGCCCCGCGCCACCGGATCCACAGGGCGACCAACGACCCCACGGCCGCACCGAAGGCCGCTCCACGGGTGTTGGTGGCCATCAGGCCTCCCGCGCAGACGAGGAGCATGCCGAGATACACCGGGAACGGCCACCGGGATCCCCCGTGGCCGTGCCTGCTGCCGAGCAGGTAGGCGAGCAGGACGACAACCGCGATGGCCAGGAACTGGCCCGCCGTGACGGGGTGCAGGTACAACCAGGTGAACCGGTCCGGCTGGCTCTCGCGCCGGGGGAACGGAACCAGCACTCCGAACACCACGGAGGCGGTGACCAGAACGCAGTAGGCGTGCGCGAAACGGTGCATCGTCGGACGACCGGTGTGCCGGACCACCGCACGTGTCAGGGCGAGCAGGACGACCATCTGCCACGAACGCACCAGCGCCATCTCCGGGTACGGCGTGTAGGCCGTGGACAGGCACAGGACAGCCACGTAACCGTAGGCGGCCAGTGTGGTCCAGTGCGCGGTGCGAAGTCGCGGCGTGGGACGGAACCGCAGGAACAGCCACGCGGCGACCAGGGCGTAGACGGCGATCTCCAACAGTACGAACAGGTCCGGGTTTCCCGACACGGACTGGTCCTGTTCGCGGATCCGGAACTTGTACTCGCTGGATACGATCAACGCCAGCAGACAGGCGGCCAGTGTCCAGCTGTCGGTGTCCGGACGGGGCTCGGACGAGTTCCAGAGGAAACGGCGTGAGTCGGGCACGGGATTCCTTCGCGGAAGGGTGCTGCCCCCGCGGTGGCGGAGGAGGGCTGTCGGCGAATCGGGACCACCCTAGAAAGTGCGAGCGACGTTCGGGGAGGGTGTCGGTACACGAACACACGAACCCCACCGTGCGGCGGCAGAGCGGCCACGCGAACGTCCGGCGACTTCCGCTCACCGCCGCCCCGAACGCGGAGAGGGACCACCCGGACGGACACGGGAATGGATGGCGATGCGCATAGCGATGTTCGGCACGCGCGGAGTTCCCGCGCGCTACGGCGGATTCGAGACCTGTGTCGAGGAGGTGGGACGGCGACTGGTCCGGATGGGACACGAGGTCACGGTGTACTGCAGGCACGGCAATGACCCACGGGGGGAGGCCGGTGAGCACCTGGGGATGCGCCTGGTGCACCTGCCCGCCCTGCGCAGGAAGTCCCTCGAGACGTTTAGCCACACCGCCCTGTCGGTGGGGCACGGGATGCGTCGCCCACCGGATTCGGCCTTCGTGTTCAACGCGGCGAACGCGCCGTTCCTGCCGTTGTTACGGGCTCGTGGTGTTCCCACCGTCACCCATGTGGACGGACTCGAGTGGCAGCGGGCGAAATGGGGCGGAGCGGGCAAGCACTACTACCGGGCGGCGGAGGCGATGTCCGTACGCTGGTCCGACGCGTTGATAGCCGACTCACGCGGAATACAGGACTACTACTCGCACCGTTTCGGCGTCGACACCGACTACATTCCCTACGGCGCTCCGGTGCTGCGGGCGGCCGGATCGGACACCCTGTCCGAGTACGGACTCCGTGCCGGGCACTACCACCTGCTGGTGGCCCGTTTCGAGCCGGAGAACAACATCCACCTCGCCGTGGAGGGCTATCTCGCCAGCGGGGCACGTCACCCCCTGGTGCTGGTGGGCGCGGCTCCCTACGCGGACTCCTACACCGCTCTGGTACGCCGACGGGCCTCACGCGGCCACGGCGTCCTGTTCGCCGGGCCCGTGTGGGACCAGCGTGTTCTCGACCAGCTCTACGCCAACGCACTGTCCTACGTGCACGGGCACTCCGTGGGAGGGACGAATCCCTCGTTGCTACGTGCCATGGGAGCGGCCACCGCGGTCTCCGCCTACGACGTGAGTTTCAACCGGGAGGTGCTCGGTCCCTACGGGGCCTATTTCTCCGACGCCACGGAGCTGGCCGAGTGCTTCGACGCCGCCGAGCGGGCACCGCACCGGACGGCGGAGCGCGGCAGGCTCCAGCTGACCAGGCTGACCCAGTACTACGACTGGGACCGCGTGGCGCGGGACTACGCGGACCTCGCCGAGCGGGTCCGCCATACCGGCCCCTCCCCGCGTGCGGGGAGGAGACCGTCGTTGTTCGCGGGGTTGCGCGCGGGCACGACGGAGGAACAACGGGAGCAACGGGCGAAGAGGGAGTGAACTGGTGACCCGAAGCCGAAGAATCGGGGCTGCACTGGCCGGTGCCGTCCTGTTCGGAGTGTTGACGCCCCCGGCAGTGGGGGCCGCCGAGGAGTCCCCGCGGCCGGTGACGGCGGGTGCCCTGCCGACCCCGCAGACCGACGGGATCGTGCTGTCCGTGGAGATCGTGGGCGACACCGTCTACGCGGGAGGGCACTTCGACAAGGCCCGTCCGGCGGGAGTGTCCCCAGGAGGGGCCGGGGAGGTTCCCCGGGACAACCTGATGGCGTTCGACCTGCGTACCGGGGAGATCCTCCCCTGGTCCCCCTCGGTGACCGCCACCGAGTTCGAGTCCTCCACCGATCCGGGGGCGTTGTGCGACTCGGTGGGTACCGACCGCTGGCGTTGCGACAGCGTGTTCGACATCACCGCGGGACCGGACGGGAAGCGCGTCTACGTCGGAGGCGACTTCGACAGGATCGACGGTGCGTGGCGATCCCGGGTGGCGGCTTTCGACGCGGCGGAACGAACACTCGTCGACGACTTCGCCCCCCGGGTGGCGGGGCGGGTGCGCGCCGTCTCGGCCACCCGCGAGGCGGTCTATCTCGGCGGGGCCTTCGACGCGGTCGACGGAGTGGAACGCACCAGGCTGGCTGCTGTCTCCCCCACCGGGGGACTGCTGGACTGGACCCCGGAGGCCGACGCCACGGTGCACAGCCTGCGGGCCGTGCCCTCCCACGGGCGGGTTCTGCTCGGCGGGGCCTTCGACACGGTGAACGGACAACGGCGGGTCGCCCTGAGTGCCGTGGACACCGACTCCGGGGCGAACGTCTCCTGGCAGTGGCAGGCCCCGTCCGTCGAGGACGTGGTGACCGACATCGTCACCGACGAGAAGGGCAACGCCTACTTCGGTTCCTACAACTGGCACGGCACGAACCCCCGCTTCGAGGGACGCGGGGCGGTGCGGATCGACGACGGATCCACCGTCTGGATGGACGGCTGTTACGGGGACACCCAGTCGGTGGCGGTCGCGGACGGGGTGGTCTACGCCGCCTCCCACACGCACTCCTGCGCCGCGCTGGACGCGATCCCCGAGGACGGTTCCATCGACTACCAACGGTTGACCGCGGAAACCGCGGCCGTGGGAGGCAGCGCCGTCAGGGACACCAACCACGTCAGCGAGGGCGACCCCGTGCCCGAACTGTTGCCGTGGTTGCCGAACACCAACGGGGGGCCGCAGGACAGCCCCTGGAAGAACGGTCCGTGGGCGATCGACGCGAACTCGGAGTACGTGGTGGTGGGCGGCGAGTTCACCACCGTGAACGGGCAGCCCCAGCAGTCGTTGACCCGGTTCGCCGCGCGGTCGGTGCCGGGGGCGGTCCATAACGGCCCGCAGGTCCCCTTCGGTGCGCCCGAGGTACGGCGGAACTGGATCAGTCGTGACGTGACGATCGAATGGCAGGGAACCTGGGACGCGCAGAACAGCGCGATCCGTTACGAGGTGATCCGGGTGGGCACCTCGGAGCCGATCCACACGGTGACCAGGGAGTCGTGGCCCTGGGAGATCCCGAGCATGAGCTTCACCGACACCGACGCCCCCAGCGGGGACACCGAGTACTGGATCCGGGCCGTGGACGCCGACGGGGCCTCCATCGGTTCCCCCAGAGGCAGCACCGGTTGGTGACTCCCCGCCCGGGCCCGCGCCCCACGGGATCCCGCGCGGGCCCGGGCGGGTCCTTCTCCGCCTCCGCGCTGCGGGAAGGGTTGGGTCGCTGGTCAGGCCCGTCCGGGCGGAACCAGCAGCCCCACGTCGGGGTGCCGCCGCGGCGGCACCCCGAGCCTCTCGGCCGTTTCCGGAGGGGTCGGACGCCCCGCGCCCTTGCCCGGAACACCGTCACGCAACAGGTGGTTTCCCCGCTCCGGGGCGCGGAAGGGGGTCCCGGGAAATCGGGTGTGGACACTGTGTTCGCCGTGACCGGTCCTCTCGGTGAGCTCGGACAGGTCCTCGATCCGCTCGGTGACTCCCGATCCGAGATACCAGTCCCCCAGGTGTTCCTCCTCGCCCCGGAGATAGACGTTCCCGTCACTGTGCGAGACGAACTCCGGTGTCGGTACGCTCTTCGGTTTGTGGTCGGCTGCGGAGAAGAAGGGATGCCGCCCGGCGGTGCCCGCGAAGTAGTTGTTCACGAGCCTCGTCTCGCCGGTGATCCAGCTCAACCCGCGAGCGGCGCTGTAACGGTCCGACTCCGGCGGACGCGGATCGTTGTACAGGCCGAGGGACCCGTGGTTGCCCGTGAAGGTGTTGTGGACCAGGCGCACCCGGTCGGAGCTGGACAGTTTCACGCCGAACCCGTCGTTGTCCGCGATCAGGTTGGAGGCGAGCAGCGCCGCCGAGGAGACCTCGTAGAACAGGCCGTGCTTGAGGTTTCCCCGGGTGACGTTGCCCAGTACCAGCGCGTTCGTGCATCCCAGGTCGCACCACCATCCCGTGCCGAGGTTGTCCAGGAAGGAGTTCCGCCGCACCACGGGATGGTCGGTCCGGGTGATCTTCATCCCGGCGGCCCCGATGGCCGGTCCGCTCAGGGCGAAGCGCTCGCGGTTGTTGCGGGCGGCAAGATTGCCGGAGAGTCGTATCCGGTGCGCCTTGTTGGCCATCAGTCCGACGAGACCGTTGTCGCTGAAAACGTTGTCGACGACCTTCGCCTCGGGGGCGAACACGGCGGTTCCGCTGGAGGCGGACCACACGAACGCGTTGCCCTCCAGGGTGACCCCGGGTGAGTTGACCACCACCATGGCTCCCCGGCGCCCGTATTCCTGGCGTGAGGCGTAATGGGCCACCCCGATCCCCCGCAGACTGCTCCCCGCCGCTGCGGGGCCGTCGAACTGGAGCAGCCAGGGGCGGGTCGAGACCTCGACGGTGGCGCCGTTCGGGTCGCTGCCGAGCAGCAGCACCCCCGCCGAGGGGTCGGAGAGGAACGTGCCGGGTTCCAGCTCCCGGCGGGTGCCGACCTGACGCAGTGGCGTGCCGTCGCGGAAAACCATCTCGGGCAGCCCTGCGTGCGGGTGGGCGGGGTCGATGATGGCCGGAAGGAAACAGTCCCGGCAGAAGTCCGGGTTCCATCCCGTGTGGGCCCATCCCCCGGACGTCCTGGTCCAGTCGGTGACGATCCGACTGCCCTTGAACCAGACCCGTTCTCCGGGAAACGACCTGATGTGCAACCGCTTCCGGACGATGCCCACGCTCTGCCGGTAGGTGCCCTCGCGCAGCACCACGGTGGTTCCGGACTCCGCCCTGCGGACCGCTTCGTTCAACGTGCGCAGCGGGTCCGTCCGCCCGCCCGTCGCGTGATCCGCGCCGTGCGGGGAGACGAAGAGCGCCGTGGAGGGTACGGGCGTGTCGGTTCCCGGAACGCGGGGCAGCGAGTTCTCGAACGGTGGAACTCCTCCCGGGTCGGAACTGCCCGGTCGAGGGGGAGCGGCGGAGAACAGCAGGAACACGCACAGCACCGCCGTCGCCAGCACCGCGGGGACACGGCGCCACACCCGTCGCCGCCCTGGTCCCATGTGTCGGTCCACCTTTCACGGGTCGGGGCTTTCCCGTCCTCGACGGACCGCGATGTTCACTCGGTCACGGACAGCCGCCTACGCAACAGTGTGCTCGAAACACTGTCGGTGTAGGGAAAGTACACGACCCGGACCCCGACCCTCGCGAGTTTGGCCTCCAGTTCGCGTCCCCGCGTGGTGCCTCGCCAGTCGTCGCCCTTGAACAGCACGTGGAAACCGATCCGTTGCCAGGTCAGGTACTTGTCGACGTGCGGGTCCGGCACGGCCTGGTCCACGTAGCGGATGCTGGAGACGATCTCCAGCCGTTCCTCGAAGGGAATCACGGGCGGGCGTTCCTTGGCGCTGGAGACCACGTCGTCGGTGGCCACCCCCGCGACGAGCAGGTCGCACTCCGAACGCGCCCGTTCCAACACCCGAAGATGGCCGACGTGGAACATGTCGTAGGCACCCGGCGCGTAACCGACCACAGGTCTGTTCACGGTTGTCCACCCCCGATGGTCAACCGTCGCATACGCAGGAACCAGGCGGGCAGTGCCGCACAGGCGAACAGCGCGTGGGCGAGGAACAGGGCGGTGTAGACCGTCCGGAACACCATCGGGAAGCCGAGCAGCGCGAAGGACAGGCAGAGCACTCCGTAGTCGGTGGGAGCGACCAGCAGGGAACGCCACACCGAGGAGGCCTGCGCGGGGCCCGTTCTGCCGCCGTGCACCCGCCGGAGCTGGTCGTTCAGGATCATGCCGAAGAAGAGGACACTTTCCACCACGGCGAAGCCGAGCGGAACCAGCGACCAGCCGACGGGCTGTTCCACGAAGGAGTACCAGGACACGAGCACGGCCACGTGCACCAGGGGGATCTTGGCGCTGTCGACCACGTGGTCCAGCCACTCACCGGCGGGCCCGCCACCTCCACGGAGCCTGGCCAGCTGCCCGTCGGCGGAGTCCAGGGCATAGCCGAGCAGCAGGGCGAGACACACCGCCACTCCCTGGGCCGGTGAGGGGGGAAGCAGTGCCACGGCCAGCACACCGAGGAAGGTGCACAGTGCACTCACTCCGGTCACCTGGTTGGGAGTCCGCCCCCACAGGTGGGCCAGCGCGGCCAGCAGACCTCCCGCCCTGCGGTTGACGAAACGGGAGTACGCGGGGGCTCCCCGTGCGGACTTCTGCACGTCCGGCAACCGGGCGAGCGTGGCTTTCCATCCCGCATCGGCGGACCGGTTGTCTCTCGTCGACGGGGAACCGAGCACGGAATCTCCTTGGTGTGCCGCGTCGCCTCACATGGAGGACCTTCGTGAGGTCCCTGCCGGGACCACGTCCGAAGATCGTCCGAAAGGCCCTGTTCGTTACAACGTTGGTGGGATCGACGTGTTCGCCGACGGTGACCCGTTCCGTGACATGATCCCCCCGGTGGGGGACTGCCGGAACTGCCGACCGTGGGACCGTTACCCTCCCGTGGGCACCTGGCGGCGGGCTCTCGTGCCGTGCCGCGTGCTGAAGGGACCGTGGATGGAGCCGCGATGAACGAACTGCTGCCCGCCCCGAACATCATCGGTGCCCTGTGGCGGTACAGGTGGAGTTCGTCGCTCGTGGTTCTGGGCACCGTGCTGGTGAGCGTGCTCGTCGCTCTCACCGTGGGCGGAGCGGGCTCGGCGCAGGCGCGGATCGTGCTGAAGTCCCCGGACTCCGTGCAGGCCCTGGGGTTCGAGGTGAACAGCGAGTCCGGGTTCGTGCGTTACGTCAACCAGCGGGCGCTGTTCGTCACCTCGGACCGGGTGCTCGGTGCCGCCCGTGAACGGCTCGACGACCCGGAGAGCATCGAGGAGCTGCGCGACTCGGTGCGGGCACGGGCTTCGGACAACGGGGACTCGGTGACGGTGGAGGTCGATCTCGGGGACGCGGCCCGTTCGGCCGAGGTGGCCAACGCCGTCGTGGCCGCCTACCAGCGTGAGTCGGCCGCTGAGGTGCGCAAGGCCGCGGAGGAGGCCCTGAACGCTCTGCGGTCGCGTCGTGCGGAACTGGCCGAGCAGCTCGAACAGGCCGGAAGTGCCACCTCCACGGCGGCCGAGCGCACGGTCAGCGAACTCGACCAGCGGATCACCGAGATCGACATCTCCTCGGAGCAGTTCGGCGACGGGGTGGCCTTCGTGGACAAGGCCGTCACGGACTCCTCGGGTGTGCTCGCCCTGTTGCTCCGCAACACGGCCGCCGGCCTCGCCGTGGGCTTGGTGCTGGCCGCCACCATCGCCTGGGTGCGGGCCGACCGGAACCGCAGGGTCCGCAACGCGACGGATCTGACCCGGCTCGCCGAGGAGCCCCTGCTGGGTGAGATCGAGGCCCTCGGGGAGGAGGAGTCCGCCCGGCTGCACAATCTCGTGGTGCCCCCGCTCGGTTCCTACCGCCTGGTCGCCTCCGTGCTGCGGAACACCGTGCGGGGCGGGCTGGTCGCCGTCACCGGAGTGAGCGTCGGTGACGGGGCGACCACGACCGTGTTGCAGGTGGCCGGAGCGGCGGCCCGGGACGGTCTGCGCGTGCTGGTGGTCGACGCCGCCGTGCGTACCAAGGAACTCTCCCACAGCGTGGCCTTGCAGAACGACTGGTACGGGATGGCCCCCATAGCCGCGGGAGCCGCCACCCTGCACACCTCCACTCGCACCATCGAGGTGAACCCCGGTATCCAGTTCCGGGTTGTTCCCGCCGGACGTGCGGGGGAGGGCGCTCCCGACTACTTCCGCTCCTCGTTGCTGCGCAGGGCCATGGCCGAGGCCAGGGCGGGCTACGATCTCGTGCTCGTGGACCTGCCTCCCCTGGAGAGCGTTCCGGAGATGAGCGCGCTGATACCGGCCGCGGACGGCGTCGTGCTCACCGTGCGCCGGGAGGGTTCGGTGGCCGCCTGGCACAGGGCACGGGAGAGGATCGAACTGCTGGGAGGACGGGTCGCCGGGCACGTGTTCACCTTCGCCCAGCCCGTGGCCTCCGAGGGAACGCGGGAACAGCCGGAGACACGTGGCGGTGTGGCGGCCTCCCCGGAACACCGCGGGTGAGTCCGGTGACGCTGGCGAGACGTCTCGTCCCCACCGGCGGGGCCTCGAAGGACGGGATGGCCGGGATACTGTCCCAGGGAGCCACCGCGGCCGCGAGTTTCGCGGTGCAGTTCGTGGCGGCCGCGAACCTGGAGCTCGCCGAGTACGGCGTCTTCGCCGTGTTGTTGGCGATGTCGGTGGGAGCCAACGCGCTCTACGTCGGCTTCGTCTGCGACGGTTTCGCCGTTTTCGACCGGCACGATCCCGCGAACCGGGCCGGGCTGGTGACCAGCGCCGCACTGGTCACGGGGCTGTGTGTGGTCTGCGCGGTGCTGTTGTGCGCGGTGCTGACCCCCGAGCGTCGGTGGTTGCCTCCGGTCTACGCCGGGCTGGTGGTGTCCAGGTTCCTCGCGGAGACGGTGCGCAGGATCTTCGTGACACGACTGGACTTCGGTTCCCTGCTGAGAACCGACCTGTGTGCCCTGGTGGTGACCGTGCTGGCGTTGGCCCCGGCCACCGGCGGCTTCGACCGGGCCCGTCTGGCGGTGCTGTTCGGGGTGATGTGCTGCGGGGCGCTCACCACGGTTCTGGTCGGGTTGGTGCTGCTTCCCCGGCGGGAGTGGACCCGGCTGCGTCCCGGTGTCCGGGCGTTTCCCACGCTGTTCGGATTCGCGCTGTGGCGCGCGTTGCAGGCCGGTCTGCGTCCGTTGAGCCTGCTGGCGGCCCGACTGCTCGTGGCACAGCTGGTCTCCACCGCCGCGGTCGGTGCGCTCGAACTGGCCCGACTGGTGGTGGCCCCGGTACAGGTACTGATCAACGGTTGCGGGAGCCTGTTGCTGGGCAGGATGGCGGCCAGGCGGCGGAACGGCGGGGAGAACGACCCGCGCGCGCTTGACGGGGTCGGTCGGAGCCTCGGGGCGGCCGCGGCCGCCTGCGGGGCCGCCTCCGGGGTGCTCGCGATGGGACTGGGCCCTGTTCTGCTGGGGAAGTCGCCGATGGTTGCGGTGGTGCTCGGCTGGGTGGTGTACCAGGTGAGCTGGGCCGTGGGGCTTCCCTATGTCACCGAGCTCGTGACTCGACGCATGTCCCGTCGGGTGTTCGTCATCCGGGGGGTCGACTCGGTGCTCGGACTGGGACTGGCGACCTGCGTCGTACTGGTCACGGGAGAGGTCACGCTGCTTCCCCTCGCGCTCGCCGCTGGGGGGCTGTGGACCGTCCTGCTCGCTCGTCGTGCGGTGGTGCGTCCACTGTGAGTGCTTTCGTTCCGGCGATCCGTTCGGGAGGGGAGCGCCGCGGCTCACCCCGACCGGGGTGAGCCGCTTTCCCCGGAACAGGGGAACGGGTGGGTCAGTGCGCGTAGGTGGGGGCGATGACCGCTCGTCCGACGGCGTGGAAGGCGAGCATGAAGTTGACCACCGCCGGGGTCGCGTCCTCGTCCACACCGAGTTTGTCGCTGTCCACGGCGGTCACGGCGAAGTAGTAGCGGTGCGGACGGTCCCCTTCGGGCGGGGCCGCGCCGCCGAAGGCGCGTTCGCCCATGTCGTTGCGCACGTGGAAGGCCCCGGAGGGGACTCCGCTGCCGCTGCGGTCTCCGGCACCGGTGGGGAGTTCGGTCACCGAGGCGGGTACGTCGACCAGCACCCAGTGCCAGAAACCTCCCGGGATGGGAGCGTCGGGGTCGAAGCAGGTGACCACGAAACTCTTCGTGCTGTCCGGGAAGCCGTGCCAGGAAAGCTGCGGTGAGATGTTGTCCCCGCCCGCGCCCATGCCGTCGAAGGCCTGGGCCTTCGACATGGGTTGGCCGTCGGTCACGTCGTTCGAGGTGACCGTGAAGGAGGGGATCCGGGGAAGAAGGCTGTACGGATCGGGGTCGATGGGACGTTCCAGGCTCATGGTCTCTCCCCTTCTCGTGGTTCGGAGTTCGGTGCCGCTCTCCCCGCGGAGAGATCGACCGGTTCCACCCTATTGACGGGCGTGGCTTCCTGTGCCGTGGGGACGGGCCGGTCGGGGTGTCGTGTCCGTGTCGGACGGTGGAGGCACGCCACCTCCCGGGGTTACTCACCGCTGTGACACGGAAAGTATCCCCACCCGATCGGGTGGTAATCGTTCGTTCTTGTCGCTGAGGCGCGCTGGTCCGGAACCCTTCGTGGACACTGGGTTCCGTCGGTACGGCCGATGAACTCGATCAGGCGATCACTCCGAACGGGGATCGCGTGAGTGCCGTGGAGCTGTCACGACGGCGACGGGGGGCGAACATGCGAGGAAGATTGTGGCGTGACCGGTGTGCGGTGCTGCTCGCCGCTCTGTTGTGGACCGCGCTGACGCCGCTCGGCACGGCGGTCGGGGAGGCCCGGTTCGGGAGCCTCGCGGCGGAACGACCCGTGGTGGGAGGCGAACCGGCCAGGGTGGCCGATCACCCCTGGGTAGTGTATCTGACCGACCGTCGTGGCGAGCAGTTCTGTGGCGGGACCCTGGCGGCCCCGGACAAGGTGGTGACCGCGGCCCACTGCGTGGCCGAGCAGCGCCCGGCCGACGTGCGGGTGGTGGCGGGACGCACCGACAAGAACTCCGGTGCCGGAACAGTGACGGAGCTCGCCGGGATCTGGACGCATCCCGACTACGGCAGCGCCTATGGGGGAGCGGACGTGGCGGTGCTCACGCTGCGGAGTTCGCTGTCACGTCCCACCCTTGTCCTGGCCGACGAGCAGGACGACCAGCTGTACCGGCCGGGCAGGACGGCCACGGTGCTCGGCTGGGGAGCCACCTCCGAGGGAGGGGTTCCGGCGGACGTCCTGCGCAGGGCCGAGGTGCCGATCAGGGCGGACTCCGAGTGCTCGGCCGCCTACGGCGGGGATTTCGTCCCCGGTGCCATGGTCTGCGCCGGCTATCCCGAGGGTGGTGTCGACAGCTGTCAGGGTGACTCGGGAGGGCCCCTGACGACCGGCGGCAAGCTCGTCGGGGTGGTCTCCTGGGGAATCGGCTGTGCCCGTCCCGGCAATCCGGGGGTCTACACCGAGGTCGCCGCCTACGCCGACTCGCTTCGGGCCAGGGTCGGTTCCCGGGGGTGACCTCTCACCCACCACACGGGTGCCGTGGAACGGGTGGCGGTCAGCTCGCCACCAGCCCCACCGAGATACCGATGAAGGCGAGAGCGCTCACCAGGTCCAGGGAGTTGCGGAATCCCGGGTTGCGCAGTTTGTCCGCGATCCGCGAGGAGGTGAACACGATCGCGAACTCCCAGACCGCGGCCAGCAGGAGGAAGACCCCGCCGAGCATCGCCAGCTGGATCGCCGGGCTCGCCGCCGAGCCGACGAACTGGGGCAGGAAGGCCAGACTGAACAGCAGCATCTTCGGATTGGTGATGTTGCTCAGCAGCCCACGCAGGAAGGGGTTGGCATCGGGACGGGCCGTTTCCTCGGGGACCGGTGCGTTCGCGGCCTCCCGTCGGGTCAGCCACAGGCCGCGCAGGATGCTGACGGCCAGGTACACCAGGTAGGCGGCACCGAGCCATTTCATCACCGAGAGGACTTCCGGGCTGCTGGTGACCAGTGCTCCCAGCCCCGAGACCACCACGGCCACCTGGATCAGGCTGGCCGTGTGTATGCCCGCCAGCGCGTACACGCCGGGGCGGGTGCCGAAGCGGACCGAGGTGCGCAGCAGCAGGAAAGTGTCCACGCCGGGCGTGAGTATGACCACCGCACTGGCGAGCACGAAGGCCGGCAGCGTGCCGAGATCCAACAGCATGGCGTTCCCTTCCGCTGGTGACGTGGTGTGATCCGGGTCCTCCGGCACGGCACGAACGAAGTCACTCGATCGTGCGGAATTACTCGCTCGATCGAGTGATCTCGGGTGCCACCGGGATGGGAGCTTCCTGGAGCCGACAACAAGCCGTTGAGGACGAACGGCGCAAATATGGTCTATATCCAGGAAACTTTCCTGTATATACCCATACTAACGCAAAAAATTATTCGAAAGCTGTGAGCTGTCCCTCCTGTGAGCAGTCCTACATCGGGGCTACAGTCCCGCCGGGTTCGGAACAGGCCGGAGCGGGGTGACGGTTGATGCGCTTCAGAAGGCGACGCCGGGGGACGACGCACACGGCGGGGGCGTTTCTGCGAGTGCTGGTGGTCGCTCTGGTGACGCTGCTGGGCACCTCCACCGCCGCGGCGTCCGCGCCGGGTGCTCGGGCGCCGGTGCGGGCCCGGATCGTCGGTGGGGAACAAGTGGTGCGTGGCCAGGTGCCGTGGGTGGTCGCTCTCACCGACGTGGCGGGAAGACAGTTCTGCGGAGGTGCTCTCGTGGCCGTGGACCGGGTCGTCACCGCCGCGCACTGCACGATGGACCCGGCCAGTGGTCGGGCCCGTCCGCCACGGGACCTCCGCGCGGTGGTCGGGAGGAAGGACCTGCGGAGCCCACAGGGCCGAACGGTGCGGGTCGCACACGTGCGGCGCCCCGCGGACTACGAGCACTTCACGCGCGGATCCGATGTGGCCGTGGTCACGCTGGCCGAGCCCGTGGACCTGCCCACCGTGGACATGGTCCGGCAGGGTGAGACGGCGCCTTACCGGCCCGGTGTGACGGGAACCGTCTACGGCTGGGGCCGCACCGGCGAATCGGCCCCGGCCGCCGCCGTGCTGCGTTCGGTACGTCTTCCCGTGATGGCGGACTCCGCGTGTGAGCGCGCCTACACCACCTTCGATGAGACCGAGATGTTCTGCGCGGGCTACCCGGAGGGGGGAAGGGACGCCTGCACCGGCGACTCCGGAGGGCCCTTCGTGGTCCGAGGGCGTCTGGTCGGAGTGGTCTCCTACGGCAGCGGCTGCGCACGGGCCGGTTTTCCCGGTGTCTACACCAGGCTGGCCCACTACGCCGACGAGATGAGCGAGCGCTGAAACCGGTACTGGTTTCCCCGGGGAGGAGGACGGCCAGGGCCGCCGGTCGTCGCCCGCCCCGGGTCGGCGACGACCGGCGGAGCCGTTTCCGGTCCCGGTCAGTGCGTGGCCGTCTGCTCCCGGAGCCGCTCGCGCTCGGACTCGGGCAGGAAGGACGCCTCGACGGAGTTGACGGCGAACTCCCGCAGTGCGGTGGTGTCGAAGCCCAGCTCACGTTCGATCTCGGCGAAGTTGTCCCCGACGTAGCCGCCGAAGTAGCTCGGGTCGTCCGAGTTGATGGTGATCGGGATCCCGGCGTCCGCCAGCCGGGGCAGGCAGTGTTCGGACAGACTGTCCACACAGCGCAGACGCACGTTCGACAGGGGGCACACGGTCAGCGGAACACGGTCGCGGGCGAGCCGCCTGACCAGCTCGGTGTCCTCCACCGCCCGGATTCCGTGGTCCACCCGGTCCACCCCGAGCACGTCGAGCGCCTGCCACACGTACTCGGCGGGACCCTCCTCCCCGGCGTGGGCGACCAGCCGCAGTCCCTCCTGGCGGGCGCGGGAGAACACCCTCGCGAAGTCGGCGGGCGGATGTCCCAACTCGGCGGAGTCCAGTCCCACACCGATGACGCGGTGTTTGTGGGCGAGCAGCTCGTCGAGCGTGCGCTCCGCCTCCTCCGGTCCGCGGTCCCGGAGGAAGCAGGCGATCAGCGCGGTGCTGACCCCGAAACGTCGCCTGCTGTCGGCCAGGGCGGCCTCCACACCGTCGAGCACGGTTTCCAGGGCCACACCGCGTGAGGTGTGCGCCTGGGGGTCGAAGAAGATCTCCGCGTGCCGCACTCCCTGACGGGCGGCCCTGGTGAGGTACTCCTCGGTCAACGCCGTGAAGTCCTCCGGGGTTCGCAGCACGTTCATGCCCGTGTAGTACAGGTCCAGGAACGACTGCAGGTCGGTGAACTGGTAGCGTCCTCGCAGGTCGTCGACGTCGGCGTAGGGCAGGGTCAACCCGTTGCGCCGGGCCCGGTCGAAGATCAGCTCCGGTTCGAGCGCTCCCTCGATGTGGATGTGCAGCTCGGCCTTGGGCATCGCCGGTACCGTCGTCGGTGTCTCGGGACTCACCGGGTCTCCTTCCTGTGACGGGCGGGCCGAGCGCACAACGATACCGTCACCCGCCGGTGCGGCGGCCCCGAGTGCGGGCGGAGGGAGCCCGGAGGGCGGAACCGACCCCGTGACCGGTGCGGACCGTGCGGGCCGCGCGGTGTGATAGGCAGGGAAGGGTGAGTCTGCAGCCCCTTGCCACCGCCGTACACCGGGCCTACACCGCCGACCTGGCCGCCGAGGACCTCTACCGCATGCTGCGGTTGCGGGTGGACGTGTTCGTGGTGGAACAGCGGTGTCCCTACCCGGAACTGGACGGACGGGACCTGGAGGACTCCACCAGGCACTTCTGGATCGACTCCGGCGGAGCGCGGGTGCTCGGTTACCTGCGGCTGCTGGAGGAGCCCGACGGCAGCTACCGGATCGGACGGGTGTGCACCGCCCGCGACGGACGTGGTGTGGGGTTGGGCAGGAAACTGATGCACGCGGCGGTGGCCGAGGTGCGCAAGTCGTGTGCGGTGCTGTCCGCCCAGAGCTACGCCGTCGGGTTCTACCGTTCCTTCGGTTTCGTCGAGTACGGCGAGCCCTACGAGGAGGACGGCATCACGCACGTGGACATGCGCAGAAGTCCCGGGAACGTGACCGGGCTAACGAGATAGCACACAACGCTTGGTCGCCGGGTCGGCTTCTGCGACCATGCACGTTGGTCCAAGCGAGCAACGGTGAGGAAGCCGGTGGGAATCCGGCACGGCCGGCGCCACTGTGACCGGGGAGCGGCCCTCCCGTACGAGTTGCCACCGAAGTTCTTCAGGGAAGGCCGGAGGGGCGTGCCGATCCGGGAGTCAGGACACTGCCGTTGTCTCGTTCCGCAACCAGGGGCGTCCGAGACCCTAGGAAGGAATACCGGCGATGACCGCTGTCACGTCGACGTCGTCGACAGTGCGTTACCCCTTCTCCGCCGTGGTCGGCCACGAGGATCTGAGACTGGGACTGCTGCTCAACGCGGTCAACCCCCGTATCGGTGGGGTGTTGGTGCGCGGAGAGAAGGGAACGGCCAAGTCCACCATCGTGCGTGCGCTCGCCGCGCTGCTGCCCGCCGTCGATGTGGTGGAGAACTGCCGGTTCGGTTGTGATCCGAGTGCCCCCGACCCGCGTTGTCCCGACGGGCCGCACGACGGGACGGCCCCCGCGACGAGACGGCCCGCTCGACTCGTCGAACTGCCGGTCGGAGCCTCCGAGGACCGTCTGGTCGGTTCGCTGGACGTCGAACGTGCGCTGACCGAGGGGGTGAGCGCCTACCAACCGGGGCTGCTCGCCGCCGCGCACCGTGGAGTGCTCTACGTCGACGAGGTGAACCTGCTGCACGACCACTTGGTCGACCTGTTGCTCGACGCGGCCGCCATGGGACGGGCCCACGTGGAACGCGAGGGCGTGTCGCTGTCCCACGCCGCCTCGTTCCTGCTGGTCGGCACCATGAACCCGGAGGAGGGGGAACTGCGGCCCCAGCTGTTGGACCGGTTCGGCCTGACCGTGCAGGTGGCCGCCTCCCGGGAGGTGGACACCCGGACCGAGGTGGTACGGCGTCGACTGCGGTTCGACTCCGATCCCGTCGGTTTCGCCGCCGAGTGGGCCGAGCAGGACGCCGAGCTGGCCCACCGGATCGCCGAGGCCCGCGCCCGTGTGGAGTCGGTCGAGCTCCCCTCCTCCGAGGTGAAGCGCATCGCCTCGGTGTGTGCGTCCTTCGAGGTGGACGGGATGCGGGCGGACCTGGTGCTGGCCCGCACCGCCGTGGCGCACGCCGCCTGGCGCGGTGCCGACGCCGTCGCCGCGACCGACGTGGAGGCCGCGGCCCGGCTGGCCCTGCCGCACCGGCGCAGGCGCGACCCCTTCGACGAGCCGGGTATGGACGAACAACAGCTCCAGCAGGCACTGGCCGACGCGGCGGAGGAGGTCGAGGCGGAGGAACCCTCCGAACACGGAACGAACCAGGACGGTGCGACCGAGGGAGGATCCTCCGCGGCCTCCGAGGAACGGACGGACACCGGCGACGGGGACTCCGAGGGCCCCGAGGATGAGGGACCCGGTGGGGGCGTCGGCGGGAGTCCCGACGGGAACGGTCCGGACCAGGGACCCGGTGGCGGAGCGGCCGGGGAACCGCCCTCCGGCCCGCAGAACGGAGGGGCCGAGGACGACTCCGCCAAAGCTCCCCGGGAGCGCACCTCCACGGCCGAGGAGCCGGATTACCGGGCGCGAATGCTGGAGATACCCGGACTGGGGGAGGGTGCCCCGGGGAGGCGCTCGCGCTCCCGGACCCGTTCGGGACAGGTGGTGCGTGCCTCCGCTGTGGACGGACACGGTATTCACCTGCAGGCGACCCTGGCCGCCGCCGCTCCGCACCAGTGCGCCCGGGGGCGTACCGGCTCGGGACTGCGGCTGCGCCCCGAGGACCTGCGCCACAGCGTCCGGGAGGGGCGTGAGGGCAACCTCGTGCTCTTCGCGGTGGACGCCTCGGGCTCGATGGCCGCGCGGGAGCGCATGTCCGCGGTGAGCGGTGCGGTGCTCGCGCTGCTCAGGGACGCCTACCAGCGCAGGGACAAGGTGGGGGTGGTGACCTTTCGGGGGAACTCCGGCGAGGTCGCCCTGCCCCCGACCTCCTCGGTGGACACCGCAGCAGCGCGGATGCGCCGCCTGCCCACCGGTGGCAAGACCCCGCTGGCCGACGGGCTGTTGACCGCCCGCCGGGTGATCCGCACCGAGCGGATGCGTGACCCGCAGCGTCGCCCGTTGCTGGTGGTGCTCACCGACGGCAAGGCCACGGTCGGCGTCGATGCGGGAGGAGAACAGCGGGGACGGAGTCGCAAGGCCGTCGACGACGCGATGCGTTCGGCCGCGTTGCTGGCCGATCTCGGGGTGGCCTCGGTGGTGGTCGACTGCGAGAACGGCGCCGTCCGGCTGGGCATGGCCGAGCGCATAGCCAGGGTGCTGGGTGCTCCCAGTCTGCGACTGTCCGAGCTCTCCGCCGACAACGTGGCCGGAGTGGTGCGGGCGGCGCGGACACCGGGCCCGGTGGGGGTGTGATCCTCCGTCGGTGCGTCGGAGTCGCCGGCCCCGTGTTGTTCACTGGTAGAGTGCGCGACGTCCATCTTTCCCCAGCGATGGACCCCCGCGCCCTCGCGCTCCCGGCGACCCCAGGCCGGTCGAGTGCGAGGGCGTTTTTCCGAGCCCCGTGTCCTCGGGAGTCCCGCCGGTCACGGGGACGAAGTTTTCCCACGGGCGTTCCTCCGCGAGGGGGACGCCGTCGTCGAGTTCCCGGGAGAGTCAGCGATGCCGCAAGGACAGCCGAACAGTGTGCCCGAGGACGGGCTGACCACCAGACAGCGCCGTCACCGTCCCCTGCTCGCCGTGCACACGGGAGAGATGAAGGGAAAGTCCACCTCGGCCTTCGGGATGGCCCTGCGCGGATGGAACCAGGGTTGGTCCATCGGCGTTTTCCAGTTCGTCAAGTCCGCGAAGTGGCGCGTGGGCGAGGAGTCTGCGTTCCGTGCCCTGGGGCGGCTGCACGAACAAACCGGTGAGGGGGGACCGGTCGAGTGGCACAAGATGGGGGAGGGCTGGTCCTGGGCGCGGAAGAAGACCGGAGAGCAGGACCATGCCGCCTCCGCGTTGGAGGGCTGGCGTGAGATCGCGCGTCGGATCGAGAACCAGCAGCACGACCTGTACGTGCTCGACGAGTTCAGCTACCCGCTGCACTGGGGCTGGGTGGACGTCGAGGAGGTCGTGCGGACCCTCCGGGACAGGCCTGGGTTCCAGCACGTGGTGATAACCGGGCGTTACGCCCCCCAACGGTTGATCGAAACGGCCGATCTCGTGATGGAGACGAACAAGGTCAAGCACCCGATGGATTCGGGCCAAAAAGGACAGAAAGGCATCGAGTGGTGACCCTCTCGGGTTTCCCGGCGGATGCGGAGGGGGACTCTCCCCGGCTGGTCGTGGCCGCTCCGGGCTCCGGACACGGCAAGACCACCGTGGCCACCGGCCTGTTGGCCGCCCTGCGCCGCCGGGGGACGCGCGTGGCCGGTTTCAAGGTCGGTCCCGACTACATCGACCCCGGCTATCACGCCCTGGCCTCCGGCGGTCCGGGGCGCAACCTCGACCCCGTGCTGGTCGGCGCGGACTCCGTGGCACCGCTTTTCCGTCACGGTGCGCGTTGCGCGGAACTGTCCGTGATCGAGGGAGTCATGGGACTTTTCGACGGACGGCTCGGAACGGCCGAGGAGGTCCCCTCCTTCGGTTCGACGGCACACGTGGCCTCCCTGCTGGAGGCCCCGGTGGTGCTCGTCGTCGACGCCAAGGGACAGAGTCACAGCACGGCAGCTCTGCTGCACGGTTTCCGTTCCTTCCAACCCGACCTGCGGCTGGCCGGAGTGATCTTCAACCGTGTGGGCTCCCCGCGTCACGAACAGGTGCTGCGGGAGGCGGCGGCCACGGTCGGGATCCGGGTGCTGGGTGTGCTGGGCCGCGCCGAACCCCTACGGGTCCCCTCGCGTCACCTGGGGCTGGTCACCGCCGCCGAACACGGTTCGGAGGCGGAACGGGCCGTGCAGGCCATGGGGGAGGTGGTGGCCGAGGGAGTGGACCTGGAGGCGGTGGCCGCGCTGGCCCGACAGGCTCCGCCGCTGTCCGCGCGGCCGTGGTCGGCGCAGCGGGCGCTGGAGCACGGAGTTCCTCCGCCACGGACTCCCCGGATCGCCGTGGCCGGGGGAGCCGCGTTCACCTTCGGCTACACCGAGCACGCCGAGTTGCTGCGTGCCGCCGGGGCCGAGGTGGTCTCCTTCGATCCCCTGCGTGACGAGCGACTTCCCCCCGGCACCGACGGGGTGGTACTGCCCGGTGGGTTTCCCGAGCAGCACGTGGCGGAGCTGTCCGCCAACGTGGGGCTGCGTCGGCAGTTGGCCGGGCTGGCCCAGGACGGTGCGCCCGTCCACGCCGAGTGCGCCGGCCTGCTGTACCTGACGTCGAGTCTGGACGGTTATCCGCTCTGCGGGGTGCTCGACGTGACCGCGGAGATGTCCCCACGACTCACCCTGGGCTACCGCGCCGCCGTGGCGGCCACCGACTCCGTGTTGTTCCGGGAGGGACAGCGGGTGAGCGGCCACGAGTTCCACCGGACGGTGCTGCGGGAGGCCGGGAACCCGGATCCGGCCTGGTACTGGCGGACGACGGAGACGGTGGCCGAGGGGTTCGTGCACGGCGGTGTGCACGCCTCCTACCTGCACACCCATCCCGTGGGGCAGCCCGAGTCGGTGTCCCGGTTCGTGCGGGCCTGCGCGGAGCGTTGAGCGACGCGCCGGTGCGGGACGGCGCGGAGTCGCGAGCGGCTCGCCGAAGGTCCTCCCGAGCCTCTCCCCTTCCGGAATCCCCTTACTCCCACGGAGTACCCGCCGCTTCCGCGGGACCGCGTACCGTGGCGGTACGGTCGAAGGGCGTCCCTTCCGGACGCGTCATGTCCGTGTGACGCGCCGGGCGTCACGTGTCCCCCGAAGAGCTCCACGGGAGAACCTGTGGCGCCGGTCCCAGTGGTATCAGTTGCACCGCGAGGCGGGAGAGGAGAACTAGCGCATGACTCGGGGAACACGCACCGGGACGGTCTCGTTCGTCGGGGCCGGACCCGGGGCGGCCGATCTGATGACGCTGCGTGGCGCGCGCCGGATAGCCGAGGCGGACGTCGTGCTCTGGAGCCCGAGCCTGGTGGCTGCGGAGTGCGTGCGTGAGCACGCACGTGGGGACGCGGAGCTGGTCGACACCACGACTGCGGGGGCCGAGGAGGTACTGGAGGTCTACCGCAGGGCCGAGCGGGAGCGTCTGCGGGTGGTGCGGCTCTACGCGGAGGACCCGGCGTTGTGGAGCGGGGTCCAGCAGCAGTACGACGCGTGCTCACGCATGGAGCTGGAGGTGGAACTGGTTCCCGGTGTGGCGGGTTACTCGGCGGCGGCCGCCGTGGTGGGCAGGGAGATCACCGGTTCCTCCGAGGACCGTTCGGTGCTGCTGGCCAGACCGGACGGAGGGGGGCAGTCCCTGCCCGCTCCGGAGCGGATCCGGGAGTTCGCCGAACGCGGCGGGACGATGGCTCTGTCCGTGTCCGCGGCCCGGACCGGCCAGCTCGTGGAACGGCTCCTCTCCGGGGGCTACGGCGCGGACGTTCCGGTGGTGGTCGCCTACAAGGTCACCTGCCCGGACGAACTGGTTCTGCGTACCAACGTCGGCGAGGTCGAAGGCGTGGTGAAGCGACACCGCTTGTGGCGCCACGCGCTCTTCCTGGTCGGACCCGCGCTGCGGCGGACTCCGGTCCGGGCACGTGCCTACGGTTCCGGGCAGTGGGAGACGACGAGGAGCAGCGGGCGGAGCCGGGGGAGCCGGCGCGGCACGGACGGGGATTCGCCGCGGGACCGGAGCTACTCCGCCTCGGGTTCCTGGGAGGGACCCACGGGGGAGGACTCCCGGGACGGTCCGTTGTCCCGCGGGGGCGGACGGGGACAGCGCGGTGCCACGGGTGCCGAGGCCGACGTGGCCTGGTGGGCGGTGCGCGACTGGCAGCGAAACGCCCGTCACACGGCGCGTCCGGAGATCCGTGGTGCGGCGGGGCGTTCCTCCGTCAGCGGTGAGGGGCAGGCCCCCGATCTGTTCACGACCTCCCAGGACCCCGAGGTCGCCGGGGTGCTCGGACACTCCCTTCCCGAGGCGGAGCAGAGCTCCCCGGTGGACTCGTCACGGAGTTCGGAGGCCCCGCCCGAGGACACCGTTTCCCACGGAACGGTGAATCAGGTGGACGGAGTCTCCGGAGCGGGTGAGAATGACCATGGTGATTCCGGTGGGGCCGACCGGGAGACCGAACAGGTGAACGAGGTGGAGAAGGCCACACACTCCGCGACGACGGACGGTGCTCCCTCAGGGGCGGAACCCGCCGATACGGCGGAGTCCGAGGTGGACGAAACCGTGCGCTCGGAGGAGAAGGAAAGCGCCTCACGGCCCAAACAGACCGCGAAAACGGGAGCCAAGGGCGCCACCGCGAAGAGTTCCGGCAAGGGCTCGGGCACGAAAACGGGTGGCAGAGGCAAGGGACAGCGCAAGACCACGGGTTCGGACGCTTCCGCCACGAGCAGCGGGGGAGCGCGCAAGAGCGGCACTTCACGGAGGACCGCGTCGGGCACTTCGGAGTAGGGGCCCCGGTGGAACGGTTCGTTGTGTCCACCGGAGTGCCCGAGCCCACGGCTCGGAGCGCTCCGCCCGGTGACACGGGTGTCCCGACGAACCGTTCCGGACGAACGTCCGGGAACGAGCGGTCCGCCGGATGAGGGGAAGTCCGGTGATCCTGTGGTGAGGGCGAGTACGCGGACGGAGAGCGCGACGTGACGGTCACGGTGATCGGGGTTGACGGCGGGTCGTTGCCGGAGGGGGCGACCGAGGTGTTGAACGCGGCCGAACTGGTCGTGGGAACACGCGAACAGCTGCGTTCCCACGCTCCGGAAGGCGCGCGAACCGTCGAGCTGGGTTCGCTCGGCCCGGCCATGAGCGCGCTGTCCGCCCTCACCGGTGACGAGGTCGGAGTGGTCTTCGCCTCGGGGGATCCGGGGTTCTTCGGGGCGGTTCGCGCCCTGCGTTCCAAGGGGCTGCGGTGCTCGGTGCTGCCGGCTGTCTCCAGCGTGCAACGCCTCATGGCGCGGGTGGGGCGGTCCTGGGACGACGTCACCGTGGTCAGTACGCGCGCCGGGGGACTGCGCCGTGCGCTCAACGTGTGCCGGGCCCATCAGGCGGTGGTGGTGCTGACCTCCTCGGGGGCGGGCCCCGCGCAGTTGGCGGCCGGTCTGTCCGGCTGGCGGCGCACCATGGTCGTCGGGGAGGATCTCGGCGGGGCGCACGAACGGGTCACCACCGTGGATCCCACCGAGGCGGCCGGGCGAACCTGGCTGGAACCCAACGTCGTCTTCTGCGTGCGGGACCCCGACGCCGTGCCGGTTCGGGGGTGGCACGGCGGGGGAGAACCCGTTCCCCCCAGCGGTTGGGGGGTCGCGGAGGAGGAGTTCTCCCACCGACAGGGTGAGGTCAGTGGTTCCGAGCTGCGGGCACTGGCCCTGTCCCGGCTGGCCCCGCGCCCGGGAAGTCTGGTCTGGGACGTCGGTGCGGGATGCGGGGCCGTGGCTGTGGAGTGCGCCCGCATGGGTGCGGCCGCCGTGGCCGTGGAGGAGGACGAGGCACAGGCGGTGCGGCTGGTTTCCAACGCCACCTCGCACGGCGTCGACGTGCGCGTGGTGGAGGGGCGGGCTCCGGAGGTGCTGCGTGAACTGCCCAAACCGGACTCCGTCTTCGTCGGCGTCGCCGATCCCGAGGTCCTCGCAGGCTGTGCCCACGTGGGGGCCGAGCGGGTGGTGCTCGTGTTGGAGGAGTTCGACCGCGTGAAGCCGAGCAGGGACATACTGCGCAACGCGGGTTACGTCGTGGACGGGATCCAGTTCTGCGCGCACCGGATCGCCGAGACCGAACAGGGACGGTCCCGTCTCTCCGGGGCGGAACCGGTCCTGCTGCTGTTCGGTCGGCGCTTCGGGGAGGAGGGGACGTGACCGGGCCCCTCCGAGGCGCGAGGGGTCCCGGCAACGCTCGTTTTTCCTCCGGCCGCAGCGCTCGGGTTCCGGGGAGTGGCGTGCTGTGAGGAACGATCCGCCGCTGGTGCTCGGGATCGGTGCTTCCTCCGGTGTCTCAGCGTCCGCCGTGCTGAGCGCGTTGCTGGGCGCCGAGACGTTGCTGGGGCGTGGGGAGGGTTTCCGGGCCGTGGCCACGCTCGACCGGCGGGCCGAGGAGCCGGGGCTGGTGGCCGCGCTGCGACAGTACGGGGCACGTGGTCGGCGAGGAGAGCCGCCGTTGTGCTCCCTGACCGCCGCGGAGCTGGCCGGGGTGGCGGTTCCGAATCCGGGTTCCGCCGCGGGGGACTCGGTCGGCACGCCCAGTGTGGCGGAGGCGGCGGCCCTCGTCGTCGCCCGTGGTCTCGGCGCGGGAGAGGGGCGGCTGGTGCTGGCCAAGAGGGTTTTCTCCGGGGTGACCGTGGCGGCGGCGGAGGCGGGTGCCTCCTCCTGACGGCGTCCTCCCCTCGGGATGCCGCCCGCACGGCCGGCTCACCCGCCGTTTTTCTGTGACATTCTCAACACGTCTCGCACGAAGCCTCGTGAAATCCCGATTTCGCCTTACGGAATACGCCGTGCCCAGCGGCGATCCGCGTCAAGTGGGTGTGGCCGCTGCGCTGGGAAGCTGTGCCTAGGGTTGGAGTCATGGCACTGGTTGAACGCTCCCTGCTGGGACCCGGACCGTCGAACACGTATCCGGAGGCCACCGCGGGACTGGCCGCCCCGCTGCTCGGCCATCTGGACCCGGAGTTCCTGGCGTTGCTCGACGAGACCGGAAGTCGCCTGCGGACCGTGTGGGGCACGCAGAACCTGCGGACACTCCCGTTGTCCGGTACCGGCTCCATCGGCATGGAGGCGGCCTTCGTCAACTTCGTACGTCCCGGCGACGTCGTCGTCGTAGCGGTGAACGGGCTGTTCGGCGAGCGCATGTGCGACGTCGCCTCCCGCTACGGCGCCGAAGTCGTACGGGTCGACCACTCCTGGGGTGACCCCGTGGACATCCAACGGGTGCTCGACGCTCATCCCGAACCATCCCTGGTCGCGGCCGTGCACGCCGAGACCTCCACCGGCGCGCGCAGCGACATAGCCGGCCTCGGCGCGGCCCTGCGCGCACGGGACGAACGCACCCTGCTGCTCGTCGACTGCGTCACGTCGATCGGCGGGGAACACATCGACCTCGACGCCTGGAACGTGGACATCGCCTACGCGGGAACCCAGAAGTGTCTGGGTGTCCCTCCGGGGCTGGCCCCGTTCACCGTCTCCGAGCGCGCCTGGCAGCGCAGGGTGGACAAGCCCACCACCTGGTATCTGGACCTGGGGCTCATCGGGAACTACGTGACCGGGGGTTCCTCGGGTGGGCGCGCCTACCACCACACCGCTCCCACGGCGATGGTCGCCTCCCTGCACGCCGCGCTCGGCAGGGTGCTGGACGAGGGCATGGAGTCGGTCGTCGAGCGCCACCGTGCTGCGGGAGAGGCGTTGCAGTCCGGACTCCAGGAGATGGGACTGAGCCTGTTCGCCGCCGAGGGACACCGGCTGCACCAGCTCACCAGCGTGTGGGTCCCGGACGGCGTGGAGTCCGCCGACGTGCGTAAGCGACTGCTGAACGAGTACGGAATCGAGATCGGCTCCGGGGCCGGTCAGTTCGCCAACAGCGTGTGGAGGATCGGTCTGATGGGGCACAACGCCCGTCTCGACCGGGTGGAGATGCTGCTGGGCGCGTTGCGTTCGGTCCTGCGTCGCTGACGAATTCCTGTCCCGGCGGTCGCGCGTCCTCCCGGCACCCGGTGCGGATGCGCGGCCACGGGGTGCAGTTCGGCAGGTCTCCCGCGGTCCGTCTCCCGTCCGGCGGGGTGCGGAACCGCCCTCGCGGCGGGGAGGTTTCCGCCCCGGTGTTCTCCCCGGGAGTATCGGGGATCACTTCGGGCTTCTCGGAGGTCCCACCGCGGCGGTCTTCATGGCAGGATGGGGGCTCGCCGCGTTCGGGTGACCGTTCCCGCGGTGGGGAGTGCGGTTTCCGCGTGTCCCCACACCCGCGGGGAGAACGCCGGCACCGACGGCCGCAGTCGGACCCCGCCGATGTCGCCGGGGGTGCGCAGAGACCTACAGGAACGATTGACTCACATGAGCTCGCACAGCCAACATCACTACTTCGCCGGACTCGACCTGCAGGACAGACGAGTGGTCGTCGTCGGTGCGGGAACCGTGGCACAACGACGGATCCCACGGTTGATCAAAGCGGGAGCGCGCATCGAGGTCGTCGCCCCCGAGGCCACCCCGGCCGTGGAGGGGATGGCCGAGTCGGGCGAGGTGGTGTGGCACCGGCGGAGCTACGTCGAGGGGGATCTGGAACGGGCCTGGTACGCGGTGGCGTGCACCTCCGATCCGGAGGTCAACGCGTCGGTCGTCGCCGAGGCCGAACGGGAACGCGTGTTCTGTGTGCGGGCCGACGACGCCTCCCGGGGAAGCGCCGTGACACCCGCCGTGGCCGAACACAACGGGCTGCTGTTCGGAGTGCTCGGCGGCGGTGACCACCGGCGTTCGGCAGCGGTCAAGGAAGCCCTGCTCGAAGCGTTGCGCACCGGTATGGTGGACGAACACGCGCAACCGCACCAGCCCGGCGTGGCACTCGTGGGTGGGGGACCCGGTGCCGCCGATCTCATCACCGTGCGGGGGCGGCACCTGCTCGGGAAGGCCGACGTGGTCATCACGGACCGCCTCGCCCCCCGGGAGCTGCTGGAGGAACTCGGCCAACACGTCGAGGTGATCGACGCCTCCAAGATTCCCTACGGACGCGCCGCCAACCAGGAGGTCATCAACAGGCTGCTGATCGAACGTGCCAGGGCCGGAAACTTCGTGGTGCGGCTCAAGGGCGGTGATCCCTACGTGTACGGGCGCGGCTTCGAGGAGCTGCTCGCCTGTGTGGAGGCCGGTGTCGCCGTCACCACGGTGCCGGGGATCACCAGCGCCTTCGCCGCCCCGGCGATCGGGGACGTGCCGGTGACACATCGTGGCGTGGCCCACGAGGTGGTCGTCGTCTCCGGGCACGTGGGGCCCTACGACGAGCAGTCTCTCGTCGACTGGCCCGCCCTGGCCCGGCTGAGGGGGACGCTGGTGCTGATGATGGCCGTCAAGAGGATCCGCGAGTTCGCCGACGTGCTGCTCGAACACGGCAAGGACCCGCAGACCCCGGTGGCGGTGGTCCAGGAGGGAACCATGCGGGGCCAGCAGACGCTGCGCAGCACGCTGGCCGAGATCGCCGGGGAGGTCGAGCGGCGGGAAGTGGCTCCTCCGGCGGTCATCGTCGTCGGAGCGGTGGCGGGGCTGGCCCCGGACCGTGTCGCGTGACCTCGGTCCGCACGGGGCCGTTCCGTGCGGCCCCCGTCCCGGACTCCGGTCCGAGGTAAGGGGCCGTGGCGGGACGGCCCCGGTGCGGAACCGGGGCCTCGCTCTCAGCGTGTTCCGCCGTCCTCCAGATCTCCCTCGACCTGCAGGTAGATCTCCCGCAACCGCTGGATCGTCTCCGGGTCGGGTTCGGCCCACATGTCGCGGTCCGCGGCCTCCAGCAGGCGTTCCACGATGCCGTGCAACGCCCACGGGTTGGACTCGGTGAGGAACTTCTGGTTCTCCTCGTCGAAGACGTAGGTCTCGGCGAGCTTCTCGTACATCCAGTCCCCGACGACCTCGGTGGTGGCGTCGTAGCCGAACAGGTAGTCCACCGTGGCGGCCAACTCGAAGGCCCCCTTGTAGCCGTGCTCGCGCATCGCCGAGACCCAGCGGGGGTTGACCACGCGGGAGCGGAACACCCGGGAGGTCTCCTCGTGCAGGGAGCGGGTGCGTATCGAGTCCGGGCGGGAGCTGTCCCCGATGTAGGCGGCCGGGGAGTTGCCGGTCAGCGCGCGCACCGTGGCCACCATCCCCCCGTGGTACTGGAAGTAGTCGTCCGAGTCGGCGATGTCGTGCTCACGGGTGTCGGTGTTCTTGGCGGCGATCGAGATGCGTCGGTAGGCGTTCTCCATGTCCGCGCGGGCGTCGACCCCGTCCAGGTCCCGGCCGTAGGCGAAGCCACCCCACACGGTGTAGACCTCGGCGAGGTCGGAGTCGTCGCGCCAGTTGCGACTGTCGATCAACGACAGCATCCCGGCCCCGTAGGCTCCCGGTTTGGACCCGAAGATCCGCATGGTGGCGCGTCGGTGGTCGCCGTGCTCGGCCACGTCGGCACGTGTGTGTGCCCGCACGAAGTTCCACTCGTCGGGTTCGTCGAGTTCGGCGACGAGCCGGAAGGCGTCGTCGAGCAGTGTGACGACGTGGGGGAAGGCGTCCCGGAAGAAGCCGCTGATGCGTACGGTCACGTCGACCCGGGGACGCCCGAGCTCCTCCAGCGGGACCACTTCCAGCCCGTTCACGCGCCTGGAGGAGTCGTCCCAGGTGGGCCGTACCCCGATCAGGGCGAGGATCTCGGCCACGTCGTCGCCCGAGGTCCGCATGGCACTGGTGCCCCACACCGAGAGGCCGACCGAGGCGGGCCACTCGCCGTTGTCCCCCCGGTAGCGCTCCAGCAGGGACTCCGCGATCGCGTAACCGGTGTCCCAGGCCAGTCGGCTCGGGATGCCCTTGGGGTCGACCGAGTAGAAGTTGCGTCCGGTGGGCAGCACGTTGACCAGGCCGCGCAGCGGGGAACCGCTCGGCCCGGAGGGGATGTAGCCGCCGCGCAGGGCGTGCAGCGTCGAACCGACCTCGTCGGTGGTGGCGTTCAGGCGCGGGACGATCTCCTCGGCGGCGAACCGCAGCACTTCCGCGACCCTGCCGGAGTTCTCACCGAGGATCTCCGCGCACACCGATTCCGCCTCCGCGGACTGCCACGCGCGCCGCTCCATCTCCTCGACCAGCGCGTGCGCGGTGGACTCGATCGCGTCCACGCGTTCGCGGGCCTCCGAGCCGTCCTCGGAAAGACCGAGGGCCTCCCGCAGTCCGGGGACGGCGGCCTGCTGGCCTCCCCACATCTGCCGGGCGCGCAGCATGGCGAGCACCAGACTCACGCGGGCCTGGCCGGTGGGCGGGTCACCGAAGACGTGCAGCCCCTCCCGGATCTGGGCGTCCTTGACCTCGCACAGCCAGCCGTCGACCTGCATCAGCATGTCGTCGAACTCGGCGTCGTGCGGGCGTTCCTCCAGCCCCAGGTCGTGGTCGAGCTTGGCCGCCTGCATCAGCGTCCAGATCTGGCTGCGGATGGCGGGCAGCTTGGCCGGGTCCATCGCCGTGATGGTGGCGTGCTCGTCGAGCAGCTGTTCCAGGCGCGCGATGTCGCCGTAACTCTCGGCCCGGGCCATGGGCGGAACCAGGTGGTCCACCAGCGTGGCGTGCACCCGGCGTTTGGCCTGGGTGCCCTCACCGGGGTCGTTGACCAGGAAGGGGTAGACCAGCGGGAGGTCGCCCAGGGCGGCGTCGGGCGCGCAGGAGGCCGACATGCCCGCGGTCTTCCCGGGCAGCCACTCCAGGTTCCCGTGCTTGCCCAGGTGGATCATGGCGTGGGCGTCGAAGTCCTCGGCCAGCCACCGGTAGGCGGCCAGGTAGTGGTGGCTGGGCGGCAGGTCGGGGTCGTGATAGATCGCGATGGGGTTCTCGCCGAAACCACGCGGCGGCTGGATCATCAGCACGATGTTGCCGGCACGCAGCGCCGCGAGCACGATCTCGCCCTCGGGGTCCCGGGAGTAGTCCACGAACAGCTCTCCGGGGGGCGGTCCCCAGTGCTGTTCGATGTCGGAACGCAGCGACTCCGGCAGGGAGTCGAACCACTCGCGGTAGCGTCTGGCCGGCACCCGGATGGGGTTCCCGGCGAGTTGTTCCTCGCTCAGCCAGTCCCGGTCCTGGCCTCCCGCCGCGATCAACGCGTGGATCAGCGCGTCCCCGTCCTGGGAGAGGACACCGGGAAGCGCGTCGGGCCCCTCGGTGGGGCCGATGTCGTAGCCCTGCTCGCGCAGGGCCCGCAGCAGCCGTACCGCGGACAGGGGGGTGTCCAGCCCGACGGCGTTGCCGACCCTGGCGTGCTTGGTCGGATAGGCCGACAGCATCAGCACGAGACGCTGCTGCTCGGGGGGAACGTAGGCGAGTCTGGCCTGCCGGACGGCGATTCCGGCGACCCTGGCGGCTCGTTCCGCGTCGGCGACGTAGACCGGCAGTCCCTCCGAGTCGTTCTCCTTGAACGAGAACGGAACGGTGATCAGCCGCCCGTCGAACTCCGGCACGGCCACCTGGGTGGCCATGTCCAGAGGGGACAGTCCCTCGTCGTTGTCCTCCCAGGCGGTGCGGCTGCTGGTCAGGCACATTCCCTGCAGGATCGGAACGTCCAGCTGGGCGAGCGCCCCGACGTCCCAGGCCTCGTCATCGCCTCCGGCGGTGGCCACGGCCGGTTTGCTGCCGCCCGCGGCGAGGACGGTGACCACCAGCGCATCCGCTCCGCGCAGCGTCTCGATCAGCTCGGGGTCGGGGGAACGCAGTGAGGCGCAGAACAGCGGCATGGCCTGGCCGCCCGCGCGTTCGATCGCCTCGCACAGGGTGTGCACGAAGGCCGTGTTGCCCGCCACGTGGTGCGCGCGGTAGTAGAGCACGGCCACGGTGGGGCCGTCCGTGCGCTGCGGTGTTCTGTCCAGCTTCCCCCAGGTGGGTGTCTCGATCGGTCCGCTGAACCCGTGTCCGGTGAGCAGCACCGTGTCGGACAGAAAATGGTACAGCTGTTCGAGGTTCTCGGGCCCGCCGTTGGCCAGATAGGCGTGCGCCTCGGCGCACACCCCTCCGGGCACGGTGGAGCACTCCATGAGCTCGGCGTCCGGTTGCTGTTCACCACCGAGCACCACCACGGGCCGGGACCCGCTGAGCAGGAAGTCGATGCCTTCCTCCCAGGCCCGGCGTCCCCCGAGCAGCCGTACGACGACGAGGTCGACCCCGTCGAGCAGTTCCGGCAGCTCCTCCACGCCGACCCTGGCCGGATTGGCCAGCCGGTAGTCGGCGCCGCTGGACCGTGCACTGAGCAGGTCCGTGTCTGAGGTGGACAGCAGTAGGATCATGCGACTCGCTCCTCGGCATCGGGAACCGGGGCGGCCGACCAGGACGGGACGCGCGATGCACGCGCGGTCGTACGGCGCATCAGGAACCTTCCCAGGGGTCCTCGCCCCTTTGCTGACGGTCGCGGCGGTTCGGAGTCTCCTGGCTTCCGGATCCTCGCTTCCTCCGGTCTTCCCATCGCCGTGCGACAGTGACCCTGTTCGGAGTTCGCTCCCCGGTGACAGTGGCGGGACCGCGCCGGACTCACACCGGCTTCCTCCGTTCACCGCCGTGGATACGGCGTCCAGTCTCGGGAACGGGACGATCTTTCGTCAAGTTGACGTGAGATGCCCCCGTTCCCGGCGTGTTTCGTGGCACACCGAGGACGTCCGTAGCATCGTCGGAGTGTCCGACAGCTCCGTTCCCGAACGAGACAGGCCCGACGCGTGCCCCGGTGCGGTCCAGGTCCATCCGGCCGCCGACGGGGGTCTCGCCCGCGTTCGTGTTCCCGGCGGAGTCCTGAGCGCGGAACAGGCACGCGTGGTGGTCGGGGCCGCCGTGGAACTGGGCAACTCCACCGTCGAACTCACCTCCAGGGCGAACCTGCAGCTGCGTGGCGTCGAGGATCCCGGTGAGCTGGGGCGCCGACTCGGCGAGGCGGGACTGCTGCCCTCGGCCACCCACGAGCGGGTGCGCAACATCGTGGCCAGCCCCTATGCCGGCCTGGACGGTCCCACCCGCTTGCCGGTGTCACGGGTGGTGGAGGAGCTGGACCACGGACTCCGCTCCGTGCCCGCCCTGGCCGAGCTGCCCGGACGCTTCCTGTTCACCGTCGACGACGGCAGGGGGGACGTCTCCGCGTTGGGCGGCGACGTCGGACTGCTGCCCGTCTCGGCCCACCGGGTGGCCGTGCTGCTGGCCGGCGCGGACTCCGGGGTGCGGGTCCCTCCGGAACGGGCCGCCGCCGCGGCGGTCACGGCGGCCGAGGGGTTCCTCGCCGAACGCGCCCGGAACGGCAGCGGTGCCTGGCGCATGGCCGAGCTGGCCACGACACGCCCCGTCTCCGACACTGTGTGTGCCCGCCACGGTGCGCGGGAAGCCGACGTTGTCGAAGTCACACCGGCCTCGTGGGCGGAATCCGGTCAGCAGGGAAAACCCCGTCCGGGAGTCGTCGGGCGGGACGAGGACGCGGTGGCCGTGGAGGTGGGGGCGCCGCTCGGCCGCTTGTCCCCAGCGCAAACGCATAGCATCATACGAGCGGCCGAAGCCGCGTCCGGTTTCGTTCGACTGACCCCGTGGCGGACCGTGATCCTCACGGGAGTGCCGGAACGGGACCACCGGTCGTGGCTTTCCGAACTGCACTCGTGCGGTTTGCTCGTCGAGCCGTCCGCACCGCTCAGCGGTGTGACCGCCTGCGCGGGCTACCCCGGCTGCGCCAAATCCCTGGCCGATGTCCATCGGGACGCCGCGCGTGGCACGTCCCGCGGCGAGGCGGCCGCGCCGGGGGCTCTGCCGGTGCACTGGGTCGGCTGTTCGCGTCGCTGCGGCCTTCCCCGGGGGCCGGTGGTGGAGGTACTGGCCGAACCCTCCGGGTACCGGGTCAGCGCGGGGACGCCGCAGGAGCGGGTGACGTGGGCCTCCGAGGCGGATCCCGACGTGGCGGCCGAGGTCGCGAACCGAGCACGACACGCTGGTGCGGTGCGCACCGCCGGGACGCCACGAGCCGGGTTCGGGAACGGCCGAGCGAGCAATGATCGGGACACGACGAACGAGGACGACCGGTGATCGAGTACATCCGGGACGGCAGGGAGATCTACCGTCGCTCCTTCGCGACCATCCGCGCGGAAGCCGCTCTCGACGGGATGCCGGCCGACGTGGCCGGTGTCGCCGTGCGCATGATCCACTCCTGCGGAATGGTGGACCTGGTCGACGACCTGGCCTACTCCCCTGACGTGGTCCGTTCGGCGCGGGAGGCGTTGAACGCGGGTGCTCCGGTGCTCTGCGACGCGGAGATGGTCGCGGCCGGGGTGACCAGGCGCAGGCTTCCCGCGGACAACGAGATCCTGTGCACGTTGTCCGACCCCGCCGTGCCCGGGCTCGCCGAGCGGCTGGGAACCACCCGCAGCGCCGCCGCGATGGAGCTGTGGCGACCACGGCTCGACGGGGCCGTGGTCGCGATCGGAAACGCGCCGACCTGCCTCTTCCGGCTGTTGGAGCTGGTCGAGCAGGGCGCGGGGGTTCCGGCGGCGGTGCTCGGGATCCCGGTCGGTTTCATCGGGGCCGTCGAGTCCAAGCAGGCACTGGCTTCGCACCCGCGCGGTCTGGAGCACCTGGTGGTGCACGGCAGACGCGGCGGTAGTGCGATGACGGTCGCCGCCATCAACGCGATCGCGAGCGAGGAAGAGTGAGCAGCGAAGACAACGACTCCGCCGCCGGACGCCTGTTCGGTGTGGGCCTGGGCCCCGGTGACCCCGAGCTGGTGACGGTCAAGGCGGCGCGGTTGATCGGGGCGGCCGACGTGGTCGCCTACCACAGCGCCCGACACGGCAACAGCATCGCCCGTTCGGTGGCCGAACCGTACCTGCGTGGGGACCAGATCGAGGAACCGCTGGTGTATCCGGTCACCACCGAGACCACCGATCACCCGGGCGGGTACCAGGGAGCGATCGACGAGTTCTACGCCGAGTGCGCCGAACGGCTGGCCTCCCATCTGGACGCGGGCAGGGACGTGGTGCTGCTGGGGGAGGGTGACCCGTTCTTCTACGGGTCCTACATGCACATGCACAAGCGGTTGTCCTCGCGTTTCGAGACCGTGGTGGTCCCGGGGGTGAACTCGGTGAGCGCGGCCTCGGCCGAACTGGGGCGGCCCCTGGCCGAACGCGACGAGGTACTGACCGTGCTGCCGGGGACGCTGGACTCCGAGACGTTGGCACGGAGGTTGGACGAGACGGACGCGGCCGCCGTGCTCAAGCTGGGGCGAACCTTCGAGGGTGTGCGCGAGGCCTTCGAGAAGGCGGGATGTCTGTCCGAGGCCTACTACGTGGAACGGGCCAGCACCGACAGGCAACGGGTGGAACCGTTGTCCGAGGTGGATCCGCGGACCGTGCCCTACTTCTCGCTGGCTCTGCTGCCCAGCCGTTCCGGGGCGGAGATCCCTCTGCCGGAAGGCGGCGGAACTTCGGAGCACCGGGGTGGTGAACTGGTGGTCGTGGGACTGGGCCCCGCCGGCAGGGAGTGGACCACACCGGAGGCCCAGGCCGCGTTGGCCACCGCCGACGACCTGGTCGGTTACGGTCCCTACCTGGACCGTGTCCAGACCAACCCGCGCCAGCGCAAACATCCCTCCGACAACCGGGTCGAGGCCGAGCGCGCCCGGCAGGCACTGGACCTGGCCGCCTCCGGGCGGAGGGTGGTCGTGGTCTCCTCCGGGGATCCCGGGGTGTTCGCCATGGGCAGTGCCGTCCTGGAGGTTGCCGAGGAGCCGCGCTACGCGGAGGTGGACGTCCGCGTCCTTCCCGGTCTCACGGCCGCGCAGGCGGTGGCGAGCAGGGTCGGGGCCCCGTTGGGACACGACTACTGCGTGCTCTCCCTGTCCGACCGGCTCAAACCCTGGGAGGTGATCGAGCGGCGGTTGCGCGCGGCGGCCCGGGCCGATCTCGCCCTGGCCGTGTACAACCCTGCCTCCCGCAGTCGTCAGTGGCAGGTCGGGGCCGCCCGACAGGTGCTGCTGGAGGAGCGCTCCGCCGACACCCCCGTGGTGATCGGTCGGGACGTCGGGGGGCCGGAGGAACGGGTCTCCGTGGTCCGGCTGGGAGAGCTGGATCCGCGGTGGGTGGACATGCGCTGCCTGGTGCTGGTCGGTTCCTCCACCACCCGAGTGGTCACCCGGGGGGACGAGACCACCGTGTTCACCCCCCGGCGTTATCCCGCGTGAACGGGCCGATCCGCCTCCGCAGCCATTCCAGGGCCTCCTCGACCCCGGAGACCACGGGTGCTCGCGGCGGAGGCGGTTGCTCCACCATCACGACGGGGACCCCCAGATCCCGGGCGGCCACGAGCTTGCCCTCCGTCATCGTCCCTCCGCTGTTCTTGCTCACCAGCAGGTCGATGTCGTTGTTCCGCAGCAGCTCGCGTTCGGCGTCCGCGTCGAAGGGACCACGTGCGGACAGCGTCGTCGTGTGGGGAGGCAGCGGGGGCTCCGGGGCGTCGACCGTCCGGACGAGGAACCACACGTGGTCGATCCCGGCGAAGTGGTGCAGTCCCTGCCTGCCGGTGGTGAGCAGCACCCTGCTCCCGAGCCGCCGAACGGTTCCGGCGGCCTCGGCCAGGGAGCGCACCGACCTCCAGTCGTCCTCGGGTCCCGGCGACCAGGGGGGACGGCGCAACACCAACAACTCCACCCCGCGCTCCCGCGCGGCGACAACGGCGTTGGCGCTGATACCGGCGGCGAAGGGGTGCGTGGCGTCGACCACGGCCGTGATCCCTTCGCGGGAGAGGTACTCGCCCAGCCCCTGGGCCCCGCCGAAGCCGCCCACCCGGACCTCTCCCGCCGGGAGCTTCGGATCGCGTACCCGCCCGGCCAGCGAGGACACCACCGAGACCCCGAGCTCGGTAAGCTGCTCGGCGAGACGTCGTGCCTGCGCGGTCCCCCCGAGGACGAGTATCCGCGTCTCCATCACACACCATCCCCCGGAACAGTGAATCCGAACTCGCTGGAGTGCATTCTCCCGTGGTGAACGATCGTGCTGAACAGTCGGGTGGTCCGCGCTATGGGTGGACCACCGGGGCCTGCGCCCTGGCCTCGACCGCCGCGGCCTACACCGCTCTGCTCACCGGACGGTTCCCCGATCCGGTCAGCGTACGGCTGCCGAAGGGACACGAGCCCGCCTTCGCGCTCTGCCGGGAGCGGCTGGGGGAGGGCTGGGCCATGGCCGGTGTCGTCAAGGACGCCGGGGACGACCCGGACGTGACCCACGGGGCGGTGGTGGGCGTGACCGTCTCCCGAGGTCGCCCGGGAAGCGGGGTCACCTTCCGCGCGGGAAGCGGGGTGGGGACGGTGACCAAACCCGGTTTGCCGCTGGCGGTGGGGGAACCGGCCATCAATCCGGTTCCCCGACGGTTGATCAGCGAACTCGTCGCCGACACGGCCGCGGCCCACCGGGACGACGGCGACCTCGTGGTGGAGGTCTCGGTGGAGGACGGCGAGGAACTGGCCAGGCACACCTGGAACCCCCGTCTGGGCATCCTGGGTGGGCTGTCGATCCTGGGAACCACCGGAGTGGTCGTTCCGTACTCGTGCTCGGCCTGGATCGACAGCATCCGACGCGGGGTGGACGTGGCCCGGGCCGAGGGGCTGCGACACGTGGCGGGCTGCACCGGCAGCACCTCGGAACGCACGGTGACCGAGCTCCACGGGCTCCCTCCGGAGGCGCTGCTGGACATGGGGGACTTCGCGGGAGCGGTGCTGAAGTACCTGCGCAGGCACCCCGTGCCCCGACTGACCATAGCCGGTGGGATCGGGAAGCTGGCGAAACTGGCCGACGGTCATCTCGACCTGCACTCCAAGCGTTCCCAGGTGGACTTCGCACGCCTGGCCGGTCTCGTCACGCGGGCGGGGGGAAGTACGGAGCTGGCCGACCGCGTGAGCCGGGCCAACACCGCGCTGGAGGCGCTCGAGATCTCCGCAGCGGAAGGGGTTCGGCTCGGTGAGCTGGTCGCCCGGCAGGCCCGGGAGGTGGCGCTGGAGACTCTGCGGGGGGCTCCGGTGGAGGTGGAGACCGTCGTGATCGACCGCTCCGGCACGGTCCGGGGGCGCTGTCCGTCCCCCTGACCGTGCCGGGCCGCACGTGATCAGTCCCGGCAGCGGTACACCGAGTACAGATGGCTGTCCGGGAACCGGTCCGCGGCGAGCACCCGCCCCACCACGACCACGGCCGTGCGCTCGATTCCCGCCTCGCGGACGCGTCCGGCCACATCGGCGAGCGTTCCGCGCAGCACGCGCTCGTCCTCCCTGCTCGCGCCGGCGACCACGGCAACGGGGCACTCCGCCCCGTAGTTCGGTACGAGCCGCTCCACGAGCTCCTCGATCCGGTTCACCGCCAGGTGCAGCACCAGGGTGGACCGACTGCGCCCCAGGGTTTCCAGGTCCTCCCCCTCCGGCATGGGGGTGGCCCGGGCCGCCGTTCTGGTCAGCACCACGGTCTGGCCGACTCCGGGGACGGTGAACTCCCTGTTCAGCGCGGCCGCGGCGGCGGAGAAAGCGGGTACGCCGGGAACCATCTCGTAGTCGATCCCGACCTCGTCGAGCCTGCGCATCTGCTCGGCCACCGCGCTGAACACGGCGGGGTCCCCCGAGTGCAACCTGGCCACGTCGAGACCGTCGCGGTGGGCCCGCTCGATCTCGGCGAGGATCTCGTCCAGGTTCATGCGTGCCGTGTCGACCAGCCGCGCTCCCTCCGGGCAGTTGTCCAGCAGGTCACGCGGAACCAGGCTGCCCGCGTACAGGCACACCGGGCAGGAGGCCATGGTGCGTTGTCCCCGGACGGTGATGAGATCCGCCGCTCCGGGGCCGGCACCGACGAAGTAGACCGTCACTGTTTCGTCACCGCCCACTGGGTCACGCGCAGAGCCGGGCGCCAGGCGGTGAACCCTCCGACCGCCCCCGCCCGTTCGACTCCGATCCTCGTCAGTTCCCCGCCCAGGCGGGAGTACCATTCGGTCACTGTCGACTCCGATTCCATGGTGACGGCGTTGACCACGAGACGCCCGCCCCGCGGAAGGGCGTCCACACAGGTGTCCAGTACCCCGGGAACGCTCACGGCCCCTCCCACGAAGACCGCGTCCGGGGTCTCCAGCCCGCGCAGTCCCTCCGGGGCGGACTCCCGGACGAGCCGGATCCCGCCTGCGCCGAGGGCCGCCGCGTTCCGGGTCACGCGTTCGGCACGCCGTGGGTCGTGCTCGACGGCGATCGCCGTGCCCCGGGTCGCGCGTATCCATTCGATCGCGACGCTGCCGGAACCCGCGCCGACGTCCCACAGCAGCTCTCCCGGGCGGGGGGCCAGTCTGGCCAGGGTGCTCGCGCGGACGTCGCGTTTCGTGAGCTGTCCGTCGTGTTCGTACAGCTCGTCGGGCAGTCCCGGTGCCACGGCGACCTCCGCCGGGGCGGAGGAGTCCGCACGGTCGATCGCGACGATGTTCAACGGTCCCGTGCGGTCCCGCAGGCGCGCCGCGAGTTCCCGGTGGATCCGCTCCCCGCGCCCGCCCAGGTTCTCCAGCACGACCAGCTCGCTGTCACCGAAGCCGTGCTCGCTCAGCAGGGCACCCACCTCGGCAGGGGTGTCCCCGTCGGAACTCAGCACCATGATCCGGTTGTTCCGGGCCAGTTCGGGCAGCAGGTTCTTCACCGGCCGACCCACCAGGTTGACCACGCGGACCTCGTGGGCGGGCCATCCGAGCCGGGAGCAGGCCAGGCTCACCGAGGAGGGATGAGCAACGACGTGCAGTCTCTCCGGTCCCACCATCCTGGCCAGGGTCGCTCCGATCCCGTGGAACATGGGGTCTCCGCTGGCCAGTACGCAGATCGAACGCCCGGCGTGCCTGTCCAACAGCTCGCCGAGGGCGGGCAACAGCGGGGAGGGCCAGCTCACGCGTTCGGCCGAGGTCTCCGGGATGAGGTCGAGCTGTCTGGAGCCGCCCATGACGACCTCGGCGTTCTCGATGGTGCGACGTGCCACGGGGGAGAGACCCTCCCACCCGTCCGCGCCGATACCCACCACGTGGATGGGTTCCCGTGTTCCGCTTTCCTCGGTGCTCACGGGCGCCCCACGGGGTCGGGGCCGCCGCACGAGCCGGTGGCCGCCGTGGACCCTCGACGGTCTCCGCTGTTCGGGGTGTCTGTGCTCACGTTCGGCGGGCCTCCTGGAAGGTCTGGGATGTCGCGGGCCGAACGGGCCCGCCCACGGGAGGGGAGCACTCCGTGGGGAGGGTGTCCGGTCGACGGACACGGTGCGCTCTCCCGGCGTCTCGTGGGGGACACTGCGACTCTCGCGGAGGAACTCCACGGGCCGGGTGCGGAAGAACGGGCGAGCCCGTCCCGGACGTCGAGCGGGGGAGAGCGCGGTTTCCGGATACTAACGCACCTCCGTGGAAGGTCCGAGGACTTCCCACCGGATGGGGGAGAACTCACATCAGCTGACCACGAGGGTCAGACTCCGCCGTCCCGGCTGCTCCACCCGCAGTCCTGCCCCGTGTGCGATCTCCGCCACCTCGGCGGGGCTCTCCGGTTCCCGTTCGGCGAGGGCCAGAGCCCTGGCCAGCCTGCCCTTGTGCGTCTTGTTGTGGTGGCCGACGGTCTTGCGGGAGCCGTTCCCGTCCTCGGTGACCACGCGGACCTCGACGGGGTCGGGAAGCGCGGCCAGGGCGGCGTAGGCCCCGGAACGCAGATCCACCACGGGTCCGGGGACGGACTCCAGCACGCGGCTCAGCTCGGGACGCCACAGTCGACGGAGGCTGCCGACCTCCGGCAGACGGGATCCCGCCGACAGGCGGTAGGCCGGCACGGGGTCGGCGCCGCGCAGCACACCGAACAGGGCGGAGACGACGGCGAGTCTCTCGTCGGCCCGCCGGCGTTCCTCCCCGGAGAGGGATCCCACGTCGAGCGCGTCGTAGAGCACTCCGCTGTAGCGGTCCAGGGCGGCGAGGGTGGGGGAGTTCCACAGCGCCCCGTTGCGTTCGACCTCCTCGGACTGTCGTGGCGACAGGCCGAGCGCTTCGAGGCTGGCCGGAAGGTCCTCGCTCAACCGCACCAGCGTTTCGACGAGTCGTTCTCGGGTGGGGGTGAGTTCGGGGAAGGACAGCGTGTCCAGCCGCAACGGCGGCCCGGTCCCGCCGGGCGACTTGGTCTCGGAAGGAGGCAGGAGTACGAGCATGTGCGGGCAGTCTAGTCGCCCACCGGTGGCGGTTCGGTGGGGAGCTCGGCGGGTGACGGGGGGACGTTCTCGCTCAGCAACAGCTCCCAGCACTCGGGGCAGGTCGGATACAACAGCCACTCCACCGAGGAGACGGGGGAGGGATCGAGGTGGCGGCCGCACAGCGTCTCCCGCGGGGACCACCCCTCCGCGGGCGGCGCTCCGGCGAAGAGGTGCCTGGCGCCGTCGGCTCGGCGCGCGGGGTGCCAGAACCGTTCTGTGGGCCGCTCGGTGCCCAATTCCTCGCCTCCTCCGAAACGGGGACAGTCCCCCTGATTGAGCCACATTCCCGTGGGGAGGAAACCACGGAGGAGGGAAACTCCCCCGAACGTGGGGTTCGGGGGTCGGCGGGGAGAATGGGATCTTTCCGCTGCCGGGCGTGTGTGCCGCGATCGCCCACGACGCTCGGGGCGTGCCCGGCGCGGGAGTCGTCGACACCCACGGTCGTAACACCCGCTAGGCTCTCCCGCGAGACGCGAGGAGAGCGCGAGGCGTAAAGGAGCGCGCAGCCTTGATCACGAGGATGTCCACGTTGTTCCTGCGTACCCTGCGTGAGGATCCGGCGGATGCCGAGGTGCCCAGCCACCGGCTGCTGGTGCGCGCCGGATACGTGCGCCGGGTAGCACCAGGCATCTACTCCTGGCTGCCGCTCGGGCTGCGCGTCCTGCGCAACATAGAACGCGCCGTGCGGGAGGAGATGGAGGCCATCGGCGCCCAGGAGATCCATCTCCCCGCGCTGCTGCCGAAGGAGCCCTACGAGGCCACGGGCCGTTGGACCGAGTACGGGCCCAACATGTTCCGCCTCAAGGACCGCAAGAAGGCGGACTACCTGCTCGGCCCCACGCACGAGGAGTTGTTCGCCCAGACGGTGAAGGGCGAGTACAACTCCTACCGGGACTTCCCCGTCATCCTGTACCAGATCCAGACGAAGTACCGGGACGAGGAACGCCCGCGCGCCGGGATCCTGCGCGGTCGGGAGTTCGTCATGAAGGACTCGTACTCCTTCGACCTGGACGACGAACAGCTGATGACCTCCTACCGACTCCATCGTGAGGCCTACACGAGGCTGTTCGACCGGCTCGGTCTGCGCTACACCATCGTGGCTGCCACGTCGGGGGCGATGGGGGGGTCGGCCTCCGAGGAGTTCCTGGCCGAGTGCCCCACGGGGGAGGACACGTTCGTACGCAGCAGCGAGTCCGACTACGCGGCCAACGTGGAGGCCGTGACCACTCCGCCCGCCCCGGAACGGTCCGTCGAGGGACTCCCTCCCGCCGAGGTGCACCACACCCCGGACACCCCGACGATCGAGACGCTCGTGGAGTTCCTGAACGGAGCGGGTTGGGAGCGGACGTTCACCGCCGCGGACACGCTGAAGAACGTGCTGGTCAAGACGCGGCGTCCGGGTGACACGGAGTGGGAGCTGCTCGGAGTGGGGGTTCCCGGTGACCGTGAGGTGGACATGAAGCGGCTGGAAGCCGCCCTGGAACCCGCCGAGGTAGCCCTCGTGGACGACGAGGACTTCGAGGCCCGTCCCTTCCTGGTCAAGGGCTACGTCGGACCGAAGGCACTCCAGCACAACGGGGTGCGTTACCTGGTCGATCCCCGGGTCGCCCGGGGCACCGCCTGGGTGACCGGGGCGGACAAGACCGACCACCACGTGGTCGACCTGGTGTGCGGCCGGGACTTCGTCCCGGACGGCACGATCGAGGCGGCCGAGGTGCGGGAGGGCGATCCCTCGCCCGACGGGCGGGGGGTTCTGCAGTCCGCCCGGGGGATCGAGATCGGACACATCTTCCAGCTCGGACGCAAGTACACCGACGCGATCTCGCTGGACGCCCTCGGGCAGGACGGCAAACCCAAGCGGGTGACCATGGGCTCCTACGGAGTGGGGGTGTCCCGGTTGGTCGCGGCGATCGCCGAACAGCACCACGACGAGCAGGGACTGGTGTGGCCGCGTGCGGTGGCCCCGGCCGACGTGCACGTGGTCGTGGCGGGCAAGGACGAGACCGCCGCGGGCGAGGCCGAGCGCCTCTGCGCCGAGCTGGACACCGCCGGTGTCCGGGTGATCCTCGACGACAGGAACGCCTCGCCCGGGGTGAAGTTCGCCGATGCCGAGCTGGTGGGGGTGCCCACCATCCTGGTGGTCGGCAAGGGGCTCTCCAGGGGAGTCGTGGAGGTCAAGGACCGCGCCGGCGGTGAGCGCGTCGAAGTGTCCACCGACGGCGTGGTGGAGCACCTCGTCGAGCTGGTGCGAGGCTGAGGGCGCCCGTAGGTGCGGGCCGGCCCGGCCGAGTCATGCGCGGAAGCCTCCCGGCGCGCGGGCGGGTCAGCGCACCGGCCGTGCGCTGTCCAGGATGCGGGGGACGAGTTCCTCGCCCTCGGCGGGCGGGGAGGAGTCCGGGCGCAGACTGTCCGCTGCGGCGAGAAGCACGACGTAGGTGTCCTTCGCCCGGATGACCAGGGTCGCGATCCTGGCCTTGGTGGGCAGACAGGGGGAGCTCTCCGGTACGCGCACCGTGCCGGAGAGCCGTACCGCCTCGAAACCTCCGACGTCGGTCGTGCTGGGGGCGCCCGTCTCCACCGAGACTCCGCCCCCCCGCGTCCCCGGCGGTGTAGAAGTTCCGCCCGGAACGACGGAGGAACTCGCGCGCGGTCTCGGCCATGCTCCGGTCCGGTTCGACGGCGGTGCTCACCACCCTCCCCGCCGTGCGGTGTTCTCCGGCGCACTCGTAGTAGGGACCGTCGACCAGGCCGTGGAACGTGACGTCTCCGAGGGCGGGTACCGAGTATCCCCGGGAGGGGTCCAGCACGTTCCAGTCGGAGGGAACGTCGTAGGCGAGCCGGTTCCGCGGGTTGTAGCCGACCTGCCAGCCGTGTATCCGGGGTGCGGGGGCTTCCGGAGCGTTTCGGGCGGTCGAGGGGGACTCCGTCCCGCTGGCGGGGGCCGCATTGTTGTGGGAGGGCCGCAGCGCCCCGTAGTAGACCCCGAGCCCCACGGCACTGGCCAACAGCACGGCGGCGAGCGTGAGAGCCACGAGCACTCCCCGGTTCGGTCCTCCGGGAGGTCTGCTGCTCGCGGTGGGCTCCTCGAAAGTGCCGAAACCCCGGTAGACGGAGCCGCCCCCGGAAGGGGAGCGCGTCGGATCCGCCTGCCACCCGTAGGGACTGGGGAGTCCTCCCGCGGAGTTCTTCGCGGGGGTGGGCCACCGGGCGGGGTCACCGCCCCGTGGGCCGAACCCCGGTTTCCCGGAGGTGCCGTCGTACCCACCGTATGGCTGTCTCACGAGATCGAGACTACCGGTGCGCGGTACCCGTTCCGGACGGGTGCGGTCCGTGCGGGAGGCCCGGGGATCAGCCCGACAGGAAGCTCAGTCTGACCCGCCGCACGGGATTGTCGGTGTTGGTGTCCACAAGGCACACCGACTGCCAGGTTCCGAGTGCCATCCTGCCGTCGAGCACCGGAACCGAGACGTGCGGGGGTATCAGGGCGGGAAGGACGTGATCCCGGCCGTGACCGGGGGATCCGTGTCGGTGCTTCCAGCGGTCGTCGGCCGGCAGCAGGTCGTGCAGCGCCGCGAGCAGGTCGTCGTCACTGCCCGCTCCGGTCTCGATGACGGCGATTCCCGCCGTGGCGTGCGGCACCCACAGGTGCAGCAGCCCCTCGTCCCCGCCGATCTCGCGCAGGAACCTCGTGCACTCCGCGCTGAGGTCGCGAACCGTCTCCCGGCCGCCGGTGTGTACCTCGACTTCCTCACTGTGCATGGTCGCGAGTCTAGGTCCGGTGCGACGGTGACACGCGGCACCGTGCGGGGGGTGATCGGTTAGGTTCCGGATATGAGAGAAACCTTCGGAACATTCTTCGACCTGGAACCGGGATACCTGAACACCGCCAGTATCGGTGTTCCTCCCGCCGAGGTGGCCGATTCGGTGAGCGCGGTCGTCTCCGGCTGGCGGGGTGGCCGACTGTCCCCGCCCGAGTTCGACGAGTACGTGGCGCGCGCCCGCGAGGGTTTCGCCGCTCTCGTCGGTGTCAGCCCGGAACGGGTGGCCACGGGATCCTCGGTGGGACAACTGGTGGGCACGGTCGCCGCGAGCGTGCCGGACGGCAGCAGCGTGGTGGTGGCCGAGCGGGAGTTCACGAGCGTGACCTTCCCCTTCGCCGCCCAGCACGGACGCGGGGTGCGGGTCACCGAGGTGGCCCCGGAACGGCTGCTGGACTCGTTGTCGGGGCACGACGTGCTCGCGGTGAGCCTGGTGCAGTCCTCCGACGGACGGGTGTTCGACCCCGAGTCCCTGCGGGAGGCGGCCGCACGTCACGGGGTGCGGGTGTTGCTCGACGTCTCCCAGGCGGCCGGTTGGATGCCGTTGGAGCTGGACTGGGCCGACTGGGTGGTGGGATGCGCCTACAAGTGGCTGCTGGCCCCACGAGGAGCGGCCTGGCTCGCGCTCGGCGCGGACGTGGCCCGGTCGACGCGCCCGGTCGGGGCGAACTGGTACGCGGGCGAGGACCCGTGGCAGAGCCTCTACGGGCTGCCGTTGCGTCTGGCCCACAACGCGCGTGCTCTCGACGCCTCCCCGGACTGGTTCGCCCAGCTCGGGGCCGCCGCCGCGCTGGACTGGTTGCGAACCCTCGACCTCTCCGCCGTCCGGGCCCACTGTCTGGAACTGGCGGGCAGGCTGTGCGGGAAGCTGGGGATGGCTCCGCCCGCGTCCCCGATCGTCACCCTCGACGTGGCGGAGGCCCTTCCGGAGCTGCGTGCCGCCGGGATACGTTGCGCGGAACGCGACGGACGGGTGAGGTTGTCTTTCCACCTCTACAACACGCGGGAGGACGTGGATCTCGTGCTGGACGCGCTGTCCCGGGTGGATCCGGGGTCGTCGCGGTGACGTCCTGTTCTGCCCCCGATCGTTACCCGCTACGGTAGGTGCCTGTGTCGGATCACCACGGCGCACCCGAACAGATGACAGGGTCGCAGCAGAACTTCGAGCGCGGGGACACGGCGCCACTCAACGCGATCCGTGACGGAGGGGCAACCCCACCTGATCGGATGAGGCAGGGGTGGGGTTCGGAGGCGCGTTCCGAGGGCGCGGCCGGCGAGCGCACTCGCCCGGCCTTTCCCCTGTCCAACCAGGTGAGTCCCCACGCCGCCTCCTCTCCGGCGGGGCCCGGTCCGGTGCCCGCGCCCGGCCCCGGGCCGGCGGCGAACGGTGCCGGCCTCGTCTCTCCGACGGCGGGCACGGGAGCCGGCAGCGGAGGGGCACCGGCCGGTCCCGGCGGTGGGGGGAGTCCGGGGCCGGGG
>NZ_PVSR01000002.1:0-289531 GCF_003001495.1 Actinopolyspora mortivallis
GACCACGACCACGTCGTAGTCGTGCCGTTCCGTTTCGGCCATGACTGTCCGACTCCTCCCGAGGAAATCCGGGTCAGTTGATCAAGCGGGGGTCGGGGAACGCCCCGGAGGCCACGAGCATCACGTACAGGTCCACCAGCGCCACCGAGAACAGCGAGGCCCAGGCCAGCGACATGTGCCTGCCGTTGAGCCGACTGACCCAGGTCCACAGGCGGTAGCGCACCGGGTGCCGGGAGAAGTGGTTGATCCGTCCTCCCACCAGGTGCCGACAGGAATGGCACGAAAGCGTGTATCCCCACAGCAGCACCACGTTGACGACCATGAGCAGTGTGCCGAGTCCGACCCCCACCCCGCCGTTCACACCGTGGAAGGCCAGCACGGTGTCGTAGGTCAGCACGGCCGCCACCAGCACGGCGGCGTAGAAGAAGTAGCGGTGCGCGTTCTGCAGGAGCAGCGGAAGACGGGACTCGCCGGTGTACCGGCGGTGCGGCTCGGTCACCGCGCACGCGGGCGGGGACAACCAGAACGCCCTGTAGTAGGCCTTGCGGTAGTAGTAACAGGTCAGCCGGAACCCGAGCACGAAGGGCAGCACGAACACCGGAGGGGGAACCCACGGCGCCAGGTCGGGGAAGGGGGTTCCGAGGTGGCTGGCCCCCGGCACGCACGCCTCGCTGAGGCAGGGGGAGAAGAACGGGGCGAGATAGTGCTGCTCCGGTACCCAGTACCAGGTGTTCATGAAGGTGCGCACCAGCCCGTAGACCACGAAGGCGGACAGGCCCAGGGCCGTCCCCAAGGGCGGCAACCACCACCGATCGGTGCGCAGGGTGCGGGTGCGTCGCGGACCGGACGTGGTCGTGGGAGCGGCCATGCTCTGCTCCACCTCTGGGGTCGCGGGTGTCCTGACGATGGCTGGTCCGTGCTCAGTCCTGGCGAGCCGACTGGCCCCCCACCCCCTCGTCGTCCACTCCCCGCCACCAGGAGGGGACGTACGGGGTGTCCGGGACCTCGACGATCTCCTGCTCCCCGGGAGGCCTTCCCTCGGCGCCCCCACCCCGGGCGGTGTCCCGGCCGCCGCGGGAGCGCTGGGGAGGTGGGCCGGGGGCGACCGTCGACAGTTCGGAAACGTCGATCTCCAGCCGTTGCAGGTCGTTCTCGACACGCCGCACCACGGGGGTGTCCCCGTAACGCGCGTAGAGCTCGTCCACGCCGGTGCGCAGCTGGGCGAGGGCACGCAGTACGTCCCCCAGTTCGGCCGTCGAGGACATCTCCGCCACCTCTTCCGTGTTCCGGCCCGTGAACATCACAACCCTGCACGGACAAGTATAAGTGACGAAGAACACGTGTCACCCACAACACGCCGGAATTCTCGGGAAAGCCCCTGAAAGGGGGCCGCTCACCCGGCGAACAGGTGACGCACGAAGGTCACCAGCGACTGGAGGACGAACACCACGCTGTCGAACAGCATCGTCGCCCCCTGGCGGACGAGACCGGCGGAGCCCACCGGGTCCCGCACCACCAGATACCCCACGGCGAGCACGGCACACGCCACCAGAACGAGCACACTTCTGCGGTCCAAGCCAGGCCTCCGTGTCTCGAACGACCGCACACCGCAGGCCACCATCGCACGATCCACCCCGTGGAGGGAGCGGCCATGCCGGGCCTGCACCGATCGTGCGACAAGGCTAGACCACACCGCCCCGCCCCCACGGGCGGTCGCGGAAAAACGCTCGCGGAGGACGCCCCACGGCTGCGTAGTCTGGACGAGCGAGCGAGAAACACCGACACGGAGGTCTCGGATGCGGCAACGCCGACTGGGCAGTCAAGGGCTGCAGGTGACCGAGCAGGGACTCGGATGCATGGGGATGAGCTTCGCCTACGCGGGCAGGGACGACGAGGAGTCCGTGGCCACCGTCCACAGAGCCCTCGACCTCGGTGTCGACTTCTTCGACACGGCGGACATGTACGGCCCGTGGAGCAACGAGAGGCTGCTGGGGCGCGCACTGGCCGGCCGCAGGGACGAGGTGGTGCTGGCCACGAAGTTCGGCAACGAGGTCGACGACAACGGGAACCTGGCGGGCAGGGTCAACGGGCGACCCGAGTACCTGCGGGCTGCGATCGACGGCTCCCTGCGCCGACTGGGAGTCGACCACGTGGACCTGTACTACCAGCACCGGGTGGACCCGGACGTTCCGGTGGAGGAGACCTGGGGAGCACTGTCCGAACTGGTGCGGGAGGGCAAGGTGCGCTTCCTCGGGATCTCCGAGGCCGCGCCGTCCTCCATCCGTCGGGCTCACTCCACCCACCCCGTGACGGCGGTACAGACCGAGTACTCGCTGTTCAGCAGGGATCCCGAGGACAACGGGGTGCTGGCCACCTGCCGCGAGCTCGGCATCGGCTTCGTGGCCTACTCGCCGTTGGGTCGGGGGTTCCTCTCCGGCAGAATCCGCTCGGTCGAGGACCTGGACCCCGACGACTACCGGCGCGGTGCCCCGCGTTTCCAGGGGGAGAACTTCCGCCGGAACCTGGACGTGGTCGAACGGGTGCACGAGCTGGCCGCGAACAAGGGGGTCACGGCCTCCCAACTGGCCATCGCCTGGGTCCTCGCCCAGGGCGAGGACATCGTGGCCATCCCGGGAACCAAGCGGCGGCCCTACCTGGAGGAGAACGTGGGTGCCTCCGAGGTCACCCTCACCGAGGAGGACCTCGACGCCATAGAGCGGGTGGCTCCCCTCGGCGTCGCCGCCGGCGAGCGCTACGACGAGCAGCGGATGCGCAGCGTCTACGTGTGAGCGGGTCGCGTGGTGCCGCCCCGCCCCTCCCCGAACCGGGGCGGCACCGTCTCCGAGTGTGCTCCGGAACCTCCGGTGCTGTCCCGCCGCCACGCCCGACACGCGCCGGTCCGACGGGCGGTGGTGTTGACGAGGGGCAGAGGAAGTTGATCGGCTCGTTCCGGTGCCCGCGGGTGTGGAAGGGCTCCGACGCGGGTACACCGGTACAGAACGTTTCCCCTTCCGGAGAGGCAGTCATGACCCAGCGACACGTCGTTCCCGGTGGCGGCGGAGGAGGCTGGAAAGTGGTCGACGCGACCACCGACTCCGCCCAGTCGAAGACCAACACCCAGGCGGACGCGATCGACGAGGCACGCAGGCAGCTGGAGAACTCCGACGGAGGAGAGATCCTCATCCACGGGATAGACGGCTCGGTTCGGGACCGTCGCACCGTGCAGCCGACCTGACGTCGTGGTGCGAGGTCCGGTGCCCCGATCCGACCGCCCCCGCCGGCGCGGCACCCGGTGGCACCGGACGTCGCACCCGACAGCTTTCCCCGGGAGCTGGGGGGAGACGGAAACACTCCGCTAAACGGACCTTGCTCCGCCGGTAACATCCCGCTCCCAGGATGTCGCCATGAGCGACTCGGAGTTCGTCCCCCGCCAGCACCCGACGCGCCGGTTCCGACCGGACTCCCTGGTCGGGATCGGTGTCCTCGTCGTCCTGCTCGGTGTGGTTCACCGGGCACTGGCCTACTGGGACGCGGCGGGAGTGTTCACCCCCGCCCTCGTGTCCGTCGGAGGTGTCCTGCTGCTGCTCGGCGCGTGCCGCGCGGCGGTGCGGCACGCCGGGGAGAACCCTTCCCCGAGGAGGGGAGGAACACGTCCCGCCGAGCCGACCACGGTCGCCTCGGCGCTGGCCCCGTCCCGGCAACTGTGGCGGGTGCGGGCCTCGGTGGACGACACTCCCGGCGCGCTGGCCGCGGTGGCGAGCGGGCTGTCCCTGTTGGACGCCGACATCAGGACGGTGCGGGTGCACCCGGTCGCCGACGCCGCGGTCGACGAGTTCCTGCTGGACCTGCCCGCGGCCACCACGCACTCCGAGCTGGTCGCCGCCGTGGCGGGAGCCGGTGCCGGCGGGGTCACCGCGGAACGCACCGACCCGCGCGAACTCGACGACGTGCCCACGCGGGCACTGCGCCTGGCCAACGAGCTCGTGGCCGGCACCGCCGAGCCGGAACGCGCGCTGCGTGCCCTGCTCGGAGAGGTGACGTTGCGCAGCGCGCACCATCCGGGTGAGGCCGGGGTCGAGGGGGTCGAGGGGACCGTCATGCGTCTGACCGATCCCGACGGTGGTCTGCTCACGGTACGGCGCCGCCACGGGGAGTTCACCCCCGCCGAGTTCGCCAGGGCCGGTGCCCTGATGACGCTGGCGAGCACCCGGCGGAGCTTGCTCGGCAGGCCCGTGCGGAGTCTGCGCACGAAGCACGGCACCCCCGTCCTGCTGCGCACCGCCGACACGTACGACCTCGACCTGGTGCGTGCCCTGCACGGGCGGTGTTCGGGGGCCGGTATGCACCGCCGCTACTTCGGGGCGGGAACCCCCACGGAGCAGGGGCTGAGGCTGCTGCTCACCCCGGAGCTCGGCAGCTCGCTGCTGGCCTTCTCCGTCACGGGCGAGGTCATCGGCATGGGAAACCTCGGCTACACCGCCGACGAGGGCGAGCTCGCCCTGTTGGTCCGCGACGACTGGCAGGGACACGGGGTCGGATCGGTGCTGCGGGACGCGCTGCTGGAACACGCTCGACAGCGCGGGCTGGAGACCGTCACGGCGCTGACCCAGCTGGACAACACACCCATCACCCGTACCCTGCGGTCGGCGGGGTTCCGGCACGCGGGAACGGACGAACCCGGCGAGTGGTCGTGGGTGTTCGAGCCGGGGCGCGAGCCCGCCGGAGGTCCGGAGGCGGAGCCCTGCGCCCTGCCTCTCGTCGGGGGTGACTGAGCGTCTTCCGTCCGCCCGTGGTTCAGGGCAGCTCCTCCGGGCTGCTCTCGAAACCGGGCAGGGGAGCTCCCGCCGCGTCCTCGCTGCGCTCCCGTGCCTTCATGCGGGCCTCGTGGACGTGTCTGGCCCCGTCGAGCAGTTCCGTGCGCAGCCAGCATTCCAGCTCCCGGAACCGGGACCAGTACCCGTCGTCGAACTCCTCCAGGGTCTGGAAGGTCCACCTGCCGGGCAGCACGTTCCTGCCGAACAGTTCCCGCTCCAGCCGGTCGGCGAGGTCGGGACGGTCGCAGGAGCGCAGTAGTCGGATGGCACTCCCCAGTCCGGCGTCGGCGGCTCCGACGAGCTGGTGCCACTCGTAGAGCGCTCCCCTGGCCCGTTCGATCTTCTCCAACGCCTCGGTCATCCGTCCCACGGCCGTCACGACCGGTTCCTCGTCCTCGTCCCGCCACGGCTGCCCGGCCCCGCCGCACTCGTTCATGACCGGCACGCCCCTTTCACACGGCACACGCTCCGAGCGTGACCGGTCCCGGCACGCAGCGCACGAGCGACGGCTCTCCCGCCACCCGAGAGTGGGTGTTTCTTCGGCAAGGCACGGGCAGCCGGAGGTCGGGAACTCCGGGGGTCCGCTTCCGACAACGACGGCCTCGGTCGGGACGACGCCCCTCGCTCCGGATCGGGATCACGAGAAACGACGCACTGTGCAGAACTCGTATCCCACAGTGTGTGATCCACACCGAAAAACATGAAAGCTATTGCAATCCAGTGCCCTTTTGCTAAGATCAGCACGACGTCGACACCGGAACGAGCAGACTGGGGGAACCACTGCGGTCCTTTTGCCGTCGCAAGGGACCGGAATTGACATCCAAACCGGTACACCCGACGGAGCAGCGACAGAACCACAATCCAGAGCAGACATTGTTCACCGGGCCTTCGAACAGGTGACTCGGAGGATGTTCGTTCCTGCGAGCATGTGGACGGCGTCCCGGAAACCCCGGAACAGCCGGCGACGACCGGCGTGAGAATGTCTTTCACCGGGCATCGTCCCCTCCGACGACACGAGTTCAGGACAGAATTCCCGGAACGACGGGTATTCTGCGGTTCTGTTTCGTGAACTCCTGTTCGGTCACACCGGCCATTCCGCGCTTTCCGGAGCACGCCCTTCCGGACAGCACGGTTCTTCGTGGATTTTCTGCGACGTCATGCCGAGAGCACCAGGAGAGGAGACTTCTTGTGGCAGATGAAATGGTCCGCAGAGCACAACGATTCGTGAATCGAACCTACGGCGGGGTCTCCGGGGTTCCGCGTCTCACCGAGGACGGAATCACCGGGTGGAACACCATGAACGCGCTGACGCGCGCGCTCCAGCACGAGCTCGGCATGACCCACCTTTCCGATGACTTCAATCCCGGAACACTCGCGAGTCTGGAGCGGAAGTACCCCAGTATCGACGCGGGCGTGACGGTGCCGGCGAACGTGATACGCATCCTCCAGTCCGGACTGTACTGCAAGGGCTACGACGGCGGCGGAATCGACGGGAAGTTCAACGATCGCGTTTCGTCCTCGGTCACCGACATCAAGTCCGACATGGGGGTGGGAGGTGTCTACCCCGGTGACTCGGTCACGCCGAAGGTGTTCAAGGGTGTCCTCAACATGGACGCCTACGTCACGGTCAACGGCGGAACGGACCGGGTCCGTGAGATCCAACGGTGGCTCAACGGCCGCTACACCAGGCGCTCCGGGTTCTTCATCTCCCCCTGCGACGGCAGGTACACGCGGGACACCGCGATAGCCATGATGGTCGCGGTTCAGTACGAGAGCGGCCTGCCCGACGAGAAAGTCGACGGCCTGTACGGACCGACCACGCGGGACGAACTCAAAAAGCACGAGGTGAGTACGGGATCCACGGGACCGTGGGTACGCCTGTTCACCGCCCTGCTGATCTGCAACCAACGCGACGGAGCGGTTTTCACGGACACCTTCGGCTCACGCGAGACGGAGATCACCAGGAACTTCCAGTACTTCGTGAGACTCGATGTCACCGGCATCGGAAACTACCGGACGTGGGCCTCACTGCTCGTTTCCACCGGGGACCCCGACCGCAAGGGCTCGGCCTGTGACGGTGTCACCGAGATCACTCCCGAACGGGCCCGGGCGCTGAAGGACGCGGGATACAAGTACGTCGGACGCTATCTGTACAACCCCAGCACGACTTCGTTGCCGGAGAAACAGATCCAGCCCGGTGAACTGAGCACCATCGCGCAGTACGGACTGCGCTGCTTTCCCATATACCAGACCTACGGGAGAGGAGCGTCCCACTTCAACCGATCCCGCGGGGAGGAGGACGCGTACTCGGCCGTTTACTGGGCGCGCCACCACGGGTTCAGGGCAGGAGCCCGGATTTACTTCGCGGTCGACTTCGACGTGCTGGACCACGAGGTGACCTCGAACATCATTCCGCACTTCCGCGGCGTCAACGACGTGATCCGGCGGAACTCGGGGTACAAGGTGGGTATCTACGGACCTCGCAACGTCTGTTCCCGGGTCTCCGCGGAAGGACTGAGCACGGCGAGCTTCGTCTCCGGAATGTCCACGGCGTTTTCCGGAAATCTCGGCTATCCGCTGCCTCGGGACTGGGCGTTCGACCAGATCGCCACGGTGACGATCGGATCCGGCGCGAGTGAGATCGAGATCGACAACAACATCGCCTCCGGCCGGGACGAAGGAGAAGGAAGCTTCGATCCGAGCTACCCTTCGGGCAAGCCCGATGTTCCCTTCGACTTCGCCGACAAGACGGCCATGCTCAAGGACATGAGAGCCTATCTGGAATCCATCGGGGTTCCGGAGACCGGCGGAGAGGGGTGGGATGACGATTGGTTCACTCTCGGAGGAAACAGCAACACCGAATCCTTCAACAAAGTCCTCGAACACGACGAACTGTTCACCAGCCTGGCCCGGACGCTCAACATCCGCAAGGCGCTCGTCCAGGCTCCCGTCCTGTGGGAGATCCGCCAGTGGAATCCCTCGGACCCAGTCGCGGACGAGGCCGTCATCAACGGTGTCAGAAATGACAGTTCCACCGGTCTCGGGCAGATATTCGGCAAGACAGCCATCGAGGCGTGGAACTACTGCGTCGACGCGGGAATCGTCAACGGCAGCAAGTTCTCCCTGGAAAGGGACCTCAAAGGCGTCTGGACCAGACTTCGTACCGACGAACGGTACAACATCAGGTTCGCCGCCTACGTGCTGCTCTACAGCGCTCACCTGAAGGACCTGGACCGTCCCACGCTGACGACCAGTGACTCCGACACCCAGAAGATACTGGCCCGCTACAACGGGACCGGCGATAAGGCCGAACAGTACGGCGAGGACGTGCTCGGCGTCTACCGGGTGTTCGAAAAGTACTACAGCATACAGCGCGCCTGACCGTCACGACTCACTTCAGGATCCGAACAGCGCGGGAAAGGTGACCGCATGACACAGGAGATATCACGACGCGGACTGTTGAAGCGCACCGGCGCCGGAACCGGTGTTCTGGCGGCGCTCGGCGCGAGCACCCTCCTCGCACCGACCGTCGCTGCCAGTCCCGCCACCGAGGCGGCACAGGGCGCAGCGGACTCGGACAGGCGCCGAAGAACCAGCGCGAACGGCTGGGAGCTGGTGAGCTCCGTCGACGCCGACGGACCGGTCTGGACCCAGCCGGTGGTCGGCACCGGCTGTGAGGTGTCGATGCGGGTCGGGGCGGTGGCCACCGTGCTGGTGCACGTGATCCGCCGGTTCCACTACGAAGTCCGTGCCCTCACCGAAGGCGATGTGATCGGTTGGCGTTCCCCGTCCTCCGTCCCGACGTCAACGCCGGAGAGCAACCAGGCTTCCGGTACCGCCGTCGCGATCCTTCCGGGCTCCTACCCGCCGGGGGCGGAGGGCGGGTACTTCCCCCACCAGCTCGCGGCGGTCCGAAACATCACCGAGGCGTGCGACGGTCTCGTCCGCTGGGGTGGGGACGACAGCCGACCCTACGAGGCCCTGTTCTCGATCGACGTCCCTCCCGGTGACCCACGGCTACCCGCCCTGGCAGCGACGATCCGGCATCGGGAGGCGCGTGCCGGCACCGGTGCCGGCACGCTGCGGTGAACGCTTCCGCGCCCCGGGATCCGACGGTCCGCGACGGACCGACCGGGACGCGAGCACTCCCCTGGTCCGCCCCCGCGGCGTCCCGTCCGAAAAACCGGACATCACCTGTTCCACATCCCCGACAGGAGGAGAAAAGATGCGTCGTATCAACAAGATCGTCGGCTGTGCGGCAGCCGCGTTCAGCGTCCTGCTGGGACTTCCCCTCGTCTCGGCCGCACCCGCCCAGGCGTTGTCCTGCCCCTACCCGTACGTGTGTCTGTACGACCCGGACTCCGGGAACCGGGTGGGCCAGTTCCAGGACGTGACCAGCGGCTGGCAGTACATCACCGAGGACGACTACCTGTTCAAGAACACGCGCAACGACGATGTCGTCTATTTCCTCACCGGAGGCGGCGACGTGTTCTGCATCCCGCCCAACCAGGACGGTTGGACCCAGGGCTCCGTGAAGGCACTCCGCATCAGCTGGGAGTCGGAGTGCAACGTCAGTTGATTCCGGGATAGCACCGGATCCGCCGCGGGGTCTTCGGTGCCGGGAGGAGCTGCCGCGCTCCCCCGGCACCTTCCCGTTCCCGCGAAAGAGCAGGAGTCCCTTGCCCTCGAACCGCCGCCGACGGTCACCGTCCCCCGGAGGGGATCAGGCGGTTTCGGTTTCCTCGGGCTCCTCCTAACTCCGCCGGATCGCGGCCAGCAGCGGTGCCAGCCGCGGGTCGAGCTCGGCGTGGGCCAGTGCCTCGCCCAACGCCTCCTCGTAGACGGGGACGGCCTCCCGCAGGGTCGCCAGCCCGTGCTCGGTGATGCCGGTGTAGATCCCCCGGCGGTCGAACTCGCACATCCTGCGTTCGGTGAGTCCGGAACGCTCCAGCCTGCTGACAGAGCTCCGATTCGGGTTGACTGCCTCGGTGAGTTCCTGCGTCCGCATCTCGCCGTCCTCGAAGGCAGTCCGCTCCACCCGGCGGAGGTCCACGGTCTCCCGACTCAGGGTCGGGCCTCTCCGGGAACGACGAGGTCCAGGAAGGAACGCAGCACGGGATGCGGGGTGCCGCTGCGCCAGGCGATGGCGGTCTGGGCCTGTTCGGTGACGTCGTCCAGCGCGAGGAAGGCGACACCGGGGCGTTGCAGTCTGCGCACCGAGGCGGGCACCACCGAGACCCCCATGCCTCCGGCCACCAGTCCCACGATGGTCTGGATCAGCCAGACGTCGCGTTGCACCACGTGCGGGGTGAACCCGGCCCGTTCGCAGGCCTCGACCACGATCGCGTACAGCCCGGGCATGCTGCCGTGCCGCGCGGGCAGGATGAACGGCTCGGTGACCACGTCGGACAGCTCCACCCGCCTCCGGTCGGCCAGCGGGTGGGTCGAGGGCACGGCCAGCACGAGCGACTCCTCGGCCACCGGGCGCACGTGCAGGGTGGGGTCCTCGAAGGGCAGGTAGAACAGCCCGGCGTCGATCCTGCGGTCGTGCAGCCGCTCGACGATCTCGTCGGGGCGCATCTCCTGCAGGTGCAGGGTGACGTCGGGGTACTCGGCCTTGAACCGGCGCAGGATGGGCGGCAGCACCGCGTTGGAGGCCGAGGGGATGAAACCGAGGGCGAGTCTGCCGACCAGCCCGCTGCCGACCTCGCGGGCCATCCGCGTGGCCTGCTCGACCTCGTGCAGGATGCGCCGTGCCTCGTCCAGCAGCACCTTTCCCGCCTCGGTGAGTTGCGCTCCCCGGGTGGTGCGGTGGAACAGGGCGGTGCCGACCTCGCTTTCGAGTTTGCGCAGCTGGGCGCTGAGCGGTGGTTGGGCCATGTGCAGCCGGGCGGCGGCCCGGGTGAGGCTCTGCTCCTCGGCGATGGTCACGAAGTAGCGCAAATGGCGTAGTTCCACGTTCCGTCCCTGTCACTGCGCAGCACCGGGTCATACGTCATGGATATGAGTACCGCCACGAGATGGTATTGGACATATGACCTGGATCAAAGTCACTCTGACTGGCCGACGGCCGCGAGCGCGGGCGAACCGCGACCACCCGGTGTGCTCCCCGCGCGGAACACGCCCGGTCGGCGGTGGAGGACCGGCGCGGCCGTCGGCCACTTCGAGCCACGTTCACATCGAGGAGAGAGCTGTGTCGGGTGTTGGAACGACGGGCCGCGCGGGCGCCGGATGGGTGCTGCCGCTGTGTTGGGCGGCGGTGCTCCTCGACGGTTTCGACCTCGTGGTGCTGGGAACGGTGTTGCCGGTCATGCTCGAGAACGAGGTGTGGGGGCTCGACCCGGCGAGCGCGTCGGTGGTCTCCACCGTGGGCCTGATCGGGATGATGGTGGGGGCGCTGACCATCGGGGTGATCACCGACCTCATCGGACGCCGCCGGGTGCTGTTGGTGGCGGTGACCACCTTCTCGGTGTTCACGTTGTTGTGCGCGGTGGCCCCGTCCGTCTTCGTGTTCGGGCTGTTGCGTTTCCTGGCGGGGCTGGGACTCGGCGGGTGCCTGCCCACCGCGATCACCCTGTCCACCGAGTACGCCCGCGGCAACCGGAGCGGAACCGCCACCACCACGATCATGACCGGCTACCACGTCGGCGCGGTGCTCACCGCGCTGCTGGGTATCGGGCTGATACCGGGTTTCGGTTGGCAGGCGATGTTCGTCGCCGGGGCCGCTCCGGCTCTGGTGCTGGTGCCGCTGATGGTGCGCTACCTGCCGGAGTCCGAGGTGTTCCGCAGGCGGGAGGAACGCACCCGGCGGCAGTCCGGCGGTGCCACGGCCCGCGAGAGCATCTCCCTGCTGTTCCGCGACGGCATGGCGGCGTCCACGGTGGCCTTCTGGACGGCCTCCTTCCTGGGGTTGATCCTGGTCTACGGGCTCAACACCTGGTTGCCGGAGATCATGCGCACCGCCGGCTACCCGCTCGGTACCTCGCTGGAGCTGTTGTTGACGCTCAACGCGGGTGCCGTGGCCGGGTTGGTCGTGGCGGGCAACGTGGCCGACCGGGCCGGGGTGAAGAGCTCCACGGTGTCCTGGTTCGGCGCGGCGGCGGTGATGCTGGCGCTGCTCAGCGTCAAGCTGCCCGCCTTCGGGTTGTACACGGCGGTGTTCCTCGCCGGGTTCTTCGTGTTCAGTGCCCAGGTGCTGGTCTACGCTTTCGTGGGGCGCAGCTACCCGGTGGACAGCAGGGCGACCGGTCTCGGCTGGACCACCGGTGTCGGGCGGATCGGTGCCATCAGCGGGCCGCTGATCGGGGGCGCGCTGCTCACGGCCGGTATCGCCTATCCGTGGGGTTTCTACGTGTTCGGTGTGATCGGGGCGCTGGCCGCCCTGGCCGTGGGCATCGCCGCCCGTCCCGGGCGGCACGTCGAGGACTCGCCCGAGGGCGCGGTGCCGGAGCGGGCGGGCTCGGACGAGTCCGTGGCCACGGGCTGAGGGCCTCCGATCCCGCCCGGGGTGTTCCGGGGTCGGGGAGTCGTCGGCGGGGCGACCGGCGACTCCCGCCCGGCCGTGCCGGTCAGTTCCGGTGCAGCCGGTGCAGTCCGGCGAGCACGCGGCGCATCAGTGCCAGCTCGGGAGGCTCCTCGTCGACGGTGATATCGGGGCCGCCACCGCCGGGTGTTCCGGGCACGCTCGGTGCCGCCGGTTCCGGCACGGTGGGTTCGAACAGGCGGGGATGTCGGTCGGGGTCGCACAGCGGCCAGCGGATCAGCTCCACCGTCGGCGGGTCGGGATGGGCGGGGGGTTCCCACCGCACGGCGGCCAGCCGCCACGCCGCCGGGCCGGAACCTCCGGCGTGACGGGGGGAGGTCCCGCGTCGGGAGCGGATCTCGGCCACGATCACCGCCCCGGCCAGCACCACGAGGGTGCCCAGTATCCAGCTCGGACTCGGCGTCACCACGGATCACCGTCCCGCCCGCCTGGCAGGCCGGTGTCGATGACTCCGGCGTCGATGACCCCGCCGGTGAGGCCGCCGCCGAAGGACAGCGCCGCGCCGTGCTCCCGCAGCTGTCGCGCGGCCCGCTCCAGCAGCCGGGCCGTCTCGGCGCACTGCCGCGCCGTGGCCCGACCTCCGGCCAGGTCGTAGGCCACCTGGTCCACCATCCACTGCTCGTGCGTGAGCAGCAGCGCCAACCGCGTCTGGTCACTGGTCACGGTCCGACCTCCCCACCCGCCGCTCGATCTCGGACAGCGGCTCCAGACCGACGATCTCCCGCGTCCGCTCGTCGCACTCCCGGCAGGTGCGCCACAGCCACGACACCTCGTCCACCTCGGCGGAAACCTCCGCGCCGCACAGGGTGGACACCACCGTGCCCTCCGGAAACTCCACGCTGGGCGGTGGCACCCTGTCCTTGCTCGCGTGCCGAGCCCCACCACCCGGCACCCACACGAACGGATGCGGCATGAACAATCACCTCTCACACTCGACAACACCACTGGTACCAGTGGTGCGCTTGGTTCTGTGACAGATTGTTTGATGGCACCATACTGGCGCAATGCCCCGATCAGGCGATCTTCAGACGCCACGGAAAGCTGGTTATGCTGTGGTGCATGGCTGGTACCACCCCGAAGGCACGAGCGCTCGGCGCCGAACTTCGTTCCGCACGTGAGGCGGCGGGAATGGGTCTTCGGCAGCTGGCCGACCGACTCGAAACGTCACACGCGACGGTGTCCCGGTGGGAAACAGGACAGCGGGCACCGAAGCCCGAGGACGTGACCGCCTACCTCGCCACCGTGGGTGGCACCGCCGAACAACGCGAACAACTGGCGGAACTGGCCAGGGACCCGGACGGTTCGCACTGGTTGTCCGTGGGGATGCCCGAGCAACATCGCCAACTGGCAACACTGCTGGAGATCGAGCGGGAGGCCAGTCGGATCACGACCGTGTCACCACTGCTCATTCCGGGGCTGTTGCAGACGGCCGACTACGCACGAGCGATCATGACGACAGGCGGAGTTCCCGCTTCCGAGATCGACACCCGAGTCGCCGTGCGCATCGGACGTCACGACGCCATCGTCCGCAAGAACCCGGCCCACCTGCGTGCGTTCATCGGTGAAGGCGTGCTCAACCAGCTGATCGGAAACAGCGAAATCATGGCCGACCAGCTTCGAGCACTGCTGGGGCACGCGGAACTCGACAACGTCGAACTGAGGGTTATTCCCACTCGATGCGGCTGGCACCCGGGACTCGAAGGCCCATTCTCATTGGCTGAGTTTGATGGGACCCGATCCCCTGTAGTCCATCTGGAAAACCGTGTCTCGGCTTTGTTCCTGCACGAAAACGATGAAGTTCAAGCGTACCTGGACGCGCTGGACAGAGTGGACGAAGTTTCCATGAGTCCGGAGGAGTCCACAGAGCTCATCGGCGATGTCATCAACAGAACGGAGAACACACAGTGACAACACCGCACAGCTGGCGCAAGTCCAGCCGCAGCACGAACACCGACAACTGCGTCGAGGTGGGTCGGTTAGCAGACGGGGCGGCCGTGCGCGACAGCAAGAACCGCGCCGCGGGCCACCTCACCACCACCCGAGCCCAGTGGACGGCCTTCCTCACCGCCCTCAAAACCAACCGCTTCGACTGAAGGTTCCCGGGACGGCGTCCCCGGTGCCCGCTGGGCCCGGGGGCGCGGTCAGTGTCGGGTGAACTCGCCGGGCACCGGACTTCCGGCCTCCTCCCAGAGGCGGGTGGTGATCCGCGCCGCCGGTTCCGCGCTGGCCGCGCGGTAGCCGGTGCCCGCCCACAGCGCCAGCCCGTCCTGGTCGGCCTGGGCCACCGCCGCGGCCCGCAGGGGTTTGGTGAGCTGGTTGACCTCGGGGTAGGCGGCCGGGGCGGTGGCGTCGTGCTCGTCGATGAACCGGTTGCGCAGCCCGCGCGCGTTCCTGCCGGAGAACGCCCGGGTCACCCGGGTCTCGGTGAACCGGGGGTCGGCCAGCGCGTCCTTGTGGGGCTGGGAGGCCCCGGACTCGGGGCAGCGCAGGTAGGCGGTGCCCAGCTGCACCGCCACAGCCCCGGCGCGCAGCGCCTCGGCGATGCCGGAACCGTCGGTGATACCGCCCGCCGCCACCAGCGGCAGATCGGTGGTCTTCCGCACCCGCGTGAGCAGGTCGAGGGTGCTCACCCCGTCGTCGGGGGTGTCGACGTGGAAACTCGCGCGGTGCCCGCCCGCGTCGGAACCCTGCACCGTGAGGGTGTCGGCACCGTCGCGTTCAGCGCGGGCGGCCTCGTCCACCGTGGTCACGGTCGCCACCACGTGCGTGCCCACCTCGTGCAGCCGCCGCACGACCTCCGCTGACGGCGGGCCGAAGGTGAAGGAGACGATCGGCACCGGTTCCCGCTCCAGCAGGTCCAGTTTCTCCTCGAAGCGGTCCCGGTCGGACGGGTCCGTACCCGGCAGGGTGACCGCGTAGCGCTCGGCCTCACCGGACAGCTCCGCGCGGTAGGCGGCGACCTCCTCCGCCCGGTCCTGCTGGGTTCCGGGCACGAACAGGTTCACCCCGAACACCGGGGTCGTCGCGCGCAGCCGTTCGATCTGCTCCCGCAGGGCTTCCGGGGTCTTGTAACCCGCCGCCAGGAAACCGGTGCCGCCCACCTCGGCCACGGCGGCCACCAGTTCGGGAGTGGAGGGGCCGCCCGCCATCGGGGCGGCGACGAGAGGGATCCGCAGCTCGGAGAAGGCGAACACCGCGTGCGCTCCTGGTTGTCGAGGATGATCGTGTTCCGGCCCGCGACGAGTCACTCCCGGTGGCCCGGCCCGGCAAGATCCACGGTCACAAAGCCGCAGCGGGCGCGCAACAACAGCATGGATGACATGCGGCACAGCTGCCCACTCGGAGCGGCCGTCAACCGAGCCGGCGTGACATCCCGGTGCCGCGCGGGCATCGAAGCGGAGAAATCGTGGTTACCGGCCGCGACGGCGACTGAGTACGCGCTATGCCTGCCCACTGTCTCCGTTTCCCACGGTGGAATCCGCTCATTCTGGATGCCTCTCAGCGAGGTACTGCGCGGTCGTCTTGAACCACGGCTCCTCCCCCGGAAAATCACGCGGCATCCACAGTTCCCGACGCCGCCCCGCAACAACCTCCTCCAGAAACTCCACCATCGAGCCCTCGAACACACTCCAGTCCATATCCCGCGTCCGCGTGACCACCCACCACCGATCAGGCTCCTGCCTCGGCTCCATCCACAGATAACAAAAATCACCATCGATCGTGAGAGCCCACGGAAGCAAATTCACACTCCCCTGATCAATCACATACCCCCGCGGTATCTCATCCGGGAAGTGACGCAAGTTCCACATCTCCTCCTCCCACCACTCGATGGACCCTCCAACATTAGGAACCATCAGGCATAGGATGAAGTAGTCCAGTATCGTACCTCCGCCGTACACCTCCGTGAACTCCTTGTAGTCACTGGGCAACCGCACTCCCAGAGACTCCTCCACGACGTTCCAGTCCACAGCCCCGGCAGCCTCCTCAGGCGGAGGAAGCAACCGCTTAAGACGACCAACACACGACAACATCAGCGTTCCCTCCTCGTACACGGAACACGAGCGAATTCTCTCCCCCGAGAACAACGCGTTCCGAGGATCAGCAGCTTCATAGGACACAACCCGCATGTTACCCCGGTCGAACACGCATGAAGCACATGCACCTATCCTGCCCCTCCAGGAACGAAGCAAGACTCGCCAAGGGGGGACAAATTGACAAAGAAGTCCGAATCAATATCGCCGGACTGAGCCGACACCAAAAAATGTGTCATTTTTCCAGGAAAATAATACCGACCATCGAGTTCATCGTCACACAGCACGACGTTCCACAGATCGGAATCATTCGACGGAGTCATCTGACAAAAATATGTATCGTCGTTTGACGTCTCCGCCCGGGGCGACAGAACATCCTCAGGATTGGAGACCCAAGAAGGAAACGGCACTACATCCTTCAGAGAAGAAAATGAATAGATCTCTTCCCTCCAGATTTCGAGTATACCGGAAACACCGTCGACAGGACGACGGTCCATTACAGCGATAAAATTATCGCTCTCCCCCGGCCCATAAACTTCAACAAATTCTTTATAATCCCCGGAAAGGGAAACCACCAAAGACGATTCAACGGAATCCCAATCCACCTCGACGGCACGGCTACGAGGAGACTCTACGATACTTTCGAGCTGTTCCGCGTATTGCGACATCACTCACCAACACAACTAATTTTGAGCGAATATTCACTTCGAATTGATAATATCCTCATCAACAAACTTATTACCATAAGAATCCCGTACCTCCATCCTGATCCTGATGAACGGGTGCCGGCCCGCTCCCACTCGCACTCACCCGAACGGGCACCGAGCAAGGGGCGATCCGGGGAACGCGAAGCTCTACGGAGAAGCACCCGGCCTGCCCCCAAGGCACCCTTGTATCCCCAACAACCTCCCCAAAAGAGACACCAGAAGTCACTTCGATCGGATCACAACCACGATCCGAGTATCCTACTCAATTTCAGTGATCTCGATCCCCAAGATGTCCCACAGCTCAGAAACCAGCTTCCGTCGCGCGTAGCGCACCAACCCACGCGCCCACCATGCTCTCTCCTCAATCTTGGGAAACACATCCGGAATCAGCAACGGACGCAAGCGTGCGTCTAGGATTTCTACCCTGGTGCGGAACACCACCATATCTGAAAAATCCTGCAACTCCGGATCATTTAAAGCTCTCTCAATAGAGTCCCGCGATGTCAAATCGTCGAAGTGGTCCTCCATGTCATATGGATACCCATTCTCGCAATCCACGACAAACCGGTTCCATCGTCCCAACAAGGCATCAGGATCTAGATCCCGCCATCGCCCCGAACGCTGAACGATCCCCACGAAAGCATCACGAAAATCATCAGCTCCCCAAGTCATCGATCCATCTGACGAAGAAAATAATCGATCCCTCCAGATGACCTAAAGTAGGAAACAATCTGACCATCGCGTTTCATCCCCATATTTCCTGCACTCATCTCATAGCGGATCAATGTATTATCTCTATCACGTTTACCCTCCTGAGCTCCAGACGGACAGATCTCAGGGAACATGAGATCGGGTCCGCTACATACCTGTCGAAACAGTCCTCGGTATCGTACTCGGGCATGTCGGAAGTACGTGTGAAGGTCCCGTCTTCATCCATCCCGAGAACATGCTTATCGTAATGCTCGTCCGCGCTGTTTTGACCATATGGGGGCCAGTCACAGTTGTCGTTGTGGACGAGTGTTCTCGTCCGTCGAGGTCGACATAGTAGGTGTGGGTGGATCGTTGACGGTGAGACTGTGGGATGCACCGCAACAACCCCAAGGTACAGCTAGCGGCTCAACAGCGGCTCTCCTCAGCCGCACACCCGCTCCGCGAGCTCAGGTCGCACATCGACCCACTCGCCACGCCTCCCCAGAGCGGCGGTTCTCCCATCTCGATCACCAACTCTGCCACACCACCCCGAACATCATCAGTATCGACAGAGACTCCAACCGGCGATCCATCCTCTCACCAATGACCGGCAGCTCCCCCAGCCAACCACCGGCCCAACGAAAAAACACCACACCCCGCCCCGAATCACCCACTACAAGCACCCTACATACACGAACCAAACCACCTCACCGAGCTCCCTCCCATCACACCCGACAAATCCTCACCCAGGGTCAGTATCAGCGAGGTACTGCGCGGTCGTCTTGAACCACGGCTCCTCCCCCGGAAAATTATATGGCATCCACGACTCCCTACGCCGCCCCGCAACAACCTCCTCCAGAAACTCCACCATCGAGCCCTCGAACACACTCCAGTCCATATCCTCATCTCGCGACACCACACACCACTGTTCCGGATCCTCACGTGGCTCCATCAACAAGTAACACACATCATCATCAACCGTATTCGCCCAAGGAAGAATATTCTCCCATTTTTCCTCCAAAATCACCCATTCCGGAACCTCATCCCAAAAATAACGTACCCTCCACATTTCATTACGCCATATTTCCAAGGTTCCCTCGATATTATCCGCGAAGCGATAGATAATCAGGAAATCCTCGATGGTACCTCCACCATATGTATCCATGAACTCCTTGTAGTCACTGGGCAGCCGCACTCCCAGAGACTCCTCCACGACGTTCCAATCCACCGCCCCGGCAGCCTCCTCCGGCGGAGGAAGCAACCGCTTAAGACGACCAACACACGACGACATCTGATTTCTCATGTTGCGGTCCCCATCACTCACCATTACAGGATTTCTTCCAACAGAAACACTTGTCTTGGACGTACGATACCGCCATCGACGAAGTTGCCCCGCAGACATCCCCAAGGATACTGGCCGGGAAACCACGGATCCCAGCACGATGCTGGTTGGGCAGAACCTGATGCCGCCGGGCCGAAGGGGGCGGTTGCGGCCGTTGCCGCGGCTCTCGCGCCGTCCCCACCAGCCTCGGCCCCCTCTCCGTGCCGGACCGCTACACCGTCCACCGCTTACTCCACCGGGAGAGCCCCGTCCGTAGCCGTCGTGATGGCGCTCGAGTGATTGAGAACGTCGAGCACGGCGGCAACGACGGCTTCGGGAAGGTCCTCAGAGAGCAGGTGACCGGCTTCGGGCAACGAATACCCACCGTCCTCCTCCGTTCCCGTCGCCACGGCATCCGAGGTCAACTCCGGCTCCAATGGCCGCCCTCGTCACTCAAGGTCGCTCACCCGCGCTGGTTTGGCGTCAGGATCTCGGCGAGATGCGCGGTCACAGGGGAGGTGACCAGTATCGATCGCTCCTTACTCGCGGGGCACCTTGATGATGCCTTTGTCCTCGTCCTCAACGAGCCATTCATCCGATTCGTGAAAATCGACAATATCACGAATTCTGTTCCGAACATCCCCAGGAAAAGACTTTATCACCTCGTTGAAAGCCTCCGCCGCACCGGCGGGAGACCTGACCAAAGTCAGAATCACATCTCCGCTTTGATCATGCGGAATTCGAGTGAGCTCGTTGGCCGCCAAAATGATCCCTTTCCCGAGATCCGCAGGAGGAAAACGCTCCAGAGCACCATACGCGGATTGATAAGCACCGTAATCGTATTGGACTCTCAACGAAGAAACGATCGCAGCAACCCCCTCCGGACCTTCGTCACCGGTCACGGAATCGGCCAACTCCACGTAGTGGTTCCACCGACGCTCAGCTTCAACCCGCGGAATAGTATCATCCTCATCCTGGACGATGTCGCCGCACTCAACGATCTCAACCTCCCAGTCCACAGACAACTCAAACCAATTTCTCTCTGCATAATGAAGGTTATGCAAGTGCGATGATTAGCAGAGATAGATACAAGAAGCAACGGTCTTTCCCTGAGTACATGACGCTCTTGGTCGAATTCCATAACATCCGGAAAGGCCGTTGCTTTTTATTGCCGCCCTCATCTTCAGCTCATCTACATAAACCTCATTGGATATTTTTATCAAAAAGCACTACATCTTCGTCGAGCAATCCTTCACGGCGAACATGATAAACATCACCAAAAGACCCTAATTCACTGTCCCAAACAGCATGAAACTCTATCCCAGTAAGTCCCACTTCAGCTGCAAACTTCACAAAATCTTCACTGAAAAGAACTTCATGCGGATCCTGCTCCAAGCGGAAAACACACGGAAAAGACGCCGCATCAGAATCGAAAAAATACTTCCGTATCCCTATCACGGAACCAGAAGGATGTACATCTATCTCAGATTTTTCGCGATTTAAGCCCGAAAAAACCTAGTACAATTAAAAGCAAATAATACGTCATGGCCGCAATTCAATTCTAGAAACTCACCACAACGAATCAACTCAGAATAAAGCGAATAATACGCGCGGTCGCGCAGCACTAAAACATCTCCGCTATACCACGGAAAATCAGAATATGCATCGCAAATTTCATCGCCGTCTTCATGAATATACTCCATTTCGAGTGGATACCATAGCCCTGACTGCGACTCCCCATTAAAAGTAAGCAAAGACAAGCTGCCCTTATCCACGGGAGTGATCCACTCGAATCCTTCAGGAGGCATCGGGCGGTATATCCGTACCACATCTCCTCCTCAATTCGATCCGCCAGCGCGTAAACTACCTTTAATCCGTGGAATCCGCTCGGCCCGGATCGGTATCAGCGAGGTACTGCGCGGTCGTCTTGAACCACGGCTCCTCCCCCGGAAAATCACGCGGCATCCACAGTTCCCGACGCCGCCCCGCAACAACCTCCTCCAGAAACTCCACCATCGAGCCCTCGAACACACTCCAGTCCATATCCCGCGTCCGCGTGACCACCCACCACCGATCAGGCTCCTGCCTCGGCTCCATCCACAGATAACAAAAATCACCATCGATCGTGAGAGCCCACGGAAGCAAATTCACACTCCCCTGATCAATCACATACCCCCGCGGCACCTCATCCGGGAACTGACGCAAGTCCCACATCTCATCCTCCCACCACTCGATGAGACCTTCAACATGAGGAGGAACCATCAGGCATAGGATGAAGTAATCCAGTATCGTACCTCCGCCATACACCTCCGCGAACTCCTTGTAGTCACTCGGCAGACGCACTCCCAGAGACTCCTCCACGACGTTCCAATCCACAGCCCCGGCAGCCTCCTCCGGCGGAGGAAGCAACCGCTTAAGACGACCAACACACGACAACATCAGCGTTCTCCTCACTCTTCATGGAAGACGATTGAGTACTGTCACAGGAGGAAGCACCGTATTCCCAGACGCGTCACGAGCCATCATGGTAACACCCTCCGGCATACCATTGCTTCCCTTGTACACAGGTCTGACTCTGTAGACCACCGGCCCGACACCAGACCGAACCGCGTTCCCAATCTGACGCTCATACCTCCGCATGACAGAATTATTTACAGGCCTTTGGTATAGCGTCGTTAAATTTTCTGGAATATCCCCGCTTCCCCCAAGTTTGTTCGCCAGAAGATGACCACGGGCATGGCCGTAACCGCCATCTCTTCGCGGATTTCCGTCAATAAATCCTGGGGGGTTAATGCGTTGATTAGCCTTGGAACCCTCACTGTCGGGCAGCATCCCTTTGCTGACTCGTGCGGTCATGCCGGTAGCTCGGTTCTCGCTGTCGAGATCACCGTACCGAACCCGACCACCGTCGGGCCAGCACTGTTGATTCACGTTGTGGACGAGTGCTTCTCGTCCGTCGAGATCGACGTAGTAGGTGTGGGAGTCATCGACGGTGAGGTTGTGCACCCGCTGCAGCGCCGTCCAGGTACGGATCCCGGTGACCAGCAGCTGCTCACCCTCGGCCGTACGCACCCGATCCCCGGCCCTCAGGTCGGCCGCATCGACCCACTCGTCCCGGTCCGGCACCCAGAACGGATGCTCAGCCGTGGCCGTGACCGACTCGGTGTCCCCGCCACGGTCACCATCGACATCCACGGTCACCTCGACCAGACGCTTCTGCCCCTCACCAGTGATCGTGGCCGTCACCCGCTTGGCCTCGGTCTCCCCCGTCTCCGGGTCCGTGGCCAACACCCGATCGCCGAGCTCGACCTCCTCGATCACCTCACGCGAACCATCGGCCAGCACCACCTCGGTGCCCGGCACGAAACTGTTCGGGGTGCACTTGCCCCCGGAACCGGACGAACCCGGCAACGGGGCCGAACCACCATCGGGCAGGTCGGTCTTGGAACCCGGACGGGAAGCGCCACCGCGTCGGCTCAGTCCGCCCACGGCCCCCAGCACGTCCGGCACGAACCCGGCCGACTCCTCCCCGGAGGAGTCCCCGGAAGCCGCGTCGGCGGCCAGCACCCCCAGATCCACCGGATCCTGGGTGTCCAGCTCGTCCAGTCGACGCCGCACGCTGTCCGAAATGGTCTTCGACGGATCCGGACGCGAATGCCGCGTCAACGCGTCGTCCCGAACCCGTTGCCGCCGTGCGGCGCGACGCGCCGCCTCCCGGGCCGCCTGCCGAGCGCGGTTGATCGCCGCCCGCGAGACCGTCCCGCCCACGGACGAACCGGCGTTGACCACGGCCGCGCGGCCACCGGTACGCACCACGCTCTTACCGACACCACGGCCCGACTTCCCGCGCGTCCGGGACTTCTTGCCGCCGCCCTTCGACTTCTTCCCGCCTCCGCGGGAGACCTTCGAGCGCGACGGCACGTCATCGGCGGCCTTACCGGCCTTTCTACCCCGACGCCAGGTCTTGTATCCCTTGTAGGCGGTCTTGACCCCCTTGGCGATCTTGCCGAACGGCGTGAAGTTCGCCGCCGTCCAGGCACACCCCGCCCAGGAGCCGTTGAGGCACCGCTTGGCGTCGTTGTAACCGGACAGCTCCTTCGCGGCGTTCCACACCTCACCCCAGAAGTAACCCTGCGGGTCCACCCTGGTCAGTGGGTTACCACCGGCGTAGGCGTACCGGTTGGCGTCGGTGGTGCTCGTCGGATCCAGATCCGCCGTGTCCCGCGAGGTGAACGTGCCGGTACTCGGCCGGTACCAGCGGGCACCCATGTTCACCTTGCCGCTGTCGGAGTCGGTGAACTGCCCCTGGAAACCCAGGTCGGGCTGGCTGCCCTGCCGCCGGCTCACCTCACCGAACGGCGAGAAGGAACGCCAGCCGCTCACCGAGCCGTCGGCGGGCGAGACCGTGCCCACCAGGTCGGTGTGCTGGTTGGTCACCGCGATCCCCGCCGAGTCGCCCTCGGCGACCCCGAGAGCTCCCCCGTCCGGGGTGTAGGAGTACTCGCTTCGCCCGTCCGAGGCCACCATCAGCGAGTCACCCACGTAGGACAGCGAACGCTGCCCGGCGGTGACCAGCCGGTTCAACGCGTCGTACTCGTAGGACTTGCCGCCGTCGGCGGTCATCTCCCCGTAGGCGTTGAACCGCACGTCGGTGGTGGTCCCGCCCGTGGTGCGGGCGGTCACCGTCCCGCGCGGCGAGTACTCGAACTCGGTGTCGCCCCGGGACAGCAGCCGGTTGCGCTCGTCGAACACGGCCTGCTCGCCACCGGCCGAGACCAGGTTCCCGGCGTCGTCCCAGGAGTACTCGGTGAGCTCGGCACCGTTGTCCCAGGAGGTGATCCTGCCCGCCGCGTCGTAGGTGTAGTGCGAGGTCGTCGTCTCCGAAGGCGTCGAGCTCTTCCGGGTGACCAGCCGGTCCTCGACGTCGTAGGTGTAGGACAACTCCGCGGTGACCGAACCGTCCGCGCCCCGGAAGACGTCCGAGGACAACCGGCCCAGCTCGTCGTAACCGTACTCACGGCGGATCCCCTGGCTGCCGTAGTCCACGCTGCTGCGTCGACCGGCCTCGTCGTAGCCGTAGGAGGCGGTGATGCCGGTCAACGGATCCCGGGCCGTGGCCAGCCTGCCCGCCGCGTCGTAGCCGAACACCGTCTCGCCCGCGGCGGTGGTGCTGGACTCGATCCTGCCCTCGTCGTCGTAGGAGAAGCTCGACTCCCCCGACGGCCCCGAGGTCGCGACCAGGTTGCCCCGGTCGTCGTAGGAGAAGGTGTTGGTGTGGCCCGACACCGAGGCCGAGGTCATCCGCCCGGCCCTGTCGTACTCGAACGTGCGGTCCGGGGTGGAGCCCTCCGCACCGGAGCCGCTCTCGCCGACGAGGTTGCCCAGCGCGTCGTAGGACTTGCTGACGGTCACCCCGCCCGGCTGGATCTCCCGCTTCACCCGGCCCAGCGCGTCGTAGACGGTGGTGTAGGTGCGGTCGGCGGCCTCCGGGAACCGCTCGGTGGCCGGTTCGATCGTGGACTCGGCCATGTTCCACGCGTTGACGGTGAACACGGTGGCGTTGCCGTTGCCGTCGGTGGCGCGGGTGACGTTGCCCGCCGCGTCGTAGCCGTAGGAGGTGGTGATCTCCTCACCCTCGGAGACCGGGCGGGTGACCGAGCGCAGCCGGTTCAGCGCGTCGAAGGAGCGGGTGGTGCTCGCCCCGTGCGCGTCGGTGCTGCGGACCAGGTTGCCCGCCCGGTCGTAGCCGAAGCTCCTGGTGCGGACCTGCTCACCGGAAGCGTTCAGGTCCGAGGTGGAGACCATCCGGCCCGCGAGGTCGTACTCGTAGGTGGTGGTCACCCCGGACGGCTCGGTGACCGAGACCGGCTTGCCCTGGGCGTTGTACTCGGTGGTGGTCGTGTTGCCCGCCGGGTCGGTCATGCTCAGCGGGTTGCCGAGATCGTCGTGCTCGTAGGTGGTGGTCAACCCGGTGGGAGTGGTGACCGAGGCGGGATTGCCCAGCTCGTCGTAGGTGAACCTGGTGGTCAGGTTCCTGGTCGGCTGCGGCACGCGCTCCACCACCGTGGAGGTGATCCTCCTGCCGAGCTTGTCGTAGGTGTGGTGCCGCTCGGCACCGGTCACGTCGGTGACCGACAGCCGCTCCCCCAACGGGTCGTAGGTGGCGCTCCACACCCCACCCTCGGTCTCGCCCTGCCGGGCGGGCTGGGTGCGCCGCACCAGGTTGCCCAGCTCGTCGTAGGCGAACTCGGTGGTGTTGCCCAGGGCGTCGGTGCGGCTGGTCATCCGCCCCGCCGCGTCATAGGACATCCGCGTGGTGGCGGTGATCGGCTCGCTCGCCCCCGGCGGGGTGTAGTCCGGTTGGGTGAGCGAAACCGGTCGTCCGGCCTTGTCGTAGCGGCGGCTGGTGACATTGCCGTTCGGGTCGCGCCGCCGCACCACCTCGCCGAAGGTGTTGTACCCGATGGTGGTGACCGGCCTGGCCCGCTCGGCGGGATTGCCTTCCGACTCCACCTGGACGGGCGGTTCCGTCACGGTGACACGTCTGCCGAGCGCGTCGTACTCGTACTCGGTGGTGAACGCGGCCGGGTCGGCGCCCTGCGCGGTGCCGCGCGGGTCCACCGTGGAGGTCACCAGGCCGCGCTGGTCCCGGTTGCTCTTGGAAACCAGGGTTTCCTCGCCCGTGTGGACGGTGTGCGAGACACGCCGCCCCATCGGGTCGTAGGAGTTCTCCGCGTGCCGCGTGATCTCGCCCCGCGGATTCCGCTCGACGATCTCCAACGGGTTCCCGACCGGGTCGTAGGAGGTTTCCGTGGAGCGCAGCACCCGGTCGCCCTCCCGGTCGGTGCTGCGGACGGCGCGACCGGCCGGGTCGTACTCGGTGGAGGTGCTGTAGCGCCCGTCGCCGCGTACCACCAACGACTCGGATCCGTCGCCCAGGTACTCGTAGCGGCGCAGCAGCAGATCCCGGGTCTCGCCCGTCTCGGGGTCCTCGTAGTCCAGCAGCCGTTTGGTGGCCACCTTGTCGTCGGCGTAGTAGGTGTAGGCGGTGGTGCGCCCCATCGCGTCGGTGACCCGGGCCAGCCTGCCGGCCGGGTCGTAGGCGCGGGACTCCAGAACCACGTCGTGCGGCTCGGAGCCGTCGCCGGTGAAGTCGCTGACCGTGATGGTGGCCAGCTGGTGCCGCGCCTTCGTGTAGGTGTAGGTGTACTCGGTGCCCACCGGGGTGAGCCGCCGCACCACCTTGCCGAAGGCGTCGTACTCGGTGCGGGTCACACCTCCCTCGGGATCGGTCACCTCCAGCAGACGCCCCCGGTTGTCGTAGGCGTAGCCGGTGGTGCGGGCCGGATCGGTGCCCAGCACGTCGTCCACGGTGGTCTCGGCGACACTGCCGTCGCCGTTGTAGGTGTGCCGCACCCGGCGCTGGTGCCGCTCGCCGGTGACCGCGTTCTCGGTGGCGGGGCCGACCTTCTCCACCAGGCGGGAGGCCCCGTCGTAGGAGAACGTGGTGGTCAGCCCGTCCGGCTCGCTGTCCGAGATCTGGGTTTCGGCGGTCTTGCGCCCCAGCCCGTCGTAGGAGTACTCGGTGACCAGCCCCGCCGGGTCGGTGACCCGGGCGAGATCACCGGAACTGGTGTAGGTGTAGCTGGTGGTGTTGCCCGCCGGGTCGGTCTCCGAGGCCAGCAGCCCCGGTGGCTGGGTGCCCCCGTCCGGGGCCGGTTCGTCCCCGGTGGTGTAGCTCCTGGTCGTGGTGCGTTCGGCCCCACCCGTGTTCCCCGGCTCGGAGGTCGAGGTCAGCTTGCCGTCGGCCGTGTAGGAGTAGGTGGTCAGGTACCGGTCGTCGGAACCCGACTCCGAACGCGCGTCACGGAACTCGGTGACCCGGTTGTTCCGCGGATCGAGCGGATCGTCCGGGTTGCGGTAGTAGGAGCGGTAGCTGGTGTGGCAGGCCTCGGTTCCCGAGGTGCGGCATTCGGTGCGGGACAACCGATTGCCGTACTCGTCGTTGACGATCCGGGTGGTGTTCCCGTTGGCGTCGGTGATGCGGTTGACGAAACCGCCGGTGTCGTAGCCGAACACCTTGGTCGCGCCGTCCGCGTTGGTCACCGAGACGGTCCGGCCGCCGGAGTTCGGGTCGTAGGTGTAGGTACGCACCCCCTCCGCCGGTCCGGTGACGCGCACGGCGGTGGCCGCGTTCTTCGCCGAGTAGTGGTCGGCCACGCTCGCGCTGTCCAGGGGCCGGTGGTAGAAGGCCACCTCTCCGATGGAGCCGTCGAAGTGGCTCCAGACCTCACCGGACTCGGCCGGCCAGGACCGGCCCTTCATCTGTCCGACGCCGACGAAGTCGAAGCGGTCCAGGTTGTACAGGGTGCCCTGCTGCGAACCGACCAGCTCCCCGTCCAGGTAGAGCTTCTGGCCGTCCCCCTCGCCGGAGAGCACGACGTGGTGCCACTGCCCGTCGTTGACGACGCCGTCGGTGGTGATGCCCTCGGTCTTCTCGTTCCAGAAGTGCCCGTAGAGCTTGCCGTCGGTGCCCACGTACAGCACCGGCATCGCCCCACCGGAGGGGTTCTCGTCACCGGGCACGTCGTTGCCCGTGGCGTAGAGCACCCCGCCCTCCGAGCTGGAGGTGCGGAACCACATCTCCACGGCCAGGCGAGTGCGTCCCCGGGCCTGGCTGTTCGGCAGTCGCACGTAGGAGGAGGTTCCGTCGAACCCACCGGCCGAAGAACCGCGCATCGGCGGCTCCACGTTCCGGGTGACCCCGTGGTAGGAGGCCTCGCTCAGCGCGTGCGCCGAGTCGGCGTGGGTACTCTCCGCCGGGTCGTCGAAGGTCCACAGCGTGTGGACGTTCTCCTCACGCAGCGCGGAACGGTACTCGGCGGCGTTTCCGGCCTCGTGGTGCTGCCGCGCGTCGGAGCCCGAGACACCGTAGGGATAGAGGGCGACCCTGCTGATCTCCCCCTCGAAGTAGCCCCAGGTACCGCTGGGCGCGGCGGGCCAGTCCAGGCCGTTCAGCAGTCCGGTGCCGACATAGCCGTACGGGTCGATGTTGCGGATCCCGCCGCTCAGCGTGTCGACGGCGCTGCCGTCCAGGTACAGCGTCTGCGTGTTCCTGCTGCCGGACAGCAGCACGTGGTGCCACTGGCCGTCGTTGACCGCTGCCGAGGACACCGCCCCCGAGGTCTCGTTGTTCCAGAAGTGGCCGTGCAGTTTGCCGTCGGTGCCCACGTACAGCACCGGCATCGCCCCACCGGAGGGGTTCTCGTCACCGGGACGGTTGTTTCCGGTGGAGAACAGCACACCACCGTCCTGGCTGGAGGTGCGGAACCACATCTCCACCGACAGCCGCTTTCTGCCGGTGAGCGTGTTGTCCGGCAGCCGGACGTAGCTGCTCGTGCCGTCGAAGGAGCGGGCCCCGCTGTCCGGGAACGGCCCGGCCGTGCGCCGTGTCGCGTGGTACTCGGCGCGGCGCAGAGCGGGATCGCTGCCCGCCACGGCCCCCTCGGACTCGTCCAGCCGCCAGAACGCGTCGGGGCGGGAGTCGGTGACCGTCTCCCCGTAGCGGAAACCGTCTCCCTCGGAGGTGGGGCTCGACACCTGCCACGTCCCCCCGTCCGAGTCGGTGTACTCCGTCACCCGCGCGGTGGCCGGGTCGTAGGAGACCTCCGCCGCGTAACTGCCTCCCGGACGGCGGATGGAGGTCAGCTGGTCGGTGGCCGCGCGTGCCGCGTGGTGCTCGGCCACGACCTTGCTGCCGACCGGGTGGTGGTACAGCGCCACCTCGGCGATGTCGCCGTCGAAGTAGTCCCAGGTGGAGGAGGGAGCGGCGGGCCAGCCCCGCCCGTTGAACCACCCGGCCCCGACCTGGTTGTACGGGTCGATGTTGGCGATCCGGCCGCTCTGGGTGCCGACCTCGGCACCGTCCAGGTACAGCGTCTGCGTGTCCCGGGCGCCGGACAGCACCACGTGGTGCCACTGGCCGTCGTTGACCGCCTCCGAGCTGGCGATGCCGTCGACCTTGCCGTTCCAGAAGTGCCCGTAGAGCTTGCCGTCGGTGCCCACGTACAGCACCGGCATCGCCCCGTCGGAGGGATCCGAGGCCCCGGGCCGGTCGTAGCCGGTGGAGAACAGCATCTCACCGTCGGAACCGCTGGTTCTGAACCACAGCTCGACCGCCAGGTACTGCGAGTTGCGGACCAGGTCGTCCGGCAGCCGCACGTGGCTGGAGCTGCCGTTGAAGCCGGAGGCGGTGGTCGAAGCGCCGGACACCGGGCCGGGACGGCCCCGGGTCAGGTCGACCGAGGTCGCCTCCTTGGAGGCCCAGTGGCCCGGCACCTCGCTGTGCACGGCGTCGCCGGACTGTTCGGACAGCCGCCAGTAGGCCCGCGGGTTGGCGTCCAGGGTGACCGCGCGGTAGTGCGAACTCTCGGTGTAGGTGTAGTTGTCGCAGGCTCCCGTCGGGTCGCACACCCTGGTGAGCCGGTCACCGTCGTAGTGGTAGTACCAGGTCAGCTCGGGTTCCGGAGCGGTGGTGACCTCGGTGACGTGCCCGTCGGACCAGGTGAACCTCAGTGAGCGCCCCGAGGTGACGTCGGTGACCTCGCTCAGCCGCCCGGAGGTGTAGGACAGCCGCTGCTGCCGTCCGGCCGCGTCCACCACGCCGGTGAGTCGGCCGCCGGCGTCGAACTCGTAGCGGAAACCGTTCTTGGTGCGCAGCGTCCAGCCGTCGGTGTCGGTGCGCACCAGGGTGGCCGTGCGTCCGGCCGGGGTGGCGTAGCCTCCGCCCGGTTTCAGCCCGTACCGGGCCTGCTGTCCCGAGGGGAAGGTCACCACCACGCTGCCGGAACCGTCCTCGTCCGGAACGACCTGCGCGTCCCACCGCGTGGACCAGCCCGCCCCGAAGGTGAGTTCCCCTCGGGGGTCGAGGCTGTTGTAGGAGCGCCTCACCGCCAGCTCGGGGCCGACGGCGGCCACCTCCGCGTCCGTCTCGACCTGGGCGAAGTTGCCCACCCCGGGGTCCACATTGCCGCCGACCTCGTCTCCGGTGGACAGATGGCTGGTCACGGGGGGTTGGGCGACCCGCGTGGACAGGTAGGAGCCCTGGGTCCACGGGCTGTTGACCTCTCCGTCGCCGACGCGGCCGTACCAGACGTAGTTCTCGCCCCAGGTGAGTTCGCCCTCCGGGACCGACCACACCGGCGAGTCCTGCCAGCCGGACCCGAAGCAGTCCTCACCCGAGCCCTGGCCGGGTCCCGAGCAGACCTTGAAACGGTAGCGGAGCCCGTCCCCGGGGTGCTCGTCCTGGTCGTGTCCGCTCAGGGCGAGGGTGGGGGTGAGCACCGCCGCGTTGTAGTCGCTCGGCGGCGACATCGAGTCCACCACCGGCGGCTGGTTGGGCACGGTGAACCTCACCGGTGCCGACATCGGCACCCCGTCCCAGGAGAACCGGGTGGTGCCGTAGTGGTCCATGTCCCAGCGCAGCGTGTAGTCGCCCGGCGGCAGACTCTTGATCCGCGCCTCGAAGGTCGCGCTCTGACCCGGAGCGACCTTCCTCGGCAGCTCCGTCCACGTGGTGGAGCCGGCGGGGAGCTCGTTGCCCTGTCCGTCCCAGAGGCGGTAGCCGAGTTTGTAGCTGTTGTCCGGTGTCCAGGTGTCCCGGCCCCGGTTGGTCACCGTGACCCGCATGGCACCGTCGTCGGTGGTGGTGACCACCGGGCTCATGCTGCCGAGCTCGTACTCGGCCCAGTAGGGGGTGTAGGTGATCTCCAGGTAGGGCGGGTTCGCCGAGGCGGCGCTGGCGAACTTCTTCCAGCCCCGGGAGTCGGTCTCCGAGGCCTTGACCGCGAGACCGTGGTTGGCTTGGCCGTGGGTCCAGCCGTGCACCAGCTTCCGGCCCGCATCACCCAGCGGGATGTCCACCCACTGTGACCCGCAGCTGTCGTTGTAGCCGTAGGCGAAGCTCTTGCGGGCGATCTCCCCGCCGACCGCCGGGCCGGGGTAGCTCTTGTTGCCGCTGACCGACCAGGGTTCGGTGATCGGATGCACGGTCACCGGTCTGGGGTCGCAGGAGTACGACCAGGTCTCGAACATCCGCAGCCGCGCGCCGAGGACGTAGTTGCCCGCCAGTTCGGAACTGACCGAGTCGAACTTCAGGAAGGCGGCAGCCTTGTTGGTCCCGCCGTTGTAGGTGCCGACGCTGAGGTTCGGCTCACCCGAGTAGTCGCTGGTGTACGGCGACTGGACATAGGTGGTGCCGTCGGCGTCCTTGCCGACCACGCTCGGGTCCACCTTCACCGGAAAGACCCGTTCCGGTGCGGACAGCCACTGCTCGTCCAGACTGACCCGCAGCACCGGCTGCTCGGAGGTTCCGGCGAGCTCGTAGGTCACCCCGTCGGAACGGGTGCCTTCCCCCGATCTGGGGTGCACGTCGGAGTCCACCATGTAGCCGGGCGGGATGACGTGGCGCACCTCGCCGGAGGAATCCTCCAGCAGCACCGCGCCCTCGTGCAGCCGGGGAGTCAGTCCCCCGATGTTCATGGGGAACTCCCAGGTGGTGGGGGCCTCGGCCGAGTGCAGCACGAGGGTCTCCTTGATCCCCACCGGTGTGGCCCGCAGTTCCAGGTCGGACTCGGGCCGGATCGCCGGGTAGGTGGCCGCGTTGTCCGAGACCTCGGCGGTCACCTCCGCCGCCCGGGAAACCCCGAAACCCAGCGTCGTTCCGTCGGGCATTCCCAGCGAAGCGATCTCGGAGGAGTCGGCGGCCTCGGCGAAGATCGTGGTCTGCGAGTCGTTACGGGTGCGCCAGGTGTCCCCGTCGCGTTCCAGGCTCAGGTCGACCGGCCGCAGTTCCCCGTCGGAGGTTTCGGCGAACTTCCGGCTCTGGTAGACGCGCAGTGTTCTGGTGCCGTCGGCGTTGGCGAAGGTCTGGGTCTTCGCGGAACGCTGGCTTCTGAGCTCGCGGCTGGTCTCCGGGTCGAACCCCTCGGTCGAGGCGGACGGCGGCCGCCCCACCCGCACCTGGGTTCTCTCCGGAAGCTGCTGCTCGAGCTCCGGGGCCGGGGGGCGTTCCTCCGAGGGCAGCCCCTCGGCGGGCGGGGCGTTGTGGGACTGACCACCGGGGTCGGACTCGGTGGTGGCCTCACCGGGCACCCGATGGGACCTGCCCGCGGCCGTGCCCTGCTCCTGCTGAGGGATCTCGCCCTCGGCCGCGGCCGAGGGCAGCCACGGCGGCACGTTCACCAGACCGGTGAGCACCGCCGTGGCCAACAGCAGCACTCCGATCCGGGCCGACAGCGAGCTACGGCCGTCCGGCTCGTCCTGGGTCATCGACGTTCCTCACCAACCACGGGACGCCCGCGCGGCACCCGCTGGGGCACGGCGCGGGGACCGGACGCTCGGCAGACCGGCCGGAGACCGCCGGGGATTTCCCGCTCGGTTCCTGTCGTCACTGTCCGCGCGTCCGAACTGCACGGTCGACGCGTTCCGCCCAGGCGGACAGCCACGCTCCCACCCCGCGAAACGCCCGCAGAAACCTATCCACATTTCCGACGGAAAAGGAAAGTCGAGAATCGGGTTCGTAATCATTTCGTTCCCGACGAGAAGAAAAGAAAGTGTGGATCATCACTTTTTCGACGGAACGTCTACCATCGAAAAAAAGAGGACAACTTTTCCGTCACCGCTGTTGCACAAGAAGGTCAACAACCGCACGCCACGAGCGAACGTGTTCTCCGCAACAGGACCCACATCCTACACGAGTGACCGTGCGAACACGTAAAGCGCATTCGACACCGAGCACGAAATCAGTCCGATTCGGACGGACGAGGGAAAAGGCTGAGCAGAATTCGACCGGAAGGGGAAAACACCGACACAACGCGCTCACGTGCTCGCCGCACGTGTCATCCCGTCAGCACGAGGTCGTCGCCACTGCCCCGGCGCACCCTGCGCACGGCTTCCCGGACGTTCGAGAGGTCGAACTCCGTGACGACACCACGTCCGATCCGTCGGGATCTCCCCTCACCCTCCCAGGATGGCGAGGCGGAGAGCGGGTCGAGTCCGGTTCCGACGCGGCAGCCCACCGAGTCCGGCACCGAGCCCGTCAGCACGACCAGGTCCGCGACGTCGACGGCCACGTACTCCTGCCAGGTACCCGTCACCGGGGTCGCGACCCGCGTGCCGCACCGCAGCGCGACCTCCTCCCGCACGGCGTCGACGAACCCGCACCCCCCGAACCCCGGCACGGCGGGAAACATCTCGACCGGACGTCGGTGCGTTCCCGCGACGTAACGCAGGTCCTCCGGGCCGACAGGGCGGGCTCGCAGTCGGATCCGCACCTGCCGCGGACCGAGCACGGGCACGGGCACGTCGACGACCTCGAGCACGTCCTCCGCCGGGCCGTGTCGACGGAACACCACCACGCGCACGCCATCAACCTCCGAACCGTTGACCGGACCCCGCGCGGGATCCGCGTGGTGCGTTCCGTCGCGACCAACAATTCCTCGGAACCTAGCAGGCTCTGCTGACAGCGCGCTGACAATGTGCTGACCCGCGACGGCAGAAACCAGCACCGACTCCGACAGGAACCACGTGTCAGCGGATTGTCACCACGGTGTCATCGCGGGTTGATACCTCGTGAACGGAATCACTCCACGACCGGGAGTGACAACAACGAAGTGATCGGATCCGCCCGAGTGACCGTGTACGAGCACACCCCTCACGGACCGGTTCTTCCGTAGAGAAGGTGATTCTCATGAACGACATCGTCAAGCTGACCGACTTCCTGATTCCGTGCGTCGACATCGAGAACGGCAGGGCGACGACCCCGGCGCGGATCCCCGGACTCAACGACCCGTGGGACCCCACGGAAATCGTTCGCGCCTACGCCGACATCGGGATCCGACGGGTGTTCTTCGACGTCTCCGACGACTGGAGCAACGTCGACTCCATCATTCCGACGGTGCGGACACTGCGCGAGTGGAACGTCGAGGCGCTCGTGTCCATGGCCAACGGAAGGCTGCGGAGCCCGTCCGATGCGGCGCGACTGGTGGGAGAAGGAGCACGGGCGATCTCGGTCAGCACCGGGGTGGTCGAATCCGTCGACCTCGTCGTCGACACGGCCAAGGCCGTCGGGGAGAACCACATGATGGGCGTCATCAACTCACGGACCGAAATAACGGGCAAGAAGGCCTATATCCACGGCGGACGGGTGGCGACCGGACGTGAGGTTTCCGAGTTCGGACGCTATCTGGTGGAGCTGGGGATCCGAATGATCCTGGCCAACAGCGTCGACCGTGAAGGCACCGGTCTGGGATACGACCACGCCCTCACCCGACTGTTGGCCGAGAGGACGGGTGTTGCCGTCATCGCCTCCGGCGGCGCCGGGTCGGTGACCCACCTCTGCCGCGGCCTTTCGGAAGGCAACGCGACGTACGTGCTCGCCAACAGGATGCTGCACGACGGACACGTTCCTCTGGGCGAGATCCAGGGCCGTCTGCTCGCCCGTGAACAGCGCGAAACCGTATAATCGATACAGTAACTCGGCCCCGAGGACACCGGACGGTGTGTACGGCAGGCCACGATCCGCCGAACGAACCGGGATCGGCCGTGCCTCCCCCCGTACACGGGAGTCCGCCCACGGCCGTACGGTCTCGACACCGTCGTCGCCGAGCACCCGGGAACTCTCCAAGCGCGACAGTGGTGGCGAACCGAAAGCGAAGATATTCATGTTTGACGCTCCTTGACAAAAGGAGAATCACACCCACCAGTGGACGTGCTCATGATTTTTCACTCAGAAAACAAAGGATCACGTATTCTTGAGACAGGAGAATCCTCACGAGCCCTCGGGACGAGTTCGACGATCCTCCAATACTCACCGGCCGAACAGAAAGGAAGGCAATGCAGCAAAATTCTTGCTCCGAAGACATTTACACGTGGAAAGACATGCATTCTTACAGGCCAACTACCGACAGCTGGTTGTCGACGGTTCGTGGTCCCGACTTCATTAGTCCGAACGGGGGAGTACTGTGATCCACTTCCGCATTCTCGGTGGGGTGTACCTCTGTGACGCCTCGGGCGCGAGCTTCGAGGTGCCCGGGACGCTCCGCAGGACGCTGTTGGCGCTGCTGCTGGTGAACCGAGGCCAGACCGTACCGCACGAACAGCTGGCCAACGAACTGTGGCCGGAAAGAGTGCCGAGCTGTTATGTCAACGCGCTGGAAGCACACGTGGCACGGCTGCGGCGTGACCTGGAACGAGTGGGCACGAACCGCTCAGGGTACCAACTCATCGCCACCAACCGGACCGGCTACTCCATCCACCTGGACAAGGAGGAGCTCGATCTCGACGTGGCCAACTCACTGTTGACGAAGGCTCACCAGATCGGGCGTTCGAATCCAGAAGAGGCGATCGAACTGATGGACCGCGCCTTCGACCTCTGGCGGGGCCCCGCCCTGGCGGGAGTCAGCGAGCTGAGTCAACGGCTGCGTGCCCACGCCCTGCAGATCGAGGAACGCTACGTCCTCGACCTGGAAAAGTACGTCGACCTCCATCTCGAATGCGGGCACGACGAGTACGTCATCGTGAAACTGCGGGAACTGACCATCCGATACCCGCACCGCGAGCGATTCGTCGAGCAGCTCATCACGGCCCTCGGGCGACAGGGCCGCAAAGTCGAAGCCGCCGACCTGTTCCGCAGCGTCCGCACCTGCATGATCAAGGACTTCGGCATAGAGCCCTCGACAGACCTGAACCGAACACTGCAGGAGGCGCTGAACACCAGTTAAGGGGTAGACTTTCCCCGGCCCCGTCCCGAGCGGCGCGCGGATCAGCCCCGCCGCTCGGCCTCCACCTCCTCCACGTGCCGCCGGATGGTGGAAACCAGCGGCCCGAGCACCGGCTCGCCCAACGCGTGCCCCATCCCGGGGATCTCGACGCGCTTGGCCCCACCGAGGGCTCTGGCCAGGTACTCGGCGTGCGGCGGCGGAGCGACCGGGTCCTCGGGGGCCTCGATCACCAGGGTGGGGGTGGTGACTCCGATCAGCTCGTCACCGCGATCCAGCCCACCGGTATCCGCCGAGGCATGGGCCCAGCTCTCGCGGTGGGTACCGGAGTGAGCCATGATCCGCCGTTCGAGCTCGCGGAACCAGTCCGGGTCGAACTCCAGCACGTCGCCGTTGAGCAGCCGCCAGTGCTCCACCCGCCAGGCGAGTTCCTCCTCCGGAGACCGCTGCTCGAAGATCCGCTCCCACATGGCCAGCAGTCGGGGATCCACACCGGGAAGTCCGTCCCCCTCCTCCGAGCCTCCGGCGAGCTGGGCTCCCAGCGCGGCGCTGCCGAAGAGCGTGGCGCTGCGGAGTCGATGCGGGTGGTCGAGCAGCAACAACTGCACCAGCACCCCGCCCATGGACATCCCGACCACGTGCGCCCGCTCGATGTCCAGCGCGTCCAGCACCGCCACCGCGTCGGTGGCCAGATCCCGGATCGCGTAGGGGTGCTCGTCGAACACCCGGCTGGAACGCCCGGTGTCGCGGTGGTCGTAACGGACGACCCGGTACCGCTCGGCGAGCTCGTCCACGAAGCGTTCGGGCCAGCCCAACCCGCTCGTGTTCGCCCCCATGACCAGCAACACCGGAACGGCGTGTTCGTCGCCCCGGGACTGCACCCACAGCCGACAGTTCTCGTCGACCCGCACCGTCGTCTCCACGGGAAAGAGTGTGCGCACCCCGAAAGAGCCCCGGCAACTCCTTTTCACCCGGCCGGAACAACCCGAACACGTGTCCCCACTGTCTTTGCACGCCGGTCAGCGGCAAGCGAGCAGCTTCCGAAGGAAGCCAACCACACGCGGTACGCAGGTACATCACTCGGATTCGGACACTCCTGCCAGCACCTGCTCCAGGTGTCGACCCAACCCCGTGTAAGTCGACTTGCCACACCTGCGACATACATCACGACGACACACGGTCGCTCTTCTCCCCGCTTTTCCCCGGAACTCGAAAGCCATCGTGGCGACGTCACCCCAGTGCTGCGGGTTCGAGGAGGGCGGTCACGGACACGAAGGCCGCGACGCCGAGAACGACGAACGAGAACCAGCGGCGCACGGTGGCCGGGTCCAGCCTCGTGGCCCACCGCGCCGCCACAACCGAGACCACCAGTGCCGCGCCGGCGAACAGCAGCAGCACCCGGTAATCGATGCTGCCGGCCGAGCCAGCGTGCGCGGCGAACCCCGCCACCGAATTGATCAGGACGACCACCAGCGAAGTCGCGACCGCCTGTTGGGCTTCCAAACCCAGTAGCAGGGTCAGAGCGGGGACGATGACGAAGCCGCCACCGACTCCGAACAGCCCGGTGAGCACACCGACGGAGGCACCGGCGAGTACGGACTTGGGCAGACAGGTGCGCCAGTTGATCCCTCCCTGCTGGGTACGGCAAGCACCGCTGTGGTTTTCTCCGCCACGCAACATGCGCACCGCGACGACGAGCATGAGCGCGGCGAAGGCCAGCAGCAACCAGCGCTGAGGAACGAGCTTGCCCAGCACGGCACCACCGAAGGCGGCCGGGATCCCGGCCGCGCCGAAGACCAGCGCGACCGCCCACCGCACCACAGCGCGCCGATCACGCGGCAGTAGAGCACCCAGTGAGGAGAGCGCGACCACGGCCAACGAGGTGGGGATCGCCGTCTGCAAGGGCTGACCGACACCGTAGACCAGCGCCGGAACGGCGAGGATCGAACCACCAGCACCCAGCAGTCCCAGCGCCAACCCGATCACGACGCCGAACACCGCTGCCAACAACAACGAAACCACCTATCCCGGTGACGGTCTCATCGACCGCCGCCGTCGACGCCGTGCACGTGCGCTCGCGAGGCCAGATCCTCAGCCCCGAGCTCCAGCGTCCGTTCCGCCGGTGAGGCCCCCCAGCAGGGCTCGACCTTCGGCGCCGGAGGTGCGGTTGTGGGGCAGCAGACCGAGCACGTGCGACATGGCGCAGGTGTTGCTCACAGCGGCGAAGACCAGGCCCGCGCCGACGAATCCCGCGATCCACTTCAGCGGTTCGTAGGCGAGGCTGGCCACCACACCGGTGAGTACGAACAGGCCGGCGACCAGCCGCACCTGCCGCTCCATGTCCCAGGTGCCGCGCCCCTGGTCGAGTTCACCTCCCTGCTGCTCCCAACCTGTGATACCGCCCCGCAGCACGCTGATCCGGTCCAGCCCGACGTTCTCCAGCAGGGTGCGGGCCTGCTCGGCACGGCCACCCGAGGAGCACACGAGCACCACCGGATCGCCGTGCTGAACGGTGAGCTCCTCGCGGTACTCCCGAAGCAGATCCAGGGGGACGTTGTAGGACCCCGGGATGTGCGAGGACGCGAACTCCCCGGGGGCGCGCACGTCGATCAGCCGAATCCGCGGTTCGATCCCGCGCAATTCACGGAGCTGGGCGATGTCGACGTTCTTGGGCAATGTCCGTGGCATTCTTGCGATACCTCCGTGGTCGTTTACGGGTTGTGGGGTCAGCTCGCTTCGGTCAGCGGAACACCGGCCTCGGCGGCGTTGCCGAACAGGTCGTCGACGAGCACGACCGCGCGCCCGGCCGATTCCAGCAAGGAAGCCGCCGCTGCCGCGCGATAGCCACTGCCGCAGTGCACCCACACCGCCCCGGACGGGATCTCGTCAATACGCCGGGGAAGTTCGTAGAGCGGAATGTGCACCGCCCCGGTGACGTGGGAGGCGGCGAACTCGTTGTTGGTACGCACGTCCAGCACGACCTCCGGGCCGGGCCGCCCGTCGAGGTCGTCGGCCAGGGCCGTGGCCAGCTCGGCGAAGGTCGCGGTCGGGGTGTCGCGCACCTGCTCGACGTCGGCGGCCAGCTCCTCCGGACTTCCCACGGCCGCAGCGGCGAACGTGTCGATGCCGATCCTGCTCAGCTCACGCTGGGCCTCACCGACCTGCTCCCGGGACTCACCCAACAGCGTGAGGGGAGCTCCCCAGTCGATCATCCATCCCAGCCAGGTCACCATCGGTCCGTCGAGTCCGAGACTGACCGTGCCGGCCAGGTGGGAGAGCACATAGGCCCTGCGGGAGCGCAGGTCGACCACCCACTCCCCGTGCTCCAGACGCCTCCGCAGCTCCTCGGGGTCGGCCCTGGCCGGTTCGCGCAGGTCGATCGGCTCCGGGCCGGCGGTGTTGCGCACGCCCATGTGCGCGTAGTACGCCGGGTAGACGTCCAGCCCCGCCAGGGTCTGCTCGACGAAGTCACGCTCGGCCAGGGTCAACGCCGGATTGATCCGCTTCTGCTCCCCGACCGTGGCCGAGTCGCCCGAGACCGGGGCCGCCGAACAGAAACTGCCGAAACCGTGGGTGGGCCAGACCCGTGCCCCGTCGGGCAGGAGCTCCACCAGTTTCCGTACGGAGGCGTGCTGGTGGCTGGCCAGCTGTCGGCTGTGCTGTTCGCCCAGCAGGTCGGTGCGGCCGGTCGTGCCGAACAGCAACGACCCCCCGGTGAACACACCCACCGGCCCGGACTCCCCCTCCAGGACGTAGGACAGGTGGTGGAAGGTGTGTCCCGGGGTGGCCACCGCGCGTACCCGCATCAACGGCGAGAGCTCCACCACCTCCCCGTCGGAGAGCGGGCGGTGCTCGAACGGCACCTCGTCGGCGGCGGCCAGGCCGTACTCGGCACCGGTCAACCGAGCCAGCTCCAGTCCACCGGAGACGTAGTCGTTGTGCACGTGCGTGTCCAGCACCAGGACGATGCGCACGCCCAGCCTCCCGGCGGCCGCGATCATCCGGTCCACGTCCCGCTGCGGGTCGACCACCACGGCCACCCCGCCGTCGGTGGCCAGGTAGCTGCGGTCGCCCAACGAGGAGGTCTCGATCACCTCGACCGCGAGGTCACCACTCGGCCGCTGCTCCTGCTCCGTCGCATTCCCTGTCGTCATGGTCGTTCACCTCTGTTTCAGATTCGCCGCCGAGGCCGTTCCACGTCAGCGTTTCCCCTGTCGAACCCGCTCACACCTCGGAGACCTACGGCGCTTCCAAGGAACTTCCGCCCTCCCGGCAACCGCATCCGGAGGCCACCGCCTTCGCAGACAACTCCTTTATACCCCAGGGGGTATATGCCAGTCACACATCACCCTCCGGCAAGAACCGGCCCGAGAGTCACGCGAGCGCGAGGAACAGCCGCTCCAACTCCTGCTCGGTCATCGGCGGTTCCTCACCGTCCTCGCGGGCCTGCTGGCAGTACCTCATCCCGCTGGCTACGATCTTGAATCCGGCACGGTCCAAAGCACGGGAAACAGCAGCCAGCTGGGTCAACACCTCGGCACAGTCGCGCCCTTCCTCCACAGCCTCGATCACGCCGCTCAACTGCCCCTGAGCCCGCCGCAACCGCGACAGCGCGTCGCCCACCAGCTCCGGCCTCATCTCCATGATCACCATCTCCCTTCTGCCAGATAGAACCAGAATACCCCCTTGGGTATTTCCGGAAAACGGTACGGCACACCGAACCTGTACGACGAATCACCCACGAGCACGTCGAGGGCGAAGACTCCCGGCCGTCAGCCGTGGGCCACGCACCGGTCACCAGCGGCTCCGACCGACTGCTCTACCCTGACGTAACGGTAGATTTCTCCCCACGGAGCGAACAGTGACGCAGACGAGGACCACGGAGGAAGAGCACGAGCACCGGCATCTGGCCGAGACGATGCGACTGCTGAACGCGGAACTGGAGCGCCTCACCGACTCCGTCGAGAAGTCCGCCAGCTTCATCGAAGCCCAGAAGAAACACCTGTGGGAGCACTGGCGGGACATGGACAGCTCCGAGAAGGCCAAGTTCCGCGTCGACGTGGACATGTCCGTGGCCCAGGGCGAGCACACGGTGCGGAGGCGGCAACGCGTCGAACGACTGTTACAGAACCCCTACTTCGGCCGGGTCGACTTCCACCCGAGAGGTGAGGCGGGATCCGGCGCGCACTACATCGGCGTGCACAACTTCTCGGACCCCGAGACCCAGGAGATCCTGATCCACGACTGGCGGGCACCGGTGTCCAGCCTCTTCTACGACTTCGAGTCGGGGCAGGCGCACCACGAGTCCCCCGAGGGCACCGTCCACGGCGAGATCACGGGCAAACGCCAGTACAGGATCCGCGACGGGCGCCTAGAGTACATGCTCGAAAGCTCGTTGAACATCGGCGACGACGTCTTGCAGCGGGAGCTGAGCCAGTCCGCCGACGACCGGATGAAGAACATCGTGGCGACCATCCAGCGGGAACAGAACGCCGTGATCCGCAACGAGACGGCGCGGGTGCTGATCCTGCAGGGTGTGGCCGGTTCCGGCAAGACCTCGATCGCCCTGCACCGGATCGCGTTCCTGCTCTACCGCTTCAAGGACACCCTCTCCTCCGACAACGTCATGATCCTCTCCCCCAACCGGGTGTTCGGCGACTACATCGCCGACGTGCTCCCCGAACTGGGTGAGGAACAGGTCTCCGAGATCGACGTCGACAGGATCGCCCGCTCGTTCCTGGCCAAGGTCACCGACTACGAAACGTTCAGCGAGCAGGTGGTCACGCTGATCGACCACGTCGACGAGGCCGCTGCCGAACGCATGCGCTACAAGGCCACCCCCGAGTTCGTCACCCGCCTCGACGAGTGGATCGCCTCACGCGCGGACGAGGAGTTCACCCCTCAGGAGATCAAGCAGAAGTACAACCGCCTCTCGGCCGAATGGGTCGCGGACACCTTCGCCGAGGCGCGGAACCTGCCCCTCTTCGACCGCCTCGACCACCTGGCCAACCGCGCCGTCTACCTGCTCAAGCAGCGGGTGCGCGACAGAGGGGGCAAGTGGACCTCCGGCGACGCCTCCTCCGTCCGCAGGCAGGTTCGCGCCATGTTCCCCCACAAGGACGCCTTCGCGCTGTACAAGGCGTTCTACCGGGATCCGGAACGGCGGAGGATGTTCAAGCCCCTCGGCCGGAAGAAGATCGAGTACGCCGACGTCTTCCCCCTGATCTACACCATGATCAGAACGGCCCGGCAGGAGAGGTACGGCCACATCCGTCATCTCCTGGTCGACGAGATGCAGGACTACATCCCCGTGCAGTACGCGGTGCTGCGCGAGCTGTTCTCCTGCACCATGACGATCCTGGGCGACTCCAACCAGTCGGTCAATCCGTTCAGCTCCTCCTCGCTGTCGACCATCCACAGCATCTTCCCGGAGGCCGACTGCCTGGAACTGTGCAAGAGCTACCGCTCCACGACCGAGATCACCGAGTTCGCCCAGAACATCTCCCGCAACGACAGGCTCGTCCCGATCGAACGCCACGGACCTCCCCCTCGGGTTCTCGCCTGTGCGGACGAGAAGCACGAGCTGACACGCGTCCTGGACGTCATCGCACGACACGCCGACAGCGAGTACCGTTCCCTCGGCATCGTCTGCAAGACCCTTCCCCAGGCGGAAAAGCTCCACCGCGCCCTCGCGGAGGCCGGTGTGGAGCTGACCCTGCTCGACTACGACAGCACGGCGTTCGCGAGCGGTATCGTCATCACCTCGGCGCACATCGCCAAGGGGCTGGAGTTCGACACCGTGATCGTCCCGCACGTCGACGAGACGAACTACTCCGGCGAGATGGACAGGTGCATGCTCTACATCGCCTGCACCCGGGCCATGCACGAACTCCACCTCACCCACCAGGGGAAACTCTCGCGCTTCCTGGAGTTCGCCGCGGACTCCGGCAGCGACACCCCGGCGGACACCACCGGAACACCGGACGGCCACGAGCACACCACCCGGACACCGGTGGGGTGAGCCCGCGACGGGGCGGTCCTCCCCCCGGTCGCCGGAACACCGGAGCCTCCCGGATCCTCGTGCCGGGGCCTTGCGGAATCGCCGGAAGGTCACGCTTGCCTCCGGGAGCCTGCTGGCCCAGGCTTGTGCCCGAACACGCCGCCGGAGCGCCGAAGGGAAGCACCATGTCGGACACCGCCCTCGGAGCGATCCTGACCGCGATGGTCACCCCCTTCGGAGCTGACGCCTCCGTCGACGAGTCGGCGTTCACGGCACTGCACCACCACGTGGTCGAGCAGGGGTCGGACGGCGTCGTCGTGTGCGCGACCACGGGCGAGTCCCCGACCCTGAGCAACGAGGAACACCTGCGGCTGATCGAGCTGGCCTGTGCCGAACGCCCACCGGGGTCCACGGTGATCGCCTCCACGGGCTCGAACAACACCAGGCAGGCCTGCGCCATGACCGAACGCGCCACCGAACTCGGCGCCGACGCGGTGCTGTCGGTGAACCCCTACTACAACCGGCCAAACCGCAGAGGGCTGATCCGGCACTACTCCGAGATCTCCCGAGCCACCGACAGGCCGGTGGTGCTGTACAACGTGCCGAAGCGCACCGGCTACGACCTGACCAACGAGATGCTGGCCGAACTGGCCCAGATCGAACGGGTCGACTACGTCAAACAGGCCAACAACGCGAACCTCGCCCCGGTGGACGGTCTCGGCGTGTACGCCGGCAACGACGACGTCTTCGCGGCCACGCTCGACATGGGCGGATGCGGCGGCATCCTGGTCGCCAGTCACCTTGTCGGCCCGTGGATGCGGCGCATGGTGGAGGAACCGGCCCGCCGCGGTGAGCTGGACGAGGAGCTGCGTCCCCTCTACGCCGCGCTCGCGGCCACCACCAACCCGATCCCGGTGAAGGCGGCGCTGAACCTGCTGGGCCACCCGGTCGGGCGCCCCCGGCTGCCTTTGGTGGAGGCCGACGCCGAGGAAACGGCGCAGGTGCGTACCGCGCTGACCGGGCTGGGACTGCTCGACGGGTAGCACCACCGCGGGTGGCGTGGCCGCGCCGTCCCACGGCCTCCACGGGACCCCCTCGGCACGCTCCCCGAACGGTGGAGAACACGACAGGCGCGGGTCCGCTTCGGACGGGGCTCGCGTCTCCCTACCGCACGGCGGTGAGGAACTCCGAGAACAGGAAGACCGCGAAGGCCAGCAGGATCATCCCGGACACGCGTTCCACCCACACCCGCCGCCCGGGGGTCAGCGCGTGACGCACCGCCGCGCCCGCCACGGCGAGCACGCAGAACCACACCCACGAGGCACTCACCGTGCCCAGGGCGAACAGGGGGCGCTCCGCGGCTGCCTGGGCCGCGATCGCCGCGCCCAACACCCCCACGGTGTCCAGGATGGCGTGCGGGTTCAGCAGCGAGACCGTCGCGGTCTTCGTGGCCACGGCCCCCACCGAGCTCACCGGCGAACCCACGTCCTGGAGTTCCGACTCCCGCGCCCGGAACGACTGGACGGCCAGGAACACCAGGAAGACCGACCCGCCGACCAGCAGGACCGGTCGCAGTCCCGGGATCGTTTCGAGCAGGGTGGAGGCCCCGAACGCGCCGGCGAGTATCAGGATCGTGTCGCAGACACCCGCCGCCACCACCGCGACGAACACCCGAGGGACGCCCACGGCGATGGCCTGGTTGATCACGAAGACGTTCTGGGCGCCGATGGGCAAGATCAGTGCCAGACCGAGCGCGAATCCGCTCAACAGGACAGTCATGTGTCGCGTTCGATAACCAGGTCGCGTTCGTGTGCGTTCAGGACGTGCTCGCCCACGGTCGAACAGTGCGGTTCGAGGAGTTCGCACAGCTCCTCGACGGCCTCCCGCAGTGCGGAGGACGGCACGGAGGAGTCGGCCCGTTCCAGCATGAACACTGCGGACTCCGTGCTCTCGTCCACCCGGGTGGGGTGGGCGTCGCGGTGGTTCCAGTGGCGCGTCAGGACTCTTTCCGAGTCGGCGTAGACGACCTCTCCCGGGGAAGGTTCCTCGACCTCCTCGGGGGAGCCGAGGGGGACGAACTTGTCCCCCGCCACGGCCTTGCGGAGCGTGACGCACGGGCCGAGCGGTTCCAGGTCGAAGGCACCCGCGGGAACGCCGTGCCGGACCGAGACGGCGTTGTAGGCGTCGACGGCCGGATTGATGCGTGGCAGCCGGCCCTTCTTGGCGATTCGGCGGCAGAGGGCGTCGACGCTGGGGCGTTGACGGCGCGGGTTGGTCCCGAAGGCCCGGTACGCCCGTTGCCACGAGGCGAGTCTGGGGTCCTGCTCGCTCAGTGGTTGCAGGATTCCCTCCCGCGCCCGCGTCTCCAACTCAGCGAGGCGGGTTTCGACCTCCGGCCACGCGCCCGTGTTGCGCAGGCCGCTGACGACGACCACCCTGATTTCGAGATCGGGGTGGTCGGACACCACGTCGTCAGATAGTTGAATTTTTTTCACGTGTTTCGTGTCCTCCCGCACCGGATGATCTTACCGGATTCTGTCGTACGCCCGTCCTGTACCGCAACGTGCTTCCGTATCCGGTGGGGTCGTTGCGCACGAGAAACCTGTGCAGACGAGCGATCCGGTGATGAGGAACTCCCGGCCACATGTGATGCAGGGTGTGGTAGCCGTCATTGTGCGGATGAAGCACCCATCGCTGGAGAAATCCGATATTGCTGATGGTCGCGTCGAACACCGTCTCGGCGTCCGAATAAACGTGTTCACTCGACTCGGCGATCATGCGCAGGAACGGCAGGAGGACGAGAAAACCGAGCGCCCAAATCAGACCCGACAGCGAGGCCGCGCCGAGCCCTCCCAACAGGGCGGAGGGAAGCACGATCAGCAGCAGGGCCCAGCAGAACGGGGCCACGACCACGTAAGGCCCCGAGGCCACCTCCCGCACCCAACCGAGCTGGTAACGGCCGAAACGCGTGACGAGCCCCCGCAGGTAGGCCGTCCTGCTCGACCGCTCGACGCCCTCCAGGTCCAACTCGACGTAGCGGGCCAGGTCGGGGTCGGCCGAGGTGCCGAACTTCCCGTGGTGCCTCAGATGCCCCAGACGGTACTCACCGATACCGGCCCCGACCGGAACGGCGGCGGCGAGGACGAGCGCGTCGTTGAGCCGACGGTCGTGCCTGCTCCAGTTGAAGTGCGACCCCTCGTGGACGAGGTTCTCCAGAGCCCGGCAGAACCGGGCCACGACCAGCGCCCCGGCCACGACGAGAAAGGGAATCCCCCAGAGGGGAACGCGCGAACCGAGAATTCCGCACCCGATCGTGCTCGCCACGAGGACCGCGATGTCGAGTCCCGCCGTCGACGCGCTGATCCACGGGGAGGTTCGGTGGGCCTGCCTGATCGCCGCACGAGCTGATTCGGGCGGCGTGTAGCCCCTCTTGTACCGGGTATCCGCGGCCATACTCTTCTGCTCGACGGTATGCACCCGAATTCTCCTCAACAGCACCTATTGACTTGTGGACGGAGCACGAACGGTACGTAGCGGCGACAAGCCGGAACAACCTCCGAACGAGGGACACGATCGCGCCGCTCACCGCTCCTCGGAACGCTCGACAACGCCGCACGATCCCGTTTCCGCACACGTTTCGCGCTCCGGGATCCTCCACTCGGACGACAGGCGGAGGACGGACGTCGGAGAGCGTGTCGTTCCCACTCCGGTGCGGCGGGTTCCTACCACGGGAGCAAAACGGTCAGCAGGCCGAGGAAAGCCAGGACCACGAGGTCGACCAGGAGCACGGTCCGCAGCACACTCCCCTGGTCCACCGGACACGAGTTCCGGGAGGTCTGCGCGGACACGGCGGTGCCGTCGCCCTCGTCCCCGGGACGGGAAGGAGCGCGGTGACGCACGGGGGTTCTCGTCGGGGGACCGGTGTCCCGCGCGAGGCCCACGGCCAGGGCCACGCGCGGCGCCGAGGCCATGGTGGCCAGAGAGGCGGAGACGTTCTGCACAGCCACGAGCGCGGCGGGCTGGAGGCCGAGCGAGTGTGCCGCCGCGGCCTGGCTGGTCGCGAACATGGCGTTCGCTCCCGCGTTGGACCCGGTGAGGATCCCCCCGAGAGCCCCGACGAAGGGAGCGAGCACGAGGTATCCCCCACCAAGCCCTGTGGCCGCCTCGGCGAGCGCGGCACTCATGCCGGTGGCCGTGAGCAACGCGCCGAGCAGCAGGAACACGACCGTGGTCACACCGACCGGCACCCAGCGCGTCATCCCGCCGCGCACCGCCATACGCATCTCGCCGCGCGAGAGGTCCAGCAGCGGTGGGCAGAGTGCACAGGTCACCAACAGCCACACGGCCGGGCTCGACACCAGCGCGTACCACGCGGTCCCGGCGACACCGGGCACCAGCACCAGGGCGTGAACTCCCAGCAAACCGGCGACCAGACACGCGTAGGGACGCAGCGCCCACACCAGTTCCGGAGTCACCGACAGTCTCCGGCTGTCCCGAACCCGCGCCACCACGAGAAGCGCACCGACGGTGGCGAGACCGCCGAGCACACCCGCCAAGGGCACGCCGAGGGTGGCGTTGACCGCCCACACACTCACCCCGAGCACTGCCACGCCGGTCAGCAGCTCCGGAACGGCACGACGGGCCCGACTCGCCCCCACGGCCAGCACCAGTCCACAACCACCGGCCAGCAGGAACACGGGCGGGGACAGCAGCGCGGAGAGCACACCCAGTTCTCGCAGTGGTACCCCGGTGAACCGGGAAGCGACCAGGGTTCCCGGCCCAAGGGCACCCCAGGGAACCGTGACCAGCCCGAGCAACCCGACCACGGACGCCCGCGCGGGGGACAGCCCCACCCGCCGCAGCAGGGGAACCGCGACCACCACACCGACCCCGAACCCCATCACCGACTCCGCGAAGGGGGTCACACCGAGCAGTACCAGCACCACGGCGCGGGAGGGGTGCCGGCACGCCGAGATCAGCCACTCGGCCAGACGCTCGTTCACCCCGGCGAGGCCGGTCAGTTCGTTCAGCAGCACTCCCCCGAACAGGATGAGCGCCACCTCGGCACCGGTCGGAAGGACCTCCCGCAGCGCGGGTACCCACTCCCGCGCCGGGGTGGGAAACGCCGCGGCCGCCACGACCGCCGCGCTCGTCAGCGCGAGCACCGCCGCGAGCACCGGACGCACCCGAGCCAGCAACAGCCCCAGCGCGACAGCAGGCGGCACGGCCGCCAGCGCCGTCAGCATGCCCACCTCCGGGTATTTCTCTTTTACGAGAAACTACTCTACTTTGTGAGAAGCACATGCTGTCAATCCGGAAGTGGGAGGTCGTACGGTGGACAACGTCTTCGGGCAGGCGGTACGTGACACGCGCCGGGCGCGCGGACTCACACTGGACGAACTCGCCGCGCGCAGCGGCGTGTCCCGCGCCGCCCTGTCCAAGATCGAACGTGGTGACGGCAGCCCCCGGCTGCATCACGCCCTGCGGATCGCCGAAGCGCTCGAACGTCCGCTCACCGAGCTGGCCTCGCCGCAGCCCGAGACCGTCACCGTCGTCCGCGACGGCACCGCCCCCCGGATGGTCGATCCGGACAGCGGCGCGCTGCGCGAGGCACTGTTGGAACTCGGGCACGGCTCCGAACTCGTCCGCTACACCCTCGGACCACGGGCCGCACTCGCGCCGTTCCCCGCCCACGAACCCGGAACCCGGGAGGCGTTCCTCGTGCTCACCGGCACGCTGAGCGTCACCAACGGCCACACCACGGTCGAACTCGCCGGTGAGGACACCGCACTGCTGCCCGCCGACCGCCCCCACACGGTGCGCAACCCCGGCGACGAGACCACGCGGTTCCTGCTGACCATCCTCCGCCCACCCCACTAGACGGGACGCCCCGGCAGTGAGAAGGGCGCTTTCCGGCGGAGGGGGGTTCAGCTCGGCGTGCCAAGTTTCAGGGCCCGGCACCCCCGGAGGAAACGCCGTCCACCGGAGCCTGCGCCGCCTCGAAGGACTCAACCTCGTCACGCACACCAAGCACGCCGCGCCGGGAACCGGCGTGAAGCGCAAGGTGTACGAGCTCACCCGGTCCGGCAAGCGCGTACTCGCGGCGTACCTCGAAACCACCTTGTCCTACCTGCACGATCCGGAGTTCCTCGCCGCGGTCCACGCAGGACGAAGCCCCGACTGCTGAGAACCCACGAGGGTCGGTCGTCCTGACGTGGACGTGTGCGGCAGGTCTTCGGCGTCAGCGCCCCAGGCTCGCGAGAACCGCTTTCGCCGCGTTCTCGCCCGAGCTCGCCGCGTCGGCCAGCGAAGGCATGTCGAGCTGGTAGTCACCGGCCAGGTGGATCGGTCCGACCGGATTCCGCAGCGTCGGCAGGGATTCGCGCCCACCGGGCCCCCAGAACGGCACAACACGGTGGTGGCGCCGCACGACCCTCTCCCCGAGTTTGCCCTCGAGCTGAGGGTAGACCGAGAGCAGATCCCTGCTGAACCGGGCGATGATCTCCTCGTCGGAGAGCTCGAACAAGCCGTCGGCGGCGGCTCCCCCGGCGAAGCACGCCAACGCGCCCCCCGGCTTGCGCGCTCCGCCCCCGCGCAGAGCGGCGGCGTGGTTGAACATCGCCTGGAACGAGAGCTGCGGAGTGGAGACACCGAAGTAGTCGTCCCAGGGCTGTGGCCCCTCCTCCTCGGTGAAGAAGCCGACGATCACGTAGCGGCCGTAGCTGATGTCCCCGAAGGCCTCACGGTGGGACCGCGGCAGATCCGGAAGGATCCGCACCGCGACGTCGCCGGGAACCGCGACAACGGCCCGTTTCGCACGCACCCGCGCCGGCCCGTCCGCATCGACGTGGTGCACCACGACCCCGTCTCCGCTCCGCTCCACGGACCGCACGGTCGAGTTGAGCCGGAGGCGTTCACCGAGATCGGCGGCGAGGATGTCGGTCAACGTCTGGTTGCCCCCGGTCGGCAGGGCGAAGTTCGGCACCTTGGCCGGGTCCGTCAGGGCGATCCCGACCGAGGTCACGAGCTGTTTGGCGGCCGTCTCCTCGGGTTCGCACCCCATCCACTGTCCCGACCACGACCGGAGGACGTCGCGAGCCAGTCGGGAGCGGACCCCCCGCAGGAGGTCCGACGCGGGACGCCTGTCGAGCCTGGCACGCACCCTTCTCGCGATGCCGCTGTTCGACTCCAGGAAGGGAACCGCCGAGAGGATGCGGGCCCCGACCATCGCCAGGCCCACCCGATCCATGAAACCCATCCGGCTGCGGAACATGAGCGCGAGCGGACTGGAGGTGTCGACCAGCTTCCCGTTGAGGTTCAGCCCCACGCTCTTGCCGGCCAGCGAGCCCATCTCGATGCCGTGCCGGTGGAGCGCGTCGATCAGCGGCCCGGTTCCCTCGGCGAACTGGGTTCCGACGTTGATCCAGTAGTCGCCCTTCCGTACCGTCTCGACGCGCCCGCCGGGCCGATCCGCCGCCTCCAGCACCACGACGTCGGACTCACGGGCAAGGGTCGTCGCCGCCATCAGTCCCGCCATGCCGGCACCGATGACGACGACCTCGTGGTCCTCCTCGTTCTCGTGGTCCTCCTCGTTCACCTGGTGTGCTGTAGCCATGTCGCACCCGACTCCCGCTCTGGTAGGTCCATATAACTCGATTTCGATTCGTTATCGAGTTTATCACGCATGCTTCCCCGCTTCACTGGAGCGTGAGGAGTCGAGCGCCGCGGGTAGCTACCTCGCGCCGAACACGCCCGGCTCGACCTCCACGACCAGGCCGTTACTGATCAGACGGTCCAGATGCCGCGTTGCCGTTCTCCGCTCGACCGGAGCCACGTGCGCACCCTCGACGTGGGGACGGTAGACCAACCGGTGCTCGACGATCTCCTCGACGGTGCGCGGCACGGCGAGCAGCTCCAGAAGCGTCTCGTCCCTTCTGGCCACCACCCCGGCGTAGGCGTCCAGCCGTCTGCGGAACTCCTCGGCCCCCTCGATCACGCCCTTCTGGTGCGACGTGCCGTACCAGCGGGCGTCGATCTCCCGACACCGCTCGATGGACGCCTCGAAGTCGGTGAGGCTGCTGCCGACATCGCCGTAGTACGGACCGAACGAGGTCAGGTCGATGTCCCCGACGAACAGGAATCCGTCCGGCTCGATCAGGAAACCGCTGTGTCCCGCCGTGTGACCGGGCAGGTGCACCACGGTCACGGTGCGTCCGCCGAGGTCGAACACGGCACCGTCGGTGAAGGCGGTCGCGTCCGGACACCCGTGGACGTGGAAACGGTCCCGCAGGGTCCGGTCCGCCTCGGCCACGGGCACGCTGGCCGAAGCCGAGTCGCCCGTTCAGCTGGTCAGGTACCTGACTTCCCGGCGCGGTCTGCTGACGTCGAACATCGGCGAGGCGGGGGCGTTCTTGCACACCCGAGGTGGGCTGGAAGCACCCGACATGCAGTTCATCGGCGGCCCTGCCTACTTCCGCGACCGCGGTTTCGCCACCCACGACGGCGCGGCGCTCGCCCTCGGCTGCTCACTGGTCGGCTCCCGCAGCACCGGAGTCGTGCGGCTGGCCTCCGGCGACCCGCTGAGCAAACCCGCGGTCCGCTTCGACTACTTCGGCGATCCCGACGACATGGCGGCGATGATCACCGGTATCGAACGGGCCCGCGAGGTCGTGGCCAGCAGTGCGATGGGCGGCCTCGTCGGTGGGGAGATCCACCCGGGCCCCGGGACGCGAACCCGTACGGAGCTCGAACAGGAGATCCGTCGCGGTGTCGACCACACCTACCATCCGAGCTGCACAGCGCGGATCGGATCGGAGACCGACGGCGTGGTCGACGCGTCCCTGCGTGTGCACGGCATCGCCGGCCTGCGGGTCGCCGACGCCTCGGTCCTGCCGACCATCCCGCACGGCAACACGCACGCCCCGACCGTGATGGTCGGCGAAAAGGCCTCCGACCTGATCAGGGCCGGGCGATGACCGGACCTCGTATCCCCGCACGGCGGACGCCGCTGGGGGATGCGATCAGCCACGACAACACGATCGACGAGACCACGAGGGCACCCACGAGCTCCGGAAGGGATTCCTCGCCCACGGCATCCTCGGCGAGGTGATCACCGGATGAGCCCGACCGGCGGCAGTCTGCTCATGTCCGGAGGTCGTTTCCAGGACCCAATCGCAACACAAAGGCCGCACAGGGACCCCTGTGCGGCCTTTCGCGGTGGAGCTGACGCTAAAGCATACGAACCACCACGACGTGCTGGTCGAAGGTCCAGAAATCCAGGTCAGCCCCGTCAACGGGCCCACTCGACAGCTCGATGACGACCAAGTGCAGCAACTGATCGAGGGCTACCAGGCCGGCGCCACCGTGTACGAACTGGGCGAGCAATTCGGCATCGAGCGCCGCACCGTCAGCACCATCCTGCATCGCCACGGTGTCCCGATGCGCCGCCGCGGCCTGTCCGCCGAACAGATCGACGACGCCGTCCGGCTCTACAACCAGGGCTGGTCGCTGGCTCGGATCGCCGCACGCATGGATGTCGCCGCCGGCACCGTCCGCCAACGCCTGCACGAACGCGGAGTCCCGATCCGCGACACCCAGGGACAGCCCCGGGCAGGTGACGCCCGATGACCAGCACGCGACCCCACCAATCTCCAGTCTCGACCGGTCACTGCGCCTGCAATGATCTGGAACTGGCACAGGTTCGATCTGGTCGATGGTGGCTGTCGGTGCGGCCTACGCCTCGTTCCGGATGGCCGCGAGTTCGCGTTGCGGTACGGGGCGGACGAGACCACCACCGTCCTTTGGCCGCTCATTGTCGACGGGCTGTTGACGATGGCCACCATCGAACTCTGGAAGACCGGCCACCGTCATCGCGCAACCGGGCGGCGGAAAGCATGGCTGTCGTTCGCCCTCGGCATCGGGCTCTCACTGTGCGCCAACATCGCCTCCGTACCCCAGCTGAACGCCTTCTCCATCGCCGTGGCCGCCTGCCCACCACTGACGCTGCTGCTGTCGGTTGAACTGCTCAACCAAGCACTCAAGCGGCGCCACGCGGAGACGGCGAACGCGACCGCGCACGAATCCGAGGAGAGCAAATCAAGCGGGTCAGGGCTCTCGCGCGCCCCTTCGATTCCAGCGAGCTGAGCCCACCAGTGCCTGGGAACATGCCAGCGCTGCGCACGGTGGCGAACAACGTTGGTGGTCACAGCGCCGACAGCAGTCACGCGCCCTCAGCAACGAGCAACGAAGAGGACACGGATCCGTTGGCTGCTGAAGCGCATCATTTGGATGCCCGGCACTGAGAGCTGTATCAGCGACCGACCTCGGCCGACAGTTTGCGGCGCGAACTCCGGATCGGCTCGCGGCGTGCCCGCATACTTGTGCGAGTCATGCGAAGTCGCAGTCAGTCGGGATCAGCAGAGGTAGTCGCCTAAACGTTGACGGGATGGTAGTCAGATCGACGATTGATCAATCGGTAGGAGGTTGTCGCCAAGATCACGCTGCTGTACGGTTGCTGCTAGGCAAGGAGCTTGGGATCGGACCCGAGCCACCGCTGACTTCTCTTGCGGCATGGAGCGTTGGAACGCGCCTTCGCCACCACTGTGTTCGCCGAACCCCCGTAGCTGTCTACATGTCCCGTCGTGGACCGTTGACCGAAAGGGCACTCTCGTGACCATCTACTCACAGCATCCCAATCGCGGAAAGGTCCAGATTCTGGCCACCTTCCGCGGGCAGGCCGGTGTCATGTCATCGACTGTCACAAGTATTGATGACGCCGCTCTGGCAGCGCCGATCGTCGATGCGCTCAATCGGATTTGTGCCTGCGCCACGATTCCCGTCAGCGCGTGGGATACACGAGGCGATCGTATTGATCGCTACCCGCGTGAGCACCTTGCCGCGCTGATCGACCGGAGCGCCCGCGCCGAGCTGCTCACCGGAGCGCACAGCCTGTGGTACGAGCTTGTGAAGTTGCGCCTGCACGAAGCGCTCACTGACCTGGACAACGCTATCGCCGCTGTGCCAACACCTGTTCGGACAGCGATCACGGCGGAGCTGGAAACAGAGGAACGTAACCTTCGTGAGGCGCTGGCCGAGTACTCGGAGAGCATAGCGCCACCTGAAATCGAGAACCGACGTGAGTGGGATTCCGAGTACCCGTTTATCGCGTTCGAAGGCGGCATGGACGGACTCAGCAGTGACGATCGCGACCGCCTGAACCACCTAGAAGCAGGCGCCACAAGCACACGCCTCAAGGAAGGAGCCGAGGATCTTCGGGTGTTGGTCGAGGCACACGCGCGGTGCACCAACGACGACGCAGCTCTGCACACGCAAGACTTGGCCATTTCATACGAACCGTTCACGCCGGATCGCTTCTTCCTCGATGTGCAAGCTCCGATGCCCAACGGCCTCTATGGACGCGACACATGGACGATTGAAATCTGCCAGTGGGACAAAGACCTCGACGATCCCGAGCACGAAGACAGCACAGCAACGGGGCAGTTCATACTTAGCTGTGTCCGGTCAGAGCCGCCAACCGCCACCGAGATCGTCGAACTACTGAACCGCAGTGGCCAACAAGCGGACCAACTCGCCGTATGGGCCAAGACCCCCACCGGAGAAGCACTTCACGACACGACTTTCGTTGTGACGCAGCGCTACGACGATTAGAGGCCGCCACCGTTTCCATGATCATTATCCTCCGTTCATTGTGTTGATCGCTCTGCGTCATTGACGTTCCCACTCGCGGGCAAACACGTAGTTGGCGACTTCTCGGCACCCGCTCTGAGACCAGGCACGCAAGACATCGCACGAGCGGTCGCAGCCAATCGGTTTGAAACTGCTGTGACGTCACGAATCACCGACTAGGCGTTTCGATAGTGGGCCATGTCCCTGACGCGGCAGGCGTGTCGCGGTAAAGCCGAACAGCTTGGTCTGACGATCGTGAACGAGTACACCGAACCGGAGCGCTCGGCGAGGGAGAGGACCAAGCGCCTCGAAAGATTATCTGAGATTTGAAGTATCACTGTGCGAGCGGAGTGACCTTTCGCGCAGCACGATCGAAACCAGCGTAAGAATGGCCAGGACAGCGACCGCTACGAGCAGAGTCGGGATGGGCAGGACAAACTCGACAAGTGCGAGAAGATAGGGCGTAGCGAAACCGGTATAGGCCACAGCCTGGAATAAGGCGGTGACTCGGGCGAGGTTATCCGAGCTGGCGAGCTCCTGGAGCTCGCTCAATCCGAACACCAGGCAGCAGCCATATCCTGCGCCGAGCACGATCGTGGCCATCACGATCAGTATCGGAGACTCCGCCGCTGCGGCACTGGCGCCCACGATCATTCCGACAGTGACGATCACAAGGGCTGTCACGACTAGTCGGGAGGTTCCGGGCTTTTCGAAGCGCCGAGCCAGCGGCTGCACCAGGATACCGGCGAGCATCGTCATCGTGGTTACCACCGCGCTGAAGATCAAATCAGTATCCCCAAGACGGTCCTGGACTAGTCCCGGCAGATACGCAAGCGCAATTGATGAAGTCCCGAAAACCCATGGAGCGACGGGAACGACGACTCCTAGGAAACGACGTCGCGAATCCTCGTGAAGGTGCAGGGATTGCCAAATCCGGACGTCCGGATTCGGCTCACGCGTTTCGGGAGCGCGAGCCACCAGCGCCACCGCGATCAACGTCAACACGATGTGTGGTAGGTAGGCAACAATCATCGGGGCCGGCGCGTACTGTGCAAGCAGCCCCGCTACAAGCGGGCCGACGGCGAAACCACTGGTCATCGCCACAGTTGAGCGACGAGCTCCGTTGCCCTTGGCTCCTGCAATGACCGAGAGTTCCTTGAGCCAGGCGGTTCCCGAGCTGAATGCAATACCGCTGGCCACCCCAGCGATCAATCGTCCGACGAACAGCCAGACCACCCCCACTTCGGCCAGGACCAGCACAGCGCTGGCCACCGCCGAGACCAGTAGAGACCAGACCGTCACCCGTCGCCGTCCCAGCCGATCGGAGACCGGTCCGCCCAGAAGCAGGCCGGGGATCAATCCTGCTGCATAGACCCCGTAAGTCGCTCCAGTGGTGGCGGCGGAGACACCCAGCGTCGAGCGATACATCAGGATCAGCGGTGCGAACTGGTTCGCGCCCCATCCAACGGCGGCAACGGCCACAGCCACCCCCAACCACTGGTGCGCGATACGTGGCCGGACTGATCGGACGGACTCCGCACTTTGGAGTCCAGTCTCGAAGTTGGAGACCATTAAGTCCTTCCTTGTCATTGGATTTGACAACAAAACACAATCTTCGTCGTATCCACCGCACTCGGCTGTGCCGCCGTCGATAACTCGACAGGTGCTATTACCCCCAGTAGCAAAATGACAACAATAAGTACAAACCAATCAGGCCCTTTTGTCGATCAAAAACCATGTACCCTAAATCAGGGTTAGTACATATGTACACTTATTCGACAGTTGTTAACTGCCGTGATATAGAACATATTTACTGTATAACACCACCGAAAACGTCATTACTGACCTGCCTTTCATGGAGGAATCACAGGATGCTTTCGACCTATCGTTGAAACCTCCAAACGGAGTAAAACAATGTGATCTGTTTGTAATGGCTACGATTGAGCTGCACAACCTGGTCAATGACATCAATCGGTGGAACACCATGGCGCCGCTCGACTCTCGGTGTTGCGTTATCTCGTGCATCGACACACGGTGTCCGAGGTTTACTAACGGACTGGCATCGGCTCAAATCGGGATATCGGGTAAGGAACGTGTCATGAGTCCCCACTGTGTTGGAGCGTGCTGTACACGGTCGACCGGGAAATGGAGAAACAGCTCTACGAGGTCAGTGATCGCGTAGTCGCCAGTGGCGTGCATCTGCCGTAGTTCGGCCTGTTACTTGGAACTGAGCTTGAGCTGTTTACCGCGCAGCTTGCCCTTATCCCGTGCCATGATCTTGCTTTCGTGGACGTGCATGCACAGAACAGATCGACTTCGAACTCGACGAAAGTGCTCAGAAGATGGATTATTTGCCGATATTCCGAAGAAGCTTATGATTGTCTGGCAAGCACGGGCGATGCGGCTCGTACTTATCAGGACGTAGGCAGATGGTTGGGCTATTGAGCCGCCGTATCCGCTGTGGTGCGGGTCGGTTGATTAATGACGTCGAGGATTGTGGCGAGGACGGCTTCGGGACTGTCTTCGGGGAGCAGGTGACTGGCCTCGGGCACGATCTGGAAGCTCGCGTGTGGGATCCGCTCGGCAAGGCGACGTCCCTTCTCGATGGGAACCCAGGTATCGTGCTCGCCCCAGAGAATCGTCACAGGGCAGCGGATCTCGGTGTAGCGGTCTTGGATCTCGTCGGTGTGTCGGTCGTCCATCTGGGCGATTTGGCGGTAGAAAGCAGGTTGGCCCACCTCTCCGATCCACGGCTGAAGGTAACGATTCATCTCCTGCTCGGAAAGCGTGCGGTGCACAGCACCTGCGATGTAGGCGCGCAAGATCGCTTCGTGGATGTAGCCGGGCAACTCGATGAATGCCTCGGGGTAGCGACGGGCGATCTGCACTAGCGCGGAGCCGTGAGGGCTCAGCGCGACTGGGTCGATCAGCGTCAGACTGCGATAGTCCCGCCCGTCGAGCAAGTGTGTGCGCAGAGCGGTGGTGCCCCCGAAATCGTGGGCCACGATGTCGGGCCGTTCGAGTTCCCAGTGGTCGAGCAGGGCGGTGAACAGCTGGTTTTGTATCCCCAGGGAAACGTCCTGGCCGTGCTGCTGGTGGGAGCGACCGTAGCCGAGCAAGTCGAAATAGTACACCTGGCGGTAAGTCGTGAGGTGCGGCGCGATACGCCGCCATATCACCGAGGAAAACGGTGTGCCGTGCACTAGAACCAACGGCTCACCCGTACCCATGATCCCATAACGGACCTCCTGCCCCCGGAAGTCGAACGTTCCGGCCAGATCCCAGTCGGCAGCTTCGAACGCTCCCATCGCAACTAACCTCTTTTCGTCTTAGTGTGGTTAGTTCATTAGGATTAAGTGTACGCCACGCCCTGTCAACCCGGACACCACCCCGAGGAGAAGACGATGACCATGTGGCCCAACACGTCCTTTGTCGGCGGCGATCCCGTACTCGACTTCGTCAACACCGCCGGCGGTCGCACCAAGGCCCGCGACACCGAGCGCCTGAACCAGTTCGTGGACGCTCTCGAATGGGCGCACACTGTCGGGATGCTCGACCAGATCGAACGAGACCAATTGGTAGCCCGAGCCGACCGCAATCCCCTCGAAGCGGAACAGGCCCTAAACGAGCTGCGCGAACAACGAGAAGCCCTGCACGCCTTCTTGCTTGCCGGCGTCGAGGGCACCGAATGCGACACCGAAGCCCGGCAGCGGGTCCACTCCGATATCGCAACGGCCTACCGCCAGGCCGAACCATCCGAACACTTCCGCACTCACCCAGCGTGGATCATCGACATCACCACCGCCGGAACGCGACTCCTAGCACGACGGCTGGCCCTAGCTGCGGCGAGACTGTTGGCCAGCGACCAACGCACTCAGCTCAGCGTCTGCGGTCGATGCTCCTGGCTCTTCCTCGACTCCTCACCCACTCGCCGACGACGCTGGTGTTCCATGGCAACCTGCGGCAACCGCGCCAAAGCTCAACGTCACCAGCAACAATGAGCGACGGCACCCCGACACCGGTGACGGCGAAATGTTGCTGGGCAGAGTCACCGGCTGTCCACGATCGCGCTGAGCAGGGCTTCTTTCAGATAGGCCCGTTCCACGTCGACGGCCGATGCTGTCACGAAGACTCCTAGTCGAGTACGGTTCAGCCCCTCGATGGAGGCTGCCTGGTCACGTGTCCTCGGCGAGCCGTTGGTGTGCTGTGTGGACCGCACCGTCTGGGAGGGCGCCGAGGGTGCTGCGGAGTTTGCTGATGGTTTCGGTAAGAGCCGGCATGCTTAGAGGCCTTACTGTGTCGAGCGTCAGCAGGGTGCCCGCCGGTTTCAGTTCGTCGGGGAGATCGCGCAGGCTGAACACGAGCAGGTGCCCTTCGGGCGGGGTCGTGGTCGGCCCGTCGAACAGACCGAAGAAGGCGCCGTGGGTGAACGGGTGCAACCGGCTGGCGAGCTCCCGGGCGGTGGCGTCGTCAGACTGGCTGAGCATTTGACGTAGGTCGGCGAGCAGCGGCGCCTGGCGTGTCCAGGTGCGGGCATTCTCGGTGATGCCGGCGGCGCGGTAGGTGGCACTGACCACCTGATCCAGGACAGCACGTTCGTCCGCACTCAACGGTTCGCCGAACAGGACAGCAAGGAGAGTGTGGACGAACAGGTTGCGGTGGGTGAGTGCGTCCGAGGGTGCCGAGCGGCGCCCGTCAGGCCGGGTGTGGATCGGCAAGTCCAGGGGGTGGAGCCGCACTACCTGGCTGCCGAGGGGGAAGTAGGTGCCGCCGACGGCCCCGGCCAGTCGGGCGTATTCGTCTTCGGGGTCGATGATGGCGATCTCGGTGCCCTGATACAGGCTGCGTAGTGTTTCGAGCTTGACCAGGTAGCTCTTGCCAACTCCGCTGCGGCCGAGGATGACGGCGTTGTAGTTCTCGCAGGCGAACCGCTCCCAGTGCACCAAGCCTTGGGAGCCGAGGTTGTAGCCGTACAGCACCCCGCGCGCCGTGGCTGTGGACGTCGGCTCTGGGGGTGGTAGGTCAGGGCTGGTGAAGGGGAAGGCCGCTGAGAGAGCGGCGGTGTCGAAGGAGCGGGTCATGCCGATCTGGTCCATTCCCATGGGGAGTGCGGTGATCCACCCTTGTAGGGACCGGTAGGTGGTGGGTTTGACGTCCATGAGCAGGCTCGCGGTCAGTGCGCGCAGCGCGCTGACCTCCTCGACGAGTTCCTGCTGGGAGTTCGCGTGGACGGTCAGATACAAGCCCACGCGGAACAGGCGTCCCTCACCACGGGCGAGTTGGTCGGAGAGGTCGTGGGCGTCTTCGGTGGCCGCCTCCACCTTGGGATCGTGCAGGCGTCCGTGGGAGGCGGTGTGTCGCCGGTTGGATTCCAGCCGTCCGAGTTGTTTTTTCAGTCGTTCGGCGGCCACCTGCGGATCGATCGGTTCGATGTAGGCCGACACGTCGAGCCGAGCCGGGTGGGTCAGCAGGGGTTGCAGCCACCCCGGGTGGACTTCTCTGGGGTAGCCGGTAACGGCGAAGCTGGCCACCCACTCGTCGCCGATCCGCAGATGGCGCGGGTGCACCTCGATCGCATCCGGGGCGAACGCGCTCGTCACGGGTGCGCTTCGACAGTTCTTCCCGATCATCTTCCCGATCACAGGACTCCTTCCTCGGCGTCGCGGTCCGAGCTGGCCGGGGTGGTGATGATCTCGTCGGCGCCGGCCATCTCTCCGGTGAGGGCGGCAGCGGGCTGTCCGGGTTCGTGGCAGCGGTGAGCACGGCGGTGGCCTGGGCCGCGTCCAGTGGGGTGATCTCGATCCCGGCCGGGGAGAGCAGTTCGCTGGCTTCGTGCATGCGCCGCAGTAGTCGGGAGGCCGCCGCACGCCGTGTCCCGTCGGTCGGCTCGGGCTGCCTGCCATGTCGCCGGGCCAGTGTGTGCTGTGTGCTGCTGCGCACGGGTTCGCGCAGTACCAGCAGGATCTGCCGGCGCAGCAGTTCGGTCTGATCGCCCAGACGTTCCAGGTAATCGGCGTGATCCAGCGCGGCGGTCTCCAACGCCGCATGCGGCAGGCTGGCCGCGCGTTCGCGTAGCTGCCCGATCTGTCCGGACAGGTCCAGCCGCTGGGCACGCACCAGGATCTGCACCGGCGCGAAGAGGCTGTGCAGGTAGCGGCCGAAGGCCGCCGTCAGCGCCTGTTGCTCGGCGGGCGTGCGCAGCGAGAAGTTCACCGTTGAGCAGGCGGCGATCAACGCCAGCCCGTCTGAGCCGAGATCGACCACCCCTGCCTCGTCGACCCCGCTGGCCGGCAGTTCCAACGCATCGGCCACCGGTTCGCCTGACTCGTCGGTGACACCAGCCAGCCACTCAGGGACCGTGGCCGGCGCGTGGCCAGCCGCGACTCGCCGCTGGGGTTGGAGCCGCTGGCGCAGCACGGCCAGCAGCCGGTCCAACGTCACGCCGTCGCGGCGCAGCACCACCAGCACGGCCACGCTCGCTCCTATGGGTACCGCGATGATCAGGTAAGCGATCACCGGCAGGAACGTGCGGGTAACCATCCAGCCGCCGTAGAGCACGAGTCCGGTTAGTGCCATGACGGCCACTTGGCGGGCGGTCAAACCGGCCACGAGGGTGTCTTCCCGGTCCACATCGGCCGGGATGCGCACACTGTGCTGGCTCACTGCGACTCACCTCCGTCACGGCTGGTGCTCGGGCGGGGCGGGGAGACCTTGGGCAGATTCAGCAGCAGGTGCTGTTGCCGTGGTTGTGGGCCGCGCTTCGGCCGCGGCGGCGGTGCGGGTCTCTGCTCACTGGGTTGGGTCGGTCTATGTGTGCGCCGCACATTCAGTGGCAACCGGTACTGGCCATCCCGGCCCAGGCGGGGTTTGTGCTCAGGCCATTCGCCATCAGCGGGGAATTTCAACTGCCGCCCTCGCCGGGTCGGCCGGGGCGGGCTCGGTGGAGAGGCAACCGGTGTGGGGCGGCGCACGCGCTGCGGAGTGATCGGCAGCCGGTACTGCCCGTCCCGGCCCAGATGAGGCCGGTTTTCCGACCACTCACCGTCGGCGGGCAGCTTCAGTTGCCTGCCTTGTCCGCCGCTCCGGGGACGCGGTGTGGGCTTCGCACCCGCACGCTGACCGCGCTCGACGAACAGCCTACCGCCCCCGACACGACCACGCTCACCGAGGTCGCCGACCACATCAACGAGATCATCACCGACGGGACCGCGAACCAACGCAAGGCCCTCATCGAAGCCTTGGTACCCCAGGTCAAGATCACCGGACCAGACCGGCTCGCCCCGGCCTTCCGCGTCCCCCAGCCCCAAAACAACAAAGAAGCCGCTTCCGCATCACCAGCGGAAGCGGCCTCAAAAGGACCGGTTCGCACAATGACTAATTCGGTGGAGCTGACGGGACTCGAACCCGTGACCCCCTGACTGCCAGTCAGGTGCGCTACCAACTGCGCCACAGCCCCTTTTTCCTTGTCCGTCCGGCGTTTCCTCTCGGCCCCGCCGTCCGTTGTGTCTATACTTTACAACAGCCACGATCCCCCTTTCGCACGGGGGGTGCCTTGTGATGTTTTCCCTGCGCAAGGGCGAATTCTCCCCGTGCTGCCACGCACAGGCCACACCGGGCTCGCGACGCGGGGGTCACCGTTCCACCGGACCGCACGGAAGTGAACCGGATCGCGTGGCGGAACGGCCGGGCTCAGACACCGTGACGCTCCCGGCGGGCACCCTGTCGGGTACGACGCGGATCCACCTCCCGTTCGGGGTGCCTGCGCAGGTACTCCTGCTCCAGTTCGAACGTCCTGCGGGTGTGTTCCTCCAGGGCGTCGGACGCGCCGTGCAGGAAGGTCTCGTTGCGCGTCTCGTGCAGATGGCGCAGCTCCCGGCGCAGCGCCTCCTCGGACAGCTCGGTGGCCTCGATGCCGGTCTCCATCACGTCCTCCTCCCACCAGGTCTCCGCCGGGGTACCCACGAGGCGGGAGAACGACACCCCTACCGTTCAGTCCGCTCAGTCCGCGGGAACCGTCCCGGCGGGGGCGACGGTCTCGTCCCGAGAGTTGCGCCCGAGGGTTTCGGGAGCCGCCAGCCACATCACCAGGGCCACGAGGGCGACGCTGCCCGTGAGCAGGAAGGCGGCCGTGAACGACAGCGCGTCGGCCAGCACCCCCGCCACCAGCGGCCCGAGGATCGCCCCCACATCGGCCGACATCTGGAACGTCGCCAGCACCGGCCCGCCCTTGGTCTTGGGGCCGACCACGTCGGCCACGGCCGCACTCTGCGCCGGGGTCATCAGCCCCATGCCGACACCACCGAGCAGTGAGGAGGCCAACAGCCAGCTCACGGACTCGCTGAGGCCCAGGGCGACACTGCCCACGGCGGCCACGGCCAGACCACCCAGCACCAGTGGTTTGCGGCCCCGTGAGTCGGCCAGCCGCCCCGCCGGCAGCAGCACGATCGCGTTGCCCACGGCGAACACGGAAAGCGCCACACCGGTCATCGCGTCCGGCAGCCGCAGCGCCTCCACCACGAACAACGGCACCAGGGCGATGCGCACCCCCTGGGCGGTCCAGCCCTTGCTGAAGTTCGCGAACAGACAGGCCAGATAGCTGCGGTCCCGCAGGGCGGTGCCGATCCGGAGGGTGTCCTCCTGCGACCGTTGCTGGGGATCGGCCAGCGACGAACCACGCAGCATGAACCACCCGACGAACGCGGCCAGGTACAGGGCGACACCGTAGATCAAAAACGGCATCCGCAGCGAGATGCCTATCAGCACTCCCCCGAACAGCGGCCCCGAGATGCTGCCGAGCAGGAAGCTCGTGGCCCACAGTCCCGAGGCCCTGCCCCGCAGATGTGCCGGGGACAGCCGCACCAGCAGCGCCAGCGCGGAGACGGTGAACATGGTCGATCCGGTTCCGCCCAGTCCGCGGAACACCAGCAGCTGCCAGTAGTTCTGCGCGAAGGCACAGGCGGTCGAACTCACCCCGACGATGACGATGCCGAGCACGTAGATCGGCCGCTCCCCGAAGAAGGAGACCATCCGACCGCTCGCCGGGGCGAACACCAACCGCATCAGCGCGAAGGAACTCACGATGAAGGCGGCCGCGGTCACCCCCACCCCGAAGCTGGTGGCGAAGGTCGGCAGGGCGGGCGAGACGATCCCCATCCCCACCGCGACGATGAACCCTCCGGTGATCAGCACCCAGATCTCGCGGGGCAGTTCGGAAAGCGAGCCCCGCCCGCTGTCGGAACGGCTCTCCGGGGACTCGGCTGTCGTCGGTTGACTCTCCGGCACTGTGCCTCCTTCTCGTCCGGAAGGCACAAGTCCACGCGGGGGTGAAATATTCCCACTGTCGTGGGAGGCGCTGTGGCCGATTCAACGACCTCCCCTCCGGCCGCCTCGCTCCGGTGAGCCACTCGCCCGGAGTTCAGTCGAACAGCTCCTCCACCCCCCGGGTGTAGACCGTCACCGGGTAGACGGTGTCGAAACCGCACGCCTCCGCGAAGCGCTGCGCCCGTCCTCCGTCCTCGGCGTGGGTGACCACGAACCGCACCCCCGCCCGCACCGCCGTTTCCACCACACCCGCCATGAGGGCACCACCCATCCCCCGGCCACGTCTGCCCGGTCGTACCGTGACGTGCTCGACCAACCCCACCTGGTTCTCCAGGAAACCCAGCACGAAACCGGCCGGACGCGGCGCCTCGGGATCGTCGACGACGTAGAGCAGACAACGCGGGTCGTCCAACCGTTGGGCCAGTCCACGCGGCAGCCTGCGCTCCGCACCGGCGGAGAGGTCCAGTTCGTCGGACAGCAGCTCGGCCACCGCGTCCAGGTCCCCCTCCTCGGCGGGGCGAACCGGACAACCCGGCACGGACGGACCTCGCGCCAACCGCTCTCCGAGCGGGTGCAGCAGGGCCACGTTCTCCGCGACGGCGTGCCAGCCCGAGTCGTCGGCGATGCCCTCGATGTCGGCCACCGTGGTGGGGGAGGCGTGTACCACCGCCTCCGGGCGGCCGGCCTCGGCGAACACGCGTTCCAGGCGCAGCAGCGTGGTGGCCACCTCGGCGGAGGTTCCCCACAGTCCGCAGGCCCGGTTGGCCAGCGCGAGCGGGTTGGTGGTGTTGAGCACCACGTCGGCGACGCCCACCCTGCCGACGTGCCCGTCCCGAACCGCCCCGGAGGCCAGTTGGGCACGTTCGACCAGCGTGGCCACCTCCCGGGCCTGTTCGGGGGTGAGCAGTTCCTCGTCGTCGGGATCGTGCAGCGGGTCCACACCCGTATTCTCGTAGCCCCCGAAAGCCCACCCGCCTCCGGACCGGTGCGACTCAGGCCGCGGTGACGGCGGGCTTGCGTACGGGCAGGAAACGGTCGTGCAGCTCCATCAGGTACCGGTAGGCGGGCTGTTCCACCATCCGGGTGAGCATCCAGCCGAGCAGTACGCCGGTGACGAGCATCCCCAGGGTCTGCACGGTGGTGGGGGCTCCCAGGTCCTGCAACCGTCGCACCACCATGTGCCCGAGCGACTGGTGCATGAGGTAGACCCCGTAGGAGATCCCGGCGTACCACTGGATCGGCCTGCGCAGCGCCTGCGGAACCACCGCGTCCCAGTCGGGTCCGCGCGCCACGAACGCGATCACGCACAGCCCGAGGCTGACCCCCACGGAGGATCCCACGTCCGGGACGAGCACGCCCTCGGCGTTGGGGGCGAAGGTGTGCAGCCACTGGGCGAACATGCAGGTCGCCAGCAACACCGCGAAGTGCGCGTCGCTGAGCCTCCGTTTGATCGCCCAGAGCCAGATGGCCACCCCGGCCACGAACATGTGCCAGCGGTGCAGCCCGAAACCGTCCACCAGGATCCGGTACAGCGGCTCCGGGTCCGAGACCCGGATGGGCCACTGCAGTATCGGCAGCAGCACGGCCAGCCACAGCACCCACACGATCCGGTTGCCGTGCCCCCACCTGCTGCGGTACAGCAGCGCGGCGGCGGTGAACCCCATGAGCTGCAACGGGACGGTCCAGTGCGCGACGTCGATGAACTCGAACCGCTGCGGCGCCCAGTGCCACAGCATCAGCAGGTGCTCGACGAGGTCACGGGTGGTCGGCCAGTACCAGCCCTCGATGTAGTAGGCCCTGGTGAGCAGAAAGATGATCACGGAACCGCCCACGAAGGCGGGCAGCAGCCGCGCCAGGCGTCCCCACCAGTACCGGAACACGGTCCCCCGCCCGATCGTCACGCAGGCGAAGTACGCCGAGATGGCCAGGAGCAGGCTGGCACCGACCTGGTAGGGGAAGTAGAACGTCCGCGGTTCGATCTCGGGGTGGAACTCCACGCTGACCGTGGTCGAGTGGTACAGCATCACCAGCGTGACGCATCCCGCCCGAACCAGATCCCAACTGATCTTGCGACGGCTCCCCTGGCTGGGGGTTACCACGACTATCCACTCCCGTTGTCTCGACTGCACCACTCACGCCCCGGTTCGATCGCCTCCGGTGCGGAGCACGTTAACGCACGGAAACCGAATGAGAGTCCGGTCACCCGGCCCGTCGTTCGTGTCCGGCACGGCGATGGGCGCGGTTGCGCAGTGCCAGCACCACCGAGGCGCACAGCGCCGCGAGCAACGATCCCATGAGCACGGCTACCTTGACGTACTCGGCACGCTCCCCGGACGTGCCGAACGCGAGCTCACCGATCAGCAGCGAGACCGTGAATCCGATGCCCGCCAGCAGGGCGACCCCCACAAGATCCCACCAGGACAGGTCCGAGTCGAGCTGCGCCCGGGTGAACTTGGCCATCAGGAAGGTCGACCCGAAGATGCCGACCACCTTGCCGAGCACGAGACCGGCCATCACGGCGGGCACCACGGGGTCGGCGAGCGCGGCCCCGATACCGCCGTCCCGGAGCGACACCCCAGCCGCGAACAGCGCGAAAACCGGAACGGCGATCCCCGCCGACACGGGGCGCCACCGGTGTTCCATGTGCTCGGCCGGACCGGAGTGCTCCCCACCACGACCGAACACGGGCACGGTGAAGCCGAGGACCACCCCGGCGATCGTGGCGTGTACCCCGGACTCGTGCACAAGCACCCAGGTGATCAGTCCCAGTGGGAGCAGTGCCCACCACCAGAACCTGCGCAGCTGGACGAGCGCCCCGAAGGCCAGCACCGGCAGGATCGCCGCGAGCAGCGGCACCGCGTGGAAGTCGTCGGTGTAGAACACCGCGATCACGGTGATGGCGAGCAGGTCGTCCACCACGGCCAGCGTCAGCAGGAAGGCCCGCAGCGCGCTCGGAAGGTGCTTGCCGATGATGGCGAGCACGGCCAGCGCGAAGGCGATGTCGGTCGCGGTGGGGATGGCCCACCCCCGCAGGGCGTCGCCACCGGCTCCGGCGGCGATGACGAGGTAGAACAGGGCCGGAACGATCATCCCGCAGACCGCGGCCACCACGGGCAGCACCGCCCTGCGCGGATTACGCAGGTCACCGGCCACGAACTCCCGTTTGAGCTCCAGGCCCACCACGAAGAAGAAGATGGCCAGCAGGCCGTCTGAGGCCCAGTGGGCGAGGTCGAGATCCAGCCCGAGGAAGTCCCCCTGGGGCCACGGCACGTATTCGGACACCGCCGTGTAGGAGTCCCCCCACGGCGAGTTCGCCCAGAGCAACGCGACGACGGCGGCCACGAGCACGAGCACCCCACCGACGGTCTCCGTGCGGAGAATGTCGGCGAGTGTGCGGCTCTCCTGGCTCGGCGTCGGGGCGAACAGCCGACGTATCGGTGTGCGTTGCCGGTCAGCAGCCATCAACAACCCCTGTTCGGATCATCACGTCCCCGTCGCCGACCAGCCTTCCCGGCACACCATTTGCCCGATTTTAATCATCCCTCCGCCACCTCCCCCCGCCGAGCGGAACACGGAAGAACTCCCGCGCCGCACACGTGTGTCCCCCTGTCCGGGAATGATGACTCACGGGCGACGAAAGGATCACCGCGCGCCACACCCCTACTCCCTCGTAAGAGTGATAACTGTCACCGTACGTGGAGACTCTCGGCAGGATGTGCGTGCACCGTCGCCCCGGACACCCGGGGAAGTTCCGCACGCAGCCTCTCCTCCGCCTCGTGGGCCACCTCGTGGGCCCGGGCCAGGGTGCTGCCGGCGGACACCCCGAGAGTCACCTCGGCGTACAACCGGTGCCCGCTCCAGCGCAGTCGCAGCCCGTCCACGCCGCGCACCTCGGGATGGGACCACAACGCCCGGTGCGCCCGGTCCACCAGTTCGGGGGAGACCGAGTCCATCAACCTGCCCACCACCCGCGCGGCGGCCGAGTACGTCACCAGCACGATCGCCGCGGCGATCGCCAGGCCCACCAGCGGGTCGAGCGCCGACCACCCCAGCGCGGCTCCCCCTGCGGCGAGCACCACTCCCAACGACGTCAACGAATCGGTGCGAGCGTGCATCCCGTCGGCCACCAGGGCGGCGGAACCGATCCTCCCTCCGGTGTGGATCCGCACCCGCGCGGCCACCTCGTTGCCGAGGAACCCCACCCCACCGGCCGCAGCCACGACCAGCGGACTGTCCACGGAATGGGGGACGAACAACGCCTCCACCGAGGAGACCAGGGCCACCATCGCCGAGGCCACCATGACGAGCACCACGACCAGCCCGGCCAGATCCTCGGCCCGACCGTAGCCGTAGGGGAACCGCTTCGTGGCCGGGCGCCGGTCCAGCAGGAAAGCCAGCCCCAGCGGAACGGCGGTCAACGCGTCCACCGCGTTGTGCAGAGTGTCCGAGAGCAGCGCCACCGACCCGGCCAGGGACAGCACGGCGGCCTGCCCGAGCGCCGTGGCACCGAGCACCAGCAGTGAGATCCACAGTGCCCGGATGCCCGACCTGCTGTCCTCCAGCACGCGGTCGACGCGCTCGGCCGCGTCGTGCTCGTGCGGAACGAACGAGTGCACCAGCGAACGCGGCAGCCCTCTCGATCCGGTGCTCCGCCGAGAACGGTGCGGGTGCCGGTGACCGTGTCGGGAACCGAACACACCCATGGCCGATCCCTCCAGCACACGCGGTGTTGCGAGCGCTCGGCATTGTAGGTGCCCACACGGGCCCGCGACGACGTCGCAACAGCAGGACAGCGGCGACAACGGATCCGCGGGGAGGGGCGGCGCTCATCCGCCGGGGAGCCGCCCTACGGGGGTCCGCGGAGGACGAGGCGGGGCGAGACGCTACCGAGGCGTGGACCGGTGCTCGGAGCTCTCCAGCGCGGCACGGTCCCAGTTCCCGTTCTCCGCGGCGGCCTCGTACGTGCTCTCCAGGAACTCCAGTAGCGTGGCGTCCGGGTTCCGGGAGGTCCGTACGTCCTCGTAGGGCAGCAGGAACTCGTGCACCGAGGTGTCGTAGTAAGCGGCCTCCGGCCGCACCGGGTGGCGGGCGAATCCCTCCGGTTCCGGGTACGCGTAGGCGTAGAAGGTTCCCTCCCGACTTCCGCCCGGCCAGAAACCGCAGCTGGTGAGTTCGTGCGAGTAGCCCTCGAGCATCACCCGGTCCGGGCAGTTCGGCACACCCCCCGGGTGAGGCGGGGCCGTGCGCCCGGAGAACCGGGTACAGGCGAGGTCCATGGCTCCCCAGAAGAAGTGCACCGGGCTGGACTTGCCGAGGAAACGGGACCGGTACTCGTTCATCACCCGGTTCGCGGCCAGCAGCTGTCCCCAGAACCTCTCGACGTGCTCGGGTTCGTAGGAGGCGTGCTCGGTGTCCTCGGCGAAGGGAACCGCGTGTTCGATCTCCACCGGCCTGGGCACGATCGTGACCGGCAGGTCGAGTTCGGTGAGCGCCTCGGCAACCTCGTGGTGGAACCCGGCCACGGTCCTGGGCTCCAGCGCGATCTCGCGCCGCCCCCCGTCACTGGAGCGCACGAGCAGCCGGTGTCCGAGGAAGTCGAACTCCATGTCGAACACGCGCGTCCCGTGCGGGATCGCCGAGGTGGTGAGTCCGCGCGGTGACACGTACAGCGGCACCTGCCACCAATGGTTGACCACGGGGGCCCGGGCCAGGCGGATCTTGCCGACGACCTGGGTCCACATGTGCAGCGTGTCGCGCGTGTCCTTCCAGTCCTCGACGGCCAAGGCGGGCCACGGTTCGTTCGCCACCGACACGGCGTGGTCCGAAGCCATGTCTCCTCCGTGTTCCGAACGCGCGAGCCCCTCGCGCGGCAACGACACCGCACAGCAGCGGCGCGGTCCTCTTCCCCTCCGAGCGTCACCTGCCCGCCCCGAGAACGCCACCGCGCGCGGTGTCCACATTCCACGCGGGGGGGTCGACGACCCACCGGTGTCGGGGTGTCGACGTGGCCTCCCACGAAAAAGGGGCCGCTCCCGCCTGTCGGCGGGAGCGGCCCCGAAGCGGTTCGTACCGCGTTCGTCGGTGGAGGTTGGGGGAGCTTATTACAACCCGAAAGACCAGTTCAGAGAGCTAGAAGCACTGCGGCAGAAGCTGCCGGACATGGATGCGCCCACCCAACCGGCACCGAAGCGGAAACGGCCCGCTCGAGCACGTCACTTGCCCGAGGCTGAAGTCCGGAAACTGATCGAGATTTACCAGTCGGGCTCCACCAGCTACGAACTGGCCGACCAATTTGGCATCGGCCGCAACACCGTCTGCCGGATCCTGCACCGCCACGACGTTCCGATGCACAGGCGCGGCCTTTTCTCCCGGCAGACAACCGAAACCATAGCTGTACCCTCAAGGATGGTCACCGCCCCGCATCGGCCAGCGGATGGGAGTCGACACCGTGACCGTCCGCCGCCGACTGTGCGAGCACGAGATCACGACGCCGCGCAATCCCCAGGCAGATGCGACCTAATGTGCACCAACTCCTAGCCCGGAGCTAAACACTTTCGCTGTTAGCATCCCCGCCTGCCCACCGCGCTGGCCCCGCTGGCCTCGATAGAACCGCTCAACTAGGCACTCAAACAGCCACCGCGCCGACAACGGCAACAGTCCCGATCAACACGGCACAGTACTGGAAAGGGGCGAACAGCCTGCGACGGTCTCCGGATAGGCACGCACCGTCGGATGCTCCGGAGGCCTCTGGCGGTGCACACCGCCCTGCACGGTTTGGAACAAAACCCCTGGCCACAAAACCGACAAGAAAGAACTAGCCGCTGAAAAAGCAACTCGATGACAACGACATCCCGTTACGGTAACTCCTGTCAGCTCAACACCGAACACTGAAATCCGCACCCGAACCCGAACCCGGCCGAAACACTCCCCCACAACTCGGCACCGGCTCCCATCGTGACCGATCCCTCGCCCACCACATCCGATAGCACCATCCACCGGCCATGAGACAGCAGAGAACGACCCCACACGGAAGGATGACCACCAGGACCACCCACACAACGCTGCCCGCATTCGAAACAATCGATAAACACCGCCAACAACATCAGTTTCCCATCAACAGGTACAGCTGATCAACAGAATTTCGTCGCCCCCCTTACGACGACGATGAAAACGCGGCGCTGGTCGGAATTGGTGATGGTCTGTCCGTCGTTACTAGCCCTCCAGAGGCGATGAAGACTGACGATCAAGGACTTGATCCCGCAGCGCGGCAGACGTTGCTACCCCCGTGGGGCAATGAGGATCACAGGATAAAACCGCAGCGCAGCGGGTTTTTTGACGTGTCAAGATGCCTGCCGTGTGCGGCATGACCGCAGTATGACATCACCCGGCACGGGTCCGTTGAAGCGGCTAGAGGATGTCCTGGGGCGATCGTCGGCGCCGCCCCACGCTTGCCGCTGCGGCGAAGCACCAGATGGGAAGGTATAGACGAGGATGTGGTCATAGCCGGTGTCGATGTGTTGTTCGAGTTCGGCGCGTAGTCGCACCATCTGCGCTTTGGCTGAGTTGTCCTTCGAAAACGCTACGTTGCATGTGGTGCATATGTTTTCGACAGGTACGCAGCACTCGGGCGTTGCGTTCGCTGAGAGTGTCGTAGACCAGGATCGTATACATCGTTTACCATCCGCACCCGGAATGGTTTGTAGGGCTGTGTTGGCCCTTCCAGACATCGGCGTGTTAGCGCCAGTGTGTTCAAGTAGACCAGTTCATCGTAGGTGAGCATTCTGTTCAGGCAGCGGTATTTGCCCGTGGTGGTCAGGTCGTCGCGGACGGTTTGGATGATCAGTTTCCGGCCTGCTTCGCGGAGCATGGCCTGTTGGGTGTCGGTGTCGAAGTGTGGGCTTTGAGTTGGCCTCGATTGCTCAGGCGTAACAGTGTACGGTTTGGCTTGAGGTGGCGCTGTCCCCTGGCAGCAGTGATCCGGCTTAGTCGCCGTAGTAGCTGAGGCGAGGAAGCGCACGTTGATGTGGTGTTTGTTGAGCAGGCTGATCACTGTTGTGTTCAGGTCAGCTTCGGCTGCGCGGCGTTTGACCGCCCGTTGCGAGGATCACCTCCACGTGCGTGGAGAGCACGACACCGATCCAGGCCGCGCGGTTGCCGACGTGGGACCACCTCCACGTGCGTGGAGAGCACGTCGAGCCGGTTGAGCTCGGCCTCCAGTTCGGCGGACCACCTCCACGTGCGTGGAGAGCACGGCTCCTCTTCCTCTTCCTTCTGGCAGCGGCCCGGACCACCTCCACGTGCGTGGAGAGCACCGAGCCCTCCGCCACCCACGCCGAAGAACCCCCGGACCACCTCCACGTGCGTGGAGAGCACCCCTTCGCGACCTGGTGTTTTAGAAGGAGCTTGGACGGTTTTTGTGTACTGGTGAGGAAGCTGCTGTACTCATGGTGCTGGGTTGTTGTCGTTTCGTTCTCATGGTGTCGGTGGTCGTGGTTACCCTACAGCAGTTGACGACATACAAGGCCTCTGTTGGGTAGCAGGGGGTGTCAGACACGTGGCTTCAGATCTGGTGGATCTGCTGCTGTGGGGTAAGGAGCGGGGCATGGGTGGGGCCCGCTATCCGGTCGCCTGTCATGGGTTGGACACGGCCGCAGCGGTGCGGATTCTGTGGCAGGATGTCGTCTCGGCGGGGATACGCACTCGGTTGGCTACGAGCTTGGGGGTTTCCGAGCCGGACGCGTGTGCGATCCTGCAGTTGTGGGCAGCGCTGCATGATATCGGAAAGATCACTCCGTCTTTTCAAAATCAAGTAGAGATCCCACCGGGATATTCATCGGAGGGGAAAGACGCTCTGTTCGGCCATGCCTATGCCTCACATCTTTGGGTGCCCAGCGCCTTGGACACGCTCGATTATCCCGGATCGAAACGGCACAGTTTGTCTCTTCTCGTGGGAGAAATACTGGGCGGACATCACGGGCGATACCACCACATAGAACGGCAGAAGCTCTCCCAGCCAAAGCTGTTTCCGTATCTGGGGCTGGGAGAGGAGCAGTGGGAGCAGCAGCGGCAAGCGCTGCTGCGGGCATTCCACGAGATCTTGACCCCTCCAGTGCCAGCACGAAGGATGCGGCCTTGCGACGCAGTCCTGGCCACCGGGCTGATCATCCTCGCTGACTGGATGATCAGTCAAACCAGCTTCATCCTCACACGCCTGCCGAGTGTTCCATCGCGGGGTGACACGAGCTCCCTGGGTGAGTTTTTCACCGGTTCTTTGCGGGAGATTCCCCGGTGGGTGCGGCACGCTGGACTGTCCCGGTTGTCTCTCAAACCGGGTTCTTTCAGTGAGGAGTTTCCCGGGTTCTCTCCCAACACGTTGCAGGACAGCATCGCCACACGGCTTCCCGAACTAGTCAGCGGCCCTGGTTTGTTGATGATCGCCGCCCCCACGGGCTTCGGAAAAACCGAGACGACACTGCACGCGAGCCGGATACTCGGCGAGGCTGCGGGAACCGCAGGACTGTATTTCGCTCTTCCTACCATGGCCACTTCGGAGCAGGCGTTCACCCGCATCGCCCGGTATTTGTTCCGTCGTAGTCAATACGACACGAGCACCTCGTTGCTGCATGGAATGGCCTGGTTGAGTCCGGTTGAGGAAATGCTGGCCCAAGCCAGTCTTGAGGAAGGCATCAGCAGCGACGAGAGCAACCGGGTGTGGTTCTCCGATTGGTTACGGGGCGCCAAGAAAGCCCTGTTGGCGTCGGCCGGTATCGGCACAATCGACCAGGCGTTGTTGTCGGTACTGCCGGTACGGCACAACAGTCTGCGATTGTTCTCCCTGGCCAACAAGACAGTGGTCATCGACGAAGTCCACGCTTTCAGTCCCTATATGCTGGGGCTGCTGAAAACCCTACTGGCGTGGCTGGGTCACTGGGGTGTGCCCGTAGTGTTGATGTCGGCGACACTTCCTCAGCACGTCGCCGGTGATCTCACCGAGGCCTACCTGGGTAAGCCCCTCGATGACTCGTGCTCGGTTCCCTACCCGGGCTGGACCTACGTCGAACGCGGCTCCCCTCCCCATCGGGTCTCGGTGCATTTCCCCGACAAACACCGGCGCACCGTGGGGGTAGCGCTGCGCCCGGTGACGAGCACGCAGGACACTAAGCCCGACAGAATGCCGGCACTGTCCGAGGAACTCCAACCGGTGGCCGAGCACGGCGGGTGCGCCGCGGTGATCTGCACGACCGTGGACCAGGCACAGCGCACGTATCAGGATTTAACAGCATGGGCAGGTAAACACGACATCGACGTCAAGCTGCTGCACTCACGTTTTCCCGACCACGAACGTGAGTCCCGCACCAACGAGATCATGCGGGATTTCGGCAATCCTTCCGAAAAACAGGTATCCTCAAATCTTCGGAACAAGAAGATTTTGGTCGCTACGCAGGTGATCGAACAGAGCCTGGATCTGGATTTCGATCTCATTCTGACCGATCTGGCACCATTCGAACTGATCCTGCAAAGGATCGGGCGCCTGCAGCGTCACCCCGCATTGGACGAACTCCGCCCGGACTGGGCCTCCATCCAGCGAGGTGGCCAGCGCCGGGCCGTAGTGCTGACTCCCCCAGCAAACGCACTTTCCCATATCCCGGAGATGTGGAAATACATCTACCCCGAGATCAGCCTCATCCGGGCCCAGCGCCTGCTTCAGGAGCACGAGTCCAGCGGCATCACCATCCCCGACGACGTCCAGACTCTCGTCGACCGAGCCAATCCGGGCAAATTCTCCGGCGAGGACGAACTCACCGCCGAATTCACCGAGGCCGATATAGCCCATGAAGCCACCGTCATGGTCGAGGAGCAGTCCGCGGATCGTCGGGATATTCCCATTCCCTCTCACCTGTCCCAGCTTGCCGATCTGTCCAAGCTTGAATTGGAAGAAGAACAGGCCACCACCCGTTTCAACGCCGACTCGGTGCGCGTGCTGCCTCTGTTCGTCGACAGTGACGAACGCCTTCACCTGGGCTGCCCCTCGGGCCCGGAACTTCCAGCACCAGAAGGTGACCGACTCACTCGTGACCAAGCCGTCGCCATCATGCGGCACACGATCCCGGTGCCCGGATCACTGGTACGGGACCGTGACGAGAGCCACCGGCTCCCGGAACCATGGCGCAAGCTGTGGCCGGTCCAGGACCTCGTTGTCCTCCGCCAGCCCGTCGATGCCTCCGGGCAGGTCCACCCAGCCCGTGTCGGCAAACGGGCATTCGTGCTTGACCCCGACCTCGGTCTACGTGAGGTGAGCTGACAAGCACGTTTGTGCTGCTCAACTTCATCACCCTCATCCAAACAGGGGGATCTCTTCCCAATACAGGTGACATCTTATACTGATCACCATGATCATGATTAGTAGCGACCTGGCAGCACGAGCGACCCGCGCGTTTGTCCTGATCGTCTTCGGAGTGCTGTTGTGTCAGGCGGTGCACCTGTCGATGGTCCAATGAGACGGGGCCACAAAGGCCTACCTGACGGGCAAACATCACTGCGAGAGCGACCTGGGGCCTCAACCAAATCGATCCAGGTCACTCATAGCTTGTTTTGAAGATGTCCTACAAGGACAGGGGCGATCGTCCCCTGGATCCTCCACGTTCGTGGAGAGCACACTGCCCTATTTGCCCCCAATACAGGTGACATCGGACCACCTCCACGTACGTGGAGAGCAACCTTTAGCGTAACGCTGGCGATGACATACCTATGAGAGGAGTTGTCTGGTGGCGCCAAGTTTTGACTTGGCTACCGACGGTTTCTGTCGAGTGCGGTGGCTTCCCGGTCAACGACCGGAGGGCTTCGACGACGACAAACTGCTGAGCTTACGTGAACTGTTCGTGTATGCCTCCACCATCGCGGATGTCGAGGTGTCCCCACCACCGGCGCTGGCTGGATTTCTGCGGGTGCTGTATGTCATCGCCGCGCGGGTGAGCGGCCTGGACACCGTCAAAGACGACGATGAGGATCTCACCCCTTTCGAGGAGTGGGAGGATCGCAAAGCCGATCTTTTGGAGTACGGTCGTTTCGACATAGACACCGTTGAGCGGTATTTTCGCACGTACGAGGGACGTTTCAAACTTTTTGCCAACTCCGCTGCGGAAGACCCCGTTCCCTTTCTTCAAGACCCCCGGCTGTTGGAGCAGTGCCGATCCTCCAAAGGGGAGGCAACCAGTTCAGGAGTGAACAAACTGGTGCTGGCACGTGCCTCGGGACAGGGATTCGTGTGGCAAAGCCACACTCGCGATGCCGCCCCCGAGCCGGTACCGGCTCCCGAGGCGGTTTTTTCCCTGTTGACGTGGTTGTATTTCGGCGCTCCGGGGCGGTGTACGCCCCGCCAAGTCGGTGATCTCAACGAGGCCCACACCAAAGGGGGCCCGCTGCGGGGCACGGTCTCCTACCACCCAAAAGGGGAGAACCTGTTCGAGACCTTGGTGCTGGGGGTTCCGTTTCTGCCCTGTTCAGAGGGCGACGCCGCCGCGTGGGAGGAAGAGCTTCCGAATCAGCTCGGGGTTCCTCCCAAAGCGGAGGGGATCGGCCGTGTGCTGGCCGGTCGCTTCCACCATGCTGTGCTGCTGTCTCCCTCCGCGCAGAGAGACTCGGTGACAGACGCCCGGATCACGTGGGCGAGGAAGCACCCTCACGGGCCGGTCACCGACCCGTTCCTGGTCCATCATGTCGGCAAGAACACGGAGCTTTTTCCCTCACCGGCGGATGCGGACCGTGCGGTATGGCGTGATCTGGAAGGTTTGCTCACCGACACTCCCAAGTCGAAGCGCCCCCAGGTACTGAACAACCTGGACGCGCTGGTCGCGGAACGCGAATGGCCGATCCGGATCACGGCCCTGGGATTCGACCAGGACCGCTCCCAGGCCAAAGATCGTCAGTACTTCGCCGGGACCACCCCTGTGCTGCTGCGGCCGTGGCGCTCGCTGGCCAATCCCGCGATCGATCCGGAGCCGTGGGAGCGGTTGCGTCGCAGCCTGGAAAAAGCCGAGACAACCGGATCCACGCTGCGCACCGCACTGTCCCGTGCCTGGTGGGAGCTAAGCAATACAAGCAGCAATCACCGTCTCCGGGACAACGGTGTCGAGTGGCTGCACACCGGTATGGCCCGGTACTGGAGCCAGGCCGAGGAGCTGTTCTGGAGTATCGTGCTGGCACCTCAGCGCCCCACCTCCAGTATCGCCAACCAATTCATCCGAGCCGGGCTGTCGGCGTACTCGGAGATGACCGAATACTTTCCCCGCACCTGGAATGACAGAAAAGTGATCGAAAAACACCGAGCTTTGCTCTGGCGCGGCTGGGACAAGGAAAACAACCATGGCTGATCAACACACCAGCCCTCGGCGGAGAACCCGATGGCATAAACAGGCGACGAACATGGTCGAACACCTACGTACGCAAGTACTTCCCGTGCCGGGCCGGAGAGCCCAAGTACGCGCGGCCCTGGGCAACCGCCCGGGCGATCCTCGCACGTTTCACGCTCTCCGGGAAATCGCCGTGTTCCTGCCCGCTGACGAGGACGAAGCTCCGGAGGTGGAACGAGCTTTTCTGACCGTGGCCGCGATGCTGTGCGCTCAAACCGCACGATCCCGGACTCAGGACCTCAATACCGACAACGACGACACAGACAGTACGACAACGCAAGAGCAGGATTCCGAAACAACTCCCAGCAAAGAGGAACACAACAGCTCTTCCTCACAGAGTCTTTCCCTCGGCGCCAGCTGCGCGCGTTCGGTCACCAGCGGGCTCACCAAACAGACGACCATGGAACAGCGTCTTGAGGCGCTGTGCCGGGCCAACACCGAGGAATTACACCGTCAGCTCCCGCGCCTGATCTCGCATCTGCGCTCCCTGCGCATCGAGGTGGACTGGGTGGATCTGGTCGAGGACCTCGCACTATGGCACCGCCACCGTCAACGCGTCAGAGACCGCTGGGCACGCGACTTCTTCCGGAACTTGCATCGCCACAACTCCGATTCCGCAACCAACACCGAGGAGACCGCATGAACACTGCCAAATACGTCGACATCCACGCTCTGCACGTGCTGCCGTTCTCCAACACCAACAGGGACGATCTCGGCGCTCCCAAAACCGTCCAGTTCGGCGGAGCGGAACGCACCCGTATTTCCAGCCAGAGCTGGAAACGCCCCATCCGCAAACACATCGAACGCCATCTCGACGAAGACACCGTGCGCACACGGCGGGTAGTCATCGGAGTCGCCGAACGACTCGAAAAACACTACGGCTGGGACAAGGACGAAGCCGAACTCGCCGGCATCCAAGTCGCGCTGTCGGCAGGTAAAGGAATCAGCCTGCAGCAGGACAAAAACGATAAAGAAGAAACGGTGCTGACCACCAACGTCTTGCTGCTGCTTCCCGAAAGCGGCATCGATGACCTGGCGCGGCTGGCCGATCAGTACCGTGACGACGTCCTGGACGCGGCCCAAAACGTGAAAACCCGGATCAAAATGACCGCGGTTCTGCCTTCCGAGCAGATCAACGAGGTACTCAGTCGTCGCAGCGGCACGATCAATTTGTTCGGCCGTATGCTCGCCGAACTCCCTGGGGCCAATGTAGATGGCGCTGTGCAGATGGCACACGCTTTCACCACACATCCCACCCGTGTGGAATACGACTTTTTCACCGCCGTGGACGATGTGGAACACAATCTCGGACTGACCGGCAGCGCACATCTGAACACGGGCATGTTCAGCGCCGGAACCTTCTACCGCTACGCCAACGTCAACCTCGACGACCTACTCGGCAACCTTGACCAGGACCGCGAGTTGACCAGCACACTGCTGACGGCTTTCCTACGGGGCTTTGTCCACGAGCTTCCCACCGGCAAACAGAACCCCACCGCGGCGCGGACTCCCCCGGAGCTGGTCTACATCGTGGTGCGCGACGACCGCCCGGTGTCACTGGCCGGCGCCTTCGAAGCCCCTGTCACCGGTGAAGAAGGCCACCTCGTGCGATCAGTTTCTCGACTGCACACCCAAGCCGGCGCCCTCGCCGCGCTGCTCGGTGACAACCACATTCTCTTCTCCGGTCACACTGCCACCCCCGCCACCCAGAGTTCACCCGAACAACCCGCCCAACGACCGAATTTCGGCCTCCCCAGCACCTCGTTCGACGAACTGATCAACGACGTGGTCGCTACGGCTTGCCCGGGAGAACACGCATGAGCGGACTGTTGCTCCGACTTGCCGGCCCCCTGCAGAGCTGGGGGGAACGCAGCACCTTCGACACCCGCGACACCGCCGGTTTTCCCACCCGCTCCGGACTGCTGGGCATGCTCGCCTGCGCCGACGGTCGCGCCAGAGGGGAACCGCTGGACGGCCTGACCCAACTGCGCTTCACGGTCCGCATCGACCGTCCCGGAGTGCGCATCGTCGACTATCACACCGCCGGAGGCGGGTTGCCCAAAGGAATGAAGATTCCCACCGCTGACGGCAAAGGCCGCCCAGAAGGGAAAGGAACCCTGCAAACATGGCGTGAGTACCTGGCCGACGCGGTGTTCGTGGTCGCGGTCGAGGGTCCCGAGGAGGTCCTGGACACAGTTCGGGAGGCGCTGCGCCGCCCACGGTGGCAACCATTCCTGGGGCGTCGCTCGTGCCCACCGGACCAGCCGCTGCTGCTGGATATCCCCGTGGACGATCCCGTGGCCGCGCTGCACGACAGCGTTCCCCTGGCACGACGTATCACCTCCGAGGAAACCCCCGTGACCGTGGACTTCGTTCACGAAACAGGACCCGCCGAAGACATCCGCACCGAGATCCAGGACGTGCCCACCACATTCGATCGCGTCGATCGCGTCTACCGCCCCAGGCCAGTCTGGATCACTCCCACCCAGCTCTCACCCGAGCTCGGAGTCACATCGCTGTGGGACTACCCCACCAAGCTGACGAAGTATCTACGCGGAAAGGAGTAGGATGTCCAGCCACCTCATACGCTTCCACCTGGCCGCCCGATGCCGCCGAGTCTGGTCAGGCGGGCTGCTCAACGGGCACGCGATCCACCAGGAGCTCATGCGGCTGGCTCCGGACAATCTGGGCAAAAACCCCCGCCAGCGAGCCGGCGTCCTCTGGCGCGCCGAGGAAAACAGCAATGGGATCACCATCCTGGCACAACTCAACCAACCACCCCACTCGGACAGACTCGCCGACGACTTCGCCACCGACGTGGACCAGCGCGAGCTGACCCCGATGCTGAACGCGCTCACCGCCGGTGCGCGGGTTCGCTACCGCATCGCGGCCAACGCCACCAAACGCCACGGCAATTCCGCATCCGAAGAAAAAAAAGGAAAACTCGCCAATCTCCACGGCACCGAAGCCGAACTGTGGTGGCTACGCAAAGCCACCCAGGCAGGACTGCATCCCCTGGAAGTCACCAGCACGGTCCTGCCCGATATCCTCGGAGCACCGACCAAGGACCGTCACGACAAACAGCGCACCATCCGCCATGGAGTGACCCGCTTCGACGGAATCGGAATAGTCACCGACCCCGACCTACTCCACACCACCGTACTTGACGGCATCGGACGCGCCCGCACCTACGGATGCGGACTACTCAGCCTCGGACCCGCTTAGGAAACGACAATGAACACAACCCTCTCCGATCCTCGGCGTCTGCTCACCCAACCCACCGTGGCGATGCTGCCCAAAGTCGCCGACTCCCTATCCTTTCTCTACCTGGAACACGTGCGCGTGGTCCAGGACGACACCGGCGTGTGCGCCCACATCGAACATCCTGACACCGGCCCCACCCGCATAGCACTGCCCGTGGCCGCGTTGTCCTGCGTACTACTGGGCCCCGGCACCTCAGCCACCCAAGCCGCCATGGCCACCTGCGCCCGCCACAACACCAGCGTGCTCTGGACCGGTTCCGGCGGAGTACGAATGTATTCCGGAAGTCACTCGGCCAACCTGACCACCGAATGGCTCGAATGCCAGGTACGAGCATGGGCCGACGAGAACGCCCGACTCGCGGTCGCCGCACGCATGTACGCACACCGCTTCGGCACCACCGTGCCCGAGGGAACCAGCCTGCACCGCCTCCGCGGTCTGGAAGGCCAGCGGATGAAAACCCTCTACCACTCACTGGCCGAACAACACAAACTCCGCGGATTCCGCCGCGACTACGACCCTCACAACTGGAGCGACCAAAACCCCATCAACCAAGCACTCTCCGCAGCCAATACCGCCCTATACGGCACCGTACACAGCGCCATCCTGGCACTGGGATGCTCCCCAGCACTGGGATTCATCCACAGCGGCAAACAGCACTCCTTCGTCTACGACATCGCCGACCTCTACAAAGCCACCCACACCATCCCGTTGGCCTTCGCCCTGAACAACAGCACCAATCCCGAACGCGAAGCTCGTGTACGACTCCGCAATAACCTGCGCCTCTACCGGTTACTCCCCCAAATCGTCACCGACATCCAACAACTCCTCGACCCCACCGTCGAGCCCAACAACGACGACAACGACCCCGAAGAAACCGAACTCGTCCACCTCTGGGACCCCGACCTCGGAGCGATCGACGCCGGAATCAACCACGCTGACAAGCTGGAATAACCATGCCCAACCTCGTCGTCATCTCCACCACCGCGGTTCCCGAGTACGTACGCGGTTCCCTCAGCCGCTGGCTCACCGAACCCGCCCCCGGACTCTACGTCGGATCGATCTCCGCCAAAGTACGAGACCACCTCTGGCACCAAGTCAGCGCCGCAGTCGACGAAGGAACAGCCGTGTGCGTCTACCCCGCCAACAACGAACAACGCTACATCGTAGAAACCGCAGGCCAACAACGACGCCGAATCATCGACTACGACGGCCTCCAGCTCATCGCCCTCGATCCCATCCACCACCCCCACGCTCAAAACGAACAACTCCCCTTCTAAAATCCCAGTTCACGAAGGGTGCTCTCCACGCACGTGGAGGTGCTCCGCGTTCGTGCTCGGGGTGCTCGACGAACTGTTCGTGCTCTCCACGCACGTGGAGGTGCTCCGCAGACAAATAACCGCCTATGGGTAGACGGGCAGTGCTCTCCACGCACGTGGAGGTGCTCCGTCGACACCGCACTGGCCGAGGCGGTCGCCCAGGTGCTCTCCACGCACGTGGAGGTGCTCCGCTAGCAGCCCCCGCCGACACGCGGGGCTGATCGTGCTCTCCACGCACGTGGAGGTGCTCCGCAGACAAATAACCGCCTATGGGTAGACGGGCAGTGCTCTCCACGCACGTGGAGGTGCTCCGTCACAGTCGGCAGCGCCGACAGCGCACACCCCGTGCTCTCCACGCACGTGGAGGTGCTCCGGGCTGACCAATCGAAAAACGCCATCCCCGCTGGTGCTCTCCACGCACGTGGAGGTGCTCCGCGCCTCCCCGATTGCTGCTGTCAGCGGCGAGTGTGCTCTCCACGCACGTGGAGGTGCTCCGTAGCCGCTGTGTGCGGTGCACGAGCGTGGTGAGTGCTCTCCACGCACGTGGAGGTGCTCCGCTAGCAGCCCCCGCCGACACGCGGGGCTGATCGTGCTCTCCACGCACGTGGAGGTGCTCCGGTCGAATACGAGGAAGAGGACAACCCCCCCCCCGCCGTGCTCTCCACGCACGTGGAGGTGATTCGTTCACGGTGATTGGGCCGTAAGAGCTTCGTTGTGCTTTTACGGTTGGGTATTCCGCGAAACGCACAGCTTCGCTGTCTCGAAGGTGTGTTAAGAGGGTTTCTCATTTGGGGATGTTCTTGTAGCAGGTCAGCGCTGCGGCGAGAGTGAGGGATCCGGCAAAGTTGCTGGCTGTACGTTCCCAACGGACGGTCAGGCGGCGATAGTTGAACAGCCAGGAGAAGCCACGTTCGACACGCCAGCGGTAGCGTCCGAGCTTGGTATGGGATTCGACGTCGGTACGGGCGATGCACGGCACGATGTTCCGGGTGCGCAGCCAGCGGCATAGGTCGCGTAGTCATAGCCCGTGTCCGCGTGCAGCTTCGCCGGCCTGCGGCGTCGTGGTCCGCGAGGCGACCGCACCTCCGGGATCGTGTGCACGAGAGGTGTGAGGGCATTCATGCCGTGGGTGTTGGCCCCAGAGACCGCCACCGACAGCAGTAGACCGCTCGCCTCGGCCAGGATGGCAGTTTCGATCCTGTTTTACCGCGGTCAACGGGTTCGGCCCGGTGGCGGATCCCCCTTTTCGCACGAACGCTGGCCCCGTCCACGATCACTCGGGCCCATCGAGCTCGCCATCGGCACCGATCTCGTCGAGCATGGCCCGGTACAGCCGCCGCCACACTCCGACTTGGATCCATTCCTGGAACCGTCGGTGCGCGGTCAGCACGCTGACCCAGAACGACGGCGGGAGCTGCCGCCAGGAACACCCGCTGGTCAGCACGAACACGATCGCCGTGAGCACCGCACGGTCACCAGCCCTGCGGCGCCCGCCCCTCGCCGACGGACCCCATGTTCCGGCAGCAACGGTGCTGTGATCGCCCACAACTCATCCGGCACCAACCGACGCGACAGATCATCCACGAATGATCAACATGCCAGCGCCAGCACATCACCACCTATCAAGACACCTTCTAACTCCACCCGTTCGGGGCCTCCGTCGAGACACGGCCGGCGCTATCCCCCAGGCCAACCGGCAAAGCTCTGGTGCAGGAAACCAGCAGGCTCCACGCCAGCAGAACCAAACAGGAAGGACACAGACCTGGTGGACTACATACTCCATCACAATTCACCTGATCCAGAGTGTTCCCCTGCTTCGGCCAGCCACATCACTGCCAGCCCGAAAAACAGGCCAGTTCGAAAGACCATCCGTAAAACCACAAACATAATCGTCCGCGGCATTCGATATGAACCACCAGTGTTCATCAACTCGCGCGGGTGATAGCCAGCCTCACCGCCAACACACTGGACGAGGAAACGAGGGACCTCCCAAGCCCTTCCCACACCGCTATGTCGAAGACAATCACTCATGAGAGCCAAGCAGGTCATCCAAGGATACCTAAACACGGTCATCCACAACAGAAACCGCACGACATATGAGGGACTCACCTGCGCCAGCTTGACCAAAATATTGCTGGTGAGGAATGAAGGAACACTGACAGACCATCTCAAACGTGCGGGTGTGTCACCCCGAGCATGACTGATGTCTCGACGAGTAGCTAAGACCGAGACAATTCCATCTATCTATTATCCATCCAACGGTTCGATGCCACTTGTCTCTGTCGAACCGGCGAACGAGAGTTATGCCCATAACGAATCCCGAAAAGATGTCATGAGTAACGCATACGCCGACTCCGACGAAGAGCTGCAGAATGCCACTTTCCCTGTCGAGCATTGTGGAGAGGACAGGGAGTCAGGTACGCGTACGGTGATCTATCTGTGCGTGTCATCGTCCGGTCAGGTCAACAGAGACTACGATCCCGAAAGGCATCTCCATCCCAGCCCAGCGGAAGGTGTGCCTGCACAAGGCACGGGACCTGGGCTGACCGTTGTCGATGAGTACATCGAACCCGGACGCTCGGCCACAGAGATGACCAAGCGTGAGGCATTCCAACGAATGCTCGCACGTGTCCGCGGCCAGGGCGATGTCGACTACAACATCATCGTCTACCAGCTCTCCCGCATGGCGCGGAACCGCTACGACGACGATCGTCATGGCCGACCTACGCCAACACGGTGTCACCCTCGTCTCCGCGAACGAGTCAATCGACGACTCCCCGACGGGAAGCTCATGTACGGCATCCTCGCGACGTTCAACGAGTACCAATCCCGCCAGTCCGGCGTCGACATCGCCAACAAGACGGGTCAAAAGCCCGCACCGGCGGAACTATCGGCCGCGCCAAGCTCAGCTATCTCAACCACATCGACCACTCAGAAGGCCGCGTCATCCGCACCATCATCGTCGACCCCGAGCGGGCACCGTTGGTTCAGCTCGCCTTCCAGCTCTACGACACCGGCGACTACACCCTCGACGAGCTGGTCAACGAACTCTACGACCGCAGCCTACACGCTCTCCCCACCACCAAGCACCCAGCGAAGAAAGTCTCGATCAACAAGCCCTCCCAGCTGTTGCGCGATCGCTACTACCTCGGCTACGTCACCTACAAGGGCGAAGAAATCCGAGGCCGACACGAACCACTGATCGACGAAGACCTCTTCGACCGTGTTCAGGACCGCCTGAACTCTCGGGCCAGGGCCAAGGAACGCCGCCGCGTCCACCACCACTACCTCAAAGGCTCCCTGTACCTCGGACGCTGTCGACGGGCAGGGATCACCCAACGGATGATCAATCAGCGTACCGTGAACGGACACGGCAGCGAGTACCTGTACTTCTTCTGCCACAACAAACGAAACGGCACCTGCCAAGCACCCCACGTCCACGTCGACCGGGTCGAAGCCGCCGTCGAACGACTTATACCACGATCCGCTTCACACAATCCTTCATCGCCAGCATCCGCGCCCAGGTCAACACCGTCATCAACGAAGAGGAGAAAACGGCACGGCTGCTGCACCAGCAGCTCACCAGCCAACTCAAAGAACTCGACCCCCAGGAAGAAAACTTGATCGGCCTCACCGCCGACGGAGCGCTGTCACAAACCAAAGTCAAAGCCAAGCTCCGTGACATCGGACGCCAACGACGCCACCTGACCAGGCACCTCGAGTCCGTCAGAGCCGAGCTCACCGACAGCTCCCAACTCGTCAAAACCAGCCTCAAACTACTCGAACAACCTGACAAGCTGTATCGACGCTGCGACGAGCAGCAACGACGCATGCTCAACCAAGCAGTCTTCCATGCACTCTACGTCGAAGACGAAAACATCGACAACGACCTCCACGAGCCCTTCGGGCAACTCCACGCCATCCAGCACGCCCAACAATCGGACCGAGACGAACATCACACATCCGTCACGGGACAGCAAGCCCACAACAAAAGGGCCACCCGCGAAGCGGGTGGCCCTTCCTCGAAGTCCAGAGTCGCGACCCTCCTCCAGGGCCTCAACTCAGATCAGGGTTCTCAAACCCAAGGTGGAGGTGCCGGGATTCGAACCCGGGTCCTCTGTCGCCTCACCAAGGCTTCTCCGTGCGCAGTCCGCTGTGTCTCTACTCGGCTTCACCGGTCACGCGGACAAGCCGGTGTGACAAGCCCAGTCGCTGTGGGATGTCCCGCTGAACCCCGCGACCGGATTCAGCGGTGAGTCTCCTCGCTGATGCCGGGGTCCGGGTCGGAGACGCACCCGGTCCGACAGAGTCGCTACTCGCTCATGCAGCGAGAGCGAACTCGCGCTGACTCTTGTTGTCGGCGCTTGTTGGTTCACGGCGACGCTTTCGGTGGTCTCCCGCCTGCACCGGCACGCTTCCCTTGGCTCAACGGCCAGAGTCGAAACCGTTCACCCCCTTGTTCCGTTGTCCAACAGCACGGCGTCCGTTGCTACGCCTTCTCCTATCGTAACGTCCCGGACGCCGGGGATCATTCCCGGATCCGGTCACGATCCGGACTCGGAACGTGCGGACGCACCGTCGTCCCCGTCAACACGCCGAGGGCGGTGTTTGTTCCGAGCGCCTCAGCGCATCCCCTTGCGGTACTGCCCGATCGCACGGGCCATCTCGCGTTCGGCGTCGCGTTTGGCCATGTCCCGGCGCTTGTCGTGCGCCTTCTTCCCCCGGGCCAGGGCCAGTTCGACCTTGGCCTTGCCGTCCGAGAAGTACAACGAGAGCGGCACCAGACTCAGCCCGCTCTCCTTGGTCTTGCCCATCAACCGCTCGATCTCGTCCCGGTGCAGCAGCACCTTCCGGGAGCGGCGCGGAGCGTGGTTCGTCCAGGTCCCCTCGGTGTACTCCGGGATGTGCATGTTCCGCAGCCACACCTCGCCGTCGTCGATCGTGGCGAACGCGTCGACCAGCGAAGCACGCCCCTGACGCAGACTCTTCACCTCGGTGCCGGTCAACACCAGTCCGCCCTCGTAGGTGTCCAGCACCGTCCAGTCGTGCCGCGCCTTGCGATTGCGTGCGATCAGGCTGTGGCCACGTTCCTTCGGCATACCGCCGAGCATAGCGCCGGGGCGACGGGGGAAACGACACGGTTCCGTACCGGCGGGCGACACCCGACCGCCCGTGTCCGCCTCGTTGCCGACCCGCCCGCCGGTGCCCCCCGCGAGGTCAGATACGTACGTACAACCTCAGCGTCAGGTACCCGGTCAGCCCGGAGACCACCGCAGCGACCAGCACCAGGATCGGGGAGACGAAGGCGATGTCGGCGTAGCTGACCGGCGTGAGCAGGCCCGTGCCGGACAGGGGTTTCATGAGCCCGTCGAGGAAGGCCTCCTTGATCACCACGAGCAGCCCCACCGCCACCAGGGAACCGATGATGCCCGAGACCATCGCCTCCAGCAGGAAGGGCAGCTGGGTGTACCAGCGCGAGGCGCCCACCAGGCGCATGATCCCCGTTTCCGTGCGCCGGTTGAACGCGGAAAGCTGAATAGTGTTCGAGATAAGCAGCAGGGCGGCGAAGGCCTGCAACGCGGCGATCAGGAAGGTCCCGTCCCGGACGTCGTTGAGCTTGCCGACCAGGCTCCGCACGAAGTCGGACTGGTTGTCGATGTTGGCGACACCGGGACTGTCCCCGAACTGCTGCTGGATGGCAGCCGGATCAACCGTGTCACCGAGCTCGACCCACATGGCCGCCGGCAGCGCCTCCGGACGAGCGATCTCACGCAGCTCCGGACGGTTGTCGAACTTCTCGATCGCCCGCTCGTACACCTGCTGACGGCTCAGGTACTTCACCGACCGCACACCGGAGGCCTGCTCCAACTCCGCGCGCAGACCGGAGCAGGTCTGTTGCTGGCACGCGGAGTCCTCGGCGCTGACCTGGTCGTTCAGATACACCACGACGTCGGCCGCCTGACGCAGCGAGTCCTGGGCCTGGTCGACCTTGCGGACCACGACCAGGCCGCTGCCCAGCAGCGTGAGCGAGATCGCCGTGGTCAGGATCATCGCGATCGTCATCGACACGTTGCGGCGAAGGCCGTTGACGACCTCGGTGGATACGAAGCTCGCGCGCATCTTGAGTCAGCTTTCGGTGCGATCTGGGAGTGGGAGGAAGTCGGGAAAGGCTTGCGGGCCGGTCACCGGACCACGGGCCCTCAGCGGCCCACGCCGTACACGCCCCGGGCGTCGTCGCGGATGACCCTGCCTTCACTGAGTTCGACGACCCGTCTGCGCATGGAGTCGACGATCGAGTGGTCGTGGGTGGCCATGATCAGCGTGGTGCCGGTGCGGTTGATGCGTTCCAACAGGAGCATGATGTCCTGACTGGTGTCCGGATCCAGGTTCCCCGTGGGCTCGTCGCACATCAGCACCAGCGGGCGGTTGACGAAGGCCCGGGCTATCGCCACACGCTGCTGCTCCCCACCGGAGAGCTCCGCCGGCATCCGGTCGGCCTTGCCGTCGAGCCCGACGAGTTGCAGCACCTCCGGGACCACCTTGCGGATGGTGTGCCGCGGCTTGCCGATGACCTCGAGCGCGAACGCGACGTTCTCGAAGACGGTCTTGTTGTTCAACAGGCGGAAGTCCTGGAACACGCACCCCACACGCTGCCGCAGCTTCGGGACGCGTCTCCTCGGCAGCTTCGCCACGTTCCAGTCGGCGACGATGACCCGTCCGCGGGTGGGGACCTCCTCGCGGAGCAGCAGCTGGAGGAAGGTCGACTTCCCCGACCCGGACGGCCCGATGAGGAACACGAACTCGCCCTTGTCCACGGAGACCGACACGTCGTCGAGGGCGGGCCGCGCCAACGTCTTGTACGTCTTTGACACGTGTTCGAGCCGGATCACGGTCGGTGAGCTTACCTGGACCCCTCAGCGGAAGTGTCACTCACCCGTACCAGCAGTCGGAGCCGCCGCGGTGCTGCACCGTGACCGGGTGACACCGGCACGAGTGAGCAGACGTCAGCTCTGCTGTTGCTGGTCCTGCTGCTGCCTGCGCCAGCGGATCCCGGACTCCAGCAGACCGTCGATCTGCCCCTCCAGCACGCTCTCGGGATTGCCCATCTCGTAGCCGCTGCGCAGGTCCTTGACCATCTGGTAGGGGTGCAGCACGTAGGAGCGGATCTGGTTGCCCCAGCCCGAGCCGCTGCTGTCCCGGAGCGCGTCCAGCTCGGCACGTTCCTCCTCACGCTTGCGTGCCAGCAGCTTGGCCTGCAGCACGCGCATGGCGGCGGCCTTGTTCTGCAGCTGGGACTTCTCGTTCTGGCAGGAGACCACGATGCCGGTCGGCTGGTGGGTGATCCGTACCGCCGAGTCGGTGGTGTTCACGCTCTGGCCGCCCGGGCCGGAGGAGCGGAACACGTCCACCCGGATGTCCTTCTCCGGGACCTCCACGTGGTCGGTCTCCTCGACCACCGGCAGCACCTCGACACCGGCGAACGAGGTCTGCCTGCGCCCCTGGTTGTCGAAGGGGGAGATGCGCACCAAGCGGTGCGTGCCCTGCTCCACGGACAACGTCCCGTACGCGAAGGGGGTGTCCACCCGGAAGGTGGCCGACTTGATCCCGGCCTCCTCCGCGTAGGAGATGTCGTAGACCTCCACGGGGTACTCGTGCCGCTCCGCCCACCGCAGGTACATCCGCATGAGCATCTCGGCGAAGTCCGCCGCGTCGACCCCGCCGGCCTCGGCGCGGATCGTCACCATGGCGGAACGCTCGTCGTACTCACCGGAGAGCAGGGTGCGGATCTCCAGGTCGGCGAGGTCCCGCTTGAGCTGGGTGCGTTCCTGCTCGGCCTCGGCGACGCTGGCCTTGTCGTCCTCGTCCTCCCCGAGCTGGTACAACACCTCCAGGTCCTCGAGGCGCTGCCGCAGTCCGGTGATCTTGCGCAGGTCGCTCTGTTTGTGGACGAGCTGGCTGTTGATCCGCTGGGCGTACTCGACGTCGTCCCACAGGTCGGGCCGGGCCGCTTCCTCTTCCAGCTCGGCGATCCTGGCCCGCAACGCATCGAGGTCCATCACACGCTCGATGCCCTCCAGGGTCTCGGACAGGTCCTTGAGTTCGGCGGCGACGTCGGGGTTCACGGTTACCCAGCCTACTTCACACGCTCACGGCCGCCGACGTGGACCGGTCCCGCCCCAACCCGCGGGTCACTCGGGAATGGCGTCCAGCATCTTGATGACCGCGCGGTTGTGCGCGACCGAGAAATCGGCGGCGGCCTTCTCGTACGGGTCCTCGGCCACCTTGGCCGCGCTCTTGGCCTCGTTGAGCTTCTCAACGTACTGCTCGCGAGCCGAGGCTACCAGATGGGCACGCTGCTTGGAGGTGAGCATGCCCGCGTAGCGCAGCCGCAGCAGCAGTGGACTCCGCACGTTGTCGGGGCCGGGTTCGGTGTTCAGCCACGACTTGAAGGCCCGTTTGCCGGCCGCCGTGATGATGTACTGCTGACTGGAGCGCGGGCCCTGTTTCCCGAGACGCAGCATTCCCGCCTCGGCCAAGGCGGGCAGTTCCCGGTACACCTGGCTCCTGGTGACACTGAAGAAACCGCTGAACCGTTCGGTGGCTGCGGCCACCAGTTGTCCACCGGTCATCGGCCCTTCGTGAAGGAGCCCCAACAAGGCCGCGGAAGTTGCATTCAGGTCGGTCACGGCCCCTACGGTGCCACGATGCGCATATGGTGTCCACATTGGCCGTATGGCGTGTCCGTGAACGGCGGGGTCGGAAGGGGTCGTTTCGACCACACAGCGCATCCACGAGGTCGCATCGGACAGACAAGTCGAACAGGATTCGTCTCCACCGCGAGGTCACCTCCGGAAAAGAGTCGGTTCGTACACTCACCGTCCGCCGAACAGGGATGATTTCTCCCCCAAAAGAGGGAATTCTTGGCAGAACACTGTGGAGATCCTTGTATTAAGGGCACCCTTCACAGTGGCCGCCCGCCAGGCGCGGCCGGACACCAGGACGGGTTCGTGCCCACCAACCCGCCGGGAAAGGGAGGTAGCACCGTGCATCGCAGTCTGTTGCGGACCAAACTCGCCGAGAGCCGGAGCAAGGTGACCAACCGCGTCACCCAGCGGGCGAAATCGCTGATGCCGATCCAGGTGGACTCCCCGCACAACTGCATCGTGTGTGGCCGCAAGATGCGGTCATGGCGTGGCGGAGGCAGTGACGGACGGGTCTGCTCTCCGAACTGCGCACGCAAGTGGGCCGACAGCTGAGTTCCGCTTTCGTCCGAACGTTCCGGAAAAGGATTTCCCGGCCCGGTCCCTCCCCGCTGTCGGGCCGGGTAGGACCTGGACGCGGTACGGCCAGGACACCACGGACTCGGTCGAACGAAAACCGGGCCCCGGGAGCAGTGCTCCCGGGGCCCGTCCTGGTAGCGGGGACAGGATTCGAACCTGTGACCTCTGGGTTATGAGCCCAGCGAGCTACCGAACTGCTCCACCCCGCGTCGTTTTTCGTTGTGGTTATAGCGTAGCACCGCCCCGAACCCCCACCCACAGGGGGGTGGGCACCCGACCGAGGCGCCCCTCGACCGGAGCGACCCAGCCGGGACCGAACGCCCCGGTCCGACGGACACCCCGGAGAGCCTTCCGGCGGCGGGGTCCGGTAACGAAGATCCCCTCCAGGGCTCCTGGAGGGGACAGCGTGGTAGCGGGGACAGGATTCGAACCTGTGACCTCTGGGTTATGAGCCCAGCGAGCTACCGAACTGCTCCACCCCGCGTCGTTTTTCGTTGTGGTTATACCGTAGCACCGCCCCGAACCCCCACCCACAGGGGGGGTGGGCACCCGCCGACCGTGGGCGCGGGGCGAGCCCGCGCCCACGGTGGCGGATCAGTTTCCGCCGGTCACCCGCTCGTAGCGGTTCATGGCCTCCTCCAGGCGTTGGAAGGCCGAACCGAGCTCACCCAGGTTCCCCGACTGCTGGGCGGAACGGACCTGTTCGAGAGCGGCCTGCAGTTCCTGCACGGCCTGATCGACCTCGGGGCTCCGGCCACCCTGCTGGTCGCCGCCCTGCTGGCCCTCGTCCTGTTGTCCGTCGCCCTGCTGCTGGTCCTGACCGTCCTGGTCACCGCCCTGCTGCTGACCGTCGCCCTGCTGGTCGCCCTCGTCCTCGGCGGTCTGGGCATTCCTGCCCGCTCCCTCACCGAAGATCTGCTCCAGCGACTCCTGCAGCGTGTCGGCGTAGCCGACCCTGTCGCCGTAGGAGGTCAGCACCCGGGCGAGCTGCGGGTAGGAGTCCTCGCTGTTCGGCCGGATGTAGATCGGCTCCACGTAGAGCATCCCGCCCTTGACCGGCAGGGTCAGCAGGTTGCCGAACATCGCCCGCACACCGGGGTTGTCGAACAACGTGCGGTCCTCGGTGACCTTCGGAGTGGACTCCATCTTCCGCTGTACCTGGCCCGGACCCAGCGTCTGGTTGTCCGTGGGCAGCTCCAGCACCGTCAGCTCACCGTAGTTCTCCGGGTCGGAGGAGGCCGAGATCCACGCGGAGAGGTTCTGCCGTTCCAGCGGAGTCATCGCGCTGGTCAGCTGGAAGGTCGGCTTGTCCTGCGTGGGGGCCTGCGCGATCACGTAGAACGGGGGCTGCTTCTCACCCGGACCGCTGCGTTGGCTCTCGTTCGGGTCGTTGGGAACCTCCCAGAAACCACGGGTGGCGTAGAAGTCACCCGGGTTGTCCACGTGGTACCGCGCCAGCAGCTGGCGTTGGACCTTGAACAGGTCGGCCGGGTAACGGAAGTGCTGGCGCAGTTCGTCGCTGATCTCGCTCTTCGGCTTGACCACGCCGGGGAAGACACCCTTCCACGCCTCCAGCACCGGGTCCTTCTCCCCGAACTCGTACAGCGTCACCTCGCCGGTGTAGGCGTCCACGGTGGCCTTGACCGAGTTGCGGATGTAGTTGATCTGCTGGTTCGGCTGGGCGGGATCACTGGTGGAGTCGCTGGTGGCTCCGCCGAAGGAGGTCAACGTGGAGTACGGGTAGTTGTCCAGCGTGGTGTAACCGTCCACGATCCAGGTGATCCGCCCGTCGACCACGGCCGGGTAGGGATCGCCGTCCAGTTTCAGCCACGGGGCGACCTTCTGCACCCGCTCGCGCGGGTTGCGGTCGAACATGATCTTCGAGTTGGATCCGATGTTCTGGTTGAACAGGATGTTGCGCTCGCCGTAGTGCGCCGCGAACACGGCCCTGTTGAACCAGTTTCCGATGGCGACCCCGCCGTCACCCTGGTAGGTGTAGCGGGAGTTCTGCGTGTCGTACTCCTTCGGCTGCTCACCCGGCTCGGCACCGACGATGGCGTAGTCGCGGTTGAGCTCGCCGTAGTAGACGCGGGGCTGCTCGACCGGGATCTCGCCCTGGCCGTCGTTGGCCACGTCGCTCATGGAGAAGACCGGGTAGGCGCCGGTTTCGTCTCCCTCCCCCGGAACGGTGTTCACCCGGTCGGCCGGGGCGGTGACGAAACCGTTGCCGTGGGTGTAGACCATGTGCCGGTTGATCCAGGACCGCTGGTTGTCCGCGAGCCCGTCGGTGTTGATGCCGCGCACGGCCACCAGGTAGTCCTGCAGTTCCCCGTTCTCGTCGCGGTAGCGGTCGATGTCCAACTCCTTCGGGAACCCGTAGAAGTTGAACTGCTGTTCCAGCTGGGTGAAGGTCTCGGACAACAGGCTCGGGTCGAGCAACCGCACGTTGGAGATCGTTCCGGTGTCCTGGGCGACCTCCTCGGGGGTGACCTCCTCGCCGCTGCCGAAGTTCTCCTGGACGTTGACCTTGTCGTCGGTGATGCCGAAGGCCTGCTTGGTGGCGGCCATGTTCCGCTCGATCGAGGTGGACTCGCGCTCGTTGGCGTTCGGCTCCACCGAGAACTGCTGCAGCAGAGCCGGCCACAGGGCCCCGATGACGAGACTGGACAGCACCAACAGCACCGTGGCCAGCGCGGGAATCTGCAGGTTGCGCAGGAAGATCACCGCGAAGAAGGCCAGGGCGCAGATCACCGAGATGCACAGCAGGATGACCTTGGCCGGCATCACGGCGTTGAGGTCGGTGTAACTGGCACCGGTGAACAGGTCACTGCGCTGGGACAACAGCAGGTCCCAGCGGTCGAAGAAGAAGTCGACCGCCTTGAGCAGCACGAAGATCCCGGCCAGCACGGCCAGCTGGATCCGGGCCGCCTGCGAGATCTGCCCCGAACGCCCCGCGAGCTTGATGCCGCCGAAGACGTAGTGCGTGGCCAGGGCCGCGAAGAAGGACAGCGTGACCGCGATGAACGCCCAGGCCAACAGCCACCGGAAGAACGGCAGCTGGAAGACGTAGAGACCGATGTCGTGGCCGAACACCGGGTCCTCGGTGCCGAAGGACTGCCTGTTCAGGAACAGCTGCACCATCCGCCAGTCTCCGGTGGCGGCCAGTCCTCCGATCGCGCCCACCGCGACCGGGATCCCGATGCCGAACCACTTGGAGCGCTGGGTGATCACGGTCCGGTAGCGGGCCAGTGGGTCGTCCTGGCCACTGAGCGGCACGAACACCGGACGCGTTCTGTAGGCGAGCCAGAGGTTCAGCGCCAGAACGCCTCCGAGGAAAACCCCCGCGCAGACGAACAGCGTGATCCGGGTCAGCACGATCGTGGTGAAGATCCCCCGGTAGTCCACACCGCCGAACCACAGCCAATTGACATAGGTCCCGATCAGCCGTGATCCGACGATCAGCGCTACCAGCACCACCGCGCCCAGGATCAGAAGGATCCGGCTGCGCCGGGACAGTTTGGGTACTCCTACCGGCCTTGTGGCCACAGCGCACTCTCCTGGTGACGATCCGCGGTCAACGGGAACGGGCCACGGGACGTGTCCCGGACTCCCGTGCGGTCAACTCTACGACCTTGTTCACCGTGTGGGGACGGTACCCATCAATTCGCCCGAAACGGACATCGCCCTCGCCCCTCGGCGGCCCGCCCGACGGGAGGGCGCTCCCCTGCCGTACGGGGGATCCCGGAAACGGTGCGAGGATGGGCCAATGGCCTCCGCTATCACCGACGAAATGATCACGGCGCTGCCCGCGGTCACGCGGGAGATCGAACAGTTCGCCGCCTCGGAGGGCTGGGACCGGCCCGCCCGCATGTTCGCGCTGGTCGACACGGCGGAACTGCTCGAAGCCGAACCGAACCTGGCCGACCGGCTCAACCAGAGCTCCCCGCTCACCCCCGTGGCCCAGGACGAACTGCCCGGCCAGGACCTGAGCGAGGCACTCGCCGGGATCAGCTGGCCGGAACGGGTGCTCGGCTGTGCCCTGGTGCAGGAGATCCTGGTGCTGCCGCCCCAGGCGGAGCAGGAACTGCCCGCCGAGGACTCGGCGGCACGGGCCACGGCCGCCGAACATCCCGAGCGTCGCGAGGCACGGCTGGTGGCCGCCGTGCTGCGCAGCGGCACCCAGACCTGTGTGCTGCGACTACGGCAGAACTCGCCGACCGATCCCACCGCGGAGGGTTTCGACGGCGACCCGGACGCCGAGGAGGGCGAGCTGGTGGAGGACAGCGCGCTGGCTCCGAACCTGCTCAACGCCCTGCACGCCACCTTCGAGGACTGAGGGCGTCGCTCCCCGGGCCCCGTGCCGGAGGTCCGGGCGAGCCCCGCCCGTCCTCGGTGGCTGCGGGGCCCGGTTGGGAGTGGTCAGCAGCCCGGTGGGGTCTCGCCCGCCGCGATGTCCTCCAGCGCCTCGACCGCGTCCCCCAGGGTGCTCACCTTCACGAGCCGCAGCCCCTCGGGGGCCTGGGACTCGGCCGCGGCGCAGTTGCCCGCGGGAGTGAGGAAGTACCGGGCGCCCGCCTGGTGGGCGCGGATCATCTTGAACCCGATGCCGCCGATGCGTCCCACCTGTCCGGTGGGGGAGATCTCACCGGTGCCGGCCACGAACTTCCCCCCGTTCAGCTCGCCGGGGGTGAGTTTGTCGACCACGGCGAGGGAGAACATCAGTCCCGCCGACGGGCCTCCCACGTCGGGCAGGCGGATGTCGATGTCGAAGTCCACGTCCGGGCGCAGGGTCGGCTGGATCCCGAGGAAACCCCGCTCGGGCTTGTCGGGGTGGTCGGCGAGTTCGAACTCGGTCCGCTGCGGCGGCTCGTCCTCGTGGCGGAACTCCACGCTCACCGTCTGTCCCGGCTCGGTGTCGGAGAGCGCCTGCACCAGCGAGTCGGGGTCGCTGAGCGACTCGCCCCGCGCGGAGAGGAGTTCGTCGCCCGGAGCGATGACCCCGTCGGCCGGGGATCCGGACAACACCTGTCCGGCCACGAGTTTCGTGGGGTAGTCGAGCTGCCTCAGCGCCGCGGTCTCCGCCGCGGTCTGGGAGCTGCGGAAGGCACGGGTGTTGGTCCGTTCCACCTGCTCCTCGGTCTTGTCCGGGGGGAAGTACAACTCGCGGGGGGCCAGCGCGTGGTTGCCGCTCATCCAGAACCCCAGGGCGTTGAACACGGACAGCCGGTCGGTGACCGAGACGGTGGTCATGTTCAGGTGCCCTCCGGTGGGGAAGGTCTCGGTGCCCTCGATGCGCACCACTTCCCTGCCCTCGTAGCTTCCGAGGGTGTCGTGGGTCGGACCGGGGCCCAGTGCCACGTAGGGCACGGGAACGAAAGCTCCGACCAGCCCGAAGACCATGACCAGGAAGGCACTCGTCAGCAGGGTCCAGCTTCGGCGACTCACAACCGGACACCCTACGGGGTGGCACGCCCCGCTCCGGAGGGCGACCTGCCGCCCCGCCCGGGATGTCGGTTCCGTACGTTCCACCCCGTCCTTCCCCGAAAGGGGGATCCGAGGTACCGCTGTTCGAGCAGAGCGAACAGCTTTCCGTTCCACCGGATGACGGAACGGGGAGCACCAGGGCACAGCGGCGCCGCGGCGTCCGCCCCGCTGCCGGCCACTCCGCGCGGATCCGGTGGGGCTCCGGTGGGCCCACCTCGGAGCGCGGGGACGCCCCGGCGCTCCTACAGTCCACCGCCGGTTCCGCGTACGCTGGAACCATGAGTGATGTGCCCTTCGGGTTCGGCCCCCAGGATCCCAACAACGAGGAGCCCGACGACCGCGACAAGGGCGGGTCGTCGGACGAGAACTCCGGGGGCGGCACCGGATTCTCCGGAGGAGCGGGTTTCTTCCCCGGCTTCGGCGGGATGCCCGGTCCCGGGGGCATTCCGGGCTCGGGTGGTACGCCGAACTTCGACATCGGCGCGCTCGGCCAGATGCTGACCCAGCTCGGGCAGGCTCTCAGCCAGTCCTCGAGCGGCACCACGGGACCGGTCAACTACGACCTGGCCAAGCAACTGGCGCACCAGCAGCTGCGCAGCGACGAACGACCGACACAGCAGCAGACCACCGCCGTCGAGGACGGAGTCCGGCTGGCCGAGCTCTGGCTGGACCCGAACACCTCCTTCCCGACCGGCACGCACACCGTGCAGGTCTGGTCCCCGGGGGACTGGGTGAACAAGACCCTGCCCGTCTGGCAGCGCCTGTGCGACCCGGTCGCCCAGCGGGTCTCCGAGGCGTGGTTGGAGGCGCTGCCGCAGGAGGCCAAGCAGGCCGCGGGCCCCCTCGTGTCCATGCTCGGCCAGATGGGCGGGCTGACCTTCGGTTCCCAGCTGGGGAACGGACTGGGGCAACTGGCCGGTGAGGTGCTCACCTCGACCGACGTCGGACTGCCCCTCGGTCCGGACGGAACGGCCGCGCTGCTGCCCGCCAACGTCGAGAGCTTCGGCTCCGGACTGGACCGTCCCGCCAGCGAGATCACCGTCTTCCTCGCGGCGCGGGAAGCCGCCCACCACCGTCTGTTCAGCCACGTCCCCTGGCTCCGTCAGCAGCTGCTGGCCGCGGTGGAGGAGTACGCCCGGGGTATCCAGATCGACACCTCCTCGCTGGAGGACCTGGCGAGCAAGGTCGACCCGAGCGACCCGAGTTCGATGCAGGAACTGATGAACTCCGGGATGCTCGAACCCCGCACGACCGAGAGCCAGCAGGCCGCGCTCGGACGACTGGAGAACCTGCTCGCGCTCGTGGAGGGCTGGGTGGACGTGGTCGTGGCCGATGCCGTGGGGGACCGGCTTCCCGGTGCCGAGGCGCTGGGGGAGACCATCCGGCGCAGGCGGGCCAGCGGCGGTCCGGCGGAGCAGACCTTCGCGACGCTGGTGGGGTTGCAGCTACGTCCGCGCAGGCTGCGCGCGGCGGCCTCGTTGTGGCGGATCCTGACCGAGCGGCACGGGGTCACCAGCCGCGACCGGGTGTGGGACCACCCCGACCTGTTGCCCGACGCCTCCGATCTCGACGAGCCGCTGGACTTCGCCGAACGCTGGGGCGGCGGCAACGAGGACCTCGACGACCCCATCGCGGCCATCCGGCGTGCCGAGGCCGAGGAGAGCGGCCAGGGTGACGGCTCCGCTTCCGGTGAGCAGGACTCGGGCCGTGGTGACGAGGAGGACTCCGGTTCCTCCGGCAACGACCGCTGAGCGCGCCAGCGGCCCGGTTCCTCCGAGTCCGGGCCGCGGTCCCGACGGGCCCGTCCGTGTTCCACCCGACAGCTCCCGTGGAGTCCGACCACCGGCCCCGCCCGGGGCCGGTGTGGGCCCCGATCGACCGGTGACGCGGGGTCCTCGGGACGGGCTCGGGTCCGTCCCGCCCCCTGTCACGACTCGACGTCGTCGAGTTCGAGCTGTCCGGCGGCGACCAGCCCCTCCAGGTAGCCGATGGCCCGCTCCGTGCGCGGATAGCGGTTCACCCAGGCCCAGAAGTCCGGCCCGTGCCCGGGTACCAGCAGGTGGGTCAGTTCGTGCACCAGCACGTAGTCGAGCACCCAGCCCGGAACCTGCCGGAGCCTGCGGCTGACGCGGATGGTGCCCTCACCGGGGGTGCAGGAGGCCCATCTGGTGCGCATGGGCGCCACCCACCGGATTCCCCGGGGAACGGCCCGTCCGTCCAGGTACTGTTCCGAGAGTTCGCCGCAGCGCTTCAGCAGGGCGGCGTCCGACTTCCGGGCGGGGGACTTCTTCCTGGTCTCGTTGCGTCGGAGCCTGCTGAGCATCTCCTCGACCCAGCTTCGCTCCTCGCTGCGGCTCATCCGTGCGGGGAGCAGCACGACCACCCGGTCCCCGTCGCGATAGGCACTGACCGTTCGGTGCCTGCGCTTGCTGCGGCGCACCTCCACCCGCGGTTCCTCGGACACGCCCCGGGAGCTTAGCGAGTCTTTCGCGTTCACGGAGCGGGGCTGTGATCCCGGCCGCAGATCGATTTCCCGAGGGTTTCGTTCCGGGACGGGGGTCCACCACCTCGCACCAACACCGGCAGTGACCGAGACGGCCCCGCAGTTTCACACGAACTCGCGATACGGCACGCCCATGCACGCCGTCCCGCCCACGGGTACCTTTTGCCCAGCGTAGTCCGGATCGACACCGACCGGTGGCCCGGGATCCGGAGTCCGGTTCGAAGGAGGCGACCGTGGCCGAGACCTACAACGGATACTGCGTGAAATGCCGTGCCAAACGGGACTTCACCGGTGAGATCTCCGAAACCAACGGCAGGAGAATGGCCAAGGGAACCTGCCCGGTGTGCGGAACGAAAATGACACGCATTCTCGGAAAGGCCCAGGACGGCCAACGCTGACCCTTTCGGCCGGCCCCTCGTCCTCAAAACCGGAAAAATCGGGCACGGCTGCCGGCGAAGACCCGTGAGGTCGGCACTGCCGGCCGAGACCTCCGTACGACGCGGCGGACTCCCCTCGCACCGACAGAAGAGAATTCGCCCGTGGCGATCTTGTACACGGTTGTGCGAATACCTCTAACATGGCGGTGAACCCGTAGGCGTGTGTCCGAGGGTGCTTGCCACTCTCGTCACCTGCCGACCGAAGGGAGTTCCCGTGACCGACGTTCCCCGCCGAGCGGCGCAGCGTACCGCCAAACTGGCCAGCCTGCCGCTGGACGCCGCGGGAAGGATGGCCGCAGGGTGGGGAAGGCGGCTCACCGGTCAGGACGCGGCGACGGTCCAGGCGGACTTCTCCGCCCGCACCGCCGAGCAGTTGTTCGAGGTGCTCGGACAGCTCAAGGGCGGGGCGATGAAGTTCGGCCAGGCTTTGAGCGTGTTCGAGGCGGCGGTTCCCGACGAACTGGCCGAACCGTATCGCCAGGCACTGTCCAAACTGCAGGCCACGGCCCCGCCGATGTCGGAGACGAGTGTGCGGCGCACACTGGACGAACAGCTCGGCAGTGACTGGCGGCGGCGCTTCGCCGAGTTCGAGGAGACCCCGGCCGCGGCGGCGAGCATCGGCCAGGTGCACCGGGCGCGCTGGCACGACGGCCGTCCGGTCGCGGTCAAGATCCAGTACCCGGGAGCCGACGAGGCGCTGCGGGCCGACCTGCGTCAGCTGATGCGTTTCTCCCGGCTGTTCCAGTCCCTGCTGCCCGGGGCGGAAGTCAAACCGCTGCTCAACGAGCTTCAGGACCGCATGGTCGAGGAACTCGACTACCGGCTGGAGGCCGACCACCAGCGGGCCTTCGCCGCGGCCTTCGCCGACGACGGGTCGGTGCACGTGCCCAGGGTGGTGGCGAGTTCCCCCAAGGTCATGGTCAGCGAGTGGGTCACGGGCGAGCCCTTCGCGGACATCATCGACCACGGCAGCAGGGAACAGCGCGACCGCGCGGGCAGGCTGCTCAGCGAGTTCCACTTCTCGTCCCCGGCCCGGGTGGGACTGCTGCACGCCGATCCGCACCCGGGCAACTTCCGGCTGCTGCCGGACGGAAGGCTGACCGTGATCGACTTCGGTGCCGTGGCCCGCCTGCCGGAGGGGCTGCCCCGCACACTGGGGAGGATGGTGCGGCTGGCCCTGGAGGACCGGGCCGAGGAGCTCATGGAGCTGCTGCGGGCCGATCGGTTCGTGCACACCGATTCCACCCTGCGGGCCGAGGACGTGCAGGCCTATCTCGGCCCGTTCGTCGACCCGGTCCGCACCGAGACCTTCCACTTCACCCGTTCGTGGTTACAGCACCAGGCCGATCGCGTGGGTGACCTGCGCAGTCCCGACTTCCGAACCGGACGGTCGCTGAATCTTCCCCCGGACTACCTGCTGATCCACCGGGTGACCCTGGGGGCCACCGGAATCCTCTGCCAACTCGACGCCGAGGTCGCCGCCAGGGAGATCGTCGCCACCTGGCAGCCGGGCTTCCTGGAGTGATCCCTTCCCCGAGGGAGACCTCGTGGCGGGGCCGGCCCGAGACGAGTGACAGGTCAGGCCGGCCTGGTTCCCACGCAGACGGTGTCCGCGGAGAGGTAGTAGAGGTCGTCACGGTTGCCGGCGTAGTGCGGCCCCTGTTCGTCCAGCAGTTGTTCGAGCGCGTCGAAGTCGGCGGCCGAGCACCCGGTCCAGGCCGCCGTGCGCAGTGACTCCAGTCGACGCAGCACCACGTTGAGCACGTGGCCGGTGGCCGGGGCGGGCCAGTCCACCAGGTAGCTCCACGAGGTGACGTCGCGCAGGCCGATCTCCGTCAGCGCCGAGGTCCAGCCCATGGGCAGCCGGGCGGAGTCCGGCATCCCCTCCCGCATCTCGCGGAACTCCGCCTGCCGGGCCGCCAGCAGACGGTCCTCCAGACCGGGCTGTCCGACCCCCACGTCCCAGGGAAGCACACGGGGCCACAGGCCCGTTTCCACGATCACCAGTCGCCCTCCGGGGCGTACCAGTTCGGACAGTCTGCGCAGTCCGGCGAGCTGGTCCGGCAGGTGGTGGACCACCAGGGAGGCGTACACCAGGTCCGCCTGGTCGACCACGGAGGAGAGGTCGTCCGCGGCCACGTCGGCCCGCACGCTGCGCACCCGCACCCGGTCGCCGGCCGCCTCGCTCGCGTGACGGTGCGCCTCGGCCAGCAGTTCCGGTGCGGAGTCCACCAGGGTGAGCTCTCCGCTGGGGAGAGCGGAGGCGAAGGCAGCCGCCGCTCCTCCCGCTCCGGAACCGATGTCGACCACCGACCGGCAGTGTTCCCCCTGTGAAACCAGAGCCGCCGCGAGCCGCCCGATCTCGGCGGCGGTCAGTTCGTCGTTTTCCCTCAGTTGTCGTAGTTGTGTGTCCCAGTCGATGTCGTCATAGGAATGGCCGTGCATGGCGGCAAGCCTACTCCGCCGGCCGTTCCGTCCGCTCCCGACGACGTTCTGCCGAACGCGGTCCGTTCCCCCGTGTCCACGGACCGACTCGCGCGTTCTTTCCGGTCCCGCTCCGGAGGTCCCCCGGTCAGCGCCGGAGGCGTTTCCGGGCCATCACCCGACACGCGGTGGAAAAGGTGCGCCCGGCACGGGAACGGACGGCGGGTAGGTCGGGTGCCGACCGTTCCCGTTCGGCTTCCGCACGTAATTCGGCGGCCCGTATTCGGGCCATCTCCTCGGGAAACATTCCTGCTTCTCCTCCACTCGTTCCGCAAAATTCACCCGTTCGGAGGTATCAAGCCACCTTTTCGGCGCTGGTGGCATTCCTACCCACGGAGGCGTCGGTTCTCGGATGCTTACGCGGCCTGCCACGCGGCCGCTTCCGACTGACCACCGTTCCCTGTTCGACGATCTCGCCGCCCCAGACTCCCCAGGGCTCCCCACGGGAAAGCGCTCCGGCCAAGCACTCGGCCCTGATCGGGCAGTCACCGCACAACCGCTTGGCCCTCTCCAGGTCGGACGGTTTCTCGGCGAACCACAGGTCCGGATCCCTTCGGCAGGGCAGGTACTCGTCGGTGCTGGGTACGGCACCGAGCAGGGCGGAAACGGTCTCCTTGGGGCTGCCGGTCTCGTCCCCGGCCACCACCGGGGCACCGCCGGTCGGCATGGATTCTCCTCCTGAGTCTTCGGATCCGTTCTCTTCCCCGTTCACATGTGAATCCACTATGGACAGAATTACTCCTCGTGGGAACGCATCAAAAAAAGCCGCGGACCCCACCGGGGTCCGCGGCCGAAAGAACGAGGCTGCTCGACAGGCAGCTCAACCACTTCGTTCCGGCACGGACCATCCGTGGGACATCCATTGCTGGGCAGCACGACGGACGTGTCGTTTCGCACCGAGCACGCCGCCCTTGCCACACATCCACGCGAGGGATGTCACAACGACGTGGCAGCCCGACGACACGCGAGCACCCATCCTCGACATCGCGAGCCACCACCTTTCCCGAGTCCGCGCCGGATGCGAAAGGGCCGCACCGGCCTGTCCCGACGGAGATTATTCCGCGGAACCCACACCGCGCAACCGATTTTTCACATCAGCATGACCAGCGAAAAGATTCCACACGGAACGACTCACCGCTTCCCCGACCCGTTGACCAACGACAGCACGTCGGCACCGAACCTCTCCAGCTTGGTGGCACCCACCCCGGATATGCCCGCCAGCGCCTCGGTGTCGGTCGGACGCCGCTCCGCGATCGCCAGCAGGGTCGAATCCGGGAACACCACGTAGGCGGGAACCCGCAGCTGCCTGGCCCGCTCCCTGCGCCAGCTGCGCAGTCTCGTCAACAGTTCCTCGTCCGCGTCCGAGGGACAGTCCGCGCAACGCCCGGTCCGCATCTCGGCCTCCGAGGTCAGCTCCGCCGAGCAGAGACGGCACCGCGCCGCCGCCGAACGACGTCGCGTTCCGGCACCCGCGCGGTCCCCGCGCCGCGCGTTCCCCGCCGCCCCGGAAGCCAGACCGGCCAGGAACCTGCTGGGTCTGCGTCTGCGGCCACCCCCCTTCCCCCGGGACAGCGCCCAGGACATCCGCAGGTGCCGTCTGGCCCGGGTCACCCCGACGTAGAACAGACGCCGCTCCTCGGCCACGGAGCTCTCGTCCCCCTGGGCGTGCTGGATCGGAAGCGCCCCCTCCACCAGACCGACCAGGAACACCGCGTCCCACTCCAGCCCCTTGGCCGCGTGCAACGAGGCCAGCGTGACCCCCTCCATGGTCGGGGGGTGCTGGGCGGCGGCCCGCGTGTCCAGTTCGGCCACATAACGCGGCAGATCGGCCTCCGGCTCGGTCGCGAAGAGCTCGTCCGCCAGCTCGGCGAGCGCGTTCAGCGACTGCCACCGCTCCCGCGCGGTCCCCCCTGTGGGGGCGGTCCCGGTCAGCCCCACCTCGGCCAGCACCTCACGCACCCTGCTCGGCAGCTCCGTGTCCTCACGCCGGGCACCGTTCGCCGCCGCACGCAACGCCGACATCGCCCGCCGCACCTCGGTACGGGCGAAGAAACGCTCGCCGCCCCGGATCTGGTAGGGGATCTCGGCCTCGGCCAGTGCCTGCTCGTAGACCTCGGACTGGGCGTTGATCCGGTAGAGCACGGCCATCTCGGACAGCGGCACCCCCTCGCCCGCCAGCCGGGCCACCGCCCGGGCGAGACCCGCCGCCTCGGCCGCCTCGTTGTCGTACTCCTCGAAGCCGGGCGCAGGCCCGTCCGGACGCTGTCCGACCAGGGTGAGCCCGGTCGAGGTGTCGGCCGCCCCGCCCGCGGCGATGACCCTGTTCGCGAGACCGACAACCTGGGGAGTGGAGCGGTAGTCCCGTTCCAGACGGACGACCTCGGCCTTCGGGTACCTGCTGGGGAACTCGGTCAACCACCGCGGCTCGGCCCCGGCGAAGGAGTAGATGGTCTGGTTGGCGTCGCCGACCACGGTGAGGTCGTCCCGTCCGCCCAACCACACGTCCAGCACGCGCTGCTGCAACGGGGTGACGTCCTGGTACTCGTCGACCACGAAAGTGCGATACCGAGCCCGGAACTCCTCGGCGACCTCCGGGGAGTCCTCCAACATCGCGGCGGTGTGCAACAGCAGGTCGTCGAAGTCGAGCACCTTCGCGGCGTTCTTGGCCCGCTCGTAGCCCTCGAAGAGCCGCACGAAGCTCTCGGTGGGAACGGGGCAGTCGCGCCCCCGCCGCGCGGCGGCGTCCGGGTAACGCTCCGGAGTGAGCAGGCTCGCCTTGGCCCACTCGATCTCGGAAGCCAGGTCCCGGACGGCGTCGGAGTCGGTGGACAGGCCGAGCCGACCGGCCGCCTGCGCCACGAGACGGAACTTGTGCTCGACCAGGGACCACAGTTCCTCCCCCAGCACGCGGGGCCAGAAGTACCGCAGTTGCCGGAACGCCGCCGCGTGGAAGGTCTGGGCCTGCACGCCGTCGGCCCCCAGCCCGCGCAGCCTCGTCCGCATCTCCCCGGCGGCACGAGCGGTGAAGGTGACGGCCAGCACCTGCTGCGGGACCACGAGGCCCCGCTGCACGAGATGGGCGATGCGGTGCGTGATCGTCCGGGTCTTGCCGGTACCGGCACCGGCCAGCACGCACACCGGACCGCGCGGGGCGGTCACCGCCGCGCGCTGCTGCGGATCGAGTCCCTCCAACAGTCGCGCCCGATCGGTCATGTCGCGCATCCTCGCAGAGAGGTCGACTTGACCGGGGCCACACCCCGAGGGCGCGTGTCCGGCGGCCGGCCCGGGGACGCTCTCAGCCCTGCCGCAGTACCCAGCCCCGCAGCATGCGATGCGCGATGGAGATCCCCGGGGGTAATCGGATGCCGTGTACCGGCCCGGACTCCTCCAGGGCCTTCCGGACCAGGTCGCGGTGCACCCAGTGTGCCTCGGCGATCTCCCCGTCGGCGGGACGCAACGGCTCGTCCGGATCGGCCTCGGCGGCGAAACCCACCATCAGCGACCGGGGGAACGGCCACGGCTGGCTGCCCAGGTACCGGATGCCCGAGACCCGCACCCCCACCTCCTCGCGGACCTCCCGACGCACACAGCCCTCCAGGGACTCGCCGACCTCCACGAAGCCCGCCAGCACCGAGAAGCGCTCGTCCGGCCACCCCGCCTTCCGGGCGAGCAGCACCCGGTCGGCGCCGTCGTGGACCAGGCAGATCATCGAAGGGTCGGTGCGCGGGTACTCCTCGTGGAGACACCCTCCGCAGCGCCGGGCCCAGCCGTTGCGGACCCGTTCGGTGCCCGCGCCGCACACCGCGCAGTACCGCGCCCGGTCGTGCCAGGCCAGCAGTCCCACCGCCGTGGTGAGCAACCCGGCCTCGGCGTCACCGAGCCAGTCCCCGAGCAGGCGCAGATCCCTCCACTCCGGACCGGAGTCGCGCGCGGGGGTACGCACCGCCCAGCGCGCGATCCCCTCGTGAACACCCAGCAGCACCGCGTCCGGGCGGTTCCCGAGTTCGGCGGGCTCCCACCACCGCAACGCGCCGGAGGGAGCCGCGGGTGTCCGACCCCGTTCGTCCACCAGCAGCACCCTGCCGTGGCGCCACAGTTCCGCGGCGGCCGCGGGATCGTCCCGCGGCGCGTCCGCGAGTTCGACCGGGGAACGGGACAACAGCGGTGAACTGTCCAGTTGGAAGTCTCCCCCGCCACCCACGGGTCCGCTCACGGACCGGTCCGCACGGCTCGTCACGGCAGCGTCACACCACCGAGCCCGCGGAGCTGCCCGCCGAGCTGGTCGGCGTCACCGACGACGACCCCGGTGAACGCGGTCGGGACGTACCACCGGGCCGCCTCGGCCACCTCGTCCACCGTGACCGCCCGCAGCCGGTCCGGATGGGCCGCCAGCCACTCCTGTCCCAGGCCGAGCGCGGCCAGGTTCATCAGGGTGGAGGCCAGCCCCGCCTGCGAGGAGGTGGAGGTGAGCAGACCGCCGATGGCGTACTGACGCGCCGACTCGACCTCGGCGGTCGTCGGCGGGTTCAGGGCCAGCCTGCCGAACTCGTAGCGGATCTCCAGCAGTGCCGCGGCCGTGACCTCGCTGGCCGTGTCCGCGTCGACCAGGATCGTCCCGTTGCCGGGGGTGAACTCGAACGTCGAGTGGGCCCCGTAGGTGTAGCCCTTGTCCTCGCGGATGTTCTCGACCAGCCGGGAGGAGAAGTACCCGCCGAACACCAGGTTGGCGATCTGCAGGGCCGGGTAACGCTCGTCGGTACGGGGGACCGCCTGGGCGGAGAAACGCAACTGGGACTGCACCGCGCCCTCCCGGTGCACCAGCCGCACGTCTCCCCCCTCGACCGGAGGCAGCTCCGGCAGCTCGCGGGCGCTTCCCGTCGACTGCCAGCCGGAGAAGGCCCTGCTCACCGCGTCCACGGCCTCGTGCGGGTCCACGTCGCCGACCAGCACCAGCGTGGAACCGCGCGGCAACACCGCCCGCCGGTGCAGCTCACGCACCTGCTCGGTGGTCACCTCGGCCACGTCGGCGGCCTGGGGGACCTCCCGGGCGAACGGGTGGTCCCCGTAGCGGTGACGCTGCAACTCCTCCCTGGCGATCACGCGGGGCTGCGACCGGGCCACGGTGATCCGCTCGACGAGTCGCTCCCGTTCCCCGTTCACCTCGTGCTCGGGGTAGGTGGCCCCGGTGAGCGCGTCGTTGAGCACGTCCAGCAGGGTGTCCATCCCGCTGGCGAGCGCGTCACCGGTGACGCTGAGCCGTTCCGGGTCCACGCTGGCCTGCAGGGTGCCGCCGACGGCGGCCAGGTCTGTGTCCATTCGGACCCGGTCGCGCCGTTCGGTTCCGGTGAGCAGTGTCTCGGCGAGCACCTCGGCACGGGCGGGGTGACTCGGGTCGTCCCCGGCGAAGGGGATGCGCAGCCGCAGTTCCACCATGGGCACCGAGCCGTGCCTGGCCGCGAGCACCCGCAGACCGTTGTCCAGGACGGTGTCCACCACCTCGGGCTGGCGTCCCGGGCGCGGCTCTCCCAGCTCCGGCAGCGGCCTCGGTCCCCGCTCGGTACGTCCGATCTCTTCGGCACTGCGGTGGGTCGCGCCGGTCATGCCGCACCTCCCTCGGAGTCGTTGCTCGGTTCGATTTCGAGGACGGCCCGGGTCTCCGGACGCAGCGCCTTCGCGGCGGCGGCCACGTCCTCGGCGGTGACCGCGCCGACGCGCTCGGGCAGTTCCCCGACCAGCTCGGCCCTGCCGTGCAGCAACTCGGTGCTTCCCAGGTCCAGGGTGCGCGAGATCAGGCGGTCGTGGTCCCGGTAGAGCTCGGCCGACCACCGCGCGGCGACACGGGACAGCTCCTCGGAGGTCGGCCCCTCGGTGGCCAGGCGGTCCAGTTCGGAGTCGATGGCCTCCATCACGCGCTCGGTGGAGACCCCCGGGCTGTGTGCCGCCGTGATGGTGAACGTGTCCGGGTTCCGCGCGTCCAGCGGGGCCCCCATGAGCCCGGCGCCGGCGTGGATGTCCACGACCAGCGAGTCCCGGTAGACCAACCGCTGTTGCAGTCGCGAGGCGTCCCCGTCGGTGAGGATCTCGCCCAGCACCACGTTGGCCAGATAGCTGTCGAGCTCCTCGACGGGATCGGGCAGACGGTGCCCCAGCGCCACGGCGGGCAGCGGGGCGTGCGGATCCCGGTGACGGCCCCACTGCTGGGTCTCCGGGTAGGGCTCGTCGAAGGACGGGCGTTCCGGGACCGGCCGGGCGGGCACGTCACCGAAGTGCTTGTGCACCAGTTCGGCGGCGTGGTCGACGTCGATGTCACCCGCGACGGTGAGCACCGCGTTGCCCGGCGCGTAGTAGGTGTCGAAGAAGGCGGCGCAGTCCTCCACCGTCGCCTGTTCGAGGTCGGTGAAGTCCCCGTAACCGTTGTGCGCGTTGGCGAAGGTCGAGTACAGCACCGGAGGCAACAGGATCCACGGGAAACCGCCGTAGGGGCGGTTGAGCACGTTGAGCCGGATCTCCTCCTTGACCACGTCCACCTGGTTGCGCAGGTTCTCCTCGGTGATCCTGGGGGCGCGCATCCGGTCGGCCTCCAGGAACAGTCCGCGTTCCAGGGCGTTGGACGGCAGCACCTGGAAGTAGTCCGTGTAGTCCTGGTGCGTCGAACCGTTGAAGATACCGCCGGAGCCCTGTACGTGGCGGAAATGGGCCAGCTTCTCCAGGCTCTCGCTGCCCTGGAACATCAGATGCTCGAACAGGTGCGCGAAACCTGTCCGTCCCTGCGGCTCGGAACGGAATCCCACGTCGTAGTGCACGCTGATACCGACCACCGGGGGCCCGCCGGGTGCGTCCGCTCCGGGTTCGGCATCCGGCGCCAGCACCACGCGCAGCCCGTTGGGCAGGGTGAGGCGATGCGGTTGCGGTTCGACCATGTCCTTCAGCCTACGTGCGTCCTCCACCCTCGCGGTGAGCACCCTCGCGACCACCCGGCGTGTCCGCGCTCCGACGGTTCGTCGCCGCCGGCACACGGCCTCGGCGCTGCTCAACCCGGTAGACGCCCGCTCCTGTCCACCAGCATCAGCACATAACCCCCGCCGGCGACGGCGGCGAGCACCCCGAGCACCCACCCCAGGCGCCGCTCGAAGTCGGAGTCGGTCCGCTCGGCCGCGCTGCTTCCGGCCGGGTGCGCGAGGAACTCACCACCCGGGCGGTCCGGAACACGCACCCGCAGTCGCTGTCCCTCGGGATGTCCGCACCCGTCGAACGGCACCCGGGTCGCCGCCCCGTCGAGCCGCAGCCGCACCAGGTCGTGGGCGTTGTCGTCCCCGCAGTCGGCGCTGCGCACCACCGTGGCCGGCACCGTCCGGCCCGCCCCGGAGAAACCGCCGAACTCGCCCAGCGGCCACCGGACGAACACGAGCGCCGTGGCCCCGAGCACCCCGAGAGCGAGCAGTGCCAGCAGCACCGACGTCGAACCACCCGTTCGCCCCACGGGGTGATACTCCCAGACCCTCGGCGGGTCGCCGCCGCGAAGTCCCGGGGGCGTGCACGGCGGAGAAGGCCCCTCGGCGGGGGCCGGATCAGCCCGCGGCCTCCGGCGGGGCCACCGGCAGGTTCAGGTAGGCGGTGAAGCACTGCTCGCAGAACGGGCGGGTGTGCCACATCTGGTACTGCCCGGGTTCCTTCCTGGCGGGAGCGTGCACCGGCTGGTGCCCTCCCAACACCTCCACCGGGCCTCCCTCCTCGGGCGGCTCGCACAGCGTCGCGTGCTGCCGGACGTCGTCCTCCGGAGTCACCCAGAAAATACGGGTCCGTTCCACCGAGTGCGTGGTCACCGTTGCCACCTCGTCCGATCTCGCGATCCGCCCGGCGGAACCGGTCCGCCGAGCCCGTGTGCCCTTTCCTCCCCCATCGGCACGGCACCGCGTGGACCCCAAGGTCACGACGGTGTTCACTCGGTCCTCCGGACGGATGCCGGAAGCCGCCGAGCCCCGGCCACGGCACCACCGGGACCGCTCCGGTCGGACGTCAGCTCCGGTGATCCCGGTTCAGGAGGGCTCGCTCACCTTCTTCACGTACAACAGCCGGTCCCCCTCCTCGATGGCGTCCGCCTCGGGGGCGTCCACACGGTGGAGCTGCCCGTCCCGCACCAGCCCCAGCACGATGTCGGAAAGGTGTCGCGGCGACCCCCCGACCTCGGTCCGGTCCACCTCTCGCTCGGCGATGGCCAGTCCGAGGTCCGGACTGAGCAGGTCCTCGAACATCTCCACCACCGAGGGGGTCGAGGTCGCCATCCCGAGCAGCCGCCCGGAGGTCTCACTGGAGATGACCACCGAGTCGGCCCCGGACTGGCGGAGCAGGTGCACGTTCTCCGCCTCCCGCACGGCCGCGACGATCTGGGCCTTGGGGGCGAGTTCCCGCGCGGTGAGCGTGACCAGCACGGCGGTGTCGTCGCGGGGTGGGGCGACCACCACGGCCCGGGCGCGCGGGATCCCCGCCACCCGGAGCACGTCCGAACGGGTACCGGAACCGTTGACGGTGACGAGCCCGAGGGAGGAGGCGGCCTCCAGCGCGGTGGGATCGGTGTCCACCACGACGATGTTGCCGGCTTCCAGCCCGTCACCGAGCAGCGCCGTCACCGCCGACCTGCCCTTGGTTCCGTAGCCGATGACGACCACGTGGTCGCGCACCCTGGACCTCCAGCGTTGGATCTTCCATGCCTGACGGGACCGCTCGGTGAGCACCTCCAGCGTGGTGCCCACCAGCACGATCAGAAACAGTACCCGCAACGGGGTGATCACCAGCACGTTCACCAGCCGCGCCGAGGTGGACACCGGGGCGATGTCACCGTATCCGGTGGTCGACAGCGACACGGTGGCGTAGTAGAGGGCGTCCAGCACGGTCAACGTTCCGTCGGTGTCGCTGTAGCCGTCCCGGTCCAGGTAGACCAGCAGCACGGTGATCGCGAGCGCGAGACAGGCACCGATGATCCTGCGGATGATCGACCGCACCGGCCCCACGGCCGTCGTGGGCATCCGCACCACCCCGACCAGCGCGTGATCCGGCTGGTCCGTGAGCCTGTCGGTCAGGGTCGAACCCGTGCGGAGTCCGGGCAGGGAACGTCCGAAGCGGGTGGTTCGGCGAACGTGCTTGTCCACAGGCGAGCACCGTAACGTTCCCGACGCGGCCCGGACTCCGTACCCGCCCGTTGGCGGGCCGCGCTCACACCACGGCGCCTGTCCTGCCGCACGGTCCGTCGTCGCGACACGCTCGGACACGAACCGCCCGGCGAGGTGTTCGTGGGCTACCCTGGAGCGGCGGGCCCGTCCGGCATATGCCGGGACACCGCTCGGTAACACTTTGGCTGTCGAACGCGTGCGGAGTTGTTTGATCGTGAGCTGTTCTGCTTACCATTCCTCGGTGCAGCAGCTTGAGCACGCGGCTCGCGCCCTCGGCTGGAACGGGCATCTCGTCTCCGACCTGGAGGTCCTCGGCTCCAGGTTCACCGCCGTGACCCGACTGCTCTTCGACGTGCACCAGTGGCGCACCGCACACGGATGGCCGCCCGAGTCCGATCCGGCACGGATCCGTTCCTGGGCCGAGGAGGACACCCACGACCGGGTGCCCGTGCCCGCCGTGGAACTGGTCGGCCTGCTGGTCCGCGTCTCGAAGGCGCGGAAGGCCCCGCGGGCGTGCGGAACTCTGATCACGGTGGCCCCGTGCGCGGCGGTGCTTCCCGGCAACCACCCCTATCGCCCGTGGGCGTTGACCGAGCTGGACTACTACGGCATCGGAGCGGTCACCGCACACCGGGGAGGGCCCGCCGAACTGGTTCTCGCCCCGGAGGACCGCAGAACCGAGTTCGGCACGTCCCTGTTCGAGAGATGGCTGTGGGAGCTGCTCTACGAACGGCTGCTGCGGCACCACCCGGAGAACACCGGCAACGCGGGCGTGGTCGTGGACGGCAACACGGCCGCCCGTTCCGACTGAGCGCGGCGGCCGCCCCGCGCCGCACGGGTGCCCGGGACGACGGAGCGGCCTCCCCCCGAACCGGAGGCTCCGGGGCGGCGGTCAGACCGTCTCGTACTCGTGCCAGTTCAGGCTCTCCGGGTTCCACCTCAGCAGATAGCCGGACCGCACCGACCTCAGGGCGCGCATGGTGTGCGGCCAGCGCCGGATGACGTTGGCCATGGCCACCGAGGTCATCTCCTCGCTCGAACGGTTCTGCTCACCGACGCCGAGCAACGCGATCCTTCCGGAGGTGTACAGGATGTCGGAGAGCACGACCTGTCCGGACAGGGCGGTCTCCTCCACGCTCACCAGCGCTTCCGGGTCCAGATCGGAGGGCCAGCTGCGGCGGTCCAGATCCACCGGAGCGGGCTGTTCGCACTCACCGCAGGTGCACTCGAACTCACTGGTCCAACCGTGGTCGTGCCAGGACCAGATCGCCGACCTGCCCGGCTCCAGGTCCCCCAGGGCGGCCACGTGGGGCCAGGCGTTCACCACGGCACCGAGCACCGTCCGCACCGTGGAGTCCGAGCCCCCACCGGGTCCCTCGAAGAACCACGAGCCCTGTTCGTCCCGCCGCACCTGAACGAGCGGCGACCGCAGCGCGAGCACGTCCTCGTCCACGGACACCTCGGTTCGTGACGAGGCGTCGAGTTTGGTTTCCGTAATCTGCGACATCGCGGGCATGTTCCTGTGTGGACACACCCGAATACAAGCTACACCACACGAACGTGTGGTTTTCGGCGTTACCTCCCCGCCCACGACGGGACGACACCCGGCCCTGCCCGGCAACTCCCCGCCCGGTTCCGGGGAGCTCGACCACGGGCCTACTCCTCCGAGGGGACCGAGAGAATCAGCTTGCGCAGCCCCTCGGCGTCCAACGGGTCCGTGGGGTGCAACGTCCGGTTGTGCCGCACGTAGTGCACCGCGGCCCGCACCCGCTCCAAGGGCGTCCCGGACATCTCGGACCAGGCCAGCCGGTAGGCGGCCAGCTGCACCGTCGTGGCGGACATGCGCCGCTCGTCCGGAACCGCCCCCGTCTTCCAGTCGACCACCGTCCACCCCCCGTCCGCGTCGGAGAAGACCGCGTCCATCCTGCCGCGCACCACGACCCCCGCGATCCGGGTCTCGAAGGGAACCTCGGTGCGGTACGGCGTCCGATCGGCCCACTCCCCGGCGAGGAAGGCCTCGCGCAGCTGTTCGAACCGCTCGTCCCACGTCGCCGTCTCGTCGGAGGCCCCGGGCAGCTCGTCCAACTCGAACAACGCCTCCGAGGTGAACCGCCGCTCCAGCCACGCGTGGAAGGCGGTGCCCCGACGCGCGACCGGATTGGGTGGGCTCGGCATGGGACGACGCAGCTCACGCGCGAAACGCTCGGGGTCCTCGGCCAGGTCGACGAGCTGGCTCACCGAGAGCTGGTCGGGCAGCCGCACCCGCTCCTCGTGCCGGGCTCCGTCGCGTTCGGCCAGCAGCACGTCCACGTCCCGGCTCCAGCGGCGCACCTCCTCGTCGAGCTCCTCGTCGGGCTCGGCCTCCGCGGGGTCGACGAGCTCCCCGCTTTCCTCCAGGGCCGCCCGCACCAGCTCGGCCCCCTCGGACACGGCCGGCCTGCGCTCCCCCAGCGGGTCGGCGGGCCAACGCACGCTGTGCTGCCGCCGGCCCAGCGGATTCTCCGCCCCCTCGTCCGGCTCCGGGGCCCAGTGTTCGAGCACCCCGACGAAGTCGGGCTGCCGCAGCACCTCGGCGATCTCCTCCAGGAAGGAGGAGGGTGCCTTGGGGCTGTTCCCGCTCTCGCCCCAGCGGTGGCCGGAAACCAGCAGGGTGTGTTCGGCACGGGTGAGCGCCACGTAGCAGAGCCGGCGCTCCTCGGCCAGACGCCGCCGCTCGAACTCGTCGTCGTGCTCGTCCAGCTCCCGCTGCACCTGCTTGCGACCGGCTCCCTCCAGCCGCTCGAGATCCAGACGCGGCAGGTCGGGACCGTCCCCGCGCAGGTCCGGGGGCAGCTCCGGGGCGGAGCGCAGCCAGCAGGAGGACTTCCTCCTGCCCGGGAACACCCCCGTCACCAGGTGAGGGACCGCCACCAGTCGCCACTCCAGCCCCTTGGCGGCGTGCACCGTGAGCACCTGCACCCTGTCCTCGGAGACCTCCACCTCCCCGGGTTCGAGGCCGTCCTCGGCGTGTTCGGCGGTGGACAGGTAGTCCAGCAGCGCGGACAGCGTGGCCGTCGGGCTGGTGGTGGCGAACTCCGTGACCACCTCGGACAGCGCGTCCAGATGGGCCCTGCCCACCCCGTCGGGCCGGGCCATGCTCTCGATGTCCAGCAGCAGGGTGCGCTCCACGTCGGCCACCAGCTCGGGCAGCGGCTGGTCCAAACGCCGCCGCAACGCGGCCAGTTCCCCTCCGAGCCTGCGGATCCGGCGGTAGCCCTCCTCGGAGTAACGGTGCCGGTCACCGGGATCGTCGATCGCGTCGACCAGCCCCGCCTGCTCGGACTGCTCCCCGGGCAGCGAGGCGGACAACGCGTCCTCCACCTCCTCCGGGGCCTGGTCACCGCCGGTGGTTCCGAGTTCGGAGGCCCGGGCGGACAGGGCGGCCAGGTCAGCGGCTCCGAGACGCCACCGGGAGCCGGTGAGCAGCCGCATCGCCGCGCTGCCGGCCAGGGGGTCCACCAGCACGCGCAACGCGCTGACCAGATCCCGGACCTCCGGTTCGTCCAGCAGCCCGCCGAGCCCGACCACCTCCACGGGCAGTCCCCGCTCGCGCAGCGCCTCCGCCACGGGAGTCATGTCCGCACGCCGCCGCACCAGCACGGCCGCCGTCGGCGGCCTCCCCTCGGCCTCCACGACGGCGTGCCAGCGGTGGGCCATCCGCTCGGCCACCCAGGTCCGCTCGGCACGCACGTCCTCCAGCAGGGCGAGGCGCACGTCGGCCTCGGGAGCGTCCGGCCGGGCACGCAGCCGCTCGACCTCCACTCCACCGTCCCGCAACGGCTCCGCGACGGTGTTGGCCAGGGCGAGCACCCCCGAGGGATTGCGGAAACTGGTGAGCAGCCCGTAGCGCCGCGCGGCGACGGCCCGCCCGCCCTCGGCGCGGGGGAAGTCCGTGGCGAAGCGGGGCAGGTTCGCGGCGCTGGCACCCCGCCAGCCGTAGATCGCCTGAGCCGGGTCCCCCACGGCCGTCACCGGCAGCGGAGCCCGCTCGGCGGAGCCGAACAGCGCCCGCAGCAGCACACGCTGGGCATGGCCCGTGTCCTGGTACTCGTCCAACAGCACCGCCCCGAAACGGGACCGCTCCCCGTCGACCACCTCGGGGTGCTCCCGCGCCAGCCGGGCGGCCAGCGACATCTGGTCGGCGAAGTCCATGGCCGCGTTCTCACGTTTCCGCGCGGTGTAGGCCTCGACCAGGGGAAGCAGTGCGGCGCGCAGCCGTTGGGCGGCCACCACCCTCTGCAACTGCTGGGGGAGTTTGGCGGGCTGGCGCTTCTCCGGAGGGGCGTTCTTCACCAACGTCGCCACCCGTTCGGCGTGCTCGTGCACCCACCCCGGCTCGACCAGGTGCTCGGCCAGTTCCCCCGCCAACGAGAGCACGTGCTCGGTCACCGTCGCGGGGACCTTGTCGGTGTCCAGATCGGCCGTCCACCCCGACACGACACGGTGGGCCAGCTGCCACGAAGCCGTCTCCGGCAGCAGCCGCGCTCCCGGCTCCACCGGCACGCGCAGGCCGTGTTCGGCCACCAGCCGACCCGCGTAGGCGTGATAGGTCAGCACGGTGGGCTCCTCGGCGAGTACCCGCGCGCGCAGGGTCCCCGAGGGATCCACCTCCTCCAGCAGCCCCGAACCGGCCAGCCTCCGCAACCGGGCGCGCACCCGGTCGGACAGCTGGCGGGCCGCCTTGCGGGTGAACGTCAGCCCGAGCACCCGCTCCGGGGTGACCAGCCCGTTGGCCACCAGCCAGACCACCCGCGCCGCCATCGTCTCCGTCTTCCCCGCCCCGGCCCCGGCGATCACCAGCGCCGGTTCCGCCGGGGCTCCGACGACCTCGGCCTGCTCCCGCGTGGGCTCGGGCAGTCCGAGCGCCTGGGCGAGGCGTTGTGGTGTGATCACTGTCCGACCTGCCTTCCGGAGGAGTGCGCGGGGCAGCTGGTGCGGGCCGGGCAACGCGGGCAGTCGGCGTTCTCCACCGCGAGGAACCCGGGGCCGGTGCTGGCGGCCGCGGCCTCGTGGACCACGTCGAGCCACACCCGGACCGACTCCTCGTCGAGAGCCTCCTGCACCCGCTCGGTCGCCGCCCCGCCGCGGGCCTCGGGTTTGGCCACGTAGACCAGCCGGGCACCGCCCGGACGGACCTCGTCCCCCTCGCCGAACGCTCCCAACGCCGCGGCCAGCTGGTACACCGCCAGCTGGGGATGGTTCCGGGCCTGTTCCCTGGTCACCGGTTCCTTGGAGGTTTTCACGTCCACCACCACGGGTCTGCCGTCCCCGTCGGACTCCAGACGGTCCACCCTGCCGCGCAACCGCAGCCACGGCCCTCCCTCACGGGCGGGCACCCGAAGGTCCAGCTCCCGCTCCACGGCGACCTGTTCGAGTTCGGAACGGGAGGAGTGCAGCCACCGGAGGAAGGACTCCAGCATCCCGCGCACCCGCTCCCGCTCCCGGCGCGAGTACCACGGTGCCCCCGCGTCCACGGACTCCCACGCCCGCTCCAGGGCCGCCTCCAGGCGGGTTCGGTCGGCTCCCTCGGCGGCGGCCTGCACGAGCGCGTGCACGACGGTCCCGGCCACCGAAGCCAGCTCGGCCGCGTCCCGACCTCCGTGGCGCTCGATCATCCACCGCAGTGGACAGGTCGACAGCACCTCCACCGTGGAGGGGCTGACCCGCACCTCGCCGCCCTCGGAGACCAGCGGGTCCGACGTGGAGGGCTCGGCAAGTCCGTACCAGCTGTCCGGATGGGCGCCGGGAACCCCGGCCGCGGCCAGCCTGGCCAGCTGTTCGGCGGCGCGGCGACGTCGTCGCCGCGAGGTGTCCGCCGCGGTGACCACCCGCCTGAGCTCGCCCACCAGTTCGGGCAGGCTGAGTCCCCGTTCGGGACGGGACAGCGGACGCGACTGCTCCGGGAACTCGTCGGCACCGTCCAGTTCGTCCAGGAACCTGGACGGCTGCTCCTCCTCCCCGCGCACCGCCGTCACCAGCAGCGTGCTCCGCGCCCTGCTCGCGGCCACCGTCATCAGTCGTCGTTCCTCGGCCAACAGCGGAGCCGAGGCCGAGAGCACGTCGGGGTCCTCCATCCCGGACAGCACGTCCACCAGCCGCTCGACACCGAGCAGCGACCCCCGCAACCGCAGATCGGGCCAGATCCCCTCCTGGACGTCGGGAACGGCCACGACCTCCCACTCACGTCCCACTGCCGCGTGCGCGGTCAGCACGGAAACGGCCTCCCCGTCGGGGGCGCGCGGAGCCAGCGTGTCCCCCGAGATGTGCTGCTGCTCCAGGTACCGGGCGAAGGAGGCCGGATCCGTTCCCGGAAGCAGGTCCACGTACCGCGCGGCCTCGTCGAACAGCGCCACCACGGCGTCCAGGTCCCGGTCGGCCCGCGCACCGCCGACCCCGCCCCGGCGGGAACGCTCCGCGAGTTCCGACTCCAGGCCGCTGGACTTCCAGACCCGCCACAGCACCTGCTCCACGCTGTCGCCCCGCTCGTGGGAACGCGCCGCCGTGTCCAGCAACCCGGCGATCCGGAGGGCGGCAGCGCTCGTCTCCTCCCCGAGCGCGGTGAGCCTGTCGACGTCCCACAACGCCTCGACCAGGGCCTCGCCGCTCGGACGGTCCCGCCCCGCGGCCAGCTCCAGCCGCCGGAGACCACGACGCAGGCGGCGCAGCGCGAGCGAATCCGCGCCGCCCAGCTGGGAACCGAGCAGGTACTCGGCGGTCTCCGAGTCCAACTCGTCCGGACGGGTCGCGCAGCGCAACAGCGTCAACAGGGGACGCACCGCCGAACGCCGGGCCAGCGGCACCTCCTCGTCCGTCAGCACCAGCGGCACCCCGGCGGCGAGCAACGCCCTGCGCAGCACGGGCAGGGACAACCCCGTCGACTTGACGATCACGGCCATGTCCGACCAGGCCACCCCGTGCAGCAGATGCGCCCGGCGCAGCCGGTCCGCGATCCAACTCGCCTGCTGGGCCTGCGAGGCCAGCAGGCGCACCCGCACGCTCCCGCGCCCACCGTCGGCACCGTCCGGTTCACCCGCCCCGGGCTCGGTCCCCTCCGGAGGGCCTTCCCGGACCCGGCGCTGTTCACCGCCCCCGGGGAGTCGTTCGGACAGCCGGCGCACCGCACGCCACACCCGTCCGGACATACGACGTCCGGTGTCGAGCACCACCGTCCGCTCTCCGGAGTCCGCTTCGGTCAGACACCGCGGATCGGCCCCGCGGAACGAGAAGACGGCCTGGTCGGGGTCCCCGCACAGCAGGAACTCCTCGGCGGTCCCACCCACCCGACAGCAGAGCCGGTACTGCTGGGGGTCCAGGTTCTGTGCGTCGTCGACCAGCAGATGACGCACCCTGGAGCGTTCCGCGCGCAGCAGCTCGGGGTCGGAGTCCAACGCCCGCAGGGCGGTGGAGACCAGTCCGGCCGCGTCCAACAGCGGCGCCGCCCCGCCGAAGGAACTGCTCAGTCGGGTGACCCGCTCGTACTGCACCCCGAAGGTGCCGGCGGCCACCCACTCCGGACGGTCGTGCCGCCGCCCGAGTTCCCTCAGCTCCTCCGGGCCGATCCCCCGTTCGGCCGCACGCATCAGCAGATCCCGCAGCTCGCCCACGAAGCCGTCGGTGTGCAGCGCGGAGCGCAGCGACTCCGGCCAGTACTCGGCACCGTCCTCCAGGTCCCCGTCGAGCAGCCTTCGAACGAACGCGTCCTGCTCGGGGCCGTTCAATAGCCTCGGGGGCGCTTCGCCCTCCCGGACGGCCCGCAGCCGCAGCACCCCGAAGGCGTAGGAGTGCACGGTACGCACCAGCGGGGCACGCCCCGTGCTCATCGTGGCCTCCCCCGCCGACAGCCTGTTGTTGATGGCACCGCGCATCAACGCCGCCGTCGTCCGGTTGGCCGTCAGCACCAACGTGTCGTCGGCCGTGGCCCTGCCGTCGATCAGCCGCGCTGCCACCGCCTCGGCCAGCAGGGTGGTCTTTCCCGTCCCGGGCCCTCCGAGCACCCGCAGGAAGCCGGTGTCCTCGTCGATGACGCGACGCTCCGCTTCGGACCAGTGAAGCCGTGGCGGGGTCCGTTCACCGGGACGTACGAGGAACGGGGCGGAGAAGGTCGACACTCCTCCGATGGAATCATGCCCTCCGGTGTCCCCCGAACACCTGGTGACAGGCGTGTCGCCCGCGCCACGCCCGGTGTGCGAGACTTCGCCGGTGGACGAACGGACCTGGGAACGAGTGCGGGACGTGGTGGCCTCGATCCCTCCGGGGAAGGTGCTCGGCTACGGCGACGTGGCCCGGCACGCCGGGATTCGTTCGGCCCGGCTGGTCGGACGGATCCTCGCCGAGGACGGAGCGGACCTCCCCTGGCACAGAGTGTTGCGTTCGGACGGGACGGTGGCCGAACAGCTGCGTCACCACCAGCTGGAACGACTCCGGGCCGAGGGCGTGCTCGCCGACGGTGCTCGGGTGGACATGGCCCGCCACCGGTGGTCCCCGGCACCCTGAACGACACCCCGGAGGCGTCCGAGCACGCTCAGGACGCGGACGGCAACCGCTCCGCCAGCGTCCGCACCAACGAGGTGTTGCGCGCACGCTCCGGCAGCACACAGGACAGTCCCGCCTCGCGCAGCGGCGCGGCCGTGACCGGTCCCACGCACCCGAGCAGCACACCGTCGTGCAGGGCGGCACGCAACCGGTCGAGACGGCCGGTGCGCTCGGCCCTCCCCAGCAGGTTCCGCGCGGCGGGGGCGCTGGTGAACGTCAGGGCGTGCACCCGCCCCGCGATCACCTCGTCGATGAGCCCGTCCAGCTTCTCCGGTTCCAACGGGTCGGTCCAGCGGTAGACCGTCACGGCGAGCACCTCGGCACCCGCCTCGGCGAGACGTTGCCGGAACCACGGCATCGGTTCACCGTGCACCTGCACGACCACGCGCCTGCCCCGCAGGTCCCGGGCGAGCAGGTAGTCCAGCACCTCCCGCGTCTCCTCCGAGGGGGCACTCCAGGTCTCCCGGAGCCCGGCGCCGCGGACGGCACCCCGGGCCTTGGCCCCCCGGGCCAGCAGAGCGGCCCGCGACAGCCGCGCGCGCAGCGCGTCACCGTCACCGGAGGCGTCGGCGGCCTCCATCCACCCGCGAAACCCCATGCCGGTGGTCACGACCACGTAGTCCACCTCGGCCGCGAGCACCCGTGCGGTGGACTCGGCCAGTTCCCCGTCCGCCGGCAGCGGGATCGTGTGCATCGCGGGCGCGCGCAGCACGCCGGCTCCCCGCCGTTCCAGCAGCGAAGCCAGTTCCTCGGCCTTGCGCTCGGCCGTCACCCCGACCGTGTAGCCCCGTAACGGTTCGTCCGTGTCACCCACAGTTCACCCTCCGTCGGTCGACGCAGTGCACCCGCCCCGAGTGTGACCGCGAGACCGTGTGGGGACGCCGCCAGCCCCGCAGCGGGCAGAGCCCCGGAGGTCTCCCCCGGCGGGAGGGCGCACTACAACAGTTCAAGCACGGTCTGCGAGGCGTGCTCCAGACCGGCCAGCGAGCTCTCCCCCGCACGCGGGTGCAGCGCGTGCAGCGCCAGCCGGAACAACAGGGCCCGCAGCAGCACCTGGGGCCATTCGGCCAGATGCGACCACCGCTCCACAATGGCCGGATCCGATCCTCCCCACGCCAGCGCGTCGATCACCACGACCGCCGCGGCCCACTCCGCCGGTCGCCAGAACGGGACGAAGTCGATCAGGCCGGGAGGGGCGTTTCCGGAGAACAGCACGTTCCCGAAGAGGTCGCCGTGCACCACCTGGGAACGCAGGGTGACGGGGCGGCGCGAACCGGCCAGCACGTCGAACAGCCTGCCGCCGTTGTCCTCGGGAAGCACCACGTCCTCCTCGCCCCAGGCCACGCGGTCGGCGAGGGCGTAGATGTCCCGGCGGGTGTCCAGGAAACGCGGCTTCTCCAAGCCGCCGGTGGCGGAGTGCAACCGCAGGGACATGGCGACGACCTCGTCGTGCCGGGGTTCGGGACGGCCGACGAGGTCCCGCCGTGCCGACCATCCGGAAACCACCCACCTTCCGTCGGTGGAACGCAACGGACGCGCCAAGCGCATCTCCTCGGGAGCGAGCGTGTCCAGCACCCGGGCCACCCAGGCGGCCTCAGCGGTGTTCGCCGCCAGCTTGAGCAGCACACCCTCGTCCCCGCCGCACCGCCAGGCGAGTCCGCCCTCCAGAAGTTCGACCTCCTCCCCACGGGCACCGAACGCGGCACGCACGTGGGTGGGAGGTGGCTCGGCCGTAGCACTCACGCGCCAGACGCTACCCGCCACCCGAACGATCCCGGCGGAGGCGCTCCGGGACGACACGAACTCAAGCGATCAAGACGACACGCCGACACCGTTCCGGGTGCACCCGGCGGTGGCACGGCCTCCCGGCGCGGAGGTGCCCACCGCCCGGGAGACCCCGTTCCGCTCAGTAGGTCGGCAGGCTCGTGTCCACCTGGTTCGCCCAGCCGAGCACACCGCCCCCGAGGTGCACCGCGTCCGAGAACCCGGCCTTGTGCAGCGCCGAGAGCGCCTCGGCCGAACGGCCTCCCGACTTGCAGTGCAGCACGATCTGCCGGTCCTGGGGCAGTTCGGCCAGCGCCTCGCCGGACAGGATCCGGTCCTTGGGGATCAGCTTCGACCCCTCGATGCGCACGATGTCGTACTCGTGCGGCTCCCGGACGTCGATCAGTTCGAACTTCTCGCCCGAGTCGAACTTGCTCTTCAGCTCCTGCGGGGTGATGGTGCTGTCGGCGGCGGCCTGCTGGGCGTCGTCGGAGACCACGCCGCAGAAGCTCTCGTAGTCGATGAGTTCGGTGACCTTGTCCGCGTTCGGATCCTTGCGGATCCGGACGGTGCGGTAGCTCATCTCCAGCGCGTCGTAGATCATCAACCTGCCGAGCAGGGTCTCACCGATGCCGGTGATGAGCTTGATCGCCTCGTTGACCATGATCGAGCCGATCGAGGCGCAGAGCACGCCGAGCACGCCGCCCTCGGCGCACGAGGGCACCATTCCCGGCGGCGGGGGCTCGGGGTACAGGTCGCGGTAGTTCGGACCGTAGGTGTCCCAGAAGACGCTCGCCTGGCCCTCGAACCGGAAGATGGAGCCCCACACGTAGGGCTTACCCTGCAGCACGGCGGCGTCGTTGACCAGATAGCGCGTCGCGAAGTTGTCCGTGCCGTCCAGGATCAGGTCGTAGTCGGCGAAGATGTCGAGCGCGTTGTCCGAGGTCAGGTGCGTCTGGTGCAGGTTGACCCGCACGAACGGGTTGACCTCGGCGATCGAGTCGCGGGCGGACTCGGCCTTGGAACGTCCGAGGTCGGACTGCCCGTGGATGATCTGGCGGTGCAGGTTGGACTCGTCGACCTCGTCGAACTCGACGATGCCGAGCGTGCCCACACCGGCGGCGGCCAGGTAGAGCAGCGCCGGGCTGCCCAGCCCGCCCGCTCCGATGACCAGCACCCTGGCGTTCTTCAGACGTTTCTGCCCCTCCATCCCGACGTCCGGGATGATCAGGTGCCTGCTGTAGCGCGCGACCTCGTCCTTGGTCAGTTCCGCGGCGGGCTCCACCAGCGGCGGGAGCGCCGTGCCGTTACCGGCCGCTCCCTGGGGGGACGTGTTGCCGGTCATCTCCCAGCTCCTCCTGCGTTACCTGGATGTGCGGTTGACGTTCGGCGGCCACGGCTTGCCGGCCGGTAGGGCCACCCAGCCTGCCCACCGCGCGCCATCGCATCGTGTAACGCAAGCCTGGCCGATGGTCTTCCACCTCCCAAGACACTCCCACGGGGTGGGACAGCCCCGAGGGGTCACTTCCCCGCCTCCCCCAGCGGGAAGGGCCAGGCGTTGGGTTTGCACACGAGCCCGTTCGCCGGGATGTCCGTGCCCTGGGGAACCCGCTCGTTCAGCCGGTGCAGCACGTCGTTGGACAGGCTGAAGGTCTGCTGCATCATCACCGGGGCGAGTTGCCCCTGTTCCGGGCAGCCCACGTGCTTGTTGCCGAAAAAGTGGCCGACCTCGTGATTGACGACATAGCGCCGGTAGGTGCCGATGTCCCCGTCGAAGGAGGTGGCCCCCCGCACCCAGCGGGCGGCGCTGATGTAGACGCGTTCCTCGATCCGGCAGGAGGAGTCGTAGGGCAGTCCCTCACTGTAACCGCACACCTCGCGCGCGGTGTTCTGACTGACCAGGGTGACGCGGAAGTCGGGGGCGGGACCGTTGGCCCCGACCCTGCGCAGGGATATCCCCCCGGCCTCGGGGTTGGTCCAGCTGCGCGGGTCGCTGAGGGTCTGCTCGGCCAGCCTGGCGAAGGAGTCGTTGCCCTCCAGCAGGCGCACGCCGCTCTCCACCTCGACGGTGTAGTCGTACAGCCGCCCCGAGCCCACCGGCTCGGTCCCCCCGGGCAGCACCTCGAAGGTGCCCGATCCCGAGCGGGGGATCGGCGCTCCGGGGGGCAGTTCGGGCGGTTTCAGCTCGGAGTCGTACTCGCCGCCCTTCGGTCCCTCCGTGACCACGGGGGCGGTGTCGTTCCGGGAGGTCTGCCCGGCGCCGTCGACCGAACCGCTCCGCGCGCCGGGAGCGTCCCTCGGCACCCCCACGACGGCGAACACGGTGAGCACCAACAGCGCGGGGATGGCGTAGATCCCCCACCCGTAGCGCCGCACCCTCCTGGCACGGCGCCTGCCACCGGTGCCGCGTCCCGCGCGGTCCTCCCGCTCGGAACGGGGGTGCCAGGAGGCCGCCAGCGGCTCGTCACCCCGGTGGCGGCCACCGTCCCCGGATCTCACGCGGTTCACCTCGAAGTGTCCTGTCGACTCGTCACACCGGCCGGGCCCGCTCCGCCCGAACCGAACGCCCCATTCTCTCCCAGCCTGCCACAGTACGCGATGTGATCGACGAAGACGGGCACGCTACGTAGTCGGAAGGCGCGGACGGCCCCGCCCCTCGCCCTCCGGACGCTCCCGCTCGGCGGACAGACCGCCGCCCGGGTGAACAGGTGAACAGCGCACAAGCTTTACCCGGAAGTAAAGTTGGGTAGCCCGGCCCGCAACAGACCGGGACCAGCATCTTTCGGTGGAGGCTTTGAGATGACCGAGACCGCGCAGCAGAGCACGGACCAGCCCAACCGCGGAGTACGGCTTCCGCGCGACGAACGAAGGGCGCAACTGCTCTCCGCGGCTCAGGAAGTGTTCGTGACCAACGGATACCACGCCGCGGCGATGGACGACATCGCCGAACGGGCGGGTGTGAGCAAACCCGTGCTCTACCAGCATTTTCCGGGAAAACTGGAGCTGTACCTCGCTCTGTTGGAGACCCACGGCACCGAACTGGTCAACCGGGTGCGCGAGGCCATCGAGTCCAACCCCGACAACAAACAGCGCGTGCGGGCGGCCGTGGGGGCGCTCTACGAGTTCGTGGACCGGGAGGACCAGGCGTTCCGACTGGTGTTCGAGTCGGACCTGCGGGGGGAACCAGCCGTCGAACAGGCCGTGGAACGTGCTTCCTCCGGCTGTATCGACGCCGTGGCCGAGGCGGTCACGGCCGACGCGGGACTGGACCACGAACGGGCCCGGCTGCTCGCCGTGGGGCTCGTCGGGCTGAGCCAGGTGACCGCCCGGGACTGGTTGGACACGCAGAACTCCATATCCCGGGAGGAGGCCGTGCACCTCATGTCCACCCTGGCGTGGAAGGGACTGTCCGGTTTCCCGCTCCAGCACGGCTGAGGGGCCGGAAGCACGCGCACAACGAGGGGAACCCGGGGAGAGGCGGGATCCGATCCGGGTGCCGGTGGGCGCCGTCTCCGGACCGAAAAGCATCCCGACCGGGGTGCTTTTCGGTGGTTCCCCCTCGTGAACCAGCGAAGACGTCCCTGTCGACAGCTCGACAGCGGGACGAACCCCCTCAGCGGGACGGGCTCAGCGGCCGCGCTTCTTGCCCCCGACCGGAACCAACGGGGTGGAGGTGCACCGGCACTCCGCCTCCGGAACGACGACGGCGCTGATGGTCGGACCGTGGGACAGTCCCGTCGTGATCGTCTCCCCCGACTGGGCGAACTTGACCCACTGGTCCCACTCGTCGTCGAAGGAGACCTCCTCCTCGGACCTGCCCATCGCCGCCCGCAGCGTGCTCGCCAGCCACTGGGCCACCTCGTCGGGACTGTGCAGGATCTCCACCGCGTCGAGCTTGGTCAGGCGCTCGTGCGCGGGAAGGGCCTGGTTCAGCGGAGTGTCCTCGACATAGCCGTGGTGATGAATGCCGTTGGTGTGCTGTCCCACGGAGGTCCTTTCGTCCGGATGGTTCCGCTCCCCCGACGGTTCGCCCGACCGGAGCCGACCCGGCGAACCGTCCGGTGCCGCCTATCGGCCACGGTACCGAACGACCGGCCTTCGCCGGGCTCACGAACGGCACCGGACACGTGATTCACCCGGACGAACGCCCCGGGAGCCTCCGAAAGACCGGGAGCACACCACGGCGCCACGGGATCAGGCGGAGACGGTTCCGCCCACGGGGGACTCCAACACCGAGCGCGTGACATCGGCTATCCGGCCGGTGACCTCGTCGTCCCGCTCCAGCGGCAGCATGTGCCCGGCTCCCGCGTAGACGAAGAGATCCGCGTGGGGCAGTCGTTCGGACATCACCCGCGCGTGGGGGAAGGGACACAGTCGGTCGCTCAGCCCGGCCAGCACGACAGTGGGAACCCGGGGGAACTCCGCCAGCACGTGCGCGCGCTCGTGGGCGGCCAGCGACTCGCGGAACCCGGCGAAACTGGCCGGGTGGCAGCGGGCCACCCATTCGGCGCTGGCGGCCACATCGGCCCTGTCCGCACCGCTGCCGAACAACAGCCAGCGCAGTCCCGGACGCATCCAGGCGGAGCGGGAGCCAACCCTGCGTCGTGTGGAACGGGCCAACGCCGAGCGCAGCGCGCGCTCGCCCGCGTTGAACACGGAGGCGACCGGCTTCGGCAGGCCGAGGTCCGGGGCCACGAGATCACCGCTGGAGGTCGCCACCAGGGCCACCCCGTGCACCCGCTCGGCCATCAGTCGGGGGTGGCGCTCGGCCAGGGCCATGATCGTCATTCCGCCCATGGAGTGTCCGGCGAGCACGATCGGCCCCGTGGGCACGTGTTCGGTGATCAGCTCGGCCAGGTCGTCGGCGCACCGCGCGATCTCCGCCGTGCCGCTGGGGGCGGCGTCCGAGTCGCCGTGCCCGCGGTGGTCGAAGCGCACGATCCGCACCGGTCCGTCGACCGAGCCGGGCAGCCGTTCGGCCACCCGGTCCCACGTGTGCCTGGTCAGTGTCCAGCCGTGGATCAGGACCACCGTCACGGCGGCGTCCGGCGATCCGCTCTCCTCCACCGCGAGTCCGACACCATCCGATGTGGTCAGTGTGTACAGGGTTTCCTCCCGTCGTCCGAGCTTCATCGGATCAGTCCCGCCTTCCGCCACAACGGCATCCCCGGTTTGCCGACCAGTCCGACTTCGTCCAGGAAGGCCATGATCTTCTCACCGCTCCATCGGATGGTCTCCCACCAGTGGGGGTTCTCCATGGCCGTCCGGTAGGCCGTGGCGGGCCGCAGCCCCACCGCCTTGTAGACGTCCGGGTTGATCAGCGCCTTGACGATGCAGTACCCGACCAGCGAGGTCATGAACTGGTGGTAGGCGCGTTGCGCGGCGTTGCACTCCCGCATCCCGCGGACCACCTCCTCCCGGGCGAAGGTGACGTGCCGGGCCTCCTCCATGACGTGGATGCGGTTGACCATGCGCACCAGCGGCTGGACCTGTTCGTCGAACATCTGGTCACGCTGTATCCGGTCGAGGATCTCCTCCGCCACGAGGATGGAGGCGTAGGCCGAGGGGCCCTTCAGCGTGGCGGGCAGGATCCGGCCGCCCTCGTGCAGGATCCGGAACGGCCCGTAGGCGGGGGCTCCGATCCGGTCGCAGGCCTTGGCGAACATGGTCGAGTGCCTGCACTCGTCGGCGACCTCGGTCAGCGCGTACTGGGCGTGCTGGGTACGCGGGTCCCGGTGGTAGAAGTCCTTGAGCAGCATCTGCATGAGCAGCACCTCGAACCAGAGACCGTTCGAGGCGATGCTGGCGAACTCGTGCTTGGTCAGCTCGATGCGCTGCTCCTCGGTGAGCCGCTCCCACAGCGGAGTGCCGTAGAGGGTGCTGCGGTGCAGCGGCAGATAGGGTTTGCCCTCGGCCAGCGGCGCCTGCCAGTCGATGTCGACCTCGGGGTCGTAACTGTTCTTGGCCGAGGACCTCAACAGACGTGAAGCGGTTTTCTCCCGGTCATTGACCTGGACCGTCCTAGTCATGATCAGTGATCACCCTCCCGGGGACCCGTGCCGAGCGTTGCGTGTTACCAGAAGTAACAGCTACCTTGAGTAGCGTGAGCCACATCTCCCGACCTGTCAAGGCCATACGCAACCAGGAGAACGCCGACGCCCGACGGGAACGCTGGCGCGGCCACCGGCAGGCACGCAGGGCCGAGTTCGTCGAAGCGGCCGTCCGCGCGATCGGCACCTACGGCGCCGAGGTCGGCATGGACGACATCGCGGCCGAAGCCGGCGTGAGCAAGCCGGTGCTCTACCGCCACTTCAGCGACAAGAGCGACCTCTACCTCGCGGTGGGCGAATGGGGCACCAAGCTGCTGATGGAGCGGATCAAACCCGCTCTGGAGGAGGGCGGCAGCGCACGCGAGCGGATCCGGCGGATCGTGAGCACCTACCTGAGCGTGATCGAGGAGTACCCGGAGCTGTACCGCTTCGTGGTGCGACGCAACTTCGCCGACCGCCCCGTGCACACCGACCCGGTCAGCACGGAGAAGACGATCATCGCCAACTCGTTGTCCCGGCTGCTCGGCGAATACCTGCGCAGCCTCGACCTGGACTCCGGCGGAGTCGAGGCCTGGAGTCACGGGCTGGTGGGCATGGTCCAGGCCAGCGGCGACTGGTGGCTGGAGCGCCACTCCATGAGCAGGGACGACCTCACCGACTACCTGACGAAGATCATCTGGTTCGCCATCGACGGGGTCCTGCGTTCCGGAGGGGTCGTGCTCGACCCGGACGAACCACTGGAGTTCCCGCCCGACCTCGAACTCGTCGAGGGTGAAGGCCCCCGCTGAGGACGCGGTCGGGAACGCCGCCGAGGCACCGTGCCGGGCCCCTGGTTTCGCACGGGGCGCGGCACCCCGGGCAACCGCACCGCGGGGACCCGCGACCGGATCCGTACCCACAAACTTCGAGAACGACCCGCGAGCCGGCACACGACACCGAGCACCGTCCGGGAGATCGGGAGGCGAGACCGTGCACGAACGAACCACGAACACCGAGCACGAGCACGAGCACGAGGAGCACGACTACCACGGTCCGGCCGTGGTTTTCACCGCCGAACACCAGGCGCACGTGGGTGTGGTGCTGCGCGGGAACTTCCAACCCATAGACGGAAGGTTCCACTGGTACGGGCGGGTAGAACCGAGTCCGGAACTGGAGGAACTGACGACGGGAGGCAGGGCCGAGGTCGTGCTCCGCACCCCTCACGGGGATGCGGTGGCCACCCTCTCGGACCCGGATCCGTGGCACAGGTACCGCGTCACCGGGTTGGGAAGACCGCCGTTCCCCCTGGACGCCGAGCCGGCCGCCCCCGAGAGCCCCTGAGGGCAGCGGCGGCCCGCCGTCCTCGGCCGGAGCCGCCGAGGAAACCCCGTGGTGGGTGGGGCCTTCGGCGGCCCCACCTCGTGGGAGCCGTTTCGGACCCGCCGTCCGGGCAGTCCCCGCGCCGGGCCCGAGCGGACGACACCCGGGTCAGCCGACCCCGAACCCGACGCGGTGGACCTCGGGAGCGCCGATCTCGACGTAGGCCACCTTGCCGGCGGGCACGATGTAGCGCCTGCCCTTCTCGTCGTCGATCCGCAGCTGACCGGTGGTCCCGGCCAGCGCGTCCGCGACCAGCTTCTCGACCTCGTCCTGACTCTGGGAACTGCTCAGCGTGAGCTCGCGGTTGCCCTCCGCGACACCTATCTTGACCTCCACCGCTTACCTCCGTGAATATCGCCGGGTGAAGCCTCCGCGCTACAGGCTATCCTCCCGCCGGGTTCCGGGCCTGCACGGCCGAAGCGCGGCCCGCGCACGAACGCCCTCCGAGGGCGCCACGGGCTCATCCGAGTCCCAACCGCGCCATCCGCTTGTTCTGGTTGTTCTGGAGTTTGCGCATCAGGGCCCCGATCCCGGCCAGGTCCCCGGAGCCACGGATGATCAGCTCGGACAGGGCGTCGCGTTCGGCCACCACCCACTGGGCCTGGGTGACCGCCTCCCCCAGCAGCCTGCGTCCCCACAGGGTCAGCCGGTCGCGCAGCGACTCGTCCTCGGCACAGGCGGCGGAGACCTCGCGCTCGGCGAAGGCGGAGTGCCCGGTGTCGGAGAGCACGGTGAGCACGAGATCCCGGGTTTCCGGATCCAACCAGTTGGCGACCTCCCGGTAGAAGTCGGCCGCCAGACCGTCGCCCACATAGGCCTTGACCAACGACTCCAGCCAGGAGTGCGGAGCGGTCGCCGCGTTGAAGGTGTCGAAGGGGGTCACGAAGGGCCGCATCGCCTCCTCCACCGCGACCCCGCGCTCGGAGAGCTTGTCCTGCAACAGCCGGAAATGCCCCATCTCGGCGGCGGCCATGCTCGCCAAAGCCGCCCTGCCGGTGAGGGTGGGCGCCGCGCGCGCGTCCTCGGCCAGACGGTCGAACGCGGAGAGCTCCCCGTAGGCCAGCGCGGCGAGCAGGTCCGTGACCCCGTCCTCGTAACCGGGGTAGGAAGGTGCTTCGCCCGACTCGGCGGTGTCCCGCACTCCGGAAGCAGCGGCACTCTGGTCAGCCTCGGTCATGCCGCGAGCCTACCGCTAGCCACCGCCGGGAACGCCGTTCCGTGCCGCTGGCCGCCCACCGGGCGGAGCAGCGGCACCACGAGCTCCACGCCTTCGGCCCTCCTTCTCCGGGTGGTGTTCGCCATCCGGACCCCACAACCGGAGAGGTCACGGGTAGGCTGCCCGCAAGGGAGGTTTGTTGGCGTCGGAGAAGTACCCGCTGCGCCGTTCCCCCGACGGAGGGAACCGGTCCCCGGCGAGCGGTGTTTCGCGTGCGAGGCCCACCGGGCGGGAGTTAACGTGCCCGTGGCGGATGCGCTCGGCCTCCCGGTCACACCGGACCCACGGTCCGGGGAAGGGGAACGGGCCGGAGCATCCGGCGAAACGAGACGGGACCCTCCCTCCCCGGTTGGGGAAGCCGCCCGCGGTCGTTGCCCACGCACGGGAAACGGTCGCCACCTCGGACCTTCCCACAGCGAGCGCCGTCTCACGGGGACGAGCGGTACGAGGCGCCCTTCCCCGGAGAAGTACGCCGCGACCGAACGGACTTCGTCGCAGCGGACGCGGCACAGCGGAATCGAGCGCCACCGCAGGACGGTGGAACGCGGACTCGGCCGATCGCTGCCGCGCGTCGCGCCGATCCCGCTTTCGGCACGCGAGCACAAACCGACATCGCCGCGCGGCCACGGGCCCCGCCCCGAGCACGACGTCGTGCGCGCGATCAGAAAAGAGGCGATGATTCTGACGAACAACGACAACCACGGTCCCGACCACACCGGCGTCGAGGAGACCGACCAGAGCACCCGGCAGCGACAGGACACCGCCACCGGCGCGTCCCCGGCGGAGGGCGGCTCCTCCCCCACCTTCGCCGAGCTCGGAGCCTCCGAGGAGATCGTCCGCGCCCTGCGGGAATCCGGGATCGAACACACTTTCACCATCCAGGAGATGACCCTGCCGCTGGCGCTGCGGGGTCTCGACCTGATCGGGCAGGCACGCACCGGCATGGGCAAGACCCTCGGGTTCGGGGTGCCGCTGTTGCAGCGGATGAACCTTCCCGGCGACGGAACCCCGCAGGCCCTGGTCGTGGTGCCGACCAGGGAACTGTGCCTACAGGTGACCAAGGACCTGGAGAACGCGGCCCGGTACCTCGGGGTGCGCATCCTCTCCGTCTACGGCGGACGCCCGTACGAACCCCAGATCGAGGGACTGCGCGCCGGGGTGGACGTGGTGATCGGCACTCCGGGCAGGCTGCTCGACCTCGCCGACCAGCGGCACCTGGTGCTCGGCAAACTCAGCACCCTGGTGCTCGACGAGGCCGACGAGATGCTCGACCTCGGGTTCCTCCCGGACATCGAGCGCATCCTCGGCATGGTCCCCGAACAGCGCCAGACCATGCTGTTCTCGGCGACGATGCCGGACGCGATCGTCAAACTCGCCCGGGACTTCCTGAACCATCCGACGCAGATCCGCGCCGAGCAGGCCGACGAGAGCGCGGTGCACGAACGCACCCACCAGTTCGTCTACCGGGCCCACGCCATGGACAAGCCCGAGCTGCTGGCCCGTGTGCTGCAGGCGAACGGGCGCGGGCTGACCATGATCTTCAGCCGCACCAAACGCTCGGCGCAGAAACTCGCCGACGAGCTGACCGAGCGGGGCTTCGCCGCCGGAGCCGTGCACGGAGACCTGGGCCAGAGCGCCCGCGAACGGGCCCTGCGGGCCTTCCGCACCGGCAAGATCGACGTACTGGTGGCCACCGACGTCGCCGCACGCGGCATCGACGTCGAAGGAGTCACCCACGTGATCAACCTCCAGTGCCCCGAGGACGAGAAGACCTACGTGCACCGCATCGGGCGCACCGGACGGGCGGGGCGGACCGGCGTGGCGGTCACCCTGGTCGACTGGGACGAGGAAACCCGCTGGAAGGTGATCAGCAAGGAACTCTCCCTCGGTCTGGACGAGCCCGTCGAAACCTACTCGACCTCGGCGCACCTGTTCAGCGACCTCGACATCCCCGCCGACGCCGGGGGCAGGCTGCCGCTGTCCCGGCGCAAGCGCACGGGCCTGGAAAGCGAGCGGGAGGAGGGCGCGGACTCCTCGCGCGAACGCCGGCACCGGCCCCGCAAGAAGAACTCCCGTGGGGACGGCCCGAGTGGACGCTCCTCCCACACCGAGGACGCGGGCAGCAGGCCGAACGGACGCAGGAAACGCCGGCGCACCCGGGGCGGGAAGCCGGTCGAGCAGACCCAGCACTCCCCCTCGACCACCGGTTCCGGCCAGCACGACCAGGGCGGAGCCTCCACACGGCGCAGGAGGACCCGCAGGCGCCGCGGTGGTGCCGGAGAGCAACGCTCCGAGGAGACGGCGAGCACGGCCGGGCAGTGAACGCTCGGCGAACCGTTCCGCGACCGGGGGCCACGCCTGCACCGCAGGACCTCCGGTGGCAGCGGCTAGGCTCGTGGGGAATCCTTCCGACGAGCGACTGAGCGACGACCGGGGTGAGAGTGGTACGGCCGGAGCAGCGGACGAAGGGCGACATCCTCGCGGCGCTGGTGCTGACCGTCGCCGTGCTCTGTGGCGGCACCACCCTCTGGTGGTTCAGCGCCGCCCGGGCGACCGAGCTGGAGACGGCGGACGAACCGCTCTCCCCCGTGGAACCGGCCCGGAGGGTTCCCGACGAGCTGGCACGGGTGTGGCACGCCCCGAGCAGTGCCACCCCCCGTCCCGTGGTGGCCGGTCCGGCCGTGGTCACCGGCGAGGGCGGCACGGTCTCCGGACGGGACCCGGTCGACGGAAGGGTCCACTGGAGTTACCGCAGGGACAGACCGCTGTGCACCGTCGGTTCCGAGTGGCGACGTGCGATAGCCGTCCACCGGACGGGCGACTACTGCAGCGCCGTGACCTCCCTGAACGGCTCCGACGGCACCCGCCAGCCGCAGCGCAACAGTGACGTGGGACCGGCAACCAGGCTGCTGTCCGACGGGAACTACGTCACGGCCACCGGCCGGGCTCTCTTCGAGACGTGGCGTTCCGATCTCGTGCGGACCCAGCAGTACGGTGTTCCCGTCGACGTCAAGATCCCGGACAACAACCTGCGCCGCCCGGAGTGCGAGTACTCCGGGCTGGCCGTGGGGGACCGCCGGGTCGGCGTCATCGCGGAGTGCCCCGGCACACGGCGGGACAGGGTGACGGTGCTCAAGGCCAACCCCGAGGACAACGAGCAGCCCGAAGAGGTGATGAGCACCGTGCTGCGCGGCGACCGAGCCAGCGTGGTGGCGGTGAACCGGGACCGGGTCGCCGTGGCGCTTCGCGGTGAACAACGACTGGTGATCTACGACATGTCCGGTGCCCTCCTGGAGGAACACCGGGTACGTCTCGGCCCGCCCCCGGACTCCGGGGCCAACGTGCTGATCGAGGCGACCCAGCGGGCCGGAGACGTGTCCTGGTACACCGGCAGGGACACCGTCACCCTCGACCGACGCACCCTACGTCCGCTGTGGACGGTTCGGGACACCGTGGGCCCGGCGACGGCCATGGGAGGGAAACGGTTGGTTCCGGTGCCGGCGGGGCTGGCGGTGCACTCACCCGACACCGGCGAGAGAACACGGGTCATCCCGCTGGACCGACGGGGCCACGACGGTCCGGTGTTCGACACGGTGGTGGGAAGGACGGTCCTGGAGCAGCAGGGCCCCGAACTCGTCGCCTACCGGTGAACCGCCGCCCGTCGCGGTTCCTCCGCGAACAGACGGCACGGGCCCGCGGTCAGGACCACCACCACTGGACCAGTACCACGAGTACGACCCCGAGCGCCCCGAGGGAGTAACCCACCACCGGGGCCCGGCGGTGGGAGCGGTCGGCGCGGAGCTGCGTGAACAGGGCCACCGCGCTCCCGAGGGCGTGTCCGGCCAGCGTGGTCCAGCCCGGACCGATGTTTCCCCGTCCGAGTCCCCAGAGCTGTACGCCGCAGAGCACCACGGTGAGCACCAGCAACCCCGCGGTCAGCCCACCGCTCAGTCCACGAAGTGCTCTGCCCATTCTTCCCTCCCCGCCGGGAGACGGCCGCGTGGTCTCCGCGGGAGTCTCCCGCGGACGAGGACCGAGTGGGAGGGTCTCCTCGTCGTCGAGGTGCTCTCCGGCCTCCGCCGCCGTTCCGTCGGCACGTCGAGCGGATGATGCCCGCATTGCTCCGTCCTCACCGGTCTCGCTCGGTTGCACGCTTCACTCCCCCAGCAGGGCCCGGGGATCGACCACGGGAACCGCACGCTGCCCCTCCGGGCAGTGTCTCCGGAACTCGCACCCCGCGCACTGTCCGCCGGGGCGGGGCGGGAAAACCCGGTCCGGGGAGTCTCCCCGCCCGAGGGCGGCGGTCGCCTCCCGGGACTGCCGGGCCAGTCGTTCGGCCCGCTCGCGGTGTTCCGCGAGGGAGTCAGCGGTGTGCCGCCACCGCACCACTTCGGCGGTGCGCAGGTGGTGCAGCTCGACCTGGCGACACCGCACGTGCGACATGCCCCGCAACGCCAGTGCGTACAGCGCCAGGGCCAGGGAGTTCCGCGCTTCCTCGCCGTCCGGAGCCCGTTTGCCCGCCTTGTAGTCGACGATCACGAACTCACCGTCGCGCTCGTCGACGCGATCCACACGCCCCTGCACGATGATCCTACCCGTGGTGGCGCTGACCCATTTTTCGACACCGACCGGTTTCGCGGTCGCCGCCACCCGTTCCACGTACTCGGACAGCCAGTCCTGGGCCCGGACCAGGAACTCCGCCGAGTGCCGCCGGTCGGCGAAGCCGTCGTCCCTCCAGTGCCCGCGCACCAGCTCGCGGACCCGTTCCCCGGTACGCCGTTCGGGTGGTTCCTCGTAGAAGGCACGCAGCGCGTTGTGCAGGACCGCCCCGAGGGTGGTGTGGGGCAGGGCCGGCCCCCGGGGCGGGCGGGGCCGGTCCACATAGCCGAAACGGTAACGGCGCGGGCACGCCGACCACGCGGCGAGCCTGGCCGGGGTCACCCGCACCGGCCCGTCCGGCATACCGTCGAAGGCGAGCTGGAACCGCACGGGTTCCACACTACGCAGTTCGGCGCCTTCCGCCGTCGACCCGGCCACCACGCCCGGAACGGCCGGGAACGGGGACGGCCTCAGCCGATGATCTTGCTTCCCGCGCACTCGGCGTTGAGCCGGTCCAACACCTCGGGATCGGCTCCCCGACTACCGATCTCGATGCTCTTGTTCGTGCCGTGGTAGTCACTTCCGCCGGTGACGAGGAGCCCCAGTTCGGAGGCCAGTCCCCGCAGTTCGCGTCGCGCCCGCTCACCGTGGTCGGGGTGGTCGACCTCCACACCACGCAGTCCGTGACCGGCCAGTTCCGCGATGACCTCCGCGGTCACGGTGGTGCCCCGGGAGGCGGCGAAGGGGTGCGCCAGCACCGTGACCCCTCCGGCCTCGGTGATCATCTCGATGGCCTTCTCCACCGGCGTGTCGGTGCGCGGGAGGTAGTAGGGGCCGCCGGTGCCCAGGTACCTGTCGAAGGCCTCGGTGACCGTTTCCACGGTGCCGCCCTCGACGAGGGCCCTGGCCAGGTGCGGACGTCCTCCGGGGGAGTCCGGTGGCAGTGCCGCCATCAACCCGTCCGGGTCCACGGGGAAGCCGTCGGCGGCCATGCGACGGGCCATCTGTTCCAGCCGCCCGCGTCGTTCGGAACGCAGCCTGACCTGCTCCTCCACCAGCGCCCGCGAGGCGGGGTCGAAGAGGTAGGCGAGCAGGTGGACCGTCGTGCTGCCACCACGCCCGTCGGCGCTGCTGCAGGAGAGCTCCGCACCGGGGACCACCCGGAAGGAGCGGTGACCGTGTTCCCGCACGGCCCGCTCGACCTCCGCCCAGCCCGCGGTGGTGTCGTGGTCGGTCAACGCGATGACGTCCAGACCGGCGTCGACGGCCGTCCGGACGAGTTCCGTGGGGGTCTCCGTCCCGTCGGACTCGGTGGAATGCACATGCAGATCTATTCGCACACCCGACAGTGTGACTCATGTTCCCGCTGCTCGGGAGCCGTGTCCGCGGACGCCTTCGCCTTCATTCGGCTATCTTGGTCTTGCCACGCCCCACGGCGGCACGCCGTGCCTTGAGCATCGAGAAACGGTCCTGCTGGGCCTTCTTCTCGCCGAAGACCAGGGAGGAGATGGCGTCGAAGACCTCCTCCGGGTTGGGCAGGTACTCGATCCGGTTGAGGGCCTGGATCTGCCCGGCCGACTCGACGATCAGCGTGCCGTAGCCCAGCATCCTCCCCGGAACACTGCGCGAGTAGGTCAGGTCGGTGACCTTGGTGACGGGCATCATCTGCACGGAGGTGGTGAAGATCCCCTCGGTGATCATGAACCTCTTGTCCGTGACCACGATCCGCTCCACGTACCAGTCCAGCACCTGGTAGATGAAGCGCAGCAGGACGAACAACCCTCCGTACCAGAGGATGTTCTGCAGCAGCCAGTTCCCCTCGGGGAGCAGCACGGAGATCATCATGATCCCGAGCAGCAGGCCGGACGCCTCGAAGATGTCCCACACGAGGCACGCCCAGTGTCTGCGAACCCGAATCACACGCCGTTCGGTGTCGAGCAGGTACTCACCCGGATCTCGCGGTGCGAACATGGAAACCACCCTCGTGGCTCGGTGTCTTGCTCTCGCGGGGCCGATGACGGTGTCGACACCGGCCCCGGAACCGGGCTCGCCTCGGTGAGCCGGACGTGGTCGGGCCGGACCTGTCCGATCAGGACGGGATCACGACCACGGACGCAGGCGCTCCCACCTACTGGAAGAGGTTCTGCATGAAGGTGATCACAGCCTCCGCCGCCTGACGCAGGCTGTCGAGAATCCCGTTGACCACTTCACTCGCCTGGGACGGCGCCGAGATGAGAAAGAACAGGAGGAACGCGATCCCGGCCCATGTGAGGATCTTCTTGATGTTCACTGTTACCCACCCCGTCTGGACTGAACCTGTACTGGTGCTGGAACCTGCTGATCCGTTGTACCGCACTCAGTGCCTGTACGGCAGGTTTTTAGCGCACTCGGGTCAGTGTCGTGACACCGGTGCCCGAATCACTACCCTGTGTGTCCATGAGAGAGTCCGAGGCTCCGGTGATCCACTGCGTCGGCGCCGTGATCCACGACCGACGGGGACGGCTGTTGTTGGTCAGGAGAGCCAACGAACCTGGGCAGGGCATGTGGTCCCTGCCGGGAGGGCGGGTCGAACCCGGTGAGGACGACCACGCCGCACTGCGTCGCGAGGTCGCCGAGGAAACGGGGCTCCACGTGGTGGTGGGCGGGGCGGTCGGCCGGATCACGCGATCCGGATCACACGGCGTCTACCACATAGTGGACTACGCCTGCCACACCTCGGAGGAGGAACTCCTCGCAGGTGACGACGCCGACGCGGCGACATGGGCCGACAGTGCGACATTCACCACACTGTCCGATTCCGGGGCGCTGACCGAGGGGCTGCCCGAGCTGCTGCGCGAGTGGGGACAGCTCCCCCGCTGACGTCGTGTTCGGAAGAAATGAACCCTCCTTTCGGGTGATGGCACACAGAAATTCACCTACATGTCGTTGACATCGAAGGATGTCACTGATCACGCCTCGGCGGTGCCACCTCCGCGCCACCCGTGAATTTCACCCGAAGGAACCAATAGTCACACAGTCCACACGACCGGATTCTCCGTCGGGAAGCACCACCCCACGACCTCCGGGACAGGACGAGTAGGATGGACGAGTGGTCCACACGGGCCGCCGCCCCGCAGCCGAGCTGATTGGAGGTGAGGGTACGTGCCGAGTTCCACGGAAGGCGCCAGCGGCGCGGACAGTGCCTCGCCGTGCAGTATCGGCCGCATCCCCGCCGGTGTGATCAGCCGCGCGAAGACCGGTGGACCCTACCCGGGACCCTGATCCACGAGCCCGTCGACCGGTGATCGCCGACGATCCGGCCGGGATGCGCATGTGACGCCCCCTCGCACGACGCGTCCCGTCCCCGGAGGTCATCGTGTTCAGCATTCCCACGCTCGGCCTGCGCAACAGGTCGCCCCGCGCCGGGAACCGGCGTCGTTCTTCCGTGTCCTCCTCCCCGCGGGGATCCACCTCCGTCGTGGACTGCGCCGTGTACGTGGACGGCGTGCGACTGCCCGGGGAGTGGACGCACGAGCAGGCGATGTCCGAAGTGCGTTCCCGGCGCAACGGTTTCGTCTGGATCGGACTGCACGAACCGGACCAGCGGCAGATCAACGGCGTGGCCGAGACCTTCGGGCTCCACGAGCTCGCCGTCGAGGACGCCGTGCACGCGCACCAACGCCCCAAACTCGAACGCTACGACGACACCCTGTTCATGGTGCTCAAGACGGTGCACTACGTCCCGGACCGGGCCAGGGCCACCAACAGCGAGATCGTGGAGAGCGGCGAACTCATGATCTTCCTCGGCCGGGACTTCGTGATCACCGTCCGACACGGACGTCAGGCGGAGCTGACCAGGGTGCGCACCGAGCTGGAGCAGTCCCCGGAACACCTGGCCCTGGGTCCCTCCGCGGTGGTGCACGGCATCGCCGACCACGTGGTCGACAGTTACCTGGAGGTCACCGAGTCCGTGCAGGACGACATAGACACCATCGAGACGGAGGTGTTCGCCCCGCGCACCAGCATCGACGCCGAACAGATCTACCTGATGAAACGCGAGGTCATGCAGCTGCGCAGGGCGGTCATGCCGCTCTCCCAGCCCCTGCAACGACTCGCGGGAGGATACACGGCCCACGTCCCGGACCAGGTGCGTTCCTACTTCCGAGACGTGGAGGACCACCTCGTCACGGTGTCCGAACGCGTGGCCTCCTTCGACGAGCTGCTGACCACCCTGGTGGACGCCACGCTGGCGAAGATCACCCTGCAACAGAACACCGACATGCGCAAGATCTCGGCCTGGGTGGCGATCATCTCCACCCCCACCATGATCGCCGGGATCTACGGCATGAATTTCCGGATAATGCCGGAGACCGAATGGGCGTTCGGCTATCCGGTGACGCTGCTGGTGATGATGTTCGCCTGCGTCGTCCTGTTCAAGATCTTCCGCAGGAACAACTGGTTGTGATCGCGGAAGTAACATCGCGCGCCCCCGGAACGATGTTCCGGACAGGGCCGGAAGAACCGGGTCGACGGATCCTCCGGAAACCGTCGGACAAACCACCGAGACGACGAGCGTTGTTGGGAGGGAAGAATGCGGAAGCCTCTACCGCCGGGGCCGCGGATCCTCCTGGACCGCCTTCCGGCACGGGCCTCGGCGACGGTCGCACGACGGAACCGGAACCCGCTGTTTCCGCGGCGGACCTCCCGCGACTCCAGGCATCAACGAAAACCCGGCGCGGTGTGGCACGTGGCTTCCGTGAGTACCCGCGCCGCAGGTCAGGCGCGCTGACTCCGGGAGAGCACACGGGCCACATCGTGCTGCGGAATCCACGCCCGAACAAACGTGTCCAACGCATCCGAGCAACACGTTTCGAGCCCTACCTGGAGGAAGCATGTCCCGTCTCGTGCCCAACAAACTCGCCGTGCTGTGCACACTGATCAACGGATGGATCCTGGCGGTGTTCCTGATCATCGCCCATCAGATCTGAGTGGCGGTTTCCCCCCGAACGAGTGTTCTTCCCGTGCCGCGCGTCCCTCGGTGGAGGTCGCGCGGCACGGTTCTGTTTCCGGCTGCGGTACAAACACTCCCGGACGTCGTGTACGGACGAACGAAGGAACGCGTATGAACACGAAACCGGGACTGATTCTGCTTCCCACCCTGATCAGCGCTCTGCTTCCGTTCCAGGGTCCCGCCGCCCCCCAGGAACGCCACGAACCGACCGACCGGACACACCGCATCGTGGAACTGACCAACCGGGCACGGCAGCAGGCCGGATGCCCGAAGGTCCACCCGAATCCACGGCTGGCCAGAACCGCCCGCCTGCACAGCGCCGACATGGCCGACAACGGGTACCTCGGACACGTCGGCAGCCGGGGTCACCGGGCCGCGACCCGTGCCCGCGCGGCGGGCTATCCCTCCCAGTACGTGGGGGAGAACGTCGCGGCGGGCAACACCACCGCCGAGAAGACCTTCGAGCAGTGGATCAACAGCCCCGCACACCGCCGAAACATTCTCAACTGCGCGTTCACCGACATCGGCGTCGGACACTCCACGAACCCCGACAGCGAGTGGAAGCACTACTGGACCCAGATGTTCGGCCGCAGCATTCCCTGACCGAACCGGAGGAGCATCGAGTCGAAGGGTCGGTCCCGTTCCGGACGGACACCTCCACGCGGACACGGGGACGTCACTGCTGCGGGGCCGGACCTCCCATGGCGAGCCGGGCGAGCATGTCCCGGGCCTGTTCGGCGTGACCGGGCTGGCTCAACACGTCGTAGCGCCCCGCCACGATCTGACTCGACGAGGAGAAGTCCCGGCGTCCCCTGGTGGAGGCGTAGGTGACCGCGGCGAACACGAGACCGAAGACGACACCGGTGCCCAGTCCCACCAACACCGGTCCCAACCAGGCGTCCTGGGCCGAGAAGATACCCATGATCAGCCCGACGAACAGACCGAACCAGGCCCCCGAGGCGGCCCCGCCCCCGAGCACCCGGGCCCAGCTGAGCCTTCCGGTCACCCGCTCGACCAACATCAGGTCCACCCCGACGATGGTCACCTCCTGCACGGGGAAGTCGTTGTCCGCGAGGTGATCGACGGCGCGCTGCGCCTCCTCGTACGTGCTGTAGGAGCCGACCGGCCAACCACTCGGCGGGGTGGGCAGACTGGGAAGTCCCGGATTGGACCGGGCACCGCCGTAGAACGGGCTGCTCACCGTAGACACCTCCGTTACCACCGACGTTCTCGGCCGAGACACGTCGTTCACGCTGCACCACCGGCCCGGCACGGCCCGATGGGGATCCGTCGACACCACCCCCGTCGTGGCCCGCCTCGGCCGAGCATGTCACCGGGGGCATCACCATCGCTCGGCCCGAAACCTGCCGAATGTCCTGTCGCAACCAGTTTACCCCTCAGGACGGCGGGGCTTCAGCCCGTGAGGCCCGGCAGGGTCGCAGAGTGAGCGGATGGATCGGTACCCTGCCGCCGACCACGGTAGCCACTCGTCTCCGCTCCGCCTCCCGGTCGACCAGCCACGCGTACACCAGCACGGCCACCGCCAGGGGCAGCACCTGCACGAGGGGGTAGTTGCCGCTCTGTTCCAGGCCGGGAACGCCGTACAGTCCTCCCACGACCAGGCTCAGCGCGTTGTTGCTGACGTGCAGCGCGATCGCCGCCTCCAAACCGCCGGTGCGGATGCTGAGCCAGCACATGACCACCGCCATCAGCAGCAGCTGGCCCCACACCAGCGGGTCGGTGTAGCCGTGTCCGGACAGGAAGACCAACGAGGAGAGCACGATCCCCGGCCACGGCACGCGGAGCCACGCGTTCACCGTCTGCAGCAACAACCCCCGGAAGACCACCTCCTCGGTGGCGCTCTGCAACGGCACCACGAGCACGGCGATCAGCACGATCGACGAGTACGCCCACCAACCCGGAAAGTCCCCACCGGGAGGAGCCCCCGCCAACACGCCCAGCAGCAGTCCCAGCCCGAAGGTCACGCCGAACACGAGCAGCCCCCGCCACAGTACGGCGCCGAACCAGCGCGTCCGGGGAGCTCCGCTTACGCTGAACAGTCCCATGGGACTTCTGCGCTGGGGCCACCGTGCGGCCAGCACGGCCGGAGGCAGCAGGGCGACCAGCACCACGAAGCCGAAGAACAGCACCCACAGCGGATCCAGCAGGTGCCGCGGCCCCAGCTCCGGTTCCACCATCACGCCGAGGACCCGAACCGGCATCGTGACCAGCACCGTCCCCGCGAACAGCACCGTCACGACCACCATCGAGACCGCCGCCGTCACCGCGAAGACCGGCACCGTCAGGGCGGGCCGCCACCAGCGGTGCGCCGGGGTGCGCGCGAGCATGTCGAACGGTGTTCCCGGCTCCGGGGAGACCACGCCGCTTCCCGGAACGGAGGTGGACGGTTCGGGGCGGGCGCCCGGAGCGGGCCCGGGGGGACTGTGCGGATCCGACACACCGGAATCGTAGAACCACCCGCCGGAACACACCCACCCAGTGGGTCCGGAAGCCGGCTCACTCGGCACCGTGTGGCGTTCGGCTCATCCCGTCGGGACCCGGGAGTCTTCCGTGGTCTCCCGTTCGGACCCGGCCGTGGGCTCGGACGAGGGAGCACGCCGGCCCGTGCCCTCGGGACGAGGTCGGGCAGGCAGCACGTCGACCGTGCTCAGCAGCAGAGTCTGCCCCACCACGGTGCCCAGAGCCGACCACAGCAGCCAGTCCGAAGGGGACCATCCGGCGGCCACGGCCGTCGCGAGCACGGCTCCGAACACGACCGTGGTGAGCACCGTGGCGGCGACACGTCCGCCCCGGCGCAGGGCGAACCCGCCGTACCAGGTGATCCACACCGCCACCATGAGCACCCCGAGAGGCCCCAGCCGTACCCCGGACCCGAGCAGCCAGGGACCGAGCGCGAGAAGCAGCCCACCGGCCGTGAGCCCTCCCAGCCAGCGGGCCCCTCGCCCGCTGGCTCGCGGGATCCGCAGCCACCCCCACCGCACGGCCGCGAGCAGCGCGAGCGGGACGGCCAGCACACCGAGGACACCGGGCGGATCGGCGGAGGTCTCGTAGATCCGCATCCAGTCCCAGAACCCCTCGCCATCTGCCCCGGAGGCGGACCTCCCGAAGTCCCCCAGGGCCACGGCGGCGGCCCCGGAACCGACGCAGACGGCGGCCCGCCGGGGCGCGGCCATGCCGAAGGCGACCAGCAGGATCAGCGGTTTCGCCACCGTGGCACCGAGCGCGGCGAGCGCGGTGCGGAACCCGTTCCACGGGGGAAGCAGGGCCCGGTGCGCCACCAGCGTGAAGCGGAGAGCCACCGAGGCCATCCGGTCCTCGGCGAGATCCTCGCGGCGCTGTCGGCCCACGTCGTAGTTCCGTACGGCGGTTTCCAGCCGACCCGGATCCCGTGTGGGGGGAACCTCGTCCGCGAACGGATCGGCACCGGAACGCACCGCCTCCACGAACGGCAGTTCCTCGGCCACCACGGTCCATTGCAGACGCTCCGTGACGGCCGCTCTGGTCTCGCTCAGGGCGTGTCCCTCGTGCGGGTTCGCGAACAGGGCGTCCAGTTCCGCCCGCACGGCACCGGCACGTTCGGCCCAACGCCGGGCGAGGAACTCACGCCACTGTCGGGCGGTGGACTCGTCCAGCTCCCCGAGTTCCGCACCGGTGGGGCGGCTGAGGATCGCCTGCAGCCTGTCCCCCACTCCGGTCGCTCCGAGGGAGTCGGCCTGACGGAGCAACCGCTCGGGAGCGACGAGCAGGTCCACGAGCCCGCCCACGGCGTCGAGTCGTCCCCACATCCAGTCGTTCGCCCGCCACTTGGCCGACAGGAAGGCGGCGAAGTTGCCCATCCCCGAGCCCCGCACCTTGTCCGGTACGGGAATCCGGCCCGTCGGATCCCGCAGGGAGTCGAACGGCAGCGGACTCTGCCTGTCCCCGGCCACCCGGTGGAGGAGGACCTGTTTTCCCTCGTCGCCGGACACCCCCAGCGGAACACCGAGAACCACCACCGTCCGCAGCAGCCGCGCCGTGTCCCCGTCGGAGGCCGTTTCCAGCAGGGCACGTGTCACCCCGTCCAGCTCACGCAGGTCCGCCTCCTCGACGACACCGAGCAGCCGCGCAGCGATCCGGTCCAGCACGGCCCACATCTCGGAGAGCGAGTCCGTTCCGGAACCGGCCACCCCCTCGGCGGAGGACTCCACAGTGGAGGCGAGTTCCTCGGTGAACTCGGACAGCTGCCGCTGGAAGAGGGCGTCCACCCCCTCCTCCGTTCCGAGGACCCCGTCCAGCAAGGGCCGCAGTTCGGACTCGACGGGGGCGGGAAGGGAGTGTTGCAGTCGATGGACGCGGGTCCGGACCCGCTCGATCCACTCGTCCAGGTCCGTGGCGGTGAACACGGGCTCCTCGCGGGCGGCGTGGAGCCAACAGCGGTCGAGGTTTCCCCGCAGTGTCTCCACGACCATGCGCAGCCGGTACAGCCCGCTCTTGGAGGGGCCGAAGCGTTCCACCCGGGACGGGCAGCGCGCCTGGAGGCAACGGACCCAGCGCAGGCACTCGTCCACGGCGGCCAGCAGGGCCTCCACGTCGTCGAAGGACTCGGCCGGACGGTGGACCGCCGCCTGCCGGTGCCGACGCACCAGGCGCTCGCGCAGCGCGCCGCAGGCGGTGGCGGACCACTCCTCGACGGCCTGACCGGACAGCGGAGCAGCCAAGGGGGGCGTCGCGACGTCCTCGGGCGAGGTCAGCAGCGTGTGCACCCTTTCGGCGCGCATCCGGGCGAACTGTTCGGCGTGCTCGGTGTGCACCGCCTGGATCCGGGCGCTCAGCCACTGCCAGCGCTCGGCCCGGGGCGTCGTGGCCAGTTCGGCGAACACGGAGTTCCGTCTGCCGGAGGACCGCCGGACGCGGTGGTTGTGCTCCTCGATCGCCTCGATGTCGGTGAGCAGGCTCTCCTGGCCCAGTTTCGCCCGCAGGGCCGTGGCGGTCACGGCCCGGGCGAATCCGGCCGTGCGCTCCGACGGCTCGGGAGGATCGGGTTCGGGGTTGAGGTAGAGCAGCCTACGTTCCGTGGGGCCGCGCGCCTCCAGACGCTCGATCGTGTCGAGCGCGGCCGTCACCGGAATGTTGTCCAGCACCCCGCCGTCCACGGCCCGGAAAACCCCGTCGTGGTCGGTGGAGGTCTCGGAGAACAACCCGTACATGTTCGGCGGGGCCGTCCCGCCGTCGGAGCCCCCGCCCCGTTCCGCGGAGGGCGCGGACCGGAAGGCGGCCGGTTCGAAGGCGAAGGGGAACGAGGAGGTGGTGCGGGCCGCCTGGGCCAACGACCGTGCCGTGTTCCGGGGACGCTCGGGATCTCCGAAGTCGCTGAGCGGGTCGCCCGGCCGCCCCCGGTGGCTGAAGCGGAACACGGCCCGACGGCGCGCCTGGCCGAACTCCACTCCGGCGGCGTCGAAGCGTCGTTCGGTGAGCGGATCCAGCAGGGTCGCCGTGAGCAGCAGCTCCACCCGGGAGGCGGGGGACTCGGCGGAACCGTCGGTGATCCCCTCGGTGAGCAGGGCGGCCAGTTCGCGCCGGAAGTACCCGTCCCCCTCCAGCAGGGACGGGGGACGAGCCTGCCACGGTCGGGGGACGGGACGGGCCATCGCCTCCAGATCGGCCAGTCGTACCCACGCCCGACGCATCCTGCCGAAGGGCATTCCGTACACCAGGGAGGCCGACAGCAGGGTCGCGTTGAGTCCTCCCGCCGAGGTTCCCGCGAGCACGTCCACCTCCACCGAGTCGTATCCGGCCAGTTCGGCCAGTTCCGCCCAGGGATGGCGTTGCCCCTCGTCGGTGTCCCGTTCCGGACGTGTCCAGCGGCGCAGCCGGTCCACCTCGGCCACCGCGCCGCCGGTCCACACGGCCATGCTGGCCCCGCCACGCAGCGCCAGCGCCAGTCGCAGCTGCCCGTGGGGAGAGGGCACTGGGGAGGGTTCGCTCGCTTCGTCGCTGGACACTTCGGACTCGCCCCTCGGTCGACTTGCCCGGTCGTGTGTGCAACCTACCCCGCGGCAGCGGCATGCGGGAACTGCCGACCGGGCGACGTCGCCTTCCGCTCCGTGCGGTCACGCGAACCGGCGACGGGTCGAACTATCCGAAGCGACCGGAGATGTACTCCTCGGTGGAGGTGTGTGCGGGGGTCGAGAAGATCTTCGGGGTCTCGTCGATCTCCACGAGCTCCCCGGGCTCTCCGGTGCCGCCGATGTTGAAGAAACCGGTGTAGTTGCTGACCCGGGCGGCCTGCTGCATGTTGTGGGTGACGATGACGATCGTGTAGTTCTCCTTGAGCCCGGCCATGAGGTCCTCGATGGCGTGGGTCGATATCGGGTCCAGGGCCGAGCACGGCTCGTCCATCAGCAGCACGTCGGGTTTGACCGCGATCGCCCTGGCGATGCAGAGACGCTGCTGCTGCCCACCGGAGAGCCCGGAACCCGGTTTGTCCAGCCGGTCCTTGACCTCCTCCCAGAGGTTCGCCCCTCGCAGGGACTCCTCCACGATGTCGTCCATCTCGGACTTGCGCATCCGCCTGTGGTTCAGCCGCAGCCCCGCGGCGACGTTGTCGTAGACGGACATGGTCGGGAAGGGGTTGGGGCGCTGGAAGACCATGCCCACGTGTTTGCGCACCTCGACGGGGTCCATTCCCGGCGCGTACAGGTCCTGGTCGTCCATGACGACCTCCCCCTCCACGCGGGCGGCGGGAACCAGCTCGTGCATACGGTTGAGAGCCCGCAGATAGGTGGACTTGCCACAGCCGGAAGGTCCGATCAGCGCGGTGATGGCGCACGGGTGGATGGTCATGGACACGTCCCGCACCGCCCGGAAGGAACCGTAGTAGATGTTGAGGTCCCGGACTTCGATGTGTTTGGCCATGCTCGGCTCCTGATCCGGTCAGAGGGTTCAGCTACGGGTTTTCGGGGCGAACAGCAGGGAGAACGACCGCGCCACCAGGTTGAGCACCATCACGATGGCCATGAGCGTCAGCGCGGCGGTCCAGGCCCGCTCCAGGTAGGGTTCCGGCGGCACTCCCGGGCTCGCGTACTCGTAGTAGGAGAACACCGACAGGGTGGCCATCTGCCCGGAGAACGGGTTGAAGTTCGTGCTGGCCGTGGTGCCGGCGGCGATGAGCAACGGGGCGGTCTCCCCGACCACGCGGGCCACGGCCAGGGTGACCCCGGTGCTGATGCCGGCGACCGCGGTGGGCAGCACCACCCGCAGGATGACCTTCCACTTCGGCGTGCCCAGGGCGAAGGCCGCCTCGCGCAGATCGTCGGGAACGATCTTGATCATTTCCTCGCTGGAGCGCACCACGATGGGGATCATCAGCACGCTCAGCGCGATCGCCCCGGAGAAACCGTTGACCGTGCCCGGTCCGAACACGAGCGTGAACAGCGCATAGGCGAACAGTCCGGCCACGATGGAGGGGATGCCGGTCATCACGTCCACGAAGAACGTGATGCCCCGGGCCAGCCTGCCGCGCCCGTACTCGACCAGGTAGATCGCGGTGCACAGTCCGATCGGCACCGACATCAGCGTCGCGAGCCCGCTCGTGACCAGGGTGCCGACGATCGCGTGGTAGGCGCCCCCGCCGGCACCGACCACCCCGCGCATCGAGTAGGTGAAGAACTCGGTGTCGAACCGCTGGACGCCCTTGGAGACCACGGTGATCACCACCGAGACCAGCGGGGTCAGCGCGAGGGCGAAGGCCGAGGTGACCACGGCGGTGAACGCGCGGTCCGCCGCCTTGCGGGCGCCCTCGACCGAGCGGGACCACAGGAAGATCCCGACCACGTAGCACAGGGCCAGGCAGAAGGCGAAGAAGATCAGGGAGAAGCCCGTGGCCACGGCCGTCGGCACGGCGGCAAGGAGGGCGGACCCTCCCAGGGTCGCCCACGGAGCCCAGCGCGGCAGCGAGCCGCGAACCAGGCGTGTCCTGTCCCTCGGTGGCTCCGTGTCCGCAGAAGCGGGCCGGGTTTCGGTAGGGGTGCTCATCAACTGGCTCCGGAAAGGTCGGTGCGACGGTTGATGACCGCGCGGGCGATCATGTTGACGATCAGCGTGATGGCGAACAGCACCAGGCCGGACGCGATCAGGGTGTCGATGGCCACGCCCGAGGACTCGGGGAACTCCAGCGCGATGTTGGCCGCGATCGTGGCGGGGTTGCCGGAACTGATCAGGTTGAACGTGACTCCGCCCGAGGCGGAGAGCACGATCGCGACGGCCATGGTCTCGCCCAGCGCACGTCCGAGGCCGAGCATGGAGCCGCTCAGGATGCTGGACCTGCCGAAGGGCAGCACGGCCATCCTGATCATCTCCAGTCGGGTGGCCCCCAGCGCCAGCGAGGCCTCCTCGTACAGCTTGGGGGTCTGCAGGAAGGCCTCGCGGATGACGGCGGTGATGATCGGCAGGATCATCACGGCCAGCACCAGCACGGTGGTGAACATGGTGCGTCCCGTGGTGGAGGCGGGTCCCGCGAACAGGGGAACGAAACCGAGGTTGTCCGCCAACCAGCCGGTGGGGGCCAGGGTCGCCGGGGCCAGCACCGTGAACCCCCACAGCCCGTAGATGATGCTCGGCACGGCCGCGAGCAGGTCGATCACGTATCCCAGGAACTGGGCGATCCTGCGTGGTGCGTAGTGGGTGATGAACAGCGCGATCAACACGGCCAGGGGGGCGGCCACCACCAGGGCCAGCGTCGCGGCCAGCAGGGTGCCGAACACCAGCGGCCAGATGTAGACGACGAGCCCTCCCTCGCCGGGGATCTCCGAGTCCGGTGCCGTGAAGGCCGGCCAGGCCTCGGCCAACAGGAACACCGCCACTCCGGCCAGCACCAGCAGGATCAGCACACCCGCTCCGGTGGTGATCCCCCGGAATATCCGGTCCGCGGGACGTTTGTACGTACTGGGGCCTTCCACGGTGTTCCGCCCTGTCTTGGTCACGAACGGTCCCTCCGGGTTTCCGGGTGGGACGGCGACGCTGCCGGTGGCCCACCCTCGAACCGATCTCTCTGGTGACTGTCGTGCCCGGGCCGGAGCTCCGGCCCGGGCACGTGGTCATCGGTCAGCTGCCCGAGCCGATGGCCTCCACCGCCGGACGCAGCTTCTGTCGCAACGCCTGGGAGATCGGGGCGGATCCGGCCGCCTCGGCCGCCTTCTGCTGGCCCTGCTCGCTCAGGATGTACTCGAAGTAGGCACGGACCAGCTCCCCCGTCTCGGAGTCGTCGTAGTCGGTGCAGGCCATGCCGTAGGAGACCAGCACGATGGGGTAGGTGCCGGAGGACCGGGTGTCCCGTGCCAGGTCGTAGGCGAACACGTGCTCGCCCTGGTTCTTCTTCCGCTCGGAGACCTCGAGCACCTTGGCCGCCGCCTCGGGGGAGTAGGAGACGAACTCCTCGCCCACTCCGACGGCCACCGTGCCCAGCTCACCCACCTGGCTGGCGTCGAGGTAGCCGATGGTTCCCTGGCCGGCGTCGATGGCGTTCTTGACGCCGGAGGTTCCCTTGGCGGCCTCCCCGCCGGGGACCGGCCAGTTGCCGCTGACCTCGTGCGGCCACGCCTCGGGGGCCGCGGCGGACAGGTAGTCGGTGAAGTTCTCCGTGGTCCCGGACTCGTCGGAGCGGTTCACCGGCGTGATCTGGGTGTCCGGCAGTTCGACGTCCGGGTTCGTCTCGGCGATCTCGGGGTCGTTCCACTTGGTGATCTTCTGGTCGAAGATCTTGGCGATGGTGGCGGGGCGCAGCTTCAGCTCGTCGACGCCGTCGAGGTTGAAGGCCACGGCGACCGGGGAGACGTACACCGGCAGTTCGACGAGACCGCCGCAGCGCTCCTTGGCTCCGGAGAGTTCCTCGCCCTCCAGTGCCGCGTCGGTGCCCCCGAAGTCGGTGGCGCCGGAGACGAAGCGTTCCCGGCCACCGCCGGATCCGATCGGCGCGTAGTTGACCGTCAGATCCGGGTTCTTGTCGGAGAAAGCCGCACGCCAGGCCTGCTGTGCGGCCTCCTGGGAGCTGGCGCCGGCACCGTCGAGGGTTCCGGACAGTCCGGATCCGTCACCGGACGAGTTCTGCTCGTTGGCGGCACCGCACGCTCCGAGAACCAGGGTCAGCGCCACTGCCGCCGTACCGGCGGCAGCACGTCTGACAGTACTGTGCTGCACAGGTAGCCCCTTTTCACGCTGCTGCGACCGGAGGTCACCGGCCGAGTTCTGCACTGGCGGTAAGGACGTTAAACCGAAAAGGTGAAGCGGCGAATCAAGGAAGATGAACAACAGTGAAATAAACAACCACGAAAAATATTCGTCACGGCGCGACAGCGAACGGGACACGCAACGGAAAAGTCGCGAATCACGTGCTCACGTCCGACACGCGAACCACGGGAGAGGAAATCGGAAACGAACGAACACACCGATTCCGATCGAACACCCACAGTAATCACAAGAAACGTGCCTCGCCCGGAAGGGTTTCCGAGCACGAAAATCCCCTTCCAAGAAGAGAAAATCATTCAGGAAGTCGCGAACAACCGACTCGCCGTCACCCGCAGCGCCAACGCGCGGTCCATTCGGGAGAAAACGGCCTCCGCCCCGGCGGCCCGCAGGCGGGGGCCACTGCCCCCCGCCCCCGAGAAACCGAACGCCAGCACCCCCGCGCACCGGGCGCACCGGATCTCCTCCTCCGTGCCGCCCACCCGGGCCAGCCGAGGGTACTCCCGCGCCAGCCTCCGCAGCTCCGCCGTCTGGTCCACCGCGTCGGCGATCACCACGGCCAGACCGTCGACGATGTCCAACCTGCGGGCCTCGGCGGCCACCTCACCGACGGGGAGCTCGGTCAGCACGATCACCGGAATCCCCGCCCGCCGGGCTCCCCGCAGCGCCTCGGTCACACCGGCGACGGGCCGCACACCCTCGCCGCCCCGGCACACGAGCACCCCGTCCCAGCCCAGCACCACAGCACGATCCGACTCGGCCAACACCGCGCTCTCCCGGTCCCGGCGAACGAAACACGTCCGTGTCCCTCCCGACGGGCCGGAAAGCTACTCAGTCGGATTGAACGAACGGCCAACACCGCGTGACCCGCACCGAAAAACCGTCCCGGAAACCGTCACCGGCGGGCGCGGTGCGGGCGTCCAAGCGTCGGACCTCCGGCCGGGTCGCGCTCCGTCAACGCGGCGGCTGCCAGCGCTCGGTGCGGCTCAGCCCGGCGGCGCGTCCTTTCGCCGCCACCACCAACGCCATCTTGCGGGAGGCCTCGTCGATCATCTCGTCCCCGAGCATGGCCGCACCGCGCCTGCCGCCCTCCTCGGAGGTGTACCAGGCGTAGGCGTCGAGAACGTTCTCCGCCCGGTCGTAGTCGCGCTGACTCGGCGAGAAGACCTCGTTGACCGTGTCCACCTGGGAAGGATGCAGCACCCACTTGCCGTCCAGCCCCAGAGCGGCGGAACGCCGCGCCACCCGCCGCAGCCCCTCGGTGTCGCCGATCTGGAGGTACGGCCCGTCCACCGCCTGCAGACCGTGGGCACGCGCCGCGGTCAGCATCCGCATGAGCACGTAGTGGTAGGCGTCCCCCACGTCGTATCCGGGCGGCTGCTCCCCGACCACCAGGGAGGGCATGTTGATCGAGGCCATGAAGTCGGCCGGACCGAAGATCAACGCCTCCAGTCGCGCCGAGGAGGCCGCTATCGCGTCCACGTCGGCCAACCCCTTGGCGTCCTCGATCTGCACCTCGATCCCGATCGAGGACTCGGCCAGCCCGAGCGCCCGCTCCAGCTGACCCAGGGTCAGATCCAGCCACCGGACCTGGTCGGGGCCGGACACCTTCGGCAGCATCACGGTGTCCAGGGACTGTCCGGCGCCCTCCACGACGTCCACGACGTCCCGGTAGGTCCAGGCGGTGTCCAGGGCGTTGACGCGGACGGTGCGGACCCTGTCCCCCCATCCCCCCTCGTTCAGCGCCGCGACCACGGTCCGCCGGGCCTCCGCCTTGGCCAGCGGGGCGACCGCGTCCTCCAGGTCCAGGAAGAACTGGTCGACCTCCAGTCCCCTGGCCTTGTCGATCATTCTGGGCTCCGAACCCGGCACGGCGAGACAACTGCGGCGGCAGCGTTGGGTGTCGACCACCTCGGGCACTCCTTTTCGCGGGACGAAAACCGTCGCGGAAGCGATCCGCGCGGGAGTATATGCCCCGGACCGGCGAGCGACCCCGGTGAAGCGGAGCACCGGAAGCCGCGGAGTCCACGTGGTGGACACGCCCCCCGGAACCCCCGGATGCCCGCCGCGCTCCCACCGAACCGGCCCACCCACCGGGAATGCGGTGGTGACCCGCGTCTCCGGAGGGCGTCCGCCGGGCGGGTGAGCGGATACCGTGCGAGGCACCCCGGCGTACGGTACGGGTCCCGTCGGGACCACCTCGGGCCCGTCCCGGACCACGGGGCGGACGGGGACCCGGTCGGGCTGTGCTCCCGTCGTACTCGCCCGTAACATGTGTGGTGGCACACCAGCTCAGGAAAGGTCGGTGTCGCGTAGCCGTGACCACAACGCAGCCCACCCCCACCGAGGACGCGGTGCGGCAGGCACTCGCCAAGGTGGAGGACCCCGAGATCCACAAGCCGATCACCGAACTCGGCATGGTCAAGGACGTGACCATCGGCTCCGAGGGGGACGTCAAGGTCGGTGTCTACCTGACCGTGCAGGGCTGTCCCATGCGGGAGACCATCACCCAGCGGGTCAGCTCCGCGGTCTCCGAGGTGAGCGGGGTCTCCTCCGTGGACGTCGAGCTCGACGTGATGAGTGACGAGCAGCGCACCGAGCTCCGCAAGCAGCTGCGCGGCGACTCCGAGGAGCCGCGCATCCCCTTCGCCGAACCCGGTTCGCTGACCAGGGTCTACTGCGTCGCCTCCGGCAAGGGTGGCGTCGGCAAGTCCAGCGTGACGGTGAACCTGGCCGTCTCCATGGCCGAACGCGGCCTGTCGGTCGGTGTGGTCGACGCGGACATCTACGGGCACTCGGTGCCGCGCATGCTGGGCACCGAGGGCAAGCCCACCCAGGTCGAGAACATGATCATGCCACCCCAGGCCCACGGGGTGAAGCTGATCTCCATCGGCATGTTCACCCCCGGCAACACCCCGGTCGTGTGGCGCGGCCCGATGCTGCACCGGGCCCTGCAGCAGTTCCTCTCCGACGTGTTCTGGGGCGACCTCGACGTGCTGCTGCTGGACCTGCCGCCGGGCACCGGTGACGTCGCCCTATCCACCGCGCAGCTGATTCCCAACGCGGAGATCCTCGTGGTCACCACACCCCAGCAGGCCGCGGCGGAGGTGGCCGAGCGCGCCGGTGCGATCGCCATGCAGACGCGCCAGCGCATCGCCGGGGTGGTGGAGAACATGTCCTGGATGGAACTCCCCGACGGGCAGCGGGTCGAGGTCTTCGGCTCCGGGGGAGGCCAGCTCGTCTCGGACTCCCTGACCCGCTCGGTCGGTTCGGAGGTTCCCCTGCTCGGACAGGTTCCGCTCGACCCGAGGCTCCGCGAGGCCGGTGACAGTGGTTCGCCGCTGGTGCTGGAGGACCCGGAGTCGCCGGCGAGCACCGTGCTGTCCGACGTGGCCAGGAAACTCTCCACCCGCGCACGCGGACTGGCGGGCCAGCTGCTCTCGGTCTCCCCGGCCTGAGGGATCAGTCGCGGGCCACGGCGAGCAGGCCGCTGTCGATCGGCAGCGCCACCGGAACCAGCGAGGGGTCCGCGTGGATGGCGTGCAGCACCTCACGCGACATGCGCGGACCCTCCTGGCTCCCGAGACACCCGTGCTCGCCGGAACGTTCGAACGCGCCCTCCAGTACCAGGGTCCCTCCCGGTCGCAGCAGCGGTGCCGCCTTGTCGAGCAGCGCGGCCGAGTCGCAGCCCCCGGAGACGATGTGCACCAGGTCGTAGGTTCCCTCGGCCAGCTTGGGCAGCACCTCCGAGCCCAGCTCGGTGATCATGCGCAGCCGGTGGGTGGGGAGGTCTGCCTCGGCCACGGCACCCCGGATGGCGCGCTGCACTCCGGTGTCCAGGGTGATGCAGGTCAGGGTGCCCTCCGGGATCATCCCCCCGCAGAGGGCCAGCGCGCTGGAGGCGGAACCGTCGACCGCGACCACGGACTTGGCCCGGAGCACCGAGGCCAGAAAGCGCAACACCGCCTCGGAGGAGCCGAACCGCTCGGTCTCGCTCCGCTCCGTGCCGTGACCGCTGTCGACCAGCTCCACGGGGCCACGCCCTGGGGTTCGAACACGACCGGACTTGCCCCCGACGGTGTTCCGGGGCGACGGGGTGGCACCGCCCCCCGGCACGGGGGAGGAAATTTCGGGTTGCACGGTTGAACAGGTTAGCGTCGCACCGCCCCCCGACCGGCGAGGTGGGTCACAACGATTTCGAAACACCTCGCGCCACGCTCCGGAGCATCCGTAACGCTCCCCCGCCGGGGCCGCCTCGGGCGGCGTCCGCCCGGTAAGGCTCGGGGCGTCGGAGTTCTCAGAAGGTTCTCAGGCTCCTATCACGGTCAGTTCACCCTCGGTGGGGACAGTGGACGCGTCATGCCCGGTGATCCGGTCCCGGCTCCCACCCGGAGCGGGAACAAATCGAGCGAAGCGATCGTTCTACGGGGCGCAAGCCGCCCGCAGGAGGTGCCTTCTCGTCACATGGCCACACACACGGCAGCCCCCGACTCGGTTTCGCCGCGCACCGCCGCCACCGGCGCGGACGCACAGGGAAGCGTCCGCTCGGCGGGGGTGACCACGGCCGAGGAGCCGAGGGTCACGTCTCCCTCCGAAGCCACCGGGTCCTCCTGGGTGCCTCCCTCCTGGGAGGAGGTGGTCCGGGAGCACGCCGACCGGGTGTACCGGCTGGCCTTCCGGCTCTCCGGGAACAAGCACGACGCCGAGGACCTGACCCAGGAGACCTTCATCCGGGTGTTCCGCTCCCTGGCCTCGTACCGTCCCGGCACGTTCGAGGGGTGGCTGCACCGCATCACCACCAACCTCTTCCTGGACATGGCCCGGCGTCGTTCCAGGGTGCGGATGGAGGGCCTGCCGGAGGACACCGACCGCATCCCCGGCAGCGGGCCGAGCCCGGAACAGGTCTACCAGGAGACGCACCTGGACCCGGACCTGCAGGCCGCGCTGGAGGAACTTCCCCCCGAGTTCCGGGCGGCCATCGTGCTGTGCGACGTCGAAGGTCTCTCCTACGAGGAAATCGGCGCTACACTCGACGTCAAGCTCGGAACGGTACGCAGCCGTATCCACCGGGGTCGCCAGCTGCTCAAATCGGCTCTGGAAGCTCGACGGGAGCTCGCTCGGGAGGAAACCGCATGACCGGTCTTCGAGGTCGGGGAATGTCGGAACAGCATCTGGCACTGGACGCGTTGGTCGCCTTCGTGGACGGTGAACTGAGCCCCGGCGCCTGCGACCGCGCCGCCGCCCATCTCGCCACGTGCCCGAGCTGTGCCGCCGAGGCGGAGTCCCAGCGTCAGGCCCGTTCCGCCGTGCGCACCGCCGCCGCCCCGTCGATCTCCCCGCAGCTGCTGCGTTCCCTCCGGTCGATCCCGAGCACCGCGGAACTGCCCGAGCAGCCGGACAACCTCGCCCTGAGCGAGGACGGACGGCTGGTCACCACGAACAGACCGGGTGAACGGACGGGCTCCTCCCCACTCGGAGGAACCATCACACCGCTGGGTGAGGGGCGCGGGAGCCCGGAGGCCTCCCAGCACACCCCTCTCACCACCGGGAACCAGCACTCGCGTCTCGGAGGACGACGGGCCAAACAGGGCGCCGGGGTGGTGTTCTCCGGGCTCGTGCTGGGGGCGCTCGCGTTCATGCACACCCCCGCTGACGGAACACGCGGGCCGGTGACCACCGTGCCGGACCAGGCCCCCCGGGGAGGATCCGTGGAGGAGGCCAGTATCCCCACCGATCCCCCCTCCGCCCATGACGACACCGCCTCCGTCACCCCCACCAGCACCGGCCTCCCCTCCGAGTCCGCGCGACAGGAGGAGCCCCTGCCCACCTCGGCCGAAGCCCGCTGAGAAGGACCGCACGCCGCTGACGCCCCCTCCTCGTCGGGGTGGAGTCCCCGGGCCGACCAGAGCCCACCGCCCCGGAACGGCGACGTGACGGGCGAACCGGGCACTGATTCAGGTGCCGGCGGGCACGAAGTCCTCTTCGTGTGATGCACTCACGGAAGTATCGGCCGAACCGACACGTGCACACAGCCGGGGAGCAATGAACGAGCAGCCGAGGACATCCGCGGAGCAGGGAACACCACGGGATCCGAACACGGATACGCCCGCTGCGAACACCGACCACGCCCCTCGGTCCGACCGGGACACCTCCGGCTCGGACACCGCACCGGTGCGGGGCGCTCGACCGGACGGCCCGCCCCTCCGGACTCCGGAGGTCGATCCCGCCGAAGCCGCCGTGTTCGGCAGACCCGCGGGAGTGAGCGGCAGCTTCGACCGCCACGCCCCTCCCGGACCAGCCCCACGGGTGGAGCAGGCTCCTCCCACACCGGAATCACTCGCCAAGGCCTTCGGACGCCCTCCGGGGGTTTCCGAGTCGTTGCAGCGCTCCCCCGCCGACTCCGCGCCCGCCGGTGACACCCCCGAGGAGGAGCCGGTGTTCTGGGAGGGGGACGAGCAGGACCCGTGGCGGGACCCCACCACCGGGGCCGTGCTGGGGAGTCCGGCGCTCACCGAACCGCACGGCACCGAACGCTCCCGGGCGGAACACGCCCCGCTGCTCAGCGCCAGGGAAGTACTGTTCGGCCGCCGGGTACGCCCCCGCTCGCTGGCCGCCCTCGGAATCGTGGCGCTGCTCATCGGGGCCGCCGGAGGATTCCTGGGACGCCTGACGGCGGAGGAGGGCAATCCACTGACCGATCCCGACGTGACGTTGGCCGCCGTCGAACCGAACAACGACCGCCCGGCCGGGTCCGTGGCCGGAGTGGCTTCCCGGGTGGTTCCCGCCGTCGTCTCCGTCGAGGTCCGGGTGGGCTCCCAGGGCGGCACCGGTTCGGGGGTGGTGATAGACGGCAACGGCTATGTGGTCACCAACAACCACGTGGTGTCGATGGCCGCCGACACCCCCGACGCCGAGGTCTCCACGGTCTTCTCCGACGGCAGCCGTGTCCCCGCACGGATCGTGGGGCGTGATCCCGGCACCGACCTGGCGGTGCTCAAGGTCGAGGTGGCCAATCCCACCGTCGCCCAGCTCGGCTCCTCCGAGGACCTCCGGGTGGGCGACAGGGTCATGGCCATCGGCTCTCCGTTGGGACTGGAGAGCACCGTCACCAGCGGCATCATCAGTTCCGTCCACCGTCCGGTGCGGTTGGCCGGGGAGGACACCGACACGAACGCGGTGATCGACGCGATCCAGACCGACGCGGCCGTGAACCCCGGCAACTCCGGAGGGGCGCTGGTGGACGAGAACGGTGCGGTCGTGGGGATCAACACCGCCATCCGAACGCTCGGCGCGGGTGGTGAGGGCGGTTCGATCGGTCTCGGCTTCGCCATCCCGATCGACGAGGTCCGCCGGATCGCCCAGCAGCTCATCCGGACCGGTGAGGTCCGGCATCCCGAGCTCGGTGTGGACGTCAAGTCCGTCACCGACGGAACGGCGGACGGGGCCCAGGTGCAGAACGTGCGCGAAGGAAGCGCCGCCCAGCGGGCCGGGATCTCCGAGGGGGACGTGATCATCGAGGTCGGCGACCGCGAGGTCGGGGGAGCCGACGAGCTGGAGGTCGCCGTGAACGACCACGAGGTCGGCGAGCGGATTCCCGTCACCGTCGTACGCCGGGGTCGCGAACTCGTCCTGGACGTCACTCTCCACTGACGGGCGAACTCGTATACGCTGACCGGGGACGGCACCGGACGAGGGTGCCGCTCCCGGGTAAGGACGTCGCCCCCGGAAGGAGTCGAGGTGTTCGATACCATCGGCTGGGGTGAGATTCTCGTTCTCATCGTCGCCGGTCTGTTCATCCTCGGACCCGAGCGGCTGCCTTCCGCGGCGGCCTGGCTCGGCAGGACGATCCGCCAGGTCCGTGACTACGCGACGGGGGCTCGGGAGCAGATCCGTTCGGAGCTGGGCCCCGAGTTCGACGATCTGCGCAAGCCCCTGCAGGACCTGCGCGAGGTACGCAACTTCGATCCGCGACGTGCGGTGCGCAAGCACCTGTTCGACGGGGAGAACCCGCTGGAGGACCTCAACGGCGGCGGTCGTTCCCCGTCCCCCGGTCGCCCCCCCTCCGCCCGCTCGCGGGACCACCGTCCGCTGGAGAACGGGGAACGCCCTCCGTTCGACTCGGACGCCACCTGACGAACAGCGGCGCCGCGCGCACTTCGCGCGGTGGCGGCCCGGGCCGCCACCGCGCGCCGCTCAGTCGGCCAGTCCCTCGGCCAGTTGGACGAGGGTGCGCGCGGCGAAACCGGTGGCTCCGGCCACCACCTCGTCGTAGTTCTTCTCCGCTCGGGCGGGGCCGGCGATGTCCAGGTGGGCCCAGGGAAGTCCCCCGGTGAACTCGCGCAGGAACAGGGCGGCCATCACGGCCCCCGGCCCCTCGGGGGCCTGGCGGACGTCGGCGTTCGTCCCGCGGACGTCGGCGACGTGGTCCTCGGGCAGCGGCATGGGCCACCAGCTCTCGCCGACGCGTTCCCCGGCCTGCCGCACCCGCTCGGCCAGGGACTGCTCGCTGCTGAACACGCCGCCGGTACGCAACCCCAGCGCCACCTTCATGGCTCCGGTGAGGGTCGCGACGTCCACCAGCATGTCCGGACGGTGTTCCCGCACCGCGTACCCGAGGGCGTCGGCCATCACCATGCGACCCTCCGCGTCGGTGTTGGCCACCTCGGTGGTGGTCCCGTCGTAGTGCCGGACCACGTCGCCGGGGCGGTAGGCCGAGCCGGAGACGTGGTTCTCGGCCATCGGCACCAGCGCCGTCACCCGCAGCGGCAACCCCAGTCGGGCGATGGAGGACATGGCACCGATCACGGCTCCGCCCCCGGCCATGTCGGTGCGCATCATCTCCATGCCCTCGGCGGGTTTCAGGGAGATCCCCCCGGTGTCGAAGGTGATGCCCTTGCCGACGAACAGCAGGTGGGGCGCGTCGCTGTCCCCGCCGTCCCAGTGCAGTTCCAGCAGGCGCGGAGGACGGGAGGAGCCGCCTCCGACCGCGAGAACCCCGCCGAAGCCGTGGTCGGCCAGCCACTTCTCCTCGCGGACCGTGGCCCGCAGTCCGGGGACGTGTTCGGCCGTCTTCGCGGCGGTGGTGGCCAACCAGGCGGGGTCCTTGATGTTGGAGGGGGTGTTGGCCAGGTCGCGGGCCAGCGCGGTGGCCGAGGCCCATTCGCGTGCCTTCCGCGCGACCGGGCGCAGCCGCTGGGCGCTCTCCTCCGTCTCGGCGACGAGCAGCACCTTGCGCAGCCGGGGCGGCGCGGCCCGCTGTGTCACCCGGAAGCGGTAGTCGCCGAGGGTCACCCCCAGGGTCAGCCCGCTCACGACCTCCTCGTCGGCGTCGGCGGGCAGCCGGAACTGGAGGTACTCCACGTCCAGCGCCTCACCGAGGTCCTCGGGGGTGTTGCCTCCCTCGTCGGAGTCCTCCAGCCGGGACCGGGCGGTTCTGGCCAGTGCGGCGCCCACCGTGCGCCACCGTCCCGGGGTGCCGTCGCCACTGCCGATCGCCCACCCGAAACGCCCGCCGGAGAGCGGTACCGTGCGCACCTGCCCGACCTCGGAACTCACGTCGAGCGCGCGCAGCACCGCCGCGTCCACTCCGAAGGTCTCCAGGCAGGAACCCAGTTCCGGTTCACCGTCGCCGTCGGGGACCGGCACGGCGGCGGGCAACCCGTCACGCCATCGTGCGACGACGTCGACTTCGACCAGGGCGCTCGGAATCACGGGGAGGATCGCGTCTGCGTTCGACGTCGGAGTTGCGGAACCGGACACTACGGCACCTTCCTGCTCGCTTCAGTTCGGCTGGTGTGCGGGCCCCGAGCCGTCCCGGGATCCCGGTGGGGACAACCGCGGACCCGTTCACGAACGAGGGACCCACGCGGACGCGCCGCCCCGTGAACCGTAACCCCGGCACCGTCCGAGGATGCCGGGGTCCGCTCGTCGCGTCGGGCCGGGGTGCCCGTCGATCACCTCGCGGCGGCCTCAACCGGTGACCGAGTTCAGGGCCTCACTCAGATTCGTGGCCTCTTCCATCGTCATCTCGACGACGAGACGCCCACCACCCTCGAGCGGGATGCGCATCACGACTCCGCGTCCCTCCTTGGTCACCTCGAGGGGACCGTCACCGGTCCGGGGCTTCATGGCCGCCATAGCGTGCTCCCTCCGTGAACTCATCCCACCGACTGGTCACCAGACCAGCCTTTGTCGTACATTCTCCCCCATCCGGACGCACCAGCGAAACCGAACCGATCAACTTCCGTCCGTTCTGCGCTGGTCGAATCCCGCCGTCGGGTGATTCTCACTCCACCTTTCCTCCGCTGAGCAAGCGCGCCGACACGGTGAGTGCACTCCGTGGGAACGTTCCGGCGCACACGCACAACGAACCATCCCTCGGTCGAGTTCTTCGTGAACACGCTCACCTCTCCCCCATCGTCCCGGGGAGACTTTCGACAAGCATCCCCTCGGCTGGCACGCTCAGCCCAGCCCACCCGACGAGAGGGTCTATCGTGGAGAGCACGTCTCCCACGAACGTGGCCCGCCTCACCCGACACGGCGAACGGTCGGATCGTTCCGCCGGACGAAGGGAGTTCCGTGACCGAGGTACTGTCGATCGAGGACGCGAACGGCGTGCGCGGAATCACGCTGAACAGGCCGGACGCCTACAACTCACTCACGGTCGAACTCAAACAACGACTGATCGAGGCGTTGCGGGAGGCCGCCACCACCGACTCGGTGCGTGCCGTGGTGCTCACCGGGGCCGGTAAGGCCTTCTGCGCCGGTCAGGACCTCAAGGAGCACGTGGCCCAGCTGGAAGCCTCCGACCCGACACCGCTGCGCACCGTCGAGGAGCACTACAACCCGCTGATCCGCGCGGTGACCACCCTGCCCAAACCGATCATCGCCGCCGTCAACGGCGTCGCCGCCGGAGCGGGGGCCTCCCTGTCCTACGCCTGCGACCTGCGAGTGGCCGCCGAGGACGCCAAGTTCGTGATGTCCTTCGCCGGTGTGGGACTGTCCACCGACTCCGGTGCCTCCTGGACCCTGCCGCGGCTGATCGGCTACGGGCGGGCCATGGAACTCTTCCTGCTCGGTGAGCCGGTGGAGGCGCAGGAGGCGCTGCGCATCGGCATGGTCAACCGTGTGGTCCCCTCCGGGCAGGCGGCGACGGCCGCCACCGAACTCGCCGAACGACTGGCCTCCGGCCCCACCAGCGCCTACGCCCGCATCAAGGAGACGATGCTGGCCGCCGCCTCCGAAGGGCTCGACGAGGCACTCGCCGTGGAAGCCGGGGCACAGAACCAGTGCGGCGGGACCCACGACCACCACGAAGCCGTCTCCGCCTTCGTCGCCAAGCGCAACCCCGAGTTCACCGGTACCTGACCCGGCTCAGGGAGGTCGTCGGGGTCACCCCGCCCGCCAGCAGCCACTGAGATGGTCGTCGACCATCCCGGTGGCCTGCATCAACGCGTAGCAGGTGACGGGACCGACGAACCGGAAACCGCGTCGGCGCAGTTCCGCCGCCATGGCGGCGGACTCCGGCGTGCTCGCGGGGACCTCGTCCGCGGTGGCGGGACGCGGACGCGCGTCCCGCCGGGGAGCGAACGACCACAGCAGTTCGTCCAGCGGAGTGTCCAGTTCCAACACGGCGCGCGCGTTCGTGACCACCGCGTCGATCTTGGTGCCGTTGCGGACGATCGAACGGTCGGCCAGCAGCCGTTCCCGCTGCCGGGGACCGAACCGCGCGACCCGCTCCGGTTCGAATCCCGCGAAGGCCTGCCGGAAGGCCGGGCGTTTGCGCAGGATGGTCAACCAGGAAAGACCGGCCTGGAAGGATTCCAGGCACAGCCGTTCGAACAGGGCCCGGCAGCCGTGCACCGGATGCCCCCACTCCTCGTCGTGGTAAGCGCGGTAGTCGGCGGGTTCCGCGCCCCACGGGCACCGTCCCCGACCGTCCGCACCGAGCACCGCCCTCATGCCTCCGCCCTCCCGACGAGCACGCAGCGGTCCCGGAACCGCCGCAACGAGCGGTCGAGCCCCCACACGACGAGCGGCTTCAGCAGCCACCACAACGGCAGGAGCACGGCGGGCAGCTCGAAACGCTCCCACCACTCGAAGCCGGTTCCGGTCTCGTCACCGACGACCGTGAACCCCCCGCTACCCCGGATCAGTTTTCCCTCGTGCCGCACCACACAGCACACCGGGGGCTGCCACTGTGTGATCCGCATGGTGTCCACCACCCCGATGTCACCGAAACCGGTGAACGCCATGAGCTCCGACCCGGGCCCTTGCCCGTCCCCTCCGGTGACCCGCACGAACGTGCCGAGCATCCACCGTTGTTGACCGGCCCAGTCGGTGGCCGTCTCCCAGACGGTGTGCGGGGAGCACGGCACGCTCACCCGGGAACGCACCTCCCCCACGGTCGTGCCGAGCACGCTCCGGGCGCGCCCGTGCGCCGGGAACGACCGGCAGGCCTTCCTCCACGGCCCGTCCCCCGCACCGTCGGGGGGTTGGTCCTCGCTACTCCCGTGTCCCATTCCGGTCCTCGCCCCCTTCCGAGCCGTTTCCCGGTTCCCGCCGCTCGGGCCGGGCCCGCAGCTCGCGTTCCAACAGGGCCAACCGCCGCCGGTTGTCGTCCAGCTCCTCGGCCATCCGTTCGAGAACCCAGTCCACTTCGGAGCACTTGTACCCGCGAAAGACCGTCTGGAAACGCAACGAACGCACGTCGTTGCCCGTCAACGGTGAGGGAGGCAGCCGAGTGGGGGTGGTACCGGGACGCAACGGCTCCAGTTCCTCGCCACGGCCGAAGACCAGCGCGGCCAGCAGATACACCACCGCGGCCACCGCGATCACGACCACGACGTAGATCAGCGCACTTGCCACAGCACCAGATCCTGGCACGTGCGGCGCTCCGGGCGCGCACCGCACACCGTCCCGCGCACCGGAGCCTCCGACCGGGCGGTGCCGGCCGGCCCCCGACCGGTGGAGCGTGTCCGCACCGCCCGCTCACACGGCCGCGGCGGTGGTGCCGAGCACCCCTTCGATGGCGGCGGTGAACTCCCGCCACGCCCGCCGTTCCTCCTCCAGAGCACGTTTGCCCGAAGGGGTGAGGCTGTAGGTGCGCCGCTGCCTCCCGCCGACCGTGCTCCACTCGCTGCGGACGTGGCCCGACTTCTCCAGCCTGCGCAACGCCGGATAGACGGTTCCGGTCGGCAGGGACACCGCCCCTCCGCTGCGCCGCTGCAATGCCTCGATGATCGCGTAGCCGTGCAGTCTTCTGCCATCCAGGGTGGCCAGCAGCAGTCCGTCCAAGTGACCACGAAGGACATCAGCTTTCACGAGTAGCAACTCTACGTTCCGCCACGAGAGCTGTCACCGTCTTTGACACAAGAGACTTAGGTCCCTGGTGTTCCGCCGAGACCGTCCCGGAAGTCCGGGACGCCCGCTGCGGCACGCGGAACGGCGGCACTGCTCGTTCCGGGTGAATCTCGCCGATTCCGCCCCACCACGGAGCGCGGAACAGCATGATCGGCGGGCGACCGTGAACAACCCCCCGACCCCGGAACCATCATGCGACCGAGCGTCCAGGAACCCCGGCAGCACGGGCCCGGAACCCGTTCTCCCAGCGAGACGGACCGTCACCTGGTGGCCGCCGTGCACCTCAAGCCCGAGCTGGCCGACCGGATCATCGCCAACTACCTGCACACACCCCACGAAGCGCTGCCCCCTCCCCAGGGCGTCGACGCCGTCCGCGTGCTCACCCAGGCCCTGGTCGCCCGTCGCCGACGACACCTCCGCGACTTCCTGGTTCTCGGACTGCTCGCGCTGGCCGGGGTGTTCTCCCTGCCCTACAGCCTGTTCTTCCTGGTCGCTTGGGCCACGGTGTGGCTGTTCTGGTCGCTGACCTTCGGCAGGAACACGGCGGGGGCGACGAGAAGCGGTCCCCGCACCGACGAGGAGGAGATCAACACGGTGGGGTTGGTCACCACGGTGGCCTTCTTCGTGGGATGGTTTCCCTACGCCGTCCTCTACGTCCGCACCCAGAACTGGTTCGCCTCCCTGGCCTCCGGCGGCTACTCCCCGGAAGAACCCCGGGGGGAGTCGACCTCGGCGTGGTCGTACCTGCCGCTGGTGCCGGTGCTGCTGTTCCTGCTGACCTTCGCGGTGATCCTCGTGGTGCTGTTGCTGGACAAGTGGGTGACTCGTTACCTGATCGCCTCGGTGGGGGCCGCGGTCGCGGCACCGTCCAGGCTTCTGGTGAGCACGGTGGCCACAATGCTGACCACGGCGGTCACCCGCCACCACGTGGACCTGTTGAACGCGGTCGCCCGGCGAAGCGACGGGAACACGGTCCTGCCCCACGTGGGCTGGCACGCCTTCCCCGGCTACGGGCGCCGACTCAACGCCTGGACCTTCCCCCTGGTGTTGCGCGCCAAGGACCGGGACACCGAACCTCCCGCGCTGCGGCCCAAGGAGCTCTACAGCGCCGTCACCGAGGAGCTCCACTCGATGCTGGACTCCGACCGGCTCGTCCCCGGTCGGAGACTGCGGGAACTGACCGTGAACCCGGTCGTGGTGGTCAACACCACCCAGCTGCACCGCAACCGGTTCTCCCCCGTCGCCCGGGCACTGCTTCCGGAGGGAAACGAGCCCGGTGTGAGCTCGGTGGACACCGAGACGATGGACCTGCTCATCGACGAGAACACCGAATGGGCGAGGCACTTCCAGCAGAGCAGCGTACCGAGCTGGGACACCGAACTGTCCGTCACGACCCTGTTCAACATCGGCTGCGACAACCGCACGCTCTACCTGGAGTGGAACGCCTACTGCCTCTTCCCGATCTCCCCCGACTACAGGCTGCACGGCTCCGTGGCGAGCACCTTCGGCGACGCCTTCCCCGCCGCGCTGCTCGAACTCCTCCAGCTGCTCGGAAGCATCGCCTGGCGCTGGCGGACCCTGGGCGGCCTGCTGCCCCGGGAACGACTCCGACCCGTCCACGGTGAGGTACGCAGCATCCGGGAGACCGCCGCGGGCGAGGAGTGCGCCAACGAGTTCCAGGACCTGGACGGACAGCGCCACATCACCCTGCTGGAGGAACGCACGCTCTCCGCGGTGCGCAACCACCTCTCCGAACGGGGCTTTCACACCGAGGACCTGGAGCAGCACACCACCCAGGTCATCAACAACACCAGCAACAGCTTCCACAACGCCCAGTTCCTGGGAGCCCAGAACTTCGGTGACCAGGGCACCGCCCAGGCCGCCGTCCTGCCCCGTCCCCCCGGACGAACAACCAGGGAGTGACCATGAACGAACGGAAGTCCGGATTCGACTTCAGCGGGGCCAGCTTCACCGGCGCCCAGAACTTCGCCGCCGGCGGCACCGCCCGGGTCGACCAGGTGTTCGTCGGCGACTCCGGCGGAGGTGAGCTGGAGGAGCTGCGCCGGCTGGTCGCGGAACTGGTGGGGCTGCTGGAACAGCACAGCAGAACCGACGTGGACAGCGCCCGGGCCCACGACCAGGCCACCGAACTGGAGGAACTGCTGCGGCAGCACACCCCCGACTCCGACAGCGTGCGGAAACGCTGGTCCAGGCTACGGCCACTGCTGGACACCCTCGGGCACACGGGATCGGTGGCCTCCATCGCGGGCCTGGTCAGCAGCCTGTTCTGAACGTCGCGGTTCAGGCCAGGGCGCGCAGCACCTCGGCCGGAGGTCTGGTCCCGGAGATGCTGGCGACCATGTCGAGCACGCGCCGGGTCTGGGCCACGTGGTGGGCACGGAACACCCTGGCCCCGGCCCGGGCGCTCACCGCCGTGGCGGCCAGGGTTCCCTCCAGTCGTTCGTGCACCCCGACACCGAGCGTCTCGCCGACGAAGTCCTTGTTGGACAACGCCATCAGCACCGGCCAGCCGGTGGCGACCAGCTCGTCCACCCGGCGCAGCAGCTCCAGCCCGTGCCAGGTGTTCTTCCCGAAGTCGTGGGTGGGGTCGATCAGGATGCTCTCGGCGGGTACGCCCAGTTCCCTCATGCGTTCGGCCCGGTGAACCAGCTCCTGGCTCACCTCCGCGACCACGTCGGAGTAGCGCACCCGGTGCGGGTCGGTACGCGGCGGCAGACCGCCGGTGTGGGAGCACACCACCCCGGCTCCGAACTCGGCGGCCACCTCGGCCAGCCTCGGGTCGGCCCCGGCCCAGCTGTCGTTGATGAGGTCGGCGCCCCGCTCGCAGACCTCCCTCGCCACCTCGTGCCGCCAGGTGTCCACGCTGATGACCAGCCGCGGGTACCTGGCCCGCAGTTCGGCGACGAAGGGAGCCACGCGGCGGATCTCCTCGTCCGCGTCGACCCGCTCCCCCTCTGCTCCGGCGCGCACCCCGCCGATGTCGACGATGTCGGCCCCCTCGGACACGGCCTGCTCCACCGCCCGGCTGGCCGGGCTCCGCTCGAAGGTACGTCCGCCGTCGAAGAACGAGTCACGGGTGCGGTTGATGATGGCCATGACCAGGGGACGGTCCTCGGCCATGCGTTTGTCGCCGAAGCGGAGAGGCTGCACGCCACCATCCTGACACAACGGCAGCTCCCGCCGGGGCCGTCTCGTCACGCGGCGCAGGCGTCCAGGGCGGTGGCGACGTCGGAGGCCACTATCAGCGCACGCAGGGACTCGGGGGAGGCGAACCCGGCCTCGACCAGTCCCCGCAGCCAGTCGAGCAGCCCGCCGTAGTGCCCGTCCGGGTCGAGCAGCACCACCGGTTTGGTGTGCATCCCCAGATAGCGGGAGGTCCAGATCTCGAACAGCTCCTCACAGGTACCGATCCCACCGGGTAAGGCGAGGAAGGCGGTGGCGTGGGCGTCCATCAGCCCCTTGCGCTCCCGCATCGTGTCCACCACGAGCAGTTCGTCCACCTCGGTGTCGGCCACCTCCCGTTCGACGAGGTCGCGGGGGATGACCCCCACCGTGCGGGCCCCGCCCGCACGGGCCCGGCGGGCGACCTCTCCCATCATGGACACCCGGCCTCCGCCGGAGACCAGTTGCCATCCACGCGCGGCCAGTTCACCACCCACCTCACCGGCCAGGCGTACGTAGCGCTCGGGCACCGGCCGGGAGGCGCAGTAGACGCACACCGTCACTCGTCCTTCCCCCGGCGACGTCCTCTCCTGCTCCGTCACGGAACCTCCTTCAGTGCTCGTCGACCACGGCCCGGCGGGAACGGCCGGGCGGGATGTCCCGGGCGGCGGAACCACCGACGCGCGGCGGTCTGCGGGCACGGCCCGCCGGTGACGCTCCACGGGGACGGACGGACCGGATACCGGTCCCTTCGGCTAGTGCGTGGCGTCCCACGCGGCGTAGGCCTCCTGGACGACCCGCACCGCGTCGTCCACGTCGTCGGTGAGGTGCAGCAGCCCGAGTTCCTGATCACCTATCTTGCCACTGGCGTGCATGGTGTCCCTGATCCAGTCGTAGAGCCCCTGCCAGTAGGAGCGGCCGAACATCACCACCGGGAACTTGGTCACCTTCTTGGTCTGCACCAGGGTCAGCGACTCGAACAGCTCGTCCATGGTGCCGAAGCCGCCGGGCAGGCAGACGAAAGCCTGGGCGTACTTGACGAACATCGTCTTGCGGGTGAAGAAGTAGCGGAAGTTCACACCCAGGTCCACCCAGGGGTTCAGTCCCTGTTCGAAGGGCAGCTCGATGCCCAGCCCGATGGAGAGTCCCCCGGCCTCGGAGGCTCCCCGGTTGACCGCCTCCATGGTCCCGGGGCCACCTCCGGTGATCACGGCGCAGCCGGTACCGGCCAACGCGGATCCCAACCGCATCCCCTGGGAGTACTCCTCGTGATCCCGGGGTGTGCGGGCGGAACCGAACACGGTGGTGGCGTGGGGGACCTCGGCCAACGCCCCGAAGCCCTCCACGAACTCCGCCTGGATCCGCAGCACCCGCCACGGGTCGGTGTGCACCCAGTCGGTCGGCCCCCGGGAGTCGAGCAGCCGCTGGTCCGTGGTGCTGGACTCCCCCATGCGGGAACGGCGCAGCACCACCGGTCCCTGTCTCCGCTCGTCGGGGTGCTCGTCCGCGAGGCCCTCCGCGGGGAGAACGTTCGGGTCGGTCCGGTCACCGTCCGGGCCCTGCTGCCGTCCGTCGATACTCATGCCCCAGAGCCTAGGCATCCGGCGTGAGCCCGGGGCGACGTCCCCGTCACGGGGAGCGGTCGCCGGGGTGATGCGCGGGTGGCTTCCCGCGCGGCGGCACCACGAGGCGTGCTTTCGGAGTAGCATTCCTGGCACGACCGCACGTACGAGGGACCGCCGTGCGGTCTCCGCGCGGTCGTCCAGCCGGAACCCCGTGTCCGGAGGTCGACATGATCATCGACATACTCGTCGCGGTTCTGCTGTTCGCGGCGGTGGGCACGGCCGCGAGCGTTCGGGTCATCAGACAGTACGAACGCGGCGTCGTCCTGCGTTTCGGGCGCCTTCAGCACCGGATCAGGACACCGGGCCTGACGGCGATCGTGCCCGGCGTCGACCGGCTGCGGAAGGTGAACATGCAGATCGTCACCATGCCGGTGCCCGCCCAGGAGGGCATCACCAGGGACAACGTCACCGTCCGCGTGGACGCCGTCGTCTACTTCAACGTCACCGACCCCACCCGGGCGGTCATCAACGTGGAGGACTACCTGTTCGCCATGGGGCAGGTGGCCCAGGCCTCACTGCGTTCCATCATCGGCAAGAGCGACCTCGACGACCTGCTGTCCGACCGGGAGAAGCTCAACCAGGGCCTGGAGGTGATGATCGACAACCCCGCCCTCAACTGGGGAGTGCACATCGACCGGGTGGAGATCAAGGACGTCTCGCTGCCCGAAGCGATGAAGCGCTCGATAGCGCGGCAGGCCGAGGCCGAGCGGGAACGCCGTTCGCGGATCATCTCCGCCGACGGCGAGTACCAGGCCTCCCGCAAACTCTCCGAGGCGGCCTCGGTGATGTCCGACGCCCCGGCCGCGTTGCAGCTGCGGCTGTTGGAGACGGTCGTGGAGGTGGCCGCGGAGAGGAACTCCACGCTGGTGCTGCCCTTCCCGGTGGAGCTGCTGCGTTTCGTCCAGCAGACGGGCGGCGGGGAAGGCGCCTCGTCCGAGTCCACCACGAACGGGCCTGGCGAGGCGGAACCGTCCGCGCGGCAGCGTTCCGAGTCCCCCACGGGCGAGCAGAGCCGGGCCGAGATCGCCGAACGGCTGCGGGAGGCCCTCGCCCCGCGGACACCCGAGCAGCGCACCACCGAGGAAGACGAGGAGGAGCTGCGGATGAGCCCGAGCTGACGGCCGGGACGGTTTCGCCCGACTCCCGTCGGAACGGCCCCGCCGGAGCGACCGTGGAAGAACCTCCGGGGCTCGCCTCAGCCTGATCCCAGCGCGCGGCGCAGCACCCCGGCGCAGTGGCGGATCTGGCTCGCCGCCACGTGCTCCTCCTTGGTGTGGGCCAGCGTCGGCGAACCGGGGCCGAAGTTGACCGCGGGCATCCCCCTGGCGGCGAACCGGGCCACGTCGGTCCACCCCAGCTTCGCCACCGGCTCCCCACCCGAGGCCTCGACGAGTTCGGCCGTGGCCGGCTGGCTCAGCCCCGGATGTGCGGACCGGGCCGCGTCCACCACGGTCACCTCGAAGTCGTGGAAGATCTCGCGTACCCGCCGCTGCGCCTCCTCCAGCGAGGTGTCCGGGGCGAAACGGTGGTTGACCGTGACCACGCACTCGTCGGGCACGACGTTTCCCGCCACCCCGCCGCTGATCCCCACGGCCTGCAACCCCTCGTGGAAGCGCAGACCGTCCACGTCGGGACTGCGCGGCTCGTACTCGGACAGACGGCGCAGGATCGGCTCGGCGGCGTGGATCGCGTTCGAGCCCATCCAGGCGCGCGCGGAGTGGGCCCGCCTCCCCTCGGTGCGCACCTCCACCCGCAGGGTGCCCTGGCAGCCCGCCTGCACGGAGGCGTCGGAGGGCTCGCACACCACGGCCAGCCCGCCGTCCATCCAGTCGGGCAGGTCGCGTTCGATGCGGTTGAGGCCGTTGCGGTCGGCCGAGACCTCCTCGCAGTCGTAGAACACGAACGTCAGGTCGTGGCGGGGCTCCTCCAGGGTGGCCGCCAGGTGCAGCATCACCGCGTCGCCGCCTTTCATGTCCACGGTTCCGCAGCCGTGCAGCACCTCGTCCTCCCCGCCGCCGGTGCGGCTCAGCGGGAGGTTGTCGTTGACCGGAACCGTGTCGAGGTGTCCCGCCAGGACGACACGGGAGTCCCTGCCCAGGTTGGTGCGCGCCAGCACGGCGTTGCCGCTGCGGACGATCTCCAGCCCACCGGCCTGCTCCCGCAACGCCCGCTCCACGGCGTCGGCGAGGCGCTCCTCGGAACCGGAGACACTGGGGATGTCGACCAGGGCGGCCGTGAGTTCCACTGGGTCGGCGGTGAGATCCAATCGCGGCGTCACGGCGGGGACGATACTCCGTGCCGGCATCCGCCGACATCCTCCGTCGGGCCGCCACCCCCTGGGGGAGGGTGGACGGGTTCCGACTACCGTTTGCACCATGAGCAGCCCAACCACTCCCGATCCGCAGCACACCGGTGCCCACGGTGTGGGAATCGCGACCGTCACCGACGACGGGACCGTGCTCGACACCTGGTTTCCCACGATCCGTCTCGGGGAGCCGGAACAGGTCGGCAGCAGGCGGCTGACCTCCGAGGAGGCTACCGAGGCGCTGGGGGCGACCGGGGCGGAACTGCTCGGGCGCGACGAGGCCCGCGGCGTCGAGGTCGTCGCGGTACGCACCGGTATCACCCGGCTCGCCGACGCCCCCGCCGACACCCACGACGTGTACCTGCGGCTGCACCTGCTGTCCCACCGCATGGTGCGACCCCACGGCCAGAACCTGGACGGGGTGTTCGGTCTGCTGTCCAACGCCGTGTGGACCAACCACGGCCCGTGCCCGGTGGAGGGGTTCGAGTCCACCAGGCTGCGCCTGCGGGCGCGCGGGGAGGTCACGGTCTACAGCATCGACAAGTTCCCCCGCATGGTCGACTACGTGATCCCGTCCGGGGTGCGCATCGGCGACGCCGACCGGGTCCGGCTCGGCGCGCACCTGGCCAGCGGCACCACGGTCATGCACGAGGGCTTCGTCAACTTCAACGCGGGCACGCTGGGGGCCTCCATGGTGGAGGGGCGTGTCTCGGCGGGTGTGGTCGTCGGCGACGGTTCGGACGTCGGCGGCGGAGCCTCGATCATGGGCACACTGTCCGGCGGGGGTCGTGAGGTGATCTCCGTCGGGGAACGCTGCCTGATCGGCGCCAACGCCGGGTGCGGCATCTCCCTCGGGGACGACTGCGTCGTGGAGGCCGGCCTCTACCTCACGGCGGGCACCAAGGTCACCCTGGAGGACGGCACCCTCACCAAGGCGGCCGAGCTCTCCGGGTCCGAGGGACTGCTGTTCCGCCGCAACTCCACCACCGGAGCGGTGGAGGCCGTCGGGCGCACCGGCGGCAAGGTCGAGTTGAACGCGGCGCTGCACGCCAACGACTGAGCCTCCCCGGGGGCGCCACGCCAGCACGCCCTGCGCGGTGCCCCTCCGTGGTTCTCCCGGGTGGCGCCGAGAACGTCCCGTCGGGGGCGGCGGAAGTCCCGCCGGGCGAGCTATCCTCACCGTGTGTCCTCGCCCGGCGCTCGAAACGGCGGCCCGCCGGAGTGGAGGGACGCCGCTACCCTCCTCACCGGATCCGGGCTGCCCACCGAGCCGGTACGGGCGAGCGGGGACCAGCCGTTCGCCGAGCACGTTCGGGCCGCGCTGGACCGGTGGACCCGCCTGCTGGCCGCGCGCGAGGCGGGGATCCTCCGGGGGCGGGACCCCGAGGACCTGCACCGGGCCCGGGTGGCCGTTCGGCGGATGCGCGCGGTGCTCCGCACCGGCCGGGACTCGCTCGACCGCGCGTGGTGTTCCGGGTTGCGTGCCGAGCTCGGCTGGCTCGGCCGGAGTCTCGGGCCGGTGCGGGACTTGGACGTGCAGCTGGCCGAGCTGGACCGCCTGGTCCCGGAACAGGAGCAGGCCCGGAGCCCGGCACTGGAACAGCTTCGCGCCGCGCTGGGTGAACACCGCGAGCACGCCCGTTCCGAGCTGCTGGAGACCCTGCGCACGGAGCGCTACCGGGCACTGCTCGTCTCGCTCGCCACGGCCGTGCGGGACGGGGTCCCGGCGACCGGTGCCGCGGAGCCGGGGGTGCGGGTCCTGCGGCGGAAACTGGGCGAACAGCTGCGCGCGGTGCACGAGAAGGGTCGGGACATGCCGGCCGCACCGGAGGACTCCCGGTTGCACGGGCTGCGCATCGCCGTCAAACGGCTGCGCTACTGCGCCGAACTGGCCGTGCCGGTGCTGGAGGAGGAGGCCCCTCGACGGGTGGCGGCCGCCGCCGAGCGGTTGCAGGACGTGCTCGGGCAGCACCAGGACGCGGTGGTCACCGAACAGTGGATGCACCGTCTGGTCGAGGAGGGAACCGGCCCGGGGCGACCCCGCCGGCTCGACCCCGAGTCCGTGCTGCTCGCCGAGGAAGTGGTGCGGCGGTGCCGCCTCCGGCGGGAGCGGCTGCGGGCGAGGTGGCCGGAACGCTGGCGTGAGCTGGTGGACACGACCACCGCGTGGTCCGAACACGCCCGTCGGCAGTGACCGACCCGCCGTTCCGGTACCCCGAGACCTCGGAGTCGGCCTCCTCGCGGCGCGGTCCCGGGGACGCTTTCACTCCCGCAGGCGCCGTACGGCGGCCTCGATCCGTTCGTCGGAGGCGGTCAGCGCGATCCGCACGTGCCGCTGCCCCTCGGGGCCGTAGAACGTGCCGGGGGCCACCAGGATCCCGCGCTCGGCCAACCACCGCACCGTCTGCCAGGCGTCCTCCTCGCGGCTCGCCCACAGGTAGAGACCGGCGACCGAGTGGTCCACCCGGAAACCCGCCTCCTCCAGCGCGGGGCGCAGCCGTTCGCGCCTGGCCGCGTAGCGCGCACGCTGTTCACGCAGGTGTTCGTCGTCGGAGAGGGCGGCGGTCATGGCGTCCTGCACCGGGCGCGGGACGATCATGCCCGCGTGCTTGCGCAGTTCCAGCAGCTCCCCCACGAGCTCGGGGTCGCCGGTGACGAACCCACCCCGGTAGCCCGCGAAGTTCGAGGTCTTGGACAGCGAGTGCACCGCGAGCAGTCCCTCGAAGGAGCCGCCGCACACCTCCGGGTCGAGCACCGAGACCGGTTCGGCCTCCCAGCCCAGGGCCAGATAGCACTCGTCGGAGACCACCACGGTTCCGCGTTCCCTGGCCCAGTCCACGACCTTGCGCAGGTGCTCGGCCGGAAGGACCCTGCCCGTCGGGTTGGAGGGGGAGTTCAGCCACAGCACGGCAGGACCGGCGGGTCCCAGGGAGTGCGTGGCCTCCGTCCGGACGATCTCGGCCCCGGCCAGGCGGGCTCCCGCCTCGTAGGTGGGATAGGCCAGCTCCGGGATCACCACCGTGTCACCCGGGCGGGTGCCCAACAGGCTCGGCAACCAGGCCACGAACTCCTTGGAGCCGATGGTGGGCAGCACGTCCTCCGGAGCGACACCGTGCACCCCGTGACGCCGCGCCAGGGCCGCCGCGGCGGCGGCACGGAGCTCCGGGGTGCCGTGCGTGGCCGGGTACCCGGGGGAGTCGTCGGCGGCGCGGAGCGCCGCGCGCACCACGTCCGGGACCGGGTCGACGGGCGTGCCCACCGACAGGTTGACGATCCCGTCCGGGTGCGCACGGGCCGTCTCCCCGGCCGTCGCCAGCGAGTCCCACGGGAACCGCGGCATCCCCCGGTGGCGGGATCCGCGCGTCCTGCCACCGGTGTTCGCCGTACTCTCCGACGAACCCTCGGGACTCATTCGCCCTGCGGGGGGAGGCTGGCGATGGGCTCGACGTCCTTGTTCACCTTGCCGACCTTGGCGGCCCCGCCCGGCGAACCGAGATCCTCGAAGAAGTCCACATTGGCCTGCGTGTAGGCGGCCCACTCCTCGGGCACGTCGTCCTCGTAGTAGATGGCTTCGACCGGGCAAACCGGTTCACAGGCCCCGCAGTCGACGCACTCGTCCGGATGAATGTAGAGCATCCGCCCGCCCTCGTAGATGCAGTCGACGGGGCACTCCTCGATGCATCCCTTGTCGAGCACGTCGACGCAGGGCTCGGCGATCACGTAGGTCACGGTAGCTCTCCTGCTCGGTACGTTTTCTCCTCCCGCGCCGGATCCGCGCGGCTGCCGCCCAGTATCCCTCGGAGGCGCCCCGCGCACACAGTCGGTTCCACAGCACGGGAGCGTGATCGAGGGTACGCGGCCGTGGGTGCGGAGGTAAACGGCACCTTCCGCCGGACCTCGGCGGAATCGCCCACCGGGTTGACATCCCGCCCGGCGGATCGACCGGCAGCCCACCAAGGGGGTGACTCCGGCACGGGACGGAACGTTCTCCCAGGTGACCGGCGATGCTAGAACCCATGGGGCCGGGGCCGCACCCTCCAGGGACGGCTCCGCCGGTAACCGCGGGCCCGAGCCGGAGCGACCCCGTCACCACGGACGTGCCGTTCGCCACACTCTCCCCCGGAGAGCCCGTGCTCATCCCGGGTACGAGCGCCTGCCGCGCACGATCCCCAGCATCGCCGCGGCCGGGAGGGTTCCGCCGCCGATGAGCAGATAGCTCCGCCAGTCCTCGGCGGGCAACAGCATGTCCCCGCCCGGTCCGAGTGTGCCCAGCACGAAGACGGTTGCGAACCACGCCACCAGCGGGGCGGCGGCCGCCAGTCCGCCGGTGGAGAACCGCGCCGCGAGCGCGACCAGCACCGGGTTGGTGACCACGGCCACCGCCACGGTCACGGGAAACTGCACACTGCCCAGGTAGGAGGGCAGGAAGAACAGTTCGAGCACCGCCAGCAGCACCGCGTCCAGCACCAGCACCGCCAGCGTCGCCCGGTCGGCCCACCTCAGTAGCCCGCTCATCGCCGCTCCAGCGGAGCCCCGCCCGCGACGTCGAGCCCCTCGAACAGGTCGGTGCGGGGTGTGCCCGAGCCGCTGCCGAGCACGTAGTACTCGCCGCCCAGCACCGGTTGGCCGATGCCGTTGGACAGCGCGTAGGCCGCGGCGCCGGAACTCTCGTCGGTCCAGAGGCTCACCTGGGTGCGGTGTGCGCGCAGGGCGTCGAGCTTGGCCTCCAGCACGGGAGTGATGTCGATCACCGTGTCCACGGTCGCGTCGTCCACGGTGGGCAGATCGTCCTCACCGGGCAGGGTGAACGGCACGCCCTCGACGGCGGCCAGTTTCCGCAGCCCCTCCCGTACGGCGGAGGCGGCGGGAGCGGCGTAGAACACCCTCTCCACCCCGGGGACCCGTTCGGCGGCCGCGAGGGTGATCTCGTGGGCGCGGACGTGGTCCGGATGCCCGTATCCCCCGTCCGAGTCGTAGGTGACCACCACCTGGGGACGCACCTCACGCAGGATCTCCTCCAGCAGCGCGGCCTGCCGGCCGGGCTCGTCCGCCACCAGGGCCCTGGGGTGGGTGTCGGCGGTGGCCCCGGCGGTCCTGCCGTATCGCTGCCAGGCCATCCCCGAGTCACGCCAACGCCCCATGCCCCCGAGGAAACGCTGGTCGGAAATCCCGAGGGCGGCGCAGGCCGCGTTCAGCTCCCCGACACGGTAGCCGCCGAGCTGGTCGGCCCCGGCGGAGTCGAGCCCGCGCAGTTCCGGGGGGATGACCTCCCCCTCCTCGCCGAGCGTGCAGGTGACCAGGGTCACCTGCACGCCGGCGGCCGCGTAGCGGGCGATGGTGCCGCCGGTCCAGAGGGTCTCGTCGTCCGGATGCGCGTGTACCAGCAGTAGACGCGGTGCGGTCGTCAACGTCACGCTCCCAGCCTAGGACCGCCCCGTCGGGTCCGTGCCTCCTCCCATCCGACGGGAACGGCACGACCCCGTCGGGGTCGAGACAGCGCGGAGGCTCAGCGGAACGCGGCGGGTTGGTGCGAGGCGCGCGAGGTCAACAGGGCCACCACGTCCCCCGTGCCGTTCCGACGCAGCCTTCGGGCGGCCACCAGGGAGGCGGCCGAGCTGAGTTCGGCCGCGATCCCGGAGGCACCCAGCCGTGCGGTGGCCGACCGGAGCTCCTCCTCCGAGCAGACCACGGCGGTGCCCCCCGACTCGCGCAGCACCCGCAAGGACATCACCGTCGCCTGCGGGTTGCCGATGGAGACGGCCAGACTGTCCGGGTCGACCTCCTGCTCCGGCGGAAGCTCCAGCCCGTCCCGCAGCGCCACCGACAACGAGGGATAGCGCTCCGCGGCAATCATGCGGGGCAGCCGGTCGATCACGCCGAGCTCGTGCAGTTCGCGGAACCCCGCCCACAGTCCGGCGAAGCCGTCGCCGCGGGAGACCGGCACGGTCACCGCCTCGGGGGCGGTGCCGAGGTCCTCGACGATCTCGTAGGCCATGGTCTTGTAGCCCTCGATCCCGACCCACAGGCTGCTCACCGGAACCGCCGAGGTGTTCGTCAGTACCGCCCACCCCTGCTCCTCGGCCCGGCCGCGCAGGATCTCCCACCGCTCGGCCGCGTCGGAGGCGAACAGCATCCTCCCTCCGTGCAGCTCGACGAGCCCGCGCCAGACCTCCCCGATGTCCGGGGTGGCGACCACCACGCACTCCAGCCCGGCCAGCGCTCCGTAGGCGGCCGCCGAGACCCCGGCGTTGCCGCTGGAGGCCAGCGCCACCGTCCCGTGGCCGTACCAGGCGGCCCAGGAGACCGCCGTGCTGTAGAAACGGTCCTTGAAACTGCCGGTGGGGTTGCGGCGCTCGTCCTTGACCAACACCCGCTCGGACCGGTGTGTCCCCTCGCCGGGCAGCTCGACCAGGGGAGTCGCCCCCTCCCGCATGGTGACCACGTGTTCGGGAGGGATGGGCAGCAGCTCGCGGTAGGACCACATCCCCTCCCGGCGCGCTCCCCACCGACGTCGCAGCGAGGAACCGTCCAGACCGGACAGGTCGTACTCGGCCAGCAGCGCCGAGGGAATCCCCCGATCACGGCAGTCGAGACAGCCCTCCGTGTCGTAACGCGGTTCGGTGCGGGCCCCACAACGGACGCAGCGCAGCCCACGCGGCCACGTGTACCCGCCGGTGCCGAGCCCGGGCTCATCCGATTCGGTCACTGTGGACGACATGGGCGGGGCTCCCTTCCGGACCGGTGTGGTGTCCGCACAACGATGCACCACTTCCCACACCGGACGCCATCGTTTTCCGGCCGCCGCGACACGGCGGGTGGCCGCTGGATCACCAGTCGTAGCTCTCCCCCGGGGCTCCGATCCACTCTCCCACCGTGCTGAACGGGGTGGCGAAACCGGGACCGTCCTCGACCCCGCGCAGCTCGCGACGGACGGCCAACACCCGGGTCTCCTGGTAGAGCGGCAAGGCCAGCGCACTGGACCACACCACGGGCTCGACGCGCCCGGACGCCCGGGCGAAGGGGATCCGTCCCGTCGTGACCGCCTCGATGGTGGGTTGCAGCATCCGGTCGCAGAAGCCGGTGGGACCGAACGTGGCCGTACTCCCCGTGTCCGGATCGACCGAGGGGCATCCCCACTGGGCGGCCAGGGTGGAGGCGGGGTCGGCGCTCACCGGACGCGGCGCCACGGCCAGGTCGATCCCCGCTGACTCGGGAGGGTCCATGCGCCCCGGATCCGTGGGCAGCATCGTGCGGTAGAGCTCGTCCCCTTCAGGGGTGATCACCGTGGCCCCGATGTCCTGGGCGGCGAGCTGGTCGGCCGCGGCGTTGGCCACGGCCTCGTAGGAGTCCTCCTCGAACTGCGCGGCGATCACGAGATTCAGCGGGGTCCCGTCCCGCACCCAGCTTCCGTCGGTGTGCTCGTAGCCCGCCTCGCGGAGCAGCTTCCGGACCCGCTGCGGGTCCGGTGAGTCGGAGAACTCGCCCGCGGGTTCGGTGGCGGAGTATCCGGGCTGGGAGGGGGCCAGCACCTGCGCGTGGGCGCGCCGCTCCTCATCCGGCCCCCCACCGGTTCCCGTGCTCACCAGGGCGTTGCGGTCCAGTGCGGCGAGCACGGCACGGCGGACCCGGACGTCGTTGAGCTGCGGGCTGCTGCGCCGCAGGAACAGGGTGCTGACGAGCGGCCGGGGCAGCGTGATCAACCGGACGTCCTCACCCAGCCCCCGCAGGGCACGCATGGTCTCCGCGTCCGGGTCGAACATCCCCAGCTGCACGTTTCCACTGCTCAGCGCGTTCAGGTTCGCCTGCCGATCGGCGGCACGCACCACGATACGGTCCGACTTGGCCGGCTCCGCCCAGTAACGCTCGTTGCGCATCAGCACGATCTGGCCCCGGTCCAGGTCGAACTGGCGTATCGCGAACGGACCGCCCGAGGCGGGATAGCCGTCGTCGAGAGTGTCCTCCCACCCGCCGGGGGCGTCCTTGACCAGATGGGCGGGCAACAGGTGGTCGAACAACGACTTCCACCCCGGATAGGGACGGTCGAAGGTGACCAGCACGGTCTTGCCGCCCTGCTGGGAGCGCACGTCGGAGATCATGCGGTAGCCGACCGGGTTGACCACCCCGTCCTGGGAACGCATCTGTTCCCAGAGGTACACGAAGTCCTCGGCGGCTATCGGCGCCCCGTCCGACCACCCCGCGTCGGTGCGGATGCGGTAGCGCACGGTGAACCTGTCGGTGTCCGGCACCACCTCGGCCGACTTCATCAGCGTGGTGTTGAGCACCTGTTCCCCGTCGGGGCCGGGCACGAACACCGAAGGCAGCATGAGTTCGGACAACGCGTCGGTGAGCTGCGACTGGTCCGCCAGCGCGTGCGGGTTGAAGCCACCTTCGAGTTTCTCGACCCCCGCCACGACCACCCGGGGCTGGGGCGGCTCGGTGGGGGGTTCGGAGCTCGGCCGCGGAGTGGTCGAACTGACCACCGGCGGCGGTGGCGCGTTCGTGCACCCGGTCAGCACGCTCAGAAACACCAGCACCAGTGCCGCGGCGGGGAACGGACGAAACCGGCTTCGGTACACGCTGGTCGAACCTCCGTTGCGGATCCGGCCGCACACCCCGGGCGAAGCGACCGCGGGGCCGGAAACGGCAGTGAATCCCCACGACCATCCCACACCCGGGTCGCCCTCCCGGACCAGCCTCACCGCCCCGGCGGGTCAGCTCTGCGCGTCCCGCGACTTGGCGCGGGAACGCTGCCTGCCGCGCTGGACGCCGTCCAGGGTCACCTTGCGCACCCGCAGGGCCTTCGGCCCGACCTCCACGCACTCGTCGGCGGAGCAGAACTCCAGGGCCTCCTCCAGACCGAGTTTGCGGGGGCGGGCGAGCCGTTCGAGCTCCTCGGCCCCGGCCGAACGCATGTTGGTCAGCTTCTTCTCCTTGGTGATGTTGAGATCGAGGTCCTCGGCGCGCGGGTTCTCCCCCACGACCATGCCCTCGTAGACCTCGTCACCGGGTTCGACGAAGAAGGTTCCCCTGTCGGACAGCTGCATCAGCGCGTAGGTGGTCACCTGTCCGGCACGGTCGGCCACCAGCGAGCCGCTGTTGCGGCTGCGGATCTCCCCCGCCCAGGGTGCGTAGTCCTCGAAGACGTGGTTGGCGATACCGGCGCCCCTGGTCTCGGTGAGGAACTCGGTGCGGAAACCGATCAGTCCCCGGGCAGGGATCACGTACTCCAGTTTGATCCGCCCGGTGCCGTGCCCGTCCATGGTCTCCATCCGTCCCTTACGGGAGGCCAGCAACTGGGTCACGGCCCCCAGGTGCTCCTCGGGAATGTCCAGCCAGAGCCGTTCGAACGGCTCGCACAGCTTGCCGTCGACGGTCTTGGTGACCACCTCCGGCTTGCCCACGGTGAGTTCGAAGCCCTCCCGGCGCATGGTCTCCACCAGCACGGCCAGGGCCAGTTCCCCACGTCCCTGGACCTCCCAGGTGTCCGGACGTTCGGTGTCGACCACCCGGAGGCTGACGTTGCCGACGAGTTCGGCGTCCAGCCGGTTCTTGACCAGGCGGGCGGTGACCTTGCTCCCACCGTTGCGTCCCGCCGTGGGGGAGGTGTTGGTCCCGATGGTCAGCGAGATCGCCGGGGCGTCCACGGTGATGCGGGGCAGCGGTTCCGGGTTCTCCGGGTCGGCGATGGTGTCCCCGATATTGATGTCGGGGATCCCGGCGACGGCCACCAGGTCCCCCGCCGAGGCCGACTCGGCGTTGACCCTGTCCAGGTTCTCGGTGACCATCAGCTCGGTCAGCCGCACCTTCTCCACGCTGCCGTCCTCCCGGCACAGTCCCACGGTCTGTCCCTTGCGGAGTTGTCCGGCGTGGATCCGGCACAGGCCGATGCGTCCCAGGAAGGAGGAGGCGTCGAGGTTGGTGACCAGGGCACGCAACGGGGCCTGCGGATCACCCTCCGGGGCGGGGACGTGCTCGAGCAGAGTGTCGAACAGCGGGGTCAGGTCGCTCTGCGGGACCTCGCCCGTCTCCGGGGCTTCGAGGGAGCAGCGCCCGTCCCGGGCCGAGGCGTAGATGACGGGGATGTCCAGCACCGACTCGTCGGCACCGACGTCGGCGGCCAGTTCGAGCAGCAGCTCGTGGGTCTCCTCGACGACCTCGGCCACCCGGGAGTCGGGGCGGTCGACCTTGTTCACCACCAGGATCACCGGCAGTTCGGCGGCCAGCGTCTTGCGCAGCACGAACCTGGTCTGCGGCAGTGGCCCCTCGCTGGCGTCGACCAGCAGCATCACGCCGTCGACCATGGACAGCCCGCGTTCGACCTCACCGCCGAAGTCGGCGTGGCCCGGGGTGTCGACGACGTTGATGGTGACCGGGCCCTGTTCGGTCATCCGGTGAATCGCCGTGTTCTTGGACAGGATCGTGATGCCCTTTTCCCGCTCCAGGTCGTTGGAGTCCATCACGCGGTCGACGGGCTCGGTGCGCTCGGAGAACGCTCCGGACTGCCGGAGCATGGCATCCACCAGGGTGGTCTTGCCGTGATCGACGTGCGCGACGAGGGCGATGTTGCGCAGATCGGTGCGGGTGCGCTGGTTCGGGCTGGCGACACTGGTGGCGGACACGCGGGAACTCCTGGCTTCGTACGGGTCGGGTGCAAAACGGCGTCGTTCGAGGAGCGGCCCGTGATTCGTGCGGCTGGAACCGGTGGGCCGCGGCCGCCGTGGGAATCGAACACGTGCGTGGCACGCCCGGCGTGCCCATCTCCGACGGCCGGATATCCCTCACCAGGGTAGTGCACCGTCTCCCGCGCGGTGTCGTGTGGCTCGCCACCACGCCGGAGACCTCCGTGTGCCGCCCGTCCTGTCCGGGATGCCGTCACCCGTCCGGAACGGGCTCGTCGGCCGGGACTCCTCACCGGCGTGCAACACCGGGGCAAAACGCGCTATTCCGTGTTCCCGTCCGGAAGCTCACCCGGGAAAGGATCACCGGACACGCCGTGAATCGGATGAAAGGTGAAAAAACGGCGACGGTCCGGAGGTCTTCCGCGGGAACCCCGAACCGCCACCGTCGGAAACGGCCAATTCTCGAAATATTTTCGGATAACTCCGGAGCGGGACTCCGGATCCCGAAGCCACCCACCGGAGCGACCCGTTCCTCACTCCGCCGGAGTCAGGTGATCCGCGTAATCGGCCAGCTCCGGAATGGTCCGCAGCGCCTGGAACTCGATCACCTCGTGCTTGGCCACCCTGTGCACGACGAAGGGGTCGGTGGCCAGCACCGCGTCCAACTGCCCCCGGGACATCGAACGCGCGATGATCACCCCTCCGGTGCGGGGGTGCCGCCGGCCGGAGGCGATGAACTCGCCGGAGTCCTGATGATGCGCCAACCAGTCGGAGTGATCGGCCAGCAACGCGTCCACCTCTGCCAGAGGTGCGGTGTAATGAACCAGAACCACGTACATTCTTCGATGATATCCCCGCCGAAGATCCGTGACGAGCCGATGGAGCCACAGACCACACCATCCGAGCAACGGGGGAACGCTTTTCCGACAAATACGAAAAATGATCGCGACCCTTTTTCGCGAAATGTCCGGAAAACCCGCACGCGTTCCGGCACCACGGGGATCACTCCGACAGGGCCCGGCGCCGGTCCTCCTCCACCACCCCACGCATCGCGTCGAGCAGCAAGCGATCCGTGGCCAACCAGTCCACCTCGGTCAACCCCTCGGCACCGAGCCAGCGCACCGCGCGGTGCTCCACCGGCCACGGAACGGCGCTGGGGTCCGCCAGGGTGGCCAGGTAGCCGCGCAGCAGCATCCCCGGTTCACCCGGGATCGGCACGTCGGTGCCGAACCTCCCCGCGACCCGCACGTCGACGCCCAGTTCCTCGCGGCACTCCCGCACCACGGCCGCCGCCTCGTCCTCGCCCGGTTCCACGCGGCCACCGGGCAGTTCCCACCGTCCGGCGTGCCGGGCCGGACAGCACCGCTGCTGGGCGAGCAGCATCCCCTCCTCCACGACGGCCGCGCCCACCACCCGGGGACGGTCCGCCCACGCCACGGCCAGGGCCCCGACCCGCTCCAGGTACGCCCCGCACCGCCGCCGGAACGGGGAGGTGCCCTCCCCTTCCCGACAGCGCACGGTCACCTCGGCCCCCGAGGAGTCCGGCCCCACCACGACCCCGAGTTCCTCGGCTTCCTCCGGTGCCCCCACCACCGCCAGGGACAACCCCGTCTCGTCGGCCGCCCGGACCGAGAGCTGTCGCCCCGGCGCGTAGCGGGGAAGGTCCTGCAGGACCAACCGGTCCCCGACGACCAGCAACTCCCCCACCGCCGTCACGGGACGCCCCCGGAAGACCTCCAACACGGTGCGGGTGTGCCGCACCGCGGCGGCCGCCGTACGCGGAGCGGCCGCCACACGAACACCGTGATCCGTCACGAACCACCATCGTGCCCGCCCCGGCCGGATCCCCGGAGACGGGGCGGCGGTTCACTCGGCCGAGCCCGCCGGGGGCCAGCGCACCTCGATGCGGGCCCCTCCCTCGGGTGCGGAGTCGGCACGCACCGCCCCACCCCGTCCCCGGACCGTTCCGGCCACCAGGGCCAGTCCCAGCCCGGCACCGCCGTGCTCACCGGCCCGGGAAGGGTCCACCCGGTGGAACCGGTCGAACACCTTCTCCCGGTGTTCCGGGGGGATGCCGGGGCCGTCGTCGTCGACCACCACCCGCACCACGTCCGCCGCGGGCAACACGCTCACCCGAACCAGTGCCCGCGCGAAGCGCGTCGCGTTGGCCAGCAGGTTGTCCAGCACGGTGGACACCTCGGAGGGAGTCGCCAGCACCGGGGCCGTGGGGAACGGAGTGACCAACCCGATGCGGACCCGCTCCTGCCCGGAACGGGCCCGTTCCACGGCCGAGCGCGCCGCCGCGACCAGGTCCACCGGTTCCCCCTCCGAACCGGCCCCCGCCTCGGCACGGGCCACCGCGAGCAACCCGTCCACCAGCTCGGACAGCCGCAGGGCTTCCTCGGAGATCTCACGCAGGGTCTGCTGGGCCAGCTCCGGGTCGGGGTGCAGCACCGCCACCTCGGCCTGGGTGCGGATCGCACCGACCGGGTTGCGCAGCTCGTGGGCGGCGTCTCCGGTGAAACGGCGCAACCGCTCGGTGTCGGCGTCCCGCCGGTCCAGCATCTCGTTGGTGGCCAGGGCGAGCCCGCGCAGTTCGTCATCGGCCTCCGGCACCGGCAGCCGCTGGCCCACCGGCAGTTCCGCGGCGGCCAGCCGCATCCGGCGCACCGGGCGCAGGGCGGCCCGCACCGCGGCCCAGGTGGCCACCGCGACGAACAGCACACCGCACAGCGCTCCCGGCACCAACACGCGATCCGCCGTCGAGCGCACGTCGTGGTAGACGGCCAGCTCGCTGCGCGCCAGCACGAGCAGCGGCCTGCCCGACGGGTCGGGCACCACCGTCCCCCGCCAGCGGACCCGGGAGGCGTCCCCGTCGGGAGCACCCCGGCCGGTGACCCCCTCGCCGGTCTTCAACGTGTTGATCTCCCAGGGGCGCAGCCCGGTGGGTCCCAGTCCGTCCACGGGCTCCCCGGCGGTGTCCAGCACCCGAACACCACCGGGTGTGGCCACCTCCCGGGCAGCGGTGCCCGTGGACAACGCGGAGGCGGCCCGCCGGGCCTCGGTACGCAGTCTGGTGTCGATCGACTCCAGGGACAGCCACCCCAGCAGCGTCCCGCTGATGACCACCAGCACGGTCACACCGACCAGGGCGGCCAGCGCGGCCACGAGGGTGACGCGGGTCTGCACGGTGCGTCGGTTCCACCAGTTCCGCACCGTCCGCACCGCAGGGCGCCACCGGCGACGCGCCGGGCTCACGGCCGCTCCACCGTGTAGCCGTGCCCGCGCACCGTACGCACCACCTCCCCCGCCCCGACCGCGTCGAACTTCCGCCGGAGGTAACCGATGTAGACCTCCACCACGTTGCGGGTGACGTCCTGGGCACCGCCCCAGACCTCGCTCAGCAGCTCCTCCTTGGTCAGCACCGTCCCGGGCCGCGCCGCCAGTGCCACCAGCAGCCTGTACTCCCTCGGGGACAGGGCCACCGGCCGGCCCGCCCACCGGACCCGACGTCCGGAACGGTCGATCTCCAGGTCCCCCAGCGTGAGCACGTCCGACTCCGTGGCGGTCCCGCCCCGGCGGGCCAGCGCACGCACCTGGGCGGCCAGCACCACGAAGGAGAACGGTTTCACCACGTAGCCGTCGGCTCCCAGGTCGAACCCGTCGGCCTGGTCGAACTCGCCGTCCTTGGCCGAGACCATCAACACCGGGGTGCCCACGCCACGCTCCCGCAGCAGCTCCAGGACCCGGTAGCCGGACAGCCCGGGAAGCAGCACGTCCAGCAGGATCACGTCGAAAGCGCCGGTGGAGCCGAGCCGCAGCGCCTCGGTGCCCTCCGCGCAACCGGTGACCTCCATCCCCTCCGCCGACAGACCGCGACACAGCGCCGAACGCATTCCGGCCTCGTCGTCGACCACCAGCACCCGGGTCACCGCACCGTCCTCGTTCACGGTCCCCAGCATGCCCGTCCTCGGGGCCGACCACATCGGGGAGAGCCCCCAGTGACCCTGAGACCGCGACTCACCTGTCCTGTGCACAGGGCCATCCACTCGCTCTCAGCGCGATCTCAGTCCGGCGGGTGCAACCTGAGAGGTGACGTCCGCGAGGATGTCGGTGCGGGGACGTCCGGCACGAACACCGTCCGGAGGTCCCGCCGGCACCCGGACCTGTCGTCGCGTACGACGCCCGACAGGGGCGGAACCGCAGAACCGAAGGGAAGACGGATGAGACGCAGGAGCATCGCGCTGACGGCTTCGGCCGGGATCGCGGCCGGAGCCCTCGGGCTGACCTCACTGGCCTTACCCGCGGGCGCGCAGAATCCGCGCCTGCCCGCCACCAGCCCCCAGGAACTGGTCGCCTCCGTGCTGGAGTCCGGGCGGGCCCCGGCGATGGCGGGCACGGTGACGGTGCACAACCGGCTCGGCCTGCCCGCCCTGCCCGGCACGGAGGAGGCGGGAGAGTTCCTCTCCGGCGGTCAGAAGTCCCTGCGGGTGTGGTCCGACGGGAACCAGGGGTACCGGATGTCGGTTCCCACCTCCCAGGGCGAGGTCACCGTGGTCGACGACGGCAACACGGTGTGGAAGTGGACCTCGGCGGAGAGGACCGTCGTCAAACACCACACCGGCGAGCACGACGCGGGGACGCGAGGGGACGACGCCCCGGCCGGGAACCCCTCCGAACTCGCCCGCGAGCTGGTCGGGAAACTGCGGGACAGCAGCGAGGTCACCGTCGACGGGACCACGAAGGTGGCGGGCGAGGACGCCTACGAGCTGGTGCTCACCCCCGATCCCGGCGAACGCACCAAACTGCGCGAGGTCCGTGTCGCGGTGGGCGCCGAGCACAGCCTCCCCCTGCGGGTGGAGGTCAACACCAACGGGTCCGGGGAACCGGCGCTGAGCGCGGGCTTCTCCCGGCTCGACTTCGGCCGTCAGGACCCCGAACTGTTCCAGTTCACCCCGCCGGAGGACGCGCGGGTGCGCACGGCCGACCCCGAAGAGGGCGATCACCCGGACGGGGAGCACCGGCAGCGGGCTGACTCCACGCCCCGGATCGTCGGGGACGGCTGGGACACGGTCGTGGTGAGCGAGCTTCCCCAACAGGCGACGCGGCAGGAGGGCACGACGGAGCGCGAGCGCGCCGGCTCCCCCGAGAACCCGCGTGGCATCCTCGACACGGTCGGCGAACCGATCAGCGGCTCGTGGGGCCACGGCAGGGTGGTGGACACCGCCGCCGGAACGGCCGTGATCACCTCCGACGGGCGCGTGGCCGCCGGGGCCGTCCCCCGGCAGGTACTGACCGAGGCACTGAGGAACTCGTGATGAGCGAAGCCGTCGACACGGCTCGGGCGGGGGTCCACGAGGCCCCCGCCTCCGCGCGGGACGCGGAACCGGCGCTGCGCACCAGATCGCTGCGCAAGACCTACGGACGCACGGTCGCCGTGTCCGATGTGGACCTGACCGTGCCCAGGGGGGCGGTGCTGGGGATGCTCGGGCCGAACGGCTCGGGCAAGACGACCACCATCCGGATGCTGCTCGGCCTGACCGAACCCACCTCCGGTTCCGTGGAACTGCTCGGACACCGGATCCCCGAGCACACCGGACGCGCCCTCCCCCTGGTGGGGGCTCTGGTGGAGGGCCCCGGTTTCCACCCCTTCCTGTCCGGCAGACGCAACCTGCAACGGTGCGCCGCCGTCGAACCCGGGCTGTTCGGCTCCGACACGGACACCGCCGTGGAGCAGGCGTTGGAACGGGTCGGGCTCGCCGAGGCCGCCGAGCGCAGGTACCGCTCCTACTCGCTGGGCATGAAACAGCGCCTCGGGCTGGCCGCGGCGCTGCTGGTTCCCCGGGAACTCGTGGTGCTCGACGAACCCACCAACGGCCTGGACCCGGCGGGCACCAGGGAGATCCGCCGGGTCATCGCCGACCTGCACGCCGACGGGACCACGGTGATCCTGTCCTCCCACCTGCTGTCCGAGGTGGAGAACACCTGCACCCACGCCGCGGTGCTGCGCGAGGGCACGCTGATCGCCCAGGGGGCGCTGGACACGCTGCTGGAGTCGACGGGACCCAGCCTGCTCGTGACGGTCGCCGACACCGAGGAAGGTCTGCGCGCGTTGCGGGAGGCGGGCGTCCCCGTGGGGGAGGAGAACGGGGACCTGCGTGTCGACCTGTCCGACAACCGGGCGCCGGAGGTGATCGCGGCGCTGGTCCGTGCCGGGGTGGAGGTCCACGAGGCCCGACGGGAACGCGCCGGTCTGGAGGACATCTTCGCCCGACTCACCGAGGGGGAAACGTGAACGGGACGATATCGCGCGTCGAACTGCCCTCCGGTGTGCGCCGGAACGGGCCCGCCCCCTTCTGGAGGATCGTGCGGTCCGAACTGGGGTGGGTGCTGCGCAGGCCACGCAACCTGCTGGCGCTGTTCGGGCTGGCGATGCTGCCCGTGCTCATCGGGACGGTGCTGACCCTGACCGGCTCGGCCGGTTCCGGTCCGCCGCTGTTCGCCGCCATGGCGGGCAACGGGCTGGTCCTTCCCGTGTTCAGCCTGATGATGACGCAGAACCTGCTGCTTCCGCTGGTCACCGCCATGGTGGCCGCCGACGCGCTGGCCGGGGAGTCCGCCCACGGCACGCTGCGCGGGCTGCTGCTCGCCCCGGTGGGGCGGGTGCGGCTGGTGACGGTGAAGGCGATCGGCGTGGCGAGCATGGTCGTGCTCGCCGTCGGGGTGATCACCCTCAGCGGGGTGCTGACCGGGCTGACCGTGGTGGGCGGAGACGGGCTGGTGACCCTGTCCGGAACCACCCTGCCGCTCGGCCCCGCCCTGGGGAGGGTGGCCCTGGCCGCGGGATGGTGCGCGGTACAGATGGCCGCCGTGGGCGCGGTGGCCCTGGCCGTCTCCGCGGCCACCGAGCATCCGCTGCTGGTCATGGCCGTCACGGTCGGGGGATTGATCGTCTTCGGGGTGCTGGAGGCCTTTCCGAACCTGGAGTGGCTGAAACCGGTGATGCTCACCACGGACTGGTACTCGATCAGCGACGTGCTCAGCGACCCGATCCGTTCGCAGGACCTGCTCACCGGCCTGTGGCGGGCCTGCTGCTACATCCTCATCGGGTTCTCCGCCGCCACGGCTCGGATGGCCACCAAGGACACCTGAGCGTTGTCCCCCGACACCACGCGGCCCGCCGGCCGGGTGCGTGTCGGGGGTCGGTGGCAGGCTCACCGCGAACACCGCCGCACCGGAGGCGGCGGTCGCCGAATCGGGAGTCGCACCGTGACACCACTGCTCCCCCGCCGCGTCACCGATGACCGCGACGGACTGCTGGCCTTCCTCGAACACCAGCGCAACGCCCTGCGCGCCGCCGCGCACGGACTGGACGAACAGCGTGCCGCGCAACGTCCCACCGCCAGCGGGCTGAGCATCACCGTGCTGGTCAAACACGTGCTGCGCGTCGAGCGGCGCTGGGTCACCGTCCAGATCGGCGGGCGGGAACTCCCCGGCCTGTGGCCCATCACCGACTTCGAGGGGGAGTTCACCCTGGAACAGGACGAGTCGCTGGCCGGGAACCTCGCCGCCTACGCCGAGGTCACCGCCGAGACCGAGCGCACGGTCGCCGAGGTGGCCGACCTCGACGCCGAGCTCCCGCTGCCCCCGGAGATGCGGGACCGTACCGATCTTGAGCCGTTCACCACACGCTGGGTGCTGTTGCATCTGATCGAGGAAACCGCCCGGCACGCCGGACACGCCGACATCATTCGGGAGTCCCTGGACGGTCGGAGGGCGGACTCGCTGCTGTCCGAGTTCGCCGCTGCCGCGGATCCCCGCTGAGCACCGCCACACCGACCGGGTCGAGGCGCAGGGTGACGTCCTCGCCCGGCTCCGGGATCTCCGCCCCCTCGGCGATGGCCTCGACCCGGTTCACCCTCCCCTCTCCGGCGTCGACGAGCAGCCGCACGTGGTCGTGCCGGTGCATCCGCTCCACCACCCTGCCGGTGGTCTCCGCCGCGCCCGGGCACCGTCCCGTCCTGGCCCGCACGCCGACCGGACGCAGCCCGAGCCGCACCGGCCCGTCCGGCTGCTCCGGCGTCGGGACCGTGCCCAGCGGACCGGAGGCCGTACCGTCCGTGACGTGCGCGTCCAGGAAGGTGGTGCACCCGAGGAACCGCGCCACCCGTTCGTTGCGCGGAGCGCGCCACAGCCGACGCGGCTCGTCCGTCTGCAACACCCGGCCCTCGTGCAGCACGGCCACCCGGTCGGCCAGGGCGAAGGCCTCGTCGAGGTCGTGGGTCACCATCACGGCCGTGGGGCTGTCCTCGGCGGAGAGCAGCCTGGCCAGGTCCACGGTGAGCCTGTCGCGCAGAGCCCGGTCCAGGCCGGACAACGGCTCGTCCAGCAACAGCATCCGGGGCTCGGCAGCCAGCGCGCGGGCCAGCGCGACCCGTTGGGCCTGCCCGCCGGAGAGCTGCCGCACCCGACGGCGCTGGTAGCCGGCCAGCCCCACCAGATCCAGCAGCCGGTCGACCTCCGCGCGCCGTCGCTTCCGGCCGACGCCGCGCATCCGCAGCGCGAACTCCACGTTGCCCGCCACGTCCCGGTGCCCGAACAGCTGTCCGTCCTGGAAGACCATGCCGAAGCCGCGACGGTGCACCGGCACCCCGGACAGGTCCCGCCCGTCGAAACGGACCTCCCCCGCGGCGAGGCTCTCCAGCCCGGCGACGGTGCGCAGCAGGGTCGACTTCCCGCACCCGGAAGGCCCCAGCACGGCCAGCACCTCGCCGCGCGGCACCTCCAAGTCCACTTCGGACAAAACGGTCGTGCTGCCGTAGCGCACCGTCACCGCGTTCATCCGCAACCCGTCGTCGGTGTCGGACGGTTCGGTCCCCCGGAGGGCACCGGCTCGCGCCACACTCATCAGAACTCCCCCGGTGAGTCCGTACGCAGGGTCTCGATCACCAACACCGCCACGACCGTGACCACCATCAGCAGGGCGCAGACCGCGTAGGCCATCTGCGTGGTGAGCTCTCCCGGCCGGGCGATCAGCTCGCTGACGGCCACGGGCAGGGTCGGGGCCTCCGGGCGGGCCAGGAACCCGGTGGCCCCGAACTCCCCGAGCGCCACGACGAAACCGAACCCGGCGGCCGTGACCACCGCCCGCGCCGCCAGCGGCAGATCCACCTCACGCCGCGTGCGCAGCGGTCCGGCCCCGAGTGTGGCCGCGGCGGCCCGCAGCCGGTCGTCGACCGACCGCAACACCGGCAGGACCACCCGGATCACCAGCGGGGTGATCACCAGGGCCTGGGCCAGCGGCACCAACAACGGTGAGGTCCGCAGGTCCCCCGGCAACAGGTGCAGCGTGATCAGGTACCCGAAGCCCACGGTCACCGCCGAGACCCCCAGCGGCAGCATCAGGGCCGCGTCCATCAGTTCCGCCGCCCAACGTCTGCGCGAGGTCACCAGCACCGCGCAGGCCAACAGCCCCAGCAGCAACGCCATCCACGTGGCGTCGAACGCCGTGTTCGCCGAGTTCCACGCGGCCTGCCAGCCGGACACCTCCAGAGCGCCCTGCCCGGTTCCGGACAGGGCACGGTAGCCGTCCAGGCTCCACCCGTCCCTGCTCCGCAGCGAACGCACCAGCAGCGCCGCGATCGGCATCACCAGCGCCAGCAACACAGTCCCGGCCGCAGCCACCGGCACCCACTCCACACCACGGGGTCGCCGTGTCGGAACCTCCGAACCGCTCACCCCGGCGGCTCCGCCCCGACGCCGGGCGAACGCGGCGACCGCCAGGGCGGTGAGCACGGCGGCCAGCTGCACCAGCGAGAGCGTCGCCGCGCCCGACAGGTCGAGCAGCCGGACGGTGCGCAGGTAGATCTCGGTCTCCAGGGTGCGGTAACGGCCCGCCCCCAGCACCAGCACCACCCCGAAACTCGTGGAACAGAACAGGAACACCACTGCCACGGCCGAGAACACGGCGGGACGCAACGCCGGGAGGGTGACGGTGCGGAAGGTCCGCAGCGGCCCCGCCCCCAGACTGCGGGCGGCGTCCTCGGCACGGCGGTCCAGACGTCCCCACAGTCCCCCCACGGTGCGGGCCACCACGGCCACGTTGAAGAACGCGTTGGCCAGCACGATCGCGAACGCGTTCGGCTCGTCCGTGCCGAGCAGCGCCCGGAACGCCATCCCCACCACCAGCGTGGGCAGCACGAACGGCACGGTGACCAGCGCGCGCAGCAGCACCTTGCCCGGGATCCGCACCCGCGCGAACAGGAAGGCCAACGGCAGGCCCGCCACCAGCGCCAGGGCGGTGGAGGCCGCCGCCTGCCCCACGGTGAAGGCGACCAGCCTCCAGGTCTGCGGTTCGGCCAGCAGCCCGGGCTCCGGGGTGGACAGTCCCCGGTGCAGGATGGCCAGCACCGGCCAGGCGAAGAAGACACCGAGGAACCCGAGCACCAGCAGGGCACAGGCCGACCAACCCACTCGGCGCAGGAGAGCCCCGTTGTCGGTGCCGACGCCCCGCCTCCCGGCCGGCGAGGAGACCCGGGGGGAGAGATCCACCGTCATCCCCGGGTCAGCTCACGCCACTGGCTGATCCACTCGGCGCGGTTGTCCTCCACCCGCCGCGGGTCCAGTTCGGTGGAGTCCTCCGGCCGGGGTGCCACCCGCTGCCAGTTCTCGGGAAGCTCCACCCCGAGCACGGCCGGGTAGACGTACATCTGCTCGGGAACCTGGCTCTGGAAGGTCCAGGAGAGCAGGAAGTCCATCAGCTCGCGCGCGGCCTTCGGATGCTCGGCTCCCCGCAGCACCCCCGCGTACTCCACCTGCCGGTAGCAGGTGTCCAGCAGGGCCTCGGTGCGCGGCCGCCCCTGGTCGTCCACCTCGGCGGCGGGCGAGGAGGCGTAGGACAGCACGATCGGCCGCTGCCCGGAGCCGGACGAGCCGGAGAAATCCTGGTTGTAGGCTTCCTGCCAACTCGACGAGACCCGGACCTCGTTGTCGACCAACCGGCGCCAGTAGTTCTTCCACCCCTGGTCGGGGCCGAAGGTGGCCACGGTGTTCAGCAGGAACGCCAGCCCCGGTGAGGAGGTCTCCGGGCTGGGCACGGCGAACAGGCCCCGGTAGCGGGGTTCGGTCAGGTCCCGCAGGTTCCGGGGTGGTTCCACGTCGTGCTCGGCGAACCAGCGTTTGTCGATGTTGACGCACACGTCCCCGGCGTCGATCGGGGTCAGTCTGGTGTCGGCCACCGCGTACTTCACCGGGATGGAGGCGGAGCCCTCCGGGCGGTAGGGGACGAACACGTCCGCGTCGAGTGCCCGCGAGTAGAACGTGGAGTCCACCCCGAAGGCGACGTCGCCGATCGGGGCGTCCTTGGTCAGCACGAGCTCGTTGGTCAGCGCGCCCGCGTCGCCGGTCTTCCTGACGCGCAGCTCGTAGCCGGACTCGCGTTCGAAACTCCTGCGGGCCTCGTCGCTGATGGCGAAGGAGTCGTGGGTGACCAGGGTCACGGTTCCGGAGTCCGCGGAACCACCGCCGGTTCCGATGAGCGAGCAGCCCGCGACCGAGAGCACTGCGGCCAGCGCCACCGCGGCACGCGTCCAACGTGCGGTGTGTCGTTTCAATGATCCTCCCGAAGCCACACCACGAGCAGCGTGACGCCGAGCCGATCACGTGCCTCCCTGCGCCGGCGTGACCCGGTTCAGGTGGACGGTCGAGGACCCCGTGCCCTCCTCTCAGCCCAGCGCGCTGGACTCCCGTGGCGGCTGGTCAGTGTACTCGACCACCGTGCTCCCCCGGCAGGCTGTGCCCCGGCGCAGCTCCGGGCACCGAGACCGCCCGGAGCGGGTCACCGCGCCTCCGCCAGCACCAGCTCCGCCACCTCCTGGGCACAACCCCAGGAGACCATCACCCCGCTGCCCCCGTGCCCGTAGTTGTGCACCACGCGGGCCCCCGCGAAGTGCTCGGTGTGCAGCCGCACCGCGTCGCTGGTCGGCCGCAGACCGACGATCGTGCCGCGTATCCGCACGTCGTGCAGCAGCGGCTGGATCGCGCCGCACCGACGCAGAATCCCCTCGGCGGCCCGGGAGTCCGGGGTTCGGCTCCAGTCGTGTTCCACGGCGGTCCCGCCGAGCACGAGCCGCTGTCCGTGCGGCATGTAGCTCGCCCACTCGCCGGTGTCACCGAGCTCGACGAAGTACTCCTCGATACCGGGGTTGTCCACGACCACGTGATGACCGGAAACCGGGCGCACCCCCGGGTCGCCCACCAGTTCCCGCGCCGCCACCCCGGTGCAGTTCACCACCAGCGGGCTCTCCTCGGCCGCCTCGGCCAGACCGGAGACCGGCCCGAGCACCAGCTCCCCGCCCGCCTCCAGGAAGCGGTTGGTCAGGTACTCCAGGTAGCGCGGCATGTCCACCAGCGGAACGGTGGCCCGCAGGCCCACCGCGAACCCGGAGGGCAACTCCCCGGCCCCGCAGGGGCGGACACCGTCGAGCAGTCCCAGCGAACCCGGTGGGGACTCGGGGAAACCGGTCCGGCTCGCCACCGTCCCCAGTGTCGAGTGCACTCCGGTCTCCGGGTGCGCGGCCAGGTCGAGGAAGACGGCGTGGGTCCGGGCCGCCCAACGTCTCGCCCGCTCCACCGGGTGCAGTGAGGTCGGGCCCCAGATCGCTCCGGCCACAGCCGAGGTCGTCTCCTGCGGGTGCTCGGCGGTTCTGATGCGCACCCGGCATCCCGACTCGGCCAGCACGACACCGGTGCTCAGACCCTGCACTCCCGCCCCAAGCACCAGCACGGAACGCGACCGATCACTCACCGAGCCGACGGTAGCAATCCCACCCGAAAAATCCCACCCGTCCGACGGGCCCCGCCGCGCCCGTCCGAACACCGCCGTGCTCAGCCGGGCGGCGCGGTGACCGGACGGCCCCCTCCCAGCTCGGGAGCCAGCCAGTGTCGAGCCCGGGCGAGGAACTCCTCGTGGGAGCAGGCGCCCGCCCCCTCCTCGACCGCCCCCAGCAGGGGGACACCGGTCACCCACGGCAGGTCGGTGGTGTTGCAGTTCTCCACCGTGCCCGGCTCGTGCGGCCAGCTCCCGAACACCGTGCCGGGGCAGCGCAGTCCCCGGCGCAGCACCTCCCGCACCGTCAGCGCGGTGACGTTCAACGTCCCCAAGCCGGGTGAGCAGACCACGAGTACCGGCGCGGACAACCGCGCGGCCACGTCCAGCAGGGTGTTGCCGTGCTCGTCGAAGGGAACCAGCACTCCCCCGGCCCCTTCGACCAGCACGGTGGCGTACTCGGCGGACAGGTCCGCCACCCGCCGGGAGACACTGTCCGGAGTGGGCGGTGGGGTTCCGGCCCGGCGCGCCGCGGTGGCGGGGGCCAGCGGCTCGGGGTAGCGCGCGAACTCGAAGGTGTCCACATCGGGCACCAGCCGCGCGAGTTCGGCGGTGTCCCCCTCGTGCTCGTCGGTGCCGGTCTGGATCGGTTTGACCACAGCGACCGGCCGCGCCGCCAGAGCCGCCACGGCGGCGGTGACCACGGTCTTGCCGACGTCGGTGCCGGTGCCGGTGACGAACAGCGCAGCGGCGGCCATGACTCACCCCACCCGTGCCGCGGCGACGGCCGCCTCCGTCACGCGCGCGAGGTCCTCGTCGGCGATGACGTAGGGCGGCATCGTGTAGATCAGGTCCCGAAAGGGGCGCAGCCAGACGCCGCGCTCCACGGCCGCGGCGGCGGCAGCGGCCGTGTCCACCGGACGGTCGAGCTGGATCACCCCGATCGCTCCGAGAACCCGCACGTCCCGCACCCCCGGCAGTTCGGCGGCGGGAGCCAGCCCGCTCGCCAGTCCCGACTCGATCCGGCGCACCCGCGCCCGCCAGTCGTCCCGCAGCAGCACCCGCAGCGAGGCACGGGCCACCGCCGCGGCCAGCGGGTTCCCCATGAACGTGGGCCCGTGGGCGAGCACGGGAACCTCGCCGCCGGCTATGCCCTCGGCCACCCGGCCGGAGGCCACGGTGGCCGCCATGGTGAGGTAGCCGCCGGTGAGTGCCTTGCCCAGGCACAGCACGTCGGGGGCCACGCCGGCGTGGTCGGCGGCGAACAGCTCGCCGGTGCGCCCGAAGCCGGTGGCTATCTCGTCGAAGACGAGCAGCACCCCATGCCTGTCGGCCAGTTCCCGCAGCCTGCGCGGGTACTCCGGGGAGTGGAAACGCATCCCCCCGGCCCCCTGCACCACCGGCTCGACGATGATCGCGGCCAGTTCCCCGGAGTGCCGTCGCAGCAGCCCTTCCAGGTGTTCCAGGTAGTCCGCGTCGGCCTCGGCGGAGAAGCCCGCCGGCGGTGCCTCGGCGAACACCTGCTCGGGCAGCGCGCCCCGCCACAGGTGGTGCATACCGCCCTCCGGGTCGCACACGCTCATCGGGTGCCAGGTGTCGCCGTGGTAGCCACCACGCCAGGTGAGCACCCGCCGTTTCTCGGGTCTGCCGAGCCCGCGCCAGTACTGCAGGCACATCTTGAGCGCGACCTCCACCGAGACCGAGCCCGAGTCGGCCAGGAACACGTGGTCCAGCGACTCCGGGGTTATCTCGGTGAGCGTCGCGGCCAGTCGCACGGCGTTCTCGTGGGTGAGTCCGCCGAACATCACGTGGCTCATCCGGTCCACCTGCGCGTGGGCGGCCGCGTCCAGTTCGGGGTGGGCGTAGCCGTGAATGGCGGCCCACCACGAGGACATGCCGTCGATGAGCTCGTCGACCCCGTGCACCGGTTCGGCCAACCGCAGCCGGACCCCCTCGGCCGAGTCGACCACCGGGTGTTCGGAGTCGGTGGGGGAGGTGGTGTAGGGATGCCAGACCCGCTCACGGTCCAGTTGGGACAGTTCGCGCGGGGTCAGGGGGGCGTCGAGGGAGAACACGTCGGGATGATCCTCCCCTGCCGGTTCACGGCCACAGTCGCGGCGCGGACAAAACGAGGCCGGTGCGGTTGTGCGTGTCGAACACTGCCGCCGCGCGGGTGGATCCACTCAGCATGGATCCATGACGCCGGAGAAACCACCCGCCCCCAGCCCCCCGCGTCCGGAGACCGTCTTCGACTGGGTCGAACACCGGGACAGCCTGCGACGACAGAACGGACTGCACCGGGTCCTGCGGCCGCGTGCGGCCACTGAGGACGTGCTCGACCTGGCCGGCAACGACTACCTCGGACTGTCCCGGCACCCGGCCGTCACCGAGGCAGCTGCCGAGGCGGTGCGGACCTGGGGAGCGGGTTCCACCGGCTCCCGGCTGGTCACCGGCACCACCGAGCTGCACGCCACCCTGGAGGAGGAGCTGGCGGCCTGGTACGGCACGGAGGCCGCTCTGGTGTTCTCCTCCGGCTACGCCGCCAACCTGGCTCTGGTCACGGCACTGACCGACGAGAGTTCCCTGATCGTCTCCGACCGGAACAACCACGCCTCCCTCATCGACGGCTGCCGGCTCTGCCGGGCCGAGGTGCGGGTGGTCGCGCACTCCGACCCGGAGGCGGTGCGCGCCGTGCTGCGGGAGAGCCCACGCCCGGCGGTGGTGCTGACCGAGTCGGTGTTCTCCGTGGACGGTGACGTGGCCGCGCTGGACCGGCTGCTGACGGTCTGCCGTGAGCACGGCAGCGGGTTGCTGGTCGACGACGCCCACGGGCTCGGCGTGCTGGGTGAGGGGGCCGGGGCGTTCTCCGCGTTCGGGATGGGGGCACCCGCCGACGCCGTGGCCACCGTGACCCTGTCCAAAGCGCTGGGGGCGCAGGGGGGAGCCGTGCTGGGGCCGCGTCGGGTCGTCGAGCACATCGCCCAGACGGCTCGTCCCTTCGTCTTCGACACGGCGTTGGCTCCCGCCGCCGCGGCGGCGGCCCTGGCCGGGATCCGGTTGCTGCGCGGACAGTCACACCTGCCCGCACGGGTGCGGGCCGTGACGCGGCAGCTGCGTGAGGAACTGCTCGACCACGGGATCGGCGTCGGAGAACCGGGGGCCGCGGTGCTGGGGGTTCCCGTCGGTGCCCCGGAGGCAGCGGTCGCCTGGGCGGGCCGGTGTCTCGAACGCGGGGTGCGGGTGGGCTGCTTCCGTCCCCCGTCGGTTCCCGACGCGGACTCCCGGCTGCGACTGACGGCACGGGCGGACCTGGAGGACGACGAGGTTCGGCGGGTGGCACACGTGATCGCCGAGACGGCACCGGACTTCGCAGCCCTGTCGGGCGGGTGAGTCCACCCCGCGAGGTCGACGGCCCGCGCCCCCGCTCGCGGAGAGTCCCGGTGTGCTCAGGGTTTGCGTCCCACCCCTCCGACGATGCAGTTCGAGACCTCGGGCTGCTTGCGCAGCCGGGGACCGTCGGGCCACCAGTCGCAGCACAGCACCACGCCCGGGTCGATCATCTCCAGTCCGGGGAACATGGCCTCGATCTGCGCCCGGGTGCGGAAGGCTCCGGAGCCCATGGGACTGTGCAGGAAGACCTGCTCCATGCGGCGGGCCAGCTCGCTGTAGTAGCCGTCGTCCTCCGGGTCGAAGAAGTGACTCACGGCCACCAGGGAGCCGGAGGGCAGCGCCCGCACGAACTCCTCCATGATCTCGGCGGGGTCCGCCCCCTCCACGTGGTGGTGCAGGGTGCCGAGCTGGAAGAACGCGATCGGTTCGGAGAAGTCCAGATAGCGGTTGACCACCGGGTCGGAGAGCAGTTCACGGGGGTCGAAGATGTCGGCCGCGCTGAAGTGGGTCTGCTCGTTCTCCTCCAACAAGGCGCGCCCGTGGGCCAGCACCACCGGATCGTTGTCCACGTAGACCACCGTGGAATCCGGGGCGATCCGCTGGGCCACCTGGTGGGTGTTCTCCGCCGTCGGTAATCCGGATCCGCAGTCCAGGAACTGCCGCACCCCGGTCTGTCCCGCCACGAAGCGGGTGACACGGATGAGGAACTCGCGGTTGTCCCAGGCGAGGTCGGCCGCCTCCGGAGCGACACGTTTGACGTCCTCGAACACCTGCCTGTCGATCTCGTAGTTGTCCTTGCCGCCCAGGAAGGCGTCGTAGACCCTGGCGACGCTCGCCTTGTTCGTGTCGAGGTGGATCGGGGTGGCGCTTTCCTGCAAGTGGCTGACTTCGGTCATCACAACCTCACGTGATCCCGGCGGACTTCTGCGGAAGAATCGAGCACGCGCCGTGGGAGGACGGACTCGTTCGGTAAATACAAGCACAGGGAGGTAACCTCACGAAACCGTTCAGCGGGATTCGGATCGGCCGAACGCGGGAGACGAACACCGGACACGTACGGGGCCGCCGGGTCCGCTCCGTGAGCACACGGCCCGGCTGTCCACATCGAGGGGACGAGAACGAGGATGAGCACTGTCGATTCCGGCGACCAGCACGACGGGGTCGAGGAGGGCCCGAAACCGACCGCGCGCAGGATCGTGCTCGGAACCCAGTTGCGTCGTCTGCGGGAGGCGGCCGACATCACCAGGGCCGAGGCCGCCGAGTCCATACGCGGTTCCGAGTCGAAGATCAGCCGTATCGAGCTGGCCAAGGTCAGCGTCAAGGAACGCGACGTGGTCGACTTGTTGAATCGCTATGGTGTCGAGCCACAGCACCAGCAGCCCTTCCTGGACATGGTACGCGAGTCCAACCAACCCGGCTGGTGGAACCGCTACAGCGATCTCATGCCCGACTGGTTCCAGGACTACGTGGGTCTGGAGGAGTCCGCCTCCCGGATCCAGACCTTCGAGCTCCAGTTCGTTCCGGGGCTGTTACAGACCGAGGACTACGCCAGGGCCATCGCCAGTCGCGGCAGGCCCGAACTCGCCGACGAACAGGTGCACCGGCGGGTGGCGCTGCGGATGCGACGGCAGAAACTGCTCAACACCCCGGACGCGCCCCGACTCTGGGCGGTCATCGACGAGTCCGTGCTGCACAGGCCGATCGGAGGGCTGGAGGTGATGCGGGCGCAGCTCGACCACCTGCTGGAGATGACCAAACGTTCCACGATCATCCTGCAGGTGGTGCCCTACCGGCTCAGCGGGTACGCGGCGGAGGGCTCGTTCACCATGCTGCGCTTCGCCGAGCCGGAGCTGCCGAACCTGGTGTACGTGGAACACCTGGCCGGGGCGTTGCACCTGGACAAACCGACCGAGATCGAGAAGTACGGCAGGGTCTTCGACCGGTTGACCGTGGACGCGGAGACGCCGGAGAACTCCCGGAGGATGCTGCGGGAGGTGCGGGAGAGCATCGGGTGAGTTCCCCGCCGGGATCGGTCGTCTCCCGCTCCGGAGCCCCGGGAGTCGGTACGAGCGTCCCGACTCGGAACGCGGCGTGCTCGGAAACTTCTTCTTCCCCCGGTCGTGGATGGTTCGTGACGGCGCGATCACCTCGCTGCGTGAACGCCGAACGAACGATAAGGAAACAAACTCGCACGATCGGGTGGATTTGTGCAGATGCACGTGCACGTGCATTGTCAACACCCCACCCCCTTGGCAAGATCACATGCACGTGCACATGCACAGAGACCGGAAAGGTGGCCTTATGCACGGAGAACTTCGCACCAGCACCTCGGCGGCGCTGCTGTCCGACGCGCAGTGGCGCAGGAGCAGGCACAGCGGAGCGATCGGCAACTGCGTGGAGGTCGCCGCCCTCGACGAGGGCGAGGTCGCCGTACGCAACTCACGTGACCCCCAGGGCCCCGCCCTCCTCTACACCCGCGCCGAGATGGCCGCGTTCGTGGCAGGAGCCAAGGACGGTGAGTTCGATGACTTCCTCCGGTGACGCCGAAGGTGGCTACGAGGCGCGCTTACTGCGGCTCGTCGCGCGTGGTTTCCAGTTCGTACAGTCCTCCGACGCCGCGGGAGAACCCGAGGCGATCGTCGGAGTCCGCGGGCACGACAACGTCATCGACGTGATCCAGCTGGAGTCGGAGGACCACGTGGTCGCCACCAGGATGCCCAGCTCGGAGGAGAACATCTACCGGCCGAGCACGATCCGGTGGCGAACCAGCGGCACCGTCTACGAGGTGATCGACCGCCTGCTCGCACTCCCCGACGACCACACTCCCGGATCACTGTTGGTCGCCGCGGGAAGCTGAGCGGGGCCGACCGTCACTCTACCTCCCGACCCGGTGGGACGGGTACCGCCGTTTCCGCGCCCGGGGCACCACGGACGGCCCCTCGCGGCGTGGGAGCCGGTGACGATCGGGCCGCCTCCCACGACCCGTCAGTTCTCTCCCCACCACGCCGTCCACCCCGGTACGGCACCCGTCCCCCGGGTTCCCGTTCCCGGCGAACGCCCGCACGGTGAGCGAGGTCACTGATCACGGGCCCGTGCCCGACTACCGTTGTCCGCACCGACTCCCACGAGAAGGCGGACACATGGCGGAAGAGCGCCCTCCCGAGCACGCGGGCCCGGAGCACTCCCACCGTGAGCACGGACCTCGGCCCGACAGACCGACACTCGCCCCGGGATGGAGTGCGATGTCCCGGCGACGCAGGACGCTGTTCGTCACCGCGTTGGCGGCACCGAACCTGGCGGTGGCGGCGCTGAACCAGTTCGACGTTCCCCTGAGCGTGGCCCTGCCCTGCTTCCTCGTGCTCTGGGCGGCGGGGTTCACCGCGCTCCGCCGGATGACGGAGATGTCCCGAGCACAGACGGTCTCCCCGCACTGGCGGCTCACACCACGGCGCTGGCGGTTCGGCCCCGAGAACTGGGTGTTCGGTTTCCCGGACGGCACCACGTTCCGCGGAAGGACTTCCCGCTCCTCCCACGACCGCCGGTAAGGGACGGCGCCCGTGTCCGGGACTTCCGGGACCGCCGGAGCCAACCCCGCACGTCGGGAGGCCACCGCGTGCCCGATAATCCCTCCCGGACCAGGCATCGACGGAAAGTGAGCATCCCGGTGGCGCGTGACCAGGGGAGTTCCCGCCCCAACCCCTCGTTCTTCGGCAGCATCGACCCCTTCTGCTGGATCATGGTGATCCCGCTGTTGCTGGTGGCGGTGTTCACCACCCTGGAGGTCTCGCTGCCGGTGGGGTTGGGGCTGGTGGCCCTGGGCGTGGTGGTGCTGCTGGTCGACGCCACGATCAACTGGCGCTGGTACCGCACCTGGGGGAACAAACCCGTCTCCCGGGACTCCCGGCCGAGAAAACGCTGACCGCTTCCGGTCCCGGCCACACAGGCGTACGACGGGGGCCACCGGGGTGGGCCCACCCCGGTGGCCCCCGCCCACCGCTCACCTGCCGGTCAGGAACTTCTCCGGGGTGAGCGGCAGCTCACGGACCCGGACGCCGGTGGCGTGGTGGGCGGCGTTGCCGATGGCGGCGGCCACACCGACGATGCCCACCTCGCCGATGCCCTTGGTCCCCATCGGGTTGACGTGCGGATCGTGCTCGTCGATCCAGTCCACCTCCACCGACCCCACGTCCGCGTGGGCGGCTATGTGGTAGCCGGCGAAGTCGTTGTTGACCACGTGGCCGAACCGCTCGTCGACCACGCCGTGCTCGTGCAGGGCCATGGACAGCCCCATGGTCATCCCGCCCGCGAACTGCGAACGAGCGGTCCGGGCGTTGACGACGCGCCCGGCGGCGAAGACGCCGAGCAGGCGCGGCACCCGCACCTCGCCGGTGTCGGCGTGCACCCGGACCTCGGCGAACTGGGCGCCGTAGGCGTTCATCGCGTACGTGCCCGCCTCCGGGTCGGGCTCGGACTTCGTGGTGGTCTCGGCCCCCTCCGGGGGATGCTCGCCGTGTTCGGCGCGGAAGGCCCGCGCCGCCTGGACGATCGCCGTCCCCCACGAGGCCGTCCCCGAGGAGCCCCCGGCGAGGCTGGCCTTGGGCTGGGCGGTGCTGCCCAGGTGCAGCCGCACGGCCGACAGCGGGACCTCCAGGGCCTCGGCCGCGATCTGGGTCAACGCGGTGCGGGCCCCGGTGCCGATGTCGGAGGCCGCGATCTCCACCCGGTAGTACCCGTCGGCGTAGCCGACGGTGGCCACCGAACCGGGGATGGTGAAACTGGGGAAGCTCGCCGCGGCCACCCCGGTTCCGACCAGCCAGTCGCCCTCACGCCGGACCCCCGGCCTGGGGTCGCGCTCGGCCCAGCCGAACCGCTCGGCCCCCCGGCGCAGGCAGGTGACCAGATTGCGGCTGGAGAACGGCCGCCCCGAGGTGGGGGCGGTGTCGGGCTCGTTGTGCACGCGGAACTCGATCGGGTCCATGCCGCAGGCCTGGGCCATCTCGTCCACCGCGCTCTCCAGCGCGTACATCCCGCCGGCCTCCCCCGGAGCCCGCATCCAGGTGGGCACGGGCACGTCCAGCGCCACCACCCGGTTGGTGATCCGGCGGTTCGGCGAGACGTACATGTCGCGGGAGGCCCCGGCGCTCTGCTCGGCGTACTCCGCCAGCCGCGAGCTCTGTTCGAGCGCGGAGTGCTCGGTGGCGACCAGGCGCCCCGTGGCGTCGGCCCCCAGCCTGATCCGCTGGAAGCCCGGCGGGCGGTAGCCCACCAGCGGGAACATCTGTGCCCGGGTCAGCGCGCACTTGACCGGCCTGCCGGGGGTCAGCCGCGCGGCCATGACCGTGGCCACCACGTGCGCGTGGGGCATCCCCTTGGAACCGAAACCCCCACCCACGTGGGGTGAGACCACGTGCACCCGTTCCGGGTCGAGACCGAAGATCGGGGCCAGCACGTCCCGCACCACGTACGGCCCCTGGTTGGAGTCGTAGAGGGTGAGTTCCCCCTGCTCCCACACCGCCACGGTGGCGTGCGGCTCCATCGGGTTGTTGTGTTCCGGAGGGGTGGCGTAGGTGACGTCCACCGTGTACTCGGCGGCCTCCAGCGCCGCGTCCACGTCCCCCTGGTCCAGGTCCTCGGTGACCATCGGGGAGGAGGTGTCCGGCGACTGGGCCCGGTGGTCGTCGGCGCCGAACGTGGCCTCGTGGGGGTGGCGTTCGTAGGTGACCTCCACGAGACCGGCCGCGTGGGCCGCGATCTCCGGGGTCTCGGCCAGCACCGCCCCGATCACCTGGCCGCGGAAGGCGACCTCCGGGGACTGCAACACGGCGAGTTCCCCGCCCGCGTTCACTTTCTCCGCGTTCTCGTGGGTCAGCACGGTGTGCACCCCGGGCAGTGCCTCCGCCGCGCTGGTGTCGGTGCCGGTCACGCGTCCCCGGGCTATCCCGGCCTGCACCAGGTGCAGATAGCGCGGGCCGTCCACGGGTTGTTCGAAGGCGTAGCGCGCCGTTCCCGCCACCTTGTCCGGACCGTCGAGGCGCTGTGGGGCCCGCCCGGGGTCCTCGGTCAGCACGTCGGTCATGCTCTGTCCTCCCTGGTGAGCTCGCGCAGCACCGCGCACAGGGTGTTGCGGGTCATGGGGATCTTGAAGGCGTTGTCCCGCAGGGCCTCGGCCTGCTCCAGTTCCGCCTCGGCCGCCCGCCGGAAGTTCTCCTCGGTGGCGGGGGCTCCGCGCAGTTCCCGCTCGGCGGCCTCGGCCCGCCAGGGTTTGTGCGCCACCCCGCCCAGGGCGATGCGGGCGTCGCGGACGGTGCCCTCGTCCACCTCCACGACCGCGGCCACGGAGACCAGGGCGAAGGCGTAGGAGGCCCGTTCCCGGACCTTGCGGTAGGCGGAACGGGCGCTGTCCGAGGGCGCGGGCAGTTCCACGGAGGTGATCAGCTCGCCGTGTTCGAGCACGGTGTCGCGTTCGGGCTCGTCACCGGGAAGCCGGTGCAGCTCGGTGACCGGGATCCGGCGTTGCCCCTCGCTGCCGCGCACCACCACGGTGGCGTCGAGCGCGGCCAGTGCGACCGCCATGTCGGAGGGGTGGGTGGCCACGCAGTGCTCGGAGGCACCGAGGATCGCGTGGTGGCGGTTCCAGCCCTCCAGGGCGGAGCAGCCGGATCCGGGTTCGCGTTTGTTGCACGGCGTGCCGGGGTCCTGGAAGTAGGCGCAGCGGGTGCGCTGCACCAGGTTGCCGCCGGTGGTGGCCAGGTTGCGCAGCTGCCCGGAGGCCCCGGCCAGCAGGGCCTGGGCCAGCATCGGATAGCTCTGCCGGATCACGTGGGAGGCGGCCAGTTCGCTGTTGCGGACGGTGGCGCCGACGGAGACCCGACCGTCCGGCAGTGTCTCGACGAAGTCGTAGGGCAGCTTGGTGATGTCGACGAGCTTGCCGGGCTCGGCCACCCCCAGTTTCATGTGGTCGACGAGGTTGGTCCCGCCGCCGAGGTACGTCGCTGTGGGGTCGTCGCTGACGGTGGCGATCGCACCGTCGGTGTCGTCCGCACGTTCGTAGTCGAAGGGTTTCACTCCGCGGCCTCTCGGATGGCTGAGACGATGTTGGTGTAGGCGCCGCAGCGGCAGAGGTTGCCGCTCATCCGTTCCCGGATCTCCTCCTCGTCGAGGTCGGGTTCCTCCTCGAGGTTCTCCGTGACGTGGCTGGGCCAGCCGGCCTTGACCTCGTCGAGCATCCCGACCGCCGAGCAGACCTGCCCCGGCGTGCAGTAACCGCACTGGAATCCGTCGTGCTCCAGGAAGGCCTGCTGCACCGGGTGCGGACGGTCCCCTTCGGCCAGTCCTTCGGCCGTGGTCACCTCCGCCTCGTCGTGGGCGACGGCCAGCGTCAGGCAGCTGGTGACCCGACGGCCGTCGAGCAGCACGGTGCAGGCACCGCACTGGCCGTGGTCGCAGCCCTTCTTCGGCGAGATCACCCCCAGTCTCTCGCGCAGTGCGTCCAACAGGGTGGTTCGGGTGTCCACCGACAGCGTTCGCCGCTGCCCGTCCACCCGCAGTGCTATCTCCGCGTCCATTCGACGGGCGCCTTTCCTCGCTTCGTGGTGGGTAAGCAAGCGTCCGGTGATCATCCTACGGAGACCGCCGTGACGCCCACCACCACGAATTCGGGCGACCCTACGCGGCTCCCCGGAACCCGCGTGAGGTCGAGGAGCCGCGCCGGTGCTGCGCTAGGCGTCGTGCTCCACGGGCAGCCAGAGTTCGCAGGAGGTGTCGGTCTCGTCCGCGGAGAACTCCGTGCGCAGGATCTCCGGTCCGGCGACGCTGCGGTAGGGGTTGGACGGGAACCACTGGGTGAACACGTCCCGCCACAGATACTGCGCGGCCTCGGGGGCTCGGCCCACCGTGTGGAACACGGCCCACTTCCCGGCGGGCACGACGCGCTCCGTCACCCCTTCGGGGGCGGGAGCCGAGGACACCACCCCCTGCATGTAGTCGACCAGGCTGCCCTCGGCGCGGGACGAGGCGTCGAGCGGTTCCACAGCGGAGACGACGCCGCGCGGTTCCTGGTCCGACAGCGGCTTCAGCCGTGCCAGCCGTTCGACACCGACACTCGCGACGAACTCGGCGATGGCCTGGTTGTGCCCCTCGTGCACGATCGGCACCTCGGTGCGGTAGCCGAGCAGCCGGAACTCCGGCTTGTCGACGATCCGGTACTCCATCGGTGTGCTCCCTTCGACGGTGAGGTGAAACGTCATCCGTGGTTGGGAGGTCAGCGCCGTTCCGGACCGTCGTGCCTCGGCCGGGCCGACACCGTGCATCGCGCGGAAGGCCCGCGCGAAGGCCTCGTTGGATCCGTAGCCGTAGGTGACGGCGATGTCGAGCAGGCCGCGCCGCCCGGCCAGCACCTCACCGGCTGCCAGGGTCAGCCTGCGCCTGCGCACGTACTCCGACAGCGGCATCCCGGCCAGCGCGGAGAACATCCGGCGGAAGTGGTGTGGTGAGGTGCGGGCGATCCTGGCCAGCACGTCGATGTCGACCTCGGCGGCGATGTGCCGTTCGAGGTGGTCCATGGCCTCGTTGAGCCGGTCGAGCACGGTGGCCTCCCTTCCGCACCCGAAACTAGGGTTTCGCCACCACGTCCGCCCGACAGTTCGTGCCCGTTTCGGTCGGGGGGCGGCCCGCACGACAGGGGCGGCCAATTTTGCCTAAAATTGGCAAGGCTGGCGGCGGTGAGACGGAGAAGACGGCACGAAGGGTCAGCAGAGTGTCAGCGGCGGGAACCGTGAACAGTGCTCCGCCGCAGTCGGAAGTACAGCGCCACGAGCGCGCACCCCACGGCGGGCAGTAGGAGCGCGTACACGGTCGGCGTGACGTAGGCCGGAACCAGGTCCGAGGTCGTTCCGTTGTCCCAGACGCAGTTGGCTTCCGGAGGGAAGGTTCGCGGGTCGTACCGCAGTATCCGAACCTGCTCGCTCATCCACTCCGGACGGGACTCCCTGCACTTCGAAATGCCGTACATGATGGGAATGTGGGTGAGCCCCCGGGTGAACACCAGGTGGGCGGCGCCGCCGAGGAGCACGGCCACGTACGAGCACAGCGCGGCGGGCCGCCGCAGCAGTTCCGCGCGCGAGACCGCGAGACGGATCAGCACGAACAGCAGAGCGGCCACCGTCACCAGGGGCGAGTACACCAGAAGGGCGAACAACATACGGGCCGACCGTATCGACCACTTCGGATATCGTGGGGCGATTCGCACGATTCCGGCACGATGTGGGCGGGAGTGCCCGTCCGAACGCGCCCCTTGTTCCCCGCCACCACCCCACCCGACCGACTCCCCCGGCTCCGGCCCTCGCCTCCGGCCGGGGAGGCCTAGTGGTCACGCTGGGTGACGAGGTGGGCGAGTGCGGTCAGTTCCTCGGCCCGGGCGGTGGGGCCGGCCGCGTCGAGATGGTCCAGGGCGCTGGTGAGCAGCCGGTCGGCCTGGGTGTGACTCCAGGCGCGCCCTCCCGCGTTGTCGACGAGCTCGGCGGTGGCGGTCAGGTCGGTTTCCGCGTTCGGGGGGTGGTGGTAGTGCGCGGCGAGTCGCCGCCCTGCGGGGGTCTCCGAGTTCAGCGCGAACACCACGGGCAGGGTCTTCTTGCGGGCGTACAGGTCGGAGTAGGCGGGCTTGCCGGTGGTGTCGGGGTCGCCCCAGATGCCGAGCAGGTCGTCGACGTGCTGGAAGGCCAGCCCGAGGTCGTGGCCGAAGCGGCGCAGGTGTTCGGTTCGCCGTGGGTCGGCGCCGGCGAACCGGGCCCCGAGTTCACAGGCGCTCGCCAGCAGCGCGGCGGTCTTGGCCTCGGCCATGCGTTGGCACTCGGCGACGTCGACGTCATCGCGCTGCTCGAAGGCCAGATCCGTGACCTGCCCCTGCACGAGTTCCTGAACGGTGGTGTTGAGCAGGCGGATGCCGGACAGGGCGGCCGGGTGCTCACTGTCGGCGATCACTCCGGAGGCCAGCGAGAGCAGGGAGTCACCGGCCAGGATCGCCGCGCTGGCCCCGAACACGCTCCAGGCCGTGGGGCGGTGGCGGCGGGTGGCGTCGGTGTCGATGACGTCGTCGTGGATCAGCGAGAAGTTGTGCACGAGTTCGACGGCGACCGCCGCGGGCAGGGCCTGCTCGGCGGTGCCACCGACGGCCTCGGCGGCCAGCAGAACCAGGGCGGGGCGCAGTGCCTTGCCGCCGGAGGTCTCGCTGACCCCACCGTGTTCGTCGATCCAGCCGAACTGGTACCGGGCGATGTGGCGCATGTCCTCGGGCAGCGCGTCGACGGCCGAGCGCAGCGCCGGGTCGACCCGGTCGCGCGCCTCGTTCAGGGCCTGGTAGGCCCGCCGGGCCGGGGCGGCTTGCGGGAACACCTCGGGGGTGGCCATGGGAGCGTTCCTTTCACCGGGCGATCTCGACGTTCTCCAACACGCCGAGCGCGTCGGGAGTGAGCACGGCAGCGGAGTAGTACGCGCTGACCAGGTACGACGTGACGGCCTGGCTGTTGACGCCCATGAACCGCACGTTGAGAGCGGGGGCGTACTCGTCGGGGATGCCGGTCTGGTGCAACCCGACCACCCCCTGGTGCTTCTCCCCGGTGCGCAGCACCAGCACCGAGCTGGTTCCGGTGTCGCTGACGGGGATCTTGTCGCAGGGCAGCAGGGGAACGCCGCGCCAGGCGGTCATGCGGGTGCCGTGCACCTCGACGCTGTCCGGGTAGACGCCCCTGCGGCTGCACTCGCGGCCGAACGCGGCGATGGTCCGGGGGTGGGCGAGGAAGAACTCGGACTTGCGGCGCCGGGACAGCAGCTCGTCGAGATCACCCGGGGTGGGCGGACCGCCGGTGGTCTGGATGCGCTGGCGCAGGTCGGCGTTGTGCAGCAGCCCGAACTCGCGGTTGGTGACCAGGTCCGCCTCCTGCCGCTCCCGCAGTTCCTCGACCGTGAGCCGCAGCTGTTGGTCGAGCTGGTTCATCGGCTGGTTGTACAGGTCACTGACCCGGGTGTGCACCCGCAGCACCGTCTGGGCCACGCTGAGCTCGTACTCGCGGGGGGTGAGCTCGTAGTCGGCGAACGTGCCGGGAAGCTCGGGTTCGCCGTCGTGGCCGGAGGCCAGCCACATGGCTGCTTCGCCGTGCTTGTTGTGCGCGGGTGGGGTGTGTTCGCGCACCCGGTCGAGGTGGGTGCGCAGCACCTCGGAGCGCTCGGTGAGCTCCTCCACGGCGCCGCGGGGTAGGGTCAGCACGATGCACGGCGTCAGCGCGGTGGCCGTGACGGGCCAGGTGTCCCGTCCGCCGGTGAGGACGTGTTCACCGAGGTAGTCCCCGTCGGCGAGCACGTCCCGCGAGGTTTCTTCCCCGTAGGGGCCGGGGATGCGGGTGTTGACCTTGCCGTGGGCCAGCAGCACCAGCTCCTCGGAGGGCGCGCCCACGGTGGTGATGTTCTCGCCCGGGGCGTAGTGGTGCTGGGTGAACCGTTCGGCCAGCGCCGCGAGCACCGTCTCGTCGTCGAGCTCCCACAGACACGGGATCTCGCGCAACTCCGGGGGCAGCACGCGAACCCGGTCGCCGGTGTTGGAGAACGTCAGGCGTCCGTCGCCGAGCTGGTAGGTCAACCGTCGGTTGACCCGGTAGGAGCCGCTGGTGGTCTCGACCCACGGCAGCATGCGCAGCAGCCACCGTGGACTGATCGAGCGCATCTGCGGTGGGGTTTTCGTGGTGGTGGCCAGGTTGCGGGCCGCGGCCGTGTCCAGGCTGAGCCGGTCCCGGCCGTCGGGTTCCGGGGTGGCCGCCGCGTTCGGTGCGATCTCGGTCATGTGTCTCACTCGTCGCGTGTGGGGTCGGAAAGGAGGCAGCCGCCGCCGGTTCACCCGGTCCCGCGCGGGCCACGGCCCGTGGCCTCCGTCGGCGCGGCGATCCGGGCCGCCGTACCCAGGCCGGTGGGTCCGGCCAGGCGCCGGCGCGGCGTGAGCGCTCCCTCCGGCAGCGCGGCCCCGAGAGCGGACGGGGAGGGTGGTGTTCCCGCCCCGGCGGCCCACGGTGTGTGGTGGCGTCGCAGTTCGGCCTCGGTGTAGCGCACGCACTTGCGGTGCCACTCCAGGATCCCCGACATCCAGTCCTTGAGGGACTCGGCGTGGTCGAGGAGCACCCGGCGGGCGGAGTCGTCGAGACCGAACTCGTCGAACATCCGGGGCAGGCGCTCGCTGAGGATCTGTCGGAACTGCCGCATCCGGGCGGTCATCACCTCCGCCACGACGTCGCGGGCCCGCCACCGGTCGACGTCGAGGAAGTACTGGGTGACCAGCACGAGGTTGTGGACCTCGCCCTCGAACTGGATCTCCTTCTGGTAGGAGAACAGGTCGTTGGTCAGGCACGCGTAGTCCTGCGCGGCGGTTTCCATCTCCCGGACCACCGTGCTGCGGTACACCTCGGCGGGCACCGTGTCGAGATGGGCCAGCCGGGACAGGCTCATCGTCATGTCCGAGCCGAACGTCTTGCGCCGCATCTCCAGATAGTCGACCGGGTCCGGCACCCGGTGCTGGATCTGGTTGGCCAGTTCCCACAGCCAGCTGGCGGTCATCTCCTCCACGGCGGTGCGGAACTGGCGCCGCGCCTCGGTGCCCATGGGCCCGGCGGTGCGTCGCCACAGGTCGGCCAGGCCCCGTTCGATCGGGTTGGTCGCCTCCGGAGTGGACTCCCCGTGCAGGGGCATGAACGCCGACAGCCGGTCGTTGCAGACCTTGGCCGCCGCGAGGTCGCGGGAGGCACCGAACACGGCGGGGAAGTAGTCGTCGCCGTAGGTGCCCCAGGCCAGCCAGTCCGAGGAGAGGTCGAGTGCCTCCGGGTTCGCGTCGGCGTGGATCATCGCCGCGCAGTGGGCGAAGTCGAAACCGACGAACCGGCGCTCGTCCCACACCCCGCCGAGTTCCACCCCGGGCACGGAGTCGAACATGCCCATCCGCCGTGCCCAGTCGACACCGTGCTCGCGGGCGGTGTCCACGTGCGGGCTCATCCGCACGGGATAGGGCATGAAGAACTCCGGCAGCGTCAGGTGCCCCACCTCCTGGAACGGCCGGTGGGACTGCTGCCGCGTCCGGCGCCGGAGGCCGGGACGCAGCCGGGAGAACGCCCGGGCCGCCGAGGTCCCCAGGCCGGTGGGGCCGTGCAGGACGGGGGCGCCGGACGTCGCGGTGACGTGCTCGTTCATGTACCGACTGGACTGGGTGTGCCACTCGTGGCCACCGGCCTGCCAGTCCTGCAACCCCTTGACGTAGGCCAGCACCCTGGCCCGTTCGTCCGGGTCGAGGCCGTGCTCGTCGCACAGCGCGGGCACCTCGGTCAGGGCCGTGTTGTCGAACTGCTCCAGACGGGAGGTCAGCAGATCGTTGGTCAGTTCGGCGGCCTGCTGCGTGCTGGTGGAGAAGAAGGTCTCCATGACCAGCACCCCGTTGTTGAGCTCACCCTCCTGCTGGGTCTCGCGTTGGTAGGAGAACAGGTCGTTGCGCAGGTGCACCCCGTCGGCGAAGGTGTCGGTGAGCACCCGCATCGGTCGGCTCGCGGCGATCCGCGCCGGGATCTCGGCCCGGGCGGCGAGTTCGACGAGCCCGGCCGACCAGGGTGCCCCGCCGACCTTGCGGCGCATCTCGACGTAGTCGACCGGGTTGGGCACCTGCCCCTGGGTGATGTTGGTCAGCTCCCACACGCAGTCCTCGAGCAGGTTGCGGGTGGCCTCGGCGAACCTGCGCTGCCAGTCGGCCGACATGCTCGGGGCCGTGCGGGACCACAGGTCGACCAGTCCCCACTCCACCGGGTTCCTCGGCTCCGGGACGTGCTCGCTCGGCCCGGTCGGCATGAACGCCGACAGCCCGGCCAGGTACCGCCGGGCCCCGGCGAGGTCGCCGGTGTGTTTGTAGTGCTCCAGGAAGTGGTCGTCGAAGTAGAACACCCACACGTACCAGTCGGTGATCAGGTCCAGGTCGGTCGCGGTGGCGTCCGGGTGGGTGTAGGCGCACAGCAGCGGGTAGTCGGCCGAGTCGAAGGTGGACTCGTCCCAGGCGAACTCCCCGCTGCTGCCCGGCACCCCTCCCGGGGTGACCATCTCCATCCGACGGGCCCACTCCGTGGAGTGCTCGCGCGTCCGCTGCAGATGCGAGTTCAGCCGGGCGGGCCAGGGCAGGTAGAACTCCGGAAGCTCGAACGGTTGGCCGGCCACGGGTCAGTCTTCCCTGCCGGTCTCGACGTCGTCCAGCACCGCCAGCGCGTCCGGCACGAGCACCGCGGCGGAGTAGTAGGTGGACACCAGGTACGAGATCAACGCCTTCTCGTTGATGCCCATGAACCGCACCGACAGGCCCGGCTCGTACTCGTCGGGCAGCCCGGTCTGGTGCAGCCCGACCACGCCCTGGTTGGCCTCACCGGTACGCATCAGCATGATCGAGGTGGTGCGCTGGCTGCTCATCGGCAGCTTGTTGCAGGGGAACAGCGGCACACCGCGCCAGGCGGGCACGTGGTGTCCACCGATCTCCACGCTGGACGGGTACAAGCCGCGACGGCTGCACTCGCGACCGAACGCGGCGATGGCCCTCGGGTGGGCCAGGAAGAAACCGGGGTCCTTCCAGACCAGCGACAGCAGCTCGTCCATGTCGTCCGGGGTGGGCGGACCGGTGCGGGTGTGGATGCGCTGGCGCAGGTCGGCGTTGTGCAGCAGCCCGAACTCGCGGTTGGTGACCAGCTCCTTCTCCTGCTCCTCGCGCAGTTCCTGGATGGTCAGCCGCAGCTGCTGCTCCACCTGGTCCATCGGCTCGTTGTACAGGTCGGCGACCCGGGTGTGCACCCGCAGCACCGTCTGGGCCACGCTGAGCTCGTACTCGCGGGGCTTGAGCTCGTAGTCGACGAACGTGCCCGGCAGTTCCGGTTCACCGGCGTGGCCGGAGGCCACGGAGACGGCGGCCTCGCCGTCGTCGTTGTGCGCGCCCCGCTGTGCGGCCTGGACCCGCTCCAGGTGGGCACGCAGCGTCTCGGAGCGGTCCACCACCTCGCGGGCGGACTGACGCGGCAGGGTCAACACCGTGCACGGCGTCACGGCCTTGGCGGTGAACTCCCAGGTGCCGCCGTCCTCGGCCAGCACGTGGCCGCCGAAATGCTGCCCTCCGGCCAGCACTCCCAGTACCGCTTGGTCCCCGTAGGGGCCGGTGCCCAGTTTGTTCACCTTGCCGTGCGCGATGAGCACGATCTCCTCGGACGGGCTGCCCTCCTCGACGATCACCTCGCCCGCCGCGTACTCGCGCTGCACGAAACGCTCGGCCAGACCCTCCAGCACCGTGGTGTCGTCGAAGCCGCGCAGTGCGGGCAGCTCCCGCAGCTCGCCGGGGATCACCCGCACCGTCGCACCGGTGTTGGAGAACGTCACCAGCCCGTCGCCCAGCTGGTAGGTCAACCGTCGGTTCACCCGGTAGGCCCCGCCCGAGGCCTGCACCCACGGCAGCAGGCGCAGCAACCACCGCGAGGTGATCGACTGCATCTGCGGCGGGGTCTTCGTCGTCGTCGACAGATTCCGCGCCGCCGCCGTGCCCAGGCTCAACGGCGACTGCTCGTCACCGTTCAGCGGACCGGGAACCGACTCCGTACTCGTCACCACACACCACCAATTCGCCGCGTGTCACACATTCCTGCCCGCGCAGTCAGACCAGTCGGTCACCCGCGTTTGGAACTCGCCCCAGTGAACTCGCCCCAGTACGGCCTCGAACGTGATCGTGATCAGCTCGGAGGGCGACCATGGTTGATCGACCGATCAGGTGATCAACCGTCACCCGGTCGGACAAGCTAATTGACCAATGTGGAGTAGCACAAGTCGTGTTCGGACAGTGACTGGCGCGGAAGGAGCACCACAACATGCCACTGTCGTGTCGGAAGTCACATTCCGTCTCGTGTCGACAGAGCGGTACCCGCTCTCGCCCGCCAGCGGAAGCGCCGTCGCGTGAGACCTCACGGGACGACTCGTCTCTTCGTGCGAGCGGGCAGCGAGTTCGTCGGCCCCGCTCGCCCGGATCATCAGTTTCACAGTGAGCGCGAAAAGAGTCGGGATCATTCCGCACGACGGGAAAACGGAAAGACACCGGAAAACCATTCCACGTCGAATCTCTGGAACTTTCCCGGCACTTGACCGGGTCAGGAGGAAGACCGAGTGCGTCCCTACGTCGACCTGTTCCGAGAGTCCTCCGTCAAAAGGCTGCTGTCGAGCAATGTCGTCGGACGCCTGCCGGAGGGAACGGGACCGCTCGCCTCGCTCTGTTCCTGCGCGAGCGGGGATTCGGGTACGGCTCGGTCGGCGTGCTCGCCGCGTTGTACGGAGTCTCGGCACCCCTGGGCAATCGGCCACCTCGTCGGGGGAGGTTCTGCTCGCGGGCGCGAGCATCGTGGCGGCCGGGCTTTCCACCCCGCCACCGCGCGCCCACGTCCTTGGCCGCACGCGACGACAGCGGGACCGAACGCGGTCACTGACTCCGGTCGATCCGGCGAGGCTCGTGCCCCCCAGCGGAGGTGAGAGGACTCGGACGGGGTCCCTGACACGGGGAGTCCAACGTGTCCCGCCGGATCCCGGCTGCGCGGCCTACACGTTGTGCGCAACGCCGTCGACTCGGCAGCATGGCTCGCGGCGGGCTTGGAGGTCTGGCAGCTCGGACGCCCGGCACAGCGTCCCCAGGCATGACCACGGCGCCACGGTGGGACCGCCGGGCGCCGCCCCTCACTGACCGGAGGATCACGTGGAAGACATGAGGAGAGTGACCTGACCCTCGGCGAGGGTCAGGCACTCCGTCTCGTTCCTCTGGATGCTCTACTGGAGAAGATGCCGCCTCACATTCGGCACTACATCCAGCAACTCACCAAACCCATCGGCTGAGACGCGGGAAGTGTCCGTCCGTCCCTCAATCGGCCCCGACTCGTTCGATTCCACCGTCTCGGGCGGTCGGGGCGCTTCGATTCAGAGCCGCCGCGGTCGCGCTGTACCTGTCGGGCCGGGCTGGATCGCACGGCCCCGGTTCCGGGTCCCCGGCCGTGGGCCATGTCCGGGGCGTCCACCCAGCCGGTGAGTCAGTGGTTTTCGCAGTCGTTCGCCCTGGTGGGGCTGGTACGGCAGGTGTCGGTTCCGGCGCCCCCATGGACGAAGCCACCGTCTCTGACGGTCACCGCCGCGCCCGGGGATATGCCCTCGACGAGGTCGTCTCCGGCGTCGCCGTGCACCGTCCCCGCGGAGAGCCGAAGGACGCGCACGGTGTCACTGCCCTCCCCTCCACTCACATCCGAGGCCCTGTCCTGGATCTCGTCCACGTTGACGGTGTCGTCGCCGCCACCACCCAGGACCTTGCCACCGCGTATGGCCTCGGGGGTGGTGATGATGTCGTCACCGTCACCGCCTTCGAGGCGCGCCGGCCCGAGGGGCGTAAAGCCATCCAGTCCATACGCTGAGTAGAGGTAGTCGTTGCCGGGGCCGCCCCGGACCACGCCCGTCCAGCCCGGAAGCGGGGGGCTTCCGACAGTGACAGTGTCGTCGCCGTCGCCGCCTTCCACCGTGCCGCCATAGGACTGGAGAACTCTGATTTCGTCGTTGCCGGCGAGGCCGTTGATGGTTTCCCCTGCGGACAGGAACACGCAGGTGATGGTGTCGTTTCCGGAGGTACCGTTGACGGTGCCGTTGACGTCGGTTTGCGGGACACCGTTGACGGTACACACGGCGGCCTGGGCCGGGGTGGCCAGCGCCAGCGACGCGGCGCCGGTCCCGGTCAGCAGGGCCGCGGCGAACAGCGCGAGACGACGGCGGCCTCTGGCCGCGGAAACGGTGATAGTGGCCATGATGCTTCCTCCCTGAGAGAGAGCGGAGAAGGGGGATGGTCGGTAGTGCCGACCACAACCGACGGCGGCCGGCGTGAGGGAACGTCACCACGCAGCGGATGCGCGTTGACACGGATACGGGGAGCCGGGATGAACGGTGCACGCGGATGCCTGACTTCCCTCAGGGTGACCTAACCGGGCGGCATACGCAGCCAGTTGATCCGGCGATTCATCTGAAAGGAGCACCGCCGGTCGGGGAGACGGCCCTACGCAGACTCTACGCAGGCCTTACGCATCATGCCTTTCCAGGCCGACTTGACGTTCCGGAGCTGCACCCCAGCCGCCCGACCCCACTGCGCGAAGCCCTGGCGGTGCTCGATCGCCATACGGTCGGCCCGGCCACCTCTCCACCACATTGCCGCGCAGGCGGTGCAGGAATTCAGGCGGTGCAGGAGTTGTTTGAGTGTCTCCCAGCCAGGACGAGCGCTTGGGATGGCCTGTCCCCGACTGGCGGACGCCTCCTCCCCGAGCCGCCGCCAGAGGAGGCCGGGGAGGAGGGTTCTCTCATAGTGATGAAGGTTTGCTCGCCCGATTTTCGCCGTCGTCCTCGTCCTCCGAGGCATCCTGGCCCTCGGAGGAAAGAACGGCATCAACCGTCTCGCTCACCGCGACATGCGGCACGTCGTCAGCGTCTTCCACGGGTGTCGACGTCCGGGGACGGGGCACCTCATCGTTCCGAGGGGCCTTCACGGTGACGGCGACGGTGCTGTGCGAGTTGCCCTTCACTGGCTCTGTGGGCATCTCGACTTGGACCGTGACTTCTGCGCTCGCGCTCACCTGAGATCGTCCCGTAACCGTGACTGTGTCGGTCATCTTGCCCGGAGGCGAGACCGTGAATCCGGGCGCGGTCCCGGGGTGGCTGATGTTCGAGAGGAACGACCGGAACGGAAGCAGGTGCCGAATGCTCTCCCGGACCGGCTCGGGGAGCTTCTCCCCTATGTGCCCGGGACGAAATCGTAGAACTTCCTCTCGTCGCCCTCGTCCTTGAGCGTCTCCGCCTCCACGTCGTCGCCCTGCGCTGAGCGCGTATCCCCAATATGCCCGCCTTCGCCCCCGTTGTCTTCGGCCCGGCCGGCGCGTTGTGGGTGTGCCCTCTCATCTTCGCCGTCTCCCCATCGGCCACGCGATCGTCGTCGTGCCGCATGTTTGGGGCGACCTCTCGATACAAGGGGCGCGCTTCCCCAGCAGCGCTGAATTCAGGGACTCTCTTCGCCCTCTTTCCCATCTCCTTCGTCTTGGTGGGCGGCTCGGAACATCCATCGCCGTACGCCAAGGCGTAGGCCCTCTTCGCACTCATCCCGCGCCGTATGGCCTCTTCGATGACCGCCTGACGCTGTTCCTCTGTCACCGGCACGCCGGCAATGCCACCCTCGCCGTCGAAATACGTGGGGACGTAGCCGTCCTGCTCATCCTTGCTGTAGACGCCGGGGACGGGGCGTGCCCTGGTGTCGCTGTCCGCCTGATCAGGGGTGAAGGTGTCCGGAGCCGAGGTGGTCGCGCTCGCGGACTCCTCGGATACAGGTTCGTCCACCATGGACAGGACCCCCATGTAGACACAGACCGTCGCCAGCATTCCGTAACCGAGCGGAGCCGTCTTCCGGTCAGGCTGCCCTTCGCGGGACGGGCCAGAACGCTGTGAGAGGGAGCTGTACGACGGCGGGGCAAACCAAGTCCCCTGGTCGAGTCGACGAGTTCAAGTCAGTAGAACACGGCACCTGTGTTCGAATAAGAGGAGGATATAGATGCCCCATGAAGTCGTCCCACAGGAGCACCAAGGAGCCCGACCCCGAAGAGTCGGACCCCTCCTGACCTGCCTGTTTGCCAGGTCAGCGACGTGGTGGTATGTCACCCGCTACACATTGAAGCGGAACTCGACCACGTCGCCGTCCTGCATCACGTACTCCTTGCCTTCGAGGCGGACCTTGCCCGCCGAGCGGGCGGCGTTCATCGAGCCCGCCTCCACCAGCTCCTCGTACGAGATGATCTCGGCCTTGATGAAGCCGCGCTGGAAGTCGGTGTGGATGGCCCCGGCCGCCTCCGGCGCGGTCGCGCCCTGCCGGATCGTCCAGGCACGGGCCTCCTTCGGCCCGGCGGTGAGGAAGGTCTGCAAACCGAGGGTGTGGAAACCGGCCCTGGCCAGGGCATTCAGCCCCGGCTCCTCCTGACCCACCGACTCCAGCAGCTCCCGGGCCGACTCCTCGTCGAGCTCCACCAGCTCCGACTCGACCTTGGCGTCCAGGAACACCGCGTCGCCCGGGGCGACCAGCTCGCGCAGTTCGGCGAGCCGGTCCTTGTCCGCGAGCACGCCCTCGTCGCAGTTGAACACGTACAGGAAGGGCTTGGTGGTCAGCAGGTTCAGCTCGGCCAGCTCGGGAACCTCCCGCCCCTTGCCGGCGGAGAACAGGGTGCGCCCCTCCTCCAGGACCTCCTTGGCCGCCTGCACGGCCTCCACGGCGGGCCTGCGCTCCTTCTTGGTGCGCGCCTCCTTCTCCAACCGGGGCAGCGCCTTCTCCAGGGTTTGCAGGTCGGCGAGGATCAGCTCGGTGTTGATCGTCTCGATGTCACTGGACGGGTTCACCTGCCCGTCGACGTGAACCACGTTCGAGTCGTCGAACACGCGGATGACCTGGCAGATCGCGTCCGCCTCCCGGATGTTGGCCAGGAACTGGTTGCCCAGCCCCTGCCCCTCCGAGGCCCCCTGCACGATGCCGGCGATGTCCACGAACGAGACCGTGGCCGGCACGGTGCGGGCGGACTCGAACATCTCGGCGAGCTTGTCCAACCGCTGGTCCGGCAGCGGGACCACACCGACGTTGGGTTCGATGGTGGCGAACGGGTAGTTCGCCGCGACGGCTTCGTTGCGGGTCAGCGCGTTGAACAGGGTGGACTTGCCCACGTTGGGCAGGCCGACGATTCCGAGAGTGAGGCTCACAGCTGCCCAAGTCTAGGAGCCCGCCCACGATCACGGTCAGACGGTCGGGCCAACACCGGTGACCGTCGGTCACACGCGGAACCCCGGCGGAGCTCAGTAGCCCCCGTCGTCCTGCTCGCCGTCCTCCTGTTCCTGCTCCTGCTGCTCGCCCCCGCCGCCGGTGTCGTCGCAGGCCGCACCGAGCAGCAGCGCCACGGCCGCCGCGGCGGCCCCCACCACGCGTCTGACGTACATCCCCCTCGTCATGGTCGAAACGGTACGACCTTCCGGCCCGGTTCGCAGTCCGGCGCGGCCCCGGAAGAACTCCCGAACCCCGCCGGGGACGGCGTTTTCGCCCCCGTCAAGCGAGTCGCCGCTGATTCACCCGCGCGGACAGTGTTTTCCCGCGAAAGCAATTCCGGTCATTCCCCTTCGGGTGATTTCCGGAAATCACTCTCCCCACGGAGGAAAGAACGGAACAGAATCATCCCGGAAGTTCCGCTCCACCCGACGGGAATCCGTCGGCGCATCACGATCACCCGAGCATTCCAGGAGGTTCCCGTGTCCACTCCCCGTTTCTCCGCCGCGCTGGCCGCGCTCGCCCTCTCCGGGATCACAGCGCTGGGTGCCCTCCCCGCTGCCACGGCCGCACCGTCCGCGCACTCCGCCGAAACGGCCGTCTCCGCGAAGGAGACCACCGCCCCCAAGTGCATCACGGACCGCCAGGACAAGGGAAAGGTGTACACCACGGTCTGGGTCACCAACGAGTGCAAGCGCTACTACCGGATCAAACTCATCATGGCCCGGGGCGCCGACAGCAGGTGCTTCTCCATTCGCCCGGGTCAGACACGCAAGAACGTCTCCCGAGGAATCAGCCCCTATCTGGACCGGATCATCCTGTGCTGATCCGGTGAGAACGACCCCGCGACCACCGACCACCCATTCGTGAAGCACGCCGTCCTCGGTCCCGCCCCGAGGACGGTCCCACCCCGGCACCACCGTGTCCGATTTCCGCCAGTGCTCCCCCACCGGCAGTGGGAGGATCGGAGACGTGCTGGTCACCACCGAACAGGCGTACCGGGCCGTCGCCTCCCGCGACCCCCGGTTCGACGGCTGCTTCGTCACCGCCGTGCGCAGCACCGGCATCTACTGCCTCCCCTCGTGCCCGGCGCGCACCCCCAAAACCGACAACATCGCGTTCTTCCCCACCACGGCAGCCGCCCAGCAGGCCGGATACCGGGCCTGCAAGCGCTGCCTGCCCGACGCCGTACCCGGCTCGCCCGAGTGGAACCTGCGGGCCGACCTGGCCGGCAGGGCCGTGCGCCTGATCGACGACGGCACCGTGGACCGGGAAGGGGTGGGGGGACTCGCCGCCCGACTCGGCTACTCCCCCAGACACCTCAACCGGGTGCTCACCGAGGAGCTGGGGGCAGGGCCGCTCGCCCTGGCCCGCGCGCACCGGGCCCACACCGCGCGGCTGTTGATCGAACGGACCGGACTCGCCTTCGGCGACATCGCCCACGCCGCCGGTTTCGCCAGCCTGCGGCAGTTCAACGACACCGTCCGCGAGGTCTTCGCCGCCACGCCCACCGAGCTGCGCCGCGCGACGAGACGCCCCTCCACTGCGGGTCTTCCCGCCGGAACGCTGCGGCTGCGGCTGCCCGCACGCGTGCCCTTCGACGGCCCCGGGACACTGCGGCGGCTCACCGCACGAGCCGTGCCCGGAGTGGAGTGGGGCTCGACCGGCCACTACGGCCGCACCCTGCGGCTGCCCCACGGCACCGGCACCGTCGAACTGACCCCGGCCCCCGCTCACGTCGCCGCCACGCTGCACCTGACCGACCTGCGGGACCTCGGCAGCGCGGTGAACAGGCTACGACGTCTGCTGGACCTGGACTGCGATCCGGTGGCCGTGGACGAGACCCTCGGCCGCGACCCGTTCCTGGCGGAGGCCGTGGCGGGCGCCCCCGGAACACGGATGCTGGGCAGCGTCGACGGGGCGGAAACAGCGCTGCGCGCGGTACTGCGTCAACAACTGTCCCCCCGGCAGGCCCGGCTGCGGGCGGGCTGGTGGGCCGCCGAACTCGGCGAAACGGTGGCCACGGCGGAGGGCGGCACGGCCCGGCTGTTCCCCACCCCCCGGCAGCTGGTCGAGCAGGCGGCCCACCTGTTCCCCACGGCAGCGGACGAGCCGGTGCGCGAGCTGGCCGAACGGCTCGCCGAGGGACAGCTGCGCCTCCATCCAGGGCGTGAGGGCACGGAACTGCGTGCCGAGCTGCGGAGCGTTCCCGGCCTCACCGCCCGCACGGCCGAACGGATCAGTACCCGGGTGCTCGGGGAACCCGACACCCTCGTCCTCACCGACGCGGTGCTGCGCGGGGCGAGGCGGTCGGGGCTGCCGACGGAGGCGGACCGCCTGGAGCGGCACGCCCACGCCTGGTCCCCGTGGCGCTCCTACGCCGCCGAACACCTGCGCGGGATCGCCGAATCCACGGAGACGAGCGCACCGGACGCCCCCCGCCCGGACACCGCGACCCCATCCGACGAACACCGTCCTCGCGAAGGGAAAACGACATGATCGCCCACTGGACCACCCACGACACCGACTTCGGCCCGTTCACCGTCCTCGTCGACCACCAGGGAGCCGTACTGGCCTCCGGCTGGACCGCCGGGGTGGAGGAACTGCTCCCGCTGGTCGCGGCGCCGCTGCGTCCCACCGAGCTCCGGCGGAGCACCGACCTCGGCGAGGTGAGCAGCGCCGTGATCCGCTACCACGCGGGAGATCCGGAGGCGGTCGACGGGATTCCCGTGCGCCAGCGCTCCGGAGCGTTCCGCCAGCACGCCTGGGAGATCCTGCGCCGCGTCCCGGCGGGCAGCACCGTCACCTACGGGCGCTACGCGGAACTGGCCGGCAGTCCCCGAGCCGCCCGGGCCGCCGCCGCGGCCTGCGCGAACAACGCCGCCGCCCTGTTCGTGCCCTGCCACCGGGTGCTGCGCGGGGACGGTTCGCTCGGCGGCTTCCGCTGGGGAACCGACCTCAAGGCACGGCTGCTCGACCACGAACGACGCTGACCCGCCCCGTGCGTGCCCACCACGGGACGCACGGGGCCTTCGACTCACGCGCGCGTGGCGGAGACGTTGCCGATCTCGCCGTGCCGGAAGGCGTCCACGAACAGCCGGTAGTCGTCGCGCACCACGTCGGCGTACTCCATCGCGAACCGGCACAGCCACTCGGCGAACTCGTCCTCGCGGCCGTCCAGCACCTTCAGGATCGCGTTCTCGGTCTGGAACGGAACCAGGGTCTGGTCGGAGTCGGAGTCGGAGACACAGTGGATCTTGGCCACGGCCCGCCCCAGGTAGTCCACCACGGGCCGGATCTCGTCCGGCTCGGTCAGCTCGCTCCAGTCCAGGTCGGAGACGTAGGGCGAGACCTCGGAGACCACGTAGCCCACCCCGTCGATGTCGGTGTAGCCGAGCAGCGCGTCGGCATGGGCCTGCAACGCCCGTTGGGACAGGGCGGTGCGCTCACCGTGGTGTCGGAAGTACTGCCGGATCCGCTCGTCGGGGACCACGGCGGCGGGGGCGGCCACGTTGGCCTGCTTCATGGACAGGATCAGGTCGTTCTCCAGCGCCTCGTTCTCGCCCTCCAGCAGCAGGCTGTAGGCGGGCAGCCCGGCACTGCCGATCCCGAAACCGCTGCGGCCCACGATGTCCTTGACCCCGTAGGCGATCTCGCTCATCTTCTTGTCCTGCGGGATGGTGGTGAGATAGCGCCGGTAGGCGTCGAGGACGCGTTCGTACTCCTGCTCGGGGAGCCTGCGCACGCCGGGGCCGTCGCGGAAACGGCGGTCGAACCCCTCGGTCTCGGTCTCCCGGTCCAGCAGGCCCGACCTGCTGCGCAGCCGCGCCTGCCGCAGCACCTCGCGGATCGGGCCGTCGGTGGTGCGCAGGTTCAGGGAGAACGCCGCGTCGTTGCCGCCCTCGACGAAACGACGCACCTGGTCGATGTAGGAACGCGTGGCCCCGGTGACGAAGCTCTCGATGTCGTCGTCCGGCAGCGCCTTGCTCCAGCCGATCAGCGCGAGACTGGCGGCGAAGCGTTGCAGGTCCCAGGTGAAGTGGCCCAGGTAGGCCTCGTCGAAGTCGTTGACGTCGAAGACGAGCACGCCTTCGCCGTCCATGTAGGTGCCGAAGTTCTCCGCGTGCAGGTCGCCCTGGATCCACACCCGCCCGGTGCGTTCGTCCGCCCACGGGTCGCTCATCCGGGCCACGTCGGAGTAGAACAGGCACGCCGTTCCCCGGTAGAAGGCGAAGGGGGAAGCCGCCATCTTGCGGAACTTGGTGCGGAAGGCCGCCGGTTTGTTCCGCATCAGATCCGAGAACGTCTCGACGAGGGTGTCGACGATGCGCCGACGACGGGCGTCCGGATCGTGGATCTCCAGCATGGCGGACAGCTCGGACATGTCTCGACCTTTCCGACCCCACCACCGGGGTCCGCGTCGTTCGTTTCCTGTGCGCGAGCGGCGTTCACCGCGGCACGGGCGGGAAACCGGGGCGCTGCCGCGTGCACGGGGCCTTCCGGCTGCCGACCGACCGTGCTCAGGACTCGATCCCCAACGACGAACCGCTGCGGGACTTGCGCACCCGCAGCCGCACCGGGATGCGCTGCCGCAGCTCGTCCACGTGCGAGACCAGGCCCACCACCCGGCCCCCGGCGCGGAGTTCGTCCAACGCGTCCATCACCAGATCGAGTGTATCCCCGTCGAGGGTTCCGAAACCCTCGTCGATGAACAACGTGTCCAACATCGCTCCCCCGGCCTCGGCACCGACCACGTCCGCCAGTCCCAGCGCCAGGGACAACGAGGCCAGGAAGGTCTCTCCCCCGGAGAGGGTCCTCGTCGAGCGGCTGCGCCCCGAGTAGTCGTCGCGCACCCGCAGGTCCAGCCCGCCCCGCTTGCCGTGCGGGCCCTGCTCGTCGGAGTGCTCGAAGGAGTAACGACCGTCGCTCATGTGCCGCAGTCGCACGGTGGCCGCCTCGGCGACCTGCTCCAACCGGGCCGCGAGCACGTAGGAACGCAGGGTCATGCGGCGCGCGTTCTGCCCCTGCCCGTTGACCACGTCGGTCAACGCGTCCAGCTCGGCGAACTCCGCCTCGACCGGTTCGAGCCGGGCGTGGACCCGGCGCAGTTCACCACCGAGCTCGGCGATCTCGGCGGCGCGGCGTTCCAGGTCGGCGGCCACGGTGCCCGCCTCCTCGGCCCGCAGCCGCGCCCGTTCGGCCTCCGCGGCGGCCCCCTCCACGTCCACCTCGGCCTCGGGGTCCACCCCGGCGAGTTCGTCCAACGTGGCCCTGGCCGCGGCCTCCCGGCGCCGCACCCTCGCCAGCCACTCGTCCACCTCGTCGATCCGCCGCTGCTCGCGTGCCGCCCCCAGGGCCTCCTCGGCGGTGGCGAAGCCGTTCTCGACGGCCACCCGCTCGCGGGCCCGCCGCTGTTCGGCCTCCCACTCCAGGGCCCGCTCGTGCTCGTCGCCGGCCGTGGCGACCCGGTCGAGGTGTTCGGCCCGGTCGATCAGGCTGTTCCGCCGCGCCGCGACCGTGTCGAACTCGCCCCGCGCCGCCCGCAACCGTTGTCGCCGTTGTTCGATCGTGGCGAGCAGCGAGTCCCGCGCGGACCGGTTGGCGCTGATCCGGTTGGCGAGTTCGACGCGGTCGCCGTTCACCCGCTCGACGTCGGCCTCCAGCTCCGCGAGACGTTCGGCGCGGGTGTGGCGCTGCTCGACCAACTCCTCCAGTTCGGCCCGTTCGGCGCTGGCCCGCTCGTACTCCTCGCGCAGCGGGGCCTCCGTCCTGTCGGCCAGCTGTTCACGCAGCCGCGCGCACTCCCGCTCGGCCTCCTCCAGCGCCGCGCGTTCCTCGTCGCGGCGGCGCTGGGCGAGCGCCTCGGCCTCGCGGGCCCGCCGCTCGTCCTCGGCCCCGACCGACTGCTCCGCCGGGTCGGCCGGATCCGGGTGTCGGGTGGCCCCGCACACGGGACAGGCCGTGCCCTCGCACAGGTCCCCGGCCAGCTCGGCCGCCATACCGGCGAGTCGGCGTTCCCGCACGTCCTGGAGGTGTTGCCGCGCGGTCTGGTGCTCGTCCACAGCCCGCTGGGCCCGCAGCCGGGCCTCGGCGCACCGCGCGTCCGCCTCGGGAAGCTCCCGCGCCACCCGCAGTGCTTCCTCCAGCTCAGCACACCGCGCGGTGAGCGTCTCCAGCCTTTGCGGGGCCTGTTCCGCCTCCTGCGAGCGGGCACGGGCCCGTTCGATCTCCTCGGGCAGCTGGCGCTGGCGCTCGGCCAGTTCCGCGTCCGCGGCGGAGTCGGCGGCGATCTCCTCCTCCAGCTCGGCGACCCGGCGCTGGTCGTGGTGCTGCTGTTCGGCCTCGGCCTCCCGCTCGGCGAGCACGGCCGCCTCCTCCCGCAGCTCCACGGCCCGTGCGCGCAGCGTCTCCGCGGGCTCGGCCTCCCGCGTGGCGTCGACGTCGGGGCACTCGGTGCGGGCCTGGCGCAGCAGTCGTTCGCACTCCCGCAGACGCCGGAGACCAGTCTCCCACTCCCGGTCGGCGTTGACCACCGCCACAGCACGGCGGGCCGCGTCGAGTTCGGCCTCGCACCGCCGGACGGTCTCCTCCTGTCCGGAGAGTTCGGTGAGCTCGGCGGTGGCCCTGCGGACTCTGTCCACCTTGTCCGCGAGTTCCCGCCGTGCCGTCAGGGTCCGCTCGGCCCGCTCCCGCTCCCGGTCCAGCCGCCGGTGCTCGGCGCGGGCGTTCTCCCCGCGTCGGACGAGGTCCTTCTCGAGGTCGTCCAGCCACCGCACCCGGTCCTCACCGACGTCCGGTTCCCCGCCCGCCACCTGGGTGATCCGCGCCACCAGCCGGTCGGCCTCGGCCCGGACACGTTCCAGCTCCCCACCACGCAGCTGCCGGGTCTCCTTGAACCAGCGTTCCACCTCGGAGTAGCGGCCCGTACCGAACAGCTGCTCCAGCAGGTCGGCGCGCTGCCCGGCGTCGGCCCGCAGGAACCTGGCGAAGTCGCCCTGGGGCAGCAGGGCCACGTGGCAGAACTGTTCGGCGCTCATCCCCAGCAGGCGCCGCACGGTCTGGCCCACCTCCCGCGCGCGGGTCAACCCCTCCCGGGGTTCCCCCTCGGGGGGCTGGGACAGCCAGGACAGTGAGACACTGTGCTGCACGTCGGTGTGGCCGGAGCCGTCCTTCTTCAGCCTGCGGTACTCGGGGTTGCGTTCCAGCCGCAGCCGGTGTCCCCGCACGCTCAGCTCCAGAGCCACCCAGGTCCGCGCCCCGGGCTCGGCCGTGTCGCAGCGCAGCGCCTTGGCCTGGTTGCGCGCCCCGGGGACCTCGCCGTAGAGGGCGAACACGATCGCGTCCAGCACGGTGGTCTTGCCCGCGCCGGTGTCCCCGTGCAGCAGGAACAGCCCGTCCGCGCCGAGTTCGTCGAAGTCGACCACCTGCCGGTCCCGGAACGGGCCGAAGGCCGACAGCTCCAGCCGGTGCAGTCTCACCGCCGCACCTCCGAGGCCCCCACCTCGTCCAGGGCGCGGTCCAGCAGTGCGCACTCCGACTCGGACGGTTCCGTCCCCCGGCAGTTGGTCACGAAGTCCCGCACGATCCGCCGTTCGTCCCGTCCGCGCACCGCCTCCGAGTAGCGCAGCGGCGCCCGGGCCCTTCCCTCCGCGGGGCGCCACTCCATGTGCACCGCGTAGGGGAAGCGCCTCCGCAGTCTGCGCATCCCGTCCAACGGCCGGGACTCGTCGGTGACCACGGCGGAGACGTAGCAGTCCACGAACGGCTCGTACTGCCGGTCCTGGAGCAGGTTGTCCAACTCTCCCTCCAGGGTGGCCAGTTCCCGGGGCACGGGAAGCTCGTGGCGGCGCACCGCCCCCAGCCCTTGTTCGTCCAGGTCGACCAGCCACACCGACTTGCGTTGCCGTGCCTCGGAGAACGAGTAGGCCAGTGGACTGCCCGAGTAACGCACCCGTTCGGACACGCGCTGCGGGCCGTGCAGGTGCCCCAGGGCCACGTAGTCCACCCCCTCGAACACGTGGGCGGGAACCCGATCCACCCCGCCCACGGTGATGTCGCGTTCCGAGTCACTGCTCTCCGCCCCGGAGACGAACGCGTGGGCCAGCACCACCGACCTCGTGCCCGGGCGGGTGGCCAGCTCGCCGCGCACCCGGTTCATCGCCTCCCGCAGCACGGCCTCGTGCCCCCGTGCTATGTCCTCCTCGGTAGCGCCGGGGGCCGGGGTGCCGCGCAGCACCTGCCGCGCCGGATCCGGTTCCAGGTAGGGCAGCCCGTAGAAGGCCACCGGCCCGTGCTCGTCGGTGAGCACCGTGGGCTCGTGCAGCCGCGAGGTCCTGGTGTGCAGGTGCAGCCCGCCCGCCGCGGCGAACTCGGCGAACGCCCCGACACGCTGCGGCGAGTCGTGGTTTCCCGGGGTGACCACCAGCCGCGCCCCCGCTTTCCGGATGCGCTCCAGCACGTCCACGCACAGCTGGACCGCCTCGCCGGAGGGCACCGAGCGATCGTAGAGGTCCCCGGCGACCACGACCACGTCCACCCCTTCGGAACGGACCAGCTCGGCCACCTCGGAAAGCACCCGCCACTGCTCCTCCAGCAGGTCGTGCCCGTGGAAGGTCCGGCCGATGTGCCAGTCGGAGGTGTGCAGCAGGCGCATGGCGGAAACGTTATCGACCGATCCCGGCAGTCCGGAGACCCCGGTGGAACGCACCCCGCGGAACTCACCCCACAGGGCGAAACCGTCGGGCACGATCGACGGAACACCGTCCCGAAACGTTCTCGACACCGAGAATCGGGCGGAAGGATCGACAACCACCATCGGCGAAAGCCGGAAGGAGTGCTCGTGGGAACGGGATTTCTCGGAGTCGTGCTCGGCGTGGCCGTGCTGGTGCTGGCCGGGGCGCTGGCGATGCTGTGGCGGCTCTACACCGACAACGCGCGCCGCGCCGACGACGCCCTCCGGATGCTGGAGGCCGAACGTTCCCGCAGCGCCCAGCACCAGGAGGCCCTGCGCCGCTACGAGATCACGTTCTCCTCGACGCAGGGACGCGGCGAACTCGGCGAACAGGCGCTGGTGCGCACCGCCACCGCCCTGGGTCTGCGGGAGGGCATCCACTTCACCCAGCAGACCGACATAGCCGGTGGAGGGGCCGCACGTCCCGACCTGGTGCTCACGGTGGGCGGAGGCCGCCGTGTTCCGGTGGACGCGAAAGCCAGCCTGGCGGTGTGGACCGAGGCGGTGGAAACCGACGACCCCGAGGAGCGCAACGAGGCGTTGCGGGTGCACGCCAAGAACATCCGTGCCCGGGCGAACGAACTGGCCAGCAAGGACTACCGGCGGTGGGCCGACGCCGTGTACGGGACGGTCATGTTCGTGCCCTCCGACGCGGCCGTGGTGGCGGCCCTGGACACGGATCCGAACCTGCTGTCGTGGCTGCTGGAACGGAGGATCTTCCTCTGTGGACCCACCGGTTTCGCCGTGATCGCCTCGGCCGCCGTGTTCGCCGCCACGGAACACGCCCTGAGCGAGGACATCGAGCAGGTCCGTGCCCAGGCGGTGCGCGCCCAACGGGCGGCCGGTTCGGCGGTGGAGGCCGTCAACCTGTCCAGCACACACCTGCAACGCTTCGTCTCGGCGCGGCGCAGGGAACTGGACGCGCTGGAGAACTTCCGCGGGGCGGTCCAGCCGCTGGTGGAACTCTCCGACGCGACCGAGACCGACCGGGTGAAGCGGGACACGGAGTCCATCGCGGTCGACGGAGCCGAAGGCAACTAGGATCTCGGTCCGCTCCCGCCGTCACCCGACGCGGCGCTGCTGCTCGGCCAGGAAGTGCGCGGTGTCCATCGTGTTCTCGTACAGCTTCCGGTAGTGCCGGTAGAACTCGGCGTAGCGGGCGGTGGCAGCCTCGTCGGGTTCGACCGTGTCGACCACCGGGTTCCAGTTCCGCGGGTCCACCGCCGTGTTCGTGGCCACCCCGGCCAGCAGGGCGTCGCCGTAGCAGGCCCCGACCGTCTCCGCGGGGATCGACTGCGGCCTGCCGGTCACGTCGGAGACGATGCGGGTCCACAGCCCACCGGTGGTGCCGCCGCCCACCGCGACCAGTCGTTCGGCCGCTGCCCCGGAGTCGGCCATGACCTCGAGGTTGTGCCGCACCCCGTAGGCGATGCCCTCCAACGCGGCCCGGTACAACTCGCCACGTCCGTGCGCGGTGGTCAACCCACACACCGTCCCCCGCGCGTCCGGGTCGAACACCGGTGTGCGTTCCCCCGCGAAGTAGGGCAGCAGCAACAGCCCCCGGCTTCCCGGCGGAACCTCGGCGGCGGCCCGCAGCAGTTCACCGAACTCGCCGCCGAACAGTCCCCGCATCCAGTCGGTCACCGCCCCCGAGGTGGCCATTCCGGCCGCCAGCGTGTAGGTGTCCGGGTAGGCACCCCGGGTGCTCCACAGTGCCGGGTGGGCCAGCGGCTCGCGCACCACCTGCACGAAGAACATCGTGGTGCCGTACATCAGCATCAGATCACCCGGCTCCCGCACGCCGACGCTGGCTGCCTCGGCCCAGGCGTCCACGGTTCCCGCCGTGACCGGCAACCCCTCGGGCAACCCGGTCTCGGCCGCCGCCTGCCGACCGACGTGTCCCACCACCTCGGTGGGCCAGGCGAGTTCGGGCAGCTCGATCCCGGGGGCCACCCGTTCGGCCCACTCGGGAAACCAACGGCGGCCACGCAGGTCGTAGATCGGATCACACTGGCTGGCCGAATGGTGGTCGAGCACGTAGTGGCCGGTGAGCCGGTGCACCAGGTAGGAACCGCACATCAGCAGTGTGGACGTGTTCCGGTACACCTCGGGTTCGTGCTTGGCCAGCCAACGGATCTTCGGCCCGACCGCCTGGCTGCTCAGCGCGGAGCCCCCGTGCCGCAGGATCTCCGTAGCGCCGAGCTCCTCCTCCAGCTCGGCGATCTCGGCGGTGGCCCTGGTGTCGACCCCGTACAGGATCGCCGGACGCAGCGGAGAACCCCGCTCGTCGGCGGGCACCAGCACCGGTCCGATACCGCTGAGGCCGAGCCCGGCCAGGGTCCGCCCCTCGGCGGCGGTCAGCAGCTCGCCGACCAGGCCGGTGAAGTCGTTCCACCAGATCTCCTCCGGGTCGTGCTCCACCCACCCCGGCCGGGGGTACCGCGTGGCGTGCCCGCGCTCGGCCCGGGCGAGCACCTTGCCGGTGGCGGTGGTCAGCACCCCCTTCGAGCCGGAGGTGCCGATGTCGATGCCCAGCAGCGTCACGTCGGCCATCCGCGTTCTCCGTCCCTGGCGGTCAGTGCGTGGCCCGCTCGGCGCTCACCCACGGGTCCACTCCTCCAGTTCGATGTCGAGCTGTTCGGCCACCGCCCGCAGCTCCGCCCGGTGGTCACCGGGAACCGCGTGGATGTGGTTCGCCCCGAACCGGGACAGGAAGGTCTCGGCCGTGACGTCGAGTCTGGCGAAGGCGTGCGGCCACTCCGGTGTGGACAGCCGCATCAGTTCCTCGGTGGTCTCCGCGTCCGGCTCCACGAACTCGCCGAGCACCAACTGCATCCGGTAGTTCCCGTCGCTGCGGGTGAGCCTGCCCAGGGTCATCGTGCCGGGGGCGGCCACGTGCCGCACCGAGGCTCCGCCCGCGGGGAAGAAGAACACCTCGGGGAACAGCTCGACCTTGGCCAGGTTCACGGCGGGGTCGTCGCTGCGCGCCGCGAACCAGGTGGCGTGCTGGCCCGAGTTGCACAGGTCCCAGAGGTCACGCTCGGGATGGTAGTGCCGCACGTCGGCGAACAGCACCGGCGTGCCGGAGACGTGTCCGAACAGTTTCATGGTCAGCGCCCCGTCCATGTCGGCCTCGGTGGCGCAGACGTGCGGACGCTTCGGCCCGTTCCAGTCGTAGGGGTCGTTGAGCAGGGCCTCGGTGACGTCCATGGTGGCGAAGTTCTCGGTCAGCTCCGGCTGGGCCTTGATCCCCGAGAAGTCCAGGCCCCGCTCGGCGATGATCTCCCGCACCGCCAGGTAGGAGCGGATCTGACGTTCGAGCAGTTCCGGGGTGAGCTTGTCCCCGTCGTAGTGGACCGCGCCCGCGTGGCGCTCCAGCCACTCACGCGCCGTGTCCACCTCCCCCTGCTCGGCGTGCCGCGCCCGCAGCACCAGCTCGTACTGGTCGATCTCCTCCACGTCCACCCCGAACAGCCGCTGCCACTGGTCGGTGTTGGCCACCGCCGTGTTCATGCCCATGGGGCGGCCACCGAAACGGCCGAACGTGCATCCCCGCAGTCCCGCCACGGCCGAGGCGGCGGTGGCCAGCGCCCCGATGTCGGCCGCCAGCTCCGCGTCGCCCGGTTCACCCCAGAGTCGGTGGTGCCCACGTCCCACCTGGTCGAGCGCCCCTCCGGCCGCCAGCATCCCCACCAGGCCCGGTTCGGTGGGGTCGGTGCTGGCCACCAGCGCCAACGGGGTATCCAGTTCCCCGGCCGCGAGCATGGTGAACCGGGGAAAGGCCCACACCGCGTAGTACAGCACGGTGAGATCCGCCCCGGCGGCGGCCACGCGGCGCGCCGCGCCCGTGGCCTCCGGCCCGGAGGACAGCGGCTCGGCCACCTCGAGAACCTCGTGTCCGGCCGACCGCAGGGAGGCGACCAGTTCGGACTGCTTGCGCCGGACGAAGTCCGCGTTCCTGGCGTGTACGTGATCCCTGCCGTCCGAAACGCTGAGCACGCCGATACGAGCCACGGCAACCCCAAACCCCGGTCGGAGACGACGGCCGTCCCCCCTCGGGGCACGAAACGATTCCGTTTCCGAACGGCCCACGTGTCCTGGTAATCGTTTTCTCGGAAGTTATTCTCGTTCCGGGCGGGTGTCAACACGGCTCGCGGAAGGAGCGACGACTGTGACGACCATCAACGAGGTGGCCGAGCGGGCCGGGGTGTCCACCGCCACCGTCTCCCGCGTGCTGAACGGCAAGGACACGGTGGACTCCGAACTGGTTGCACGGGTGCTCACCGCCGCCGAGGAACTCGGTTACCGCCCCAACGGACCCGCGCGGAACCTGCGGAGGCAGAAGACGCCCGTGCTGGCCCTGATCATCTCCGACGTGGAGAACCCGTTCTTCACCGCCATCTCCCGGGGCGTGGAGGACGTGGCCCACTCCGCCGGCTACTCGGTGGTGCTGTGCAACTCCGACGACGACCCGGACAAGGAACGCTCCTACGTGTCCGTGGCGTTGCAGGAGAGAGTGGCGGGAATCCTGTTGTCGCCCACCGGACGGACCTCCGGCTCCGAGTTGCTCAGCGGCTCCCGCATTCCCTTCGTGGCACTGGACCGTCCGCTTCCCGACGCGGGCGGGGACACGGTGCTGGTGGACACCAGGTCGGCCGCCGAGCAGGCCACCCGCCACCTCGTCGAACGCGGGTACCGCCGCCCCGGGTGCATCACCGGCCCACGGGGAGTGCCCACCGCCGAGGAACGCCTCGACGGCTACCTGCGCGGGCTGCGGGCCGTGGGACAGCACGACTCGGAACGGCTGGTCCGCAGGTGCGAGTTCCGGGCGGCGGGTGCGCGACGGGCGGCGCAGGAGCTGCTGGACACCGAGCACCCTCCGGACTCGCTGCTGGTCGCCAACAACGTCATGGCCCTGGGAGTGATGGAGACACTCGCGGAGAAGGGGCTGCGCGCCGGCGACGACGTGGGAATGGTGGCGTTCGACGACGCCCCCTGGGCTGGACTGTTGGACCCACCGCTGTCCGTGGTGGCCCAGCCCGCCTACGACATCGGGACGGTGGGTGCCCAGCTGCTGCTCGACCGCATCGGGGAGCGTCGGCGCGGGAACACGACCACCACCCTCTCCGCGCGACTGATCGCCCGAGCCAGCAGCCACCCCGGCTGATCCGCTCTCCGGGGCCTCGGCGGGGACGGTCAGTCGGTGCCGTGGGAGAACACCGTGTACCGCGCGGCCGACCACGGCGGCGCGTCCTCGGCCGGGGTCAGTCTCACGCGCAGCGAGGTCTTCCCCGCCGTGAACTCGGCGGGCACGTCGAAGACGTCCTGCAACCAACGGTGGCTCCTGTTCCCGAGCGGCTGGGACCAGGTCCCCACCGTCCGGCCGTCGACCCGCACCACGGCCCGCTGGCCACTGTGGAACTGGTCGCTGAGGCGACGCAGCCGCACCCCGGTGTTCTCCGGGTCGATCCGGACCCGGAACTCGATCCCGCCGGTGGTCGAGGTGGTGGAGTGGCGGTGCGGACCCGGGTCCACATCACCCTCGAAGGTGGCGGTCAGCTTCCGCACCGACTCGCCCTCGGCCCGGTAGTGGTGCACCAGACGGTTCAGCCGGTCGGCGGTCTCCACCCGGTCGGTGACACTCGTGCTGGGGGTCGAGTCGCCGTACCAGTACGCGGTGGAGCTGTACACTCCCGGCTCGTTGTTGGCCGGGCCGTGTTCGATGCCCGCCAACAGGTGCTTGCGGAACGGGACGGCGTCGGGCAGCAGCAGCCGGTAGGCCCCGGTGCAGTCGTAGCGGCACCCGTCCCCGGAGCGCTCGTAGGCCGGGCTGCCCGCCAGGGGCATGGTGAAGGTGGTGCCGCCCCGGAAGTACCAGCCGGACTCGTAGAAGTCCTCGGTACCCGTGCCGTGCCACGAGGGGGTGGCCGAGCCGTCGACGTGGAACCGCTCGTCCCCCTCCAGATAGTTGCGCTGGTTCGCCCGGGGGGACGGCAGCGAGCGGGGGCGTTCCGCCCGCGCCCGCGTCCCCGGCGGGATCCGCCCGCGCATGGTGTGGGTGACCCCGTGGAAGGTTCCGCTGCCCTCCACGTCGAGGAACGTCCAGTCGGATCCGGGTCGGGTGTGCCCGGCGCGGTGCGTGGCGTGGAAGTATCCCTCACGCGCCGTGCCCGCCGCCTTCCGCGCGGAGGTGGTGGCTTCGAGCGTGGCCGTGCGGATGGGCACCGATCCGTTGTTGACCAGTTCGATCTCCGCCTCGGCGCGGAACGGCATCGGCCACCAGGAGACGTACCACCCACGCCCGGCGTCCACCGAACTCATCAGCCTGCGTACGTCGTACTCGCCCAGGCCGGTGCCGAAGAACTCCCCGATCGGCGCGTCCACCGTGGTGCGGCCGTCGAAGCTGACGCGCAGTCGGGTGTCGGCGAGGATCTCGTCGGAGGCGGCGACCTCCCGTTCGTCCACGGGGAACCGGGCCAGCAGGCGGTCCCGGGTGAACACCTCGTTGTCGACGCGGTAGTCGTGGGCCCGTTCCTCCCCGGGATGGGCGGGTCCCAGGTCCAGCACGTCGGTGCGTGTCCACCGTCCGTCCACTTTGCTGTGGACCTCGTAGCGGAACTCGTTGACGTCCACCGCCGCCGAACGGAACCGGTTGGAGATCCGCAACCGCTCACGTCCGGCGGTCAGCGTCCCGTCCACCTCGATGCTCTGTCGCCCCCACTCGCCCGGACGGGCGGCACCACTGCGCCACGTTCCCACCGGGGTGCCGTCCACCAGCAGTTCCGCGACCTGCTCTCCCACGCCGGCGTCGTAGCGGCGGGTGATGCGCACCCCCTCGTTGTCGGGGGAGATCCGCGCGGTGAACGAGCTGCCCCCGCCAGGGCCGAAGGCCCTTCCGTCGTCGACGACCCGGGGTGCGGCGGTCACCTGCGGAATCCGCAGCCGCAGCTCGTCGATCGAGGCTGGTCCGCGGAAGGGGGACAACCGAACGCTCTCGCCCGGCCGCAACGCGAAGGTCCGCTGTCTGCGCTCCTCCTCGGCAGCGGCGGGTTTCGGATCGGCCACCCCGAAACGCCGGAGTCGACGGATCACGTCCCGGGCCGGATCGGAGGGATCGAAGGTGCGCACCCCCTGCGCGTCGGCGAAGGAACGGTATCCCACGTGGTAGAAGCGTGGATTGTGGTCCACCGTGACGCGCATGGACTCGCGGTAGGGCATGGGAACCTTGATCACCGCTCCCCCGGCGGTGTCCCGGGCGTCCCCCACCAGCGGCCACACGAAGGGCGCCCCGAGCTCTCCGGAGACCACATCGGACAACGGGGCCTCGAGCACGGTTCGTCCGTCGAGGTCGATCCGGATGTCTCCCGTGGCGCTGACGTCGCCCCACGGCTGCCGGGTGAACCAGAGCGAGGTGATCTCCCCGGGACCGGTGTGCTCGGCGATGACGCATCCCCGCTCGGTGGTGCGCAGGCAGGAGTAGGTGCCCTCGAAACCGTCGTCGTTGCTCCCGCTGCGGGAGAAACTGGAGAACTGGGCACTGTGTTGGGCCGAACGCGGTTCGCCCAGCCGGTCCAGTCGGCGGTAGGTCTGCCACCCCACCGGTCCTTTCCCGACCGACGTCGCGGTGTCGGGGTGCGTAGCGGCGCGCGCCGGGCGCGGGGGCGCGCCGACGGCAGCCGCCGTGGCGGCGACCGTGGCGGCGACCAGCGCCAACGCCGTCGTGGTCCTGCCCCGGAGGTGGGAACGGGAACGTGCCGTCACCGTCGACCCCGTCACCATCGTGCTCGCCTCCCGGGAAGGATCTCCACGCTCCCGACACGACCCACCGGACCGCGTCCCCACGACGGGGATTGTCCTACGCGGACCACGGAGTGCGCACCGACATCGCCGTCGTCCGTTCGGGGACGATCCTCGCCCGGGAAGACGCGGGATGAACCGATCGGTGTCGGTGTCGAGCGTCACACCCGCCCAAGGCGGAAACGGTTCCCGTCCGCGGACGGCGGAGCGTGACCGGCCCTCGTGCCCCGCCCGTCGTCTCCCACGAGGGAGGTTCCGGCCATGGACGTGTCGTTCCTTCCGCCACGGGGCAGTTACGGTGAAAACCGTGACCGCGACATCCGAGCACAAGATCCACACCCCCGGGCAGGAGCCGGTCCGCTGGTCGGAACGCTCCGCCCTGGGCGCCAGACGCGGCATCTCGTGGTGGGCAGCCGGCGTACTCCCCTTCGTGTTGACGGCTCTCTGCGTCCTGGTCGACCTGCTGAGAGGGGCCGGGGCAGGCATGTTCTTCGTCGCGGGCTACTTCCTCGGCTGCCTGCTGGCGGTCGTGCTGGTCCGGCGGGGGAACCTCTTCGGTCCCATGGTCCAGCCCCCGCTGATCGCCGCGGTCACCCTTCCGCTGCTGGTGCTGCTGACCGGAACCGGTTTCGACTGGGGAGGCGGCAAACGCAACATCCTGCTCGCCGTCGCCACGCCGCTGATCAACAGCTTCCCGGCGATGGCCACGACCACCGTGCTGGTGCTGGTCGTCGGTGTGCTGCGGATACGGGTGCTCGAACCCGGCGGTGCGAAGACGTCGACGGCCACGGGCACGCGTTCGACGGGGACCTCGACAAGCTCCGAACGGCGCGACTCCACGGGCACGCGGAAACGCGGCACGGCCGCCGGTGGGGCAGGCGAACGGCGACCCGGTCGCGACGGGACCTCCGCACGGAACACGGACGGCACCGCGAAGCGGGAATCCGGCGAACGCGGGAAGGCACGCCCCGGCCGGGGGACAACGCGGGGTGCCACGCGCTCCGGAGAGGACACACCGCGCACCCGTGGCGGAACCGGGACAACCGGTGGCCGCACGGAACCCGGCGCGCAACCCCCCTCCTCCGGCCGTGGTTCCCCGGAGGCACCGCGCGGGGGGCGGCCGGGGGAGAAACGTGCGGCTCCCCCGGGAAGGTCCGCACCCGGTTCCCCGGGGAAACCGGCACAGCAGACCGGACGTTCCGAACCTCCCGGACGTCCGCGCCGACCGCGTCGCGGGGACCGCTGACGGCCACGGCGGGCCACGGACCACCCAACCAGACCGCCTCGCCCGGACGTGGTGGGGCGGCACGGCGGCCGCTACGGGATCAGCGCACTCCCTGGGGGCGCCCGGGGTTCTCGTCGAGGTCCTTGCGCAGCTCCCTGGGCAGCGCGAAGGAGACCTTCTCGTTGGCGGTGGTGACCTCCTCGACGTCCTCCCAGCCGTACTCACGCAGCCGGTCCAGCACCTGGAACACCAACACGTCCGGCACGGAGGCACCACTGGTCACTCCCACCGTGCGCACCCCGTCGAGCCAGTTCTCGTCGATGTCGCTGGCGTAGTCGATCAGGTGGGCTGCCCCGGCGCCGGACTGCAACGCCACCTCCACCAGTCGTTTCGAGTTCGAGGAGTTCTGCGAGCCGACCACCAGCACCAGGTCGCACTCGGCGGCCATGGCCTTGACCGCGACCTGGCGGTTCGAGGTCGCGTAGCAGATGTCGTCGCTGGGCGGGGCCTGCAGGTCGGGGAAACGCTGTTGGAGCTGTTCGACCCGCTCCATCGTCTCGTCCACGCTCAGCGTGGTCTGGGACAGCCAGACCACCTTGGACGGGTCGCGCACCTCGACGTCGTCCACGTCCTCGGGCTTGTCCACCAGCTGGACCCGCTCCGGGGCCTCTCCGGAGGTTCCCTCCACCTCCTCGTGGCCCTCGTGGCCGATCAGCAGGATGTCGTAGTCCTGCCGGGCGAAGCGGTTGACCTCCTTGTGCACCTTGGTCACCAGGGGGCAGGTGGCGTCGATGGTGCGCAGGTTGCGCCGTTCGGCCGCCTCCCGCACGGCGGGGGACACCCCGTGTGCGGAGAACACCAGCAGTGAGCCCTCGGGAACCTCCTCGGTGTCCTCGACGAAGACCACCCCGCGCTCCCGCAGGTTCCCCACCACGTGCTGGTTGTGCACGATCTCCTTGCGCACGTACACGGGAGGGCCGTACTTGTCCAGCACTCGCTCCACCGTGTCCACGGCGCGGTCGACACCCGCGCAGTATCCGCGGGGTTTGGCCAACAGGACCCGCTTGTGCGCGGTGTCGGCGGCTGTGTTCTCGGTGAACTCGGAAGCCTGCGGCGAGCTGCTCATACCGCCCAGGGTACGTTCCTCGGCGGGACCGGTCAGCAGGCAGCGCCTCCCCCACCGGGTGACGTCCCGCGCCGGTTCCCCCTCCCCGGCGGGAACGCCCCACCGAGATGACGGCGGACACGCACGTGGGGCAAGCTTGACGGTATGCGATCGTTTCCTCTGCCGATCCGGGTGGCCGCGGGACTGGCGGGCACGGCCGTCGAACGGACCCGGCGACTGCCGGAATGCCTGATCGGGTTGCCCGTGACGATGACCAGCCAGGCGCTGCAACTGTCCATGCGGATGCAGCAGCAGATCACCGAACTGGCCATCAAGGGCGACGACCTGCTGGCGGGACTGAGTCGGCCGGAACAACAGCCGGAGTGGGCCAGGTTCGACGAGGACGAACCGGCCGACGAACAACCGCATCCCCCGGTACGTCCTCCCTCCGAGGGTCAGGCGACCTCCGCCCACACGGACTCCTCCGAACGCCCCTCACGAGACGCCCCGGAGGACGACGTCTCGGACCTGCTGCCCGGCTACGAGGAGATGACGCTGCCGCAGCTGCGCGGCAGGTTACGGCGGCTGAGTCTGCCGGAGCTGCATCGCCTGCTGCGCCACGAGCGCGCGCACGCGCGGCGCCCGGACTTCCTGAAGATGCTGTCCAACAGGATCGACAACCTGGGCGCCTCGACCACCACGGACGAGTGAGTCCGCATCTCCGGGGCCCTCCGGTGTGAGCCGTCCGGCCGGGCGGTTGGGCTCCGGGGCCCCGCCGGCACGACGGGTCGGTCCCTGCCCGTCACACGTTCCGCGACCGCCCCGAAGGAGTGAGTCCGCTGAGTTCTCCCCCCACGACCGCCGAGTCCCCCTGGCCGGTGCGCACGGTCGCCCGCAAGATCGCCGACTGGATCAACCGGCTCGGCACCGTGTGGGTGGAGGGACAGCTCACCCAGATCTCCGCCCGTCAGGGTGCCTCCACCGCTTTTCTCACGCTGCGTGACCCCTCGGCCGACGTGTCGCTGACGTTGACCTGCCCGGCGAAACTGCTGCGGGACAACGACCCCCAGCTGACCGACGGAACCCGGGTGGTGGTGCACGGCAAGCCCTCCTTCTACGTCGGCCGGGGGACGCTGAGCCTGCGGGTCGACGAGATCAGAACGGTGGGGATCGGCGAGCTGCTGGCACGCATCGAACGGCTCCGCAAGCTGCTCCGGGCCGAGGGGCTGTTCGAACCGGAACGGAAACGCCCGCTGCCGTTCCTGCCCGAACGCATCGGGCTGATCACGGGACGGGACTCCGCCGCCGAGCACGACGTGCTGACCAACGCCCGGCTGCGCTGGCCCGCCGTGCGGTTCGAGGTGCGCAACGTGGTCGTCCAGGGGTCCACGGCCGTGCCGCAGCTGCTGGAGGCGTTGGAGGAGCTGGACCGGGACCCGAACGTCGACGTGATCGTGATCGCCCGGGGCGGGGGGAGCGTGGAGGACCTGCTTCCGTTCTCGGACGAGACGCTGTGCCGGGCGGTCGCCGCCTGCCGGACCCCCGTGGTGAGTGCGATCGGTCACGAACCGGACTCCCCCCTGCTGGACCACGTCGCCGATGTGCGCAGCTCCACACCCACCGCCGCGGGCAAACGGGTGGTCCCCGACGTCGTCGAGCAGAGCCAGTACGTGGACCAGCTCAGGCAACGGGCCAGACGCGCGTTGCGGGGCTGGGTCGACCGGGAGCAGGGACTGCTGGACTCGCTGCGCACGAGGCCGGCGTTGGCCGATCCGCACACTCCGCTGCGGCGGCGTTCCGAGGAGGTCGGGATGCTGGGGCAGCGGTGCAGAAGGGCCGTGCTCGCGGTGCTGACCGAGCAGCGTCACGAGCTCGCGACGATGAGGTCACGCTTGACGGCGCTGGGACCGGCAGCCACGCTGTCTCGCGGTTACGCGATCGTGCAACGCGTCGAGGACTCCGGTTCGTCCGTTCTGCGTTCCACGGAACAGGTCTCCCGGGGCACACGACTGCGGATCCGCCTCACGGACGGAACCGTGCACGCCGTCGTCACCGACGACGAGTAACCCACCGTTCGCGCCCGGCGGCCCGCCCGTCGTGGCAGCGGGCACGAACGGGTCACGTCGTGGCGCGGCGCGACCGGCGACGGCGCCCGGGCGAATCGAGCTCCCAAGGAGGTGTGCGGTGCTGAATCACGGGCGACAGCCCACCTTCCTCCCGCTCACCGTCGCCGTGACCGTCTCGGCGAGCACCGGATCGGGGACCTCCGACGACGGGGCCCGCCTGGTACGTCGCAGGGCGGAGGAGGCCGACACGGCGGCGGCGGGGTGCTGGGCCGCCCTGCTCGGCGGGTGTCATCCTCCGGAGCGGCGCGCGCTGCCGAGGCAGCTCAGCGCCCTCGCCGAGGCGACCGCGCGATACGTGGGCAACGGTTGGTGGACCGAACAGGGAAACGGATACCGGCGTAGGGTTGCCGAGGCGCAGCTACGGATCAACGACGCGGTGCGGGAGGGTGACGGCGCGGAGTTCGCCGAGGCGTTCGTCGGCTACGACCAGGCCGTCGCCACCGCCGTGGTGTCCGTACGACGCGAGCCGGAAAGTTCTCCCCGATGAAGGCGGCCGGACAGTGAGCAGCGAACAACCCGAGGACAGCACCCCCAGGACGGAAGCGGAGGAGGGCGTCGACCCCGAGGCGGACCACCCCGACGTCGCCGACCTCGGCTACGAGCGGGCCCGGGACGAACTGGCCGAGGTGGTACGCAGACTGGAGGCGGGCGGTCTCTCGCTGGAGGAGTCGCTGGCGCTCTGGGAACGGGGTGAGGCGCTGGCCGCGGTGTGCGAACGCAGGCTGGCGGGGGCGCGTGAGCGGGTGGACCGCGCGCTGGCCTCGGTGGAGCAGCGGGAGAACTCCGAGCAGGAGTGAGTCCGCCCCCCGCGTCCTCCCGGGAGCGCGAACGGGCCCACCGGTGGTCTTCTGCCCGCCCGGTGGGTGCCACACACTGACGAGGGGCCTCACTCGGGACGGACCGGGTCCGCCCGCAGGGCGGCCTCGGCCAGCACGCGGAACTCCTGCTCGGTGCCGTTGCCGGTGATCAGCATCCGGACCCCGTCGTGGTCGGTCACCCAGGCGACCTCGGAGCGGATGCTGTCGTAGACCACCCACCGGGTTCCTGCCGCGTGCACCGTGCCGCGTGCGCGGGGTGGCCGCTCGGTCTCGAAGGCCACCAGGTCGGCCTCGTTCGCGGCGGACTGCGACAGCCGGAGGTAGTGCGTGCGCGGGGTCAGCCATCCGACGCGCACGGCCCTGTGCTGTTCCGTCACTCGGGCGACGTCGGCCGAGTTGGCCCGCCATCCCTCCGGCGGCCGGGGTCGTACCACGGGGAACCCCACGTCGGAGGCAGCCGCGTCGAGTTCGACGGAGACGTTCACGGTGGGAGCCGTTTCCGGGTCGTTCACCGGAGGGCCGACCGGGCTGAGCGAGCACCGACCGGTCAGTCCCGCGATGCCGAGCACGACGAGCACCAGCGGCAGCATCGCGAACAGCATGGCCCGAACACTGCGCGGGGCCGCCCCGGTGGAACGGTCCGACCCCTCGTCCGCCGCCCCCTGGTTGCGCTGTTCAGCCACGCCTCGCATGCTCTCACCTGTCCCTGCGGAGGAACGACGCACCCGGTTCGGTCCGCACCCCAGTGGGCTGCGCCACTTCGTGGAAACCGAAAGGATTCGGATCTGCGAAGATCCGCACGTCACGGACGTGGTGTGCGGTTGTGTGCCGTACCGGGTCCTCGCCCACCACGACCGGAGCATTCGGACACGAACGAGCCGGCGAGCCAGTATCGCGCTACGGGAGGCACCATGAACGCATCCGAGACCGACATCCACGAGGGCGCTCGCGGCCCCGAGGCTCCCGACCGCAACCTCGCCATGGACCTGGTGCGCGTGACCGAGGCCGCCGCCATGGCGGCCGGACGCTGGGTGGGACGCGGAGACAAGAACTCCGGCGACGCCGCCGCCGTGGAGGCCATGCGCAAACTGATCAGCACCGTGGCGATGCGCGGTGTGGTCGTGATCGGTGAGGGCGAGAAGGACGAGGCCCCCATGCTGTACAACGGCGAGGAGGTCGGCAACCACCACGGTCCCGAGTGCGACGTCGCGGTGGACCCGATCGACGGGACCACGCTGTTGAGCAAGGGGATGCCGAACTCGTTGGCGGTGCTGGCCGTGGCCGAGCGCCACGCCATGTTCGACCCCTCGGCCGTGTTCTACATGGACAAGCTCGCCGTGGGGCCGGAGTCCGCCGGGGTGGTCGACATCACCGCCCCGGTCGCGGAGAACATCCGTCGTGTGGCCAAGGCCAAGCAGGTCGAGGTCTCCGACGTCACCGTCTGTGTGCTGGACCGTTCCCGGCACGAGCAGCTGGTCTCCGAGATCCGGGAGGCCGGGGCCCGGGTGCAGTTCATCTCGGACGGGGACGTGGCCGGTGCGATCGCCGCGGCCAGGCCGGACAGTGGCGTGGACATGCTGATGGGCATCGGCGGCACCCCGGAGGGGATCATCACCGCCTGCGCCCTGAAGTGCATGGACGGTGAGTTGCAGGCCCGGTTGTGGCCGAAGGACGACGCCGAGCGGCAGAAGGTCCGCGACGCCGGTCACGACCCGGACCGGGTACTGACGACCTCGGATCTGGTGAGCGGGGAGAACGTGTTCTTCTGCGCCACGGGGATCACCGACGGGGCGTTGCTGCGCGGGGTGCACTACCGGGCGAACAGGTGCACCACGCACTCGCTGATGATGCGGTCGAAGTCGGGAACGGTCCGCTCCATCGAGGGGGCGCACAAGCTCGGCAAGCTCAGCGAGTACGCGGACCTGGACTTCACGGGCGACGCCCCGACCAGCCGGTACGGTCTGCTGCCCTGAGGCTCTTTCCGGGTGCCGTGTCGGCTCGGGCGCCCGGTCCCGCGCGGGCCGGGCCGTTCGGGCGGGTGAATCGGGTGTGCCGCCGTCGCCGGTGAGGCGTCGACTCCCGCCCCCGGCGTCGGCGGGGTCTCGTGACTGCTGCCACCCCCGGGAAAAACGTGAAACATACTTTCGTTCGATCCGTGTCCCGCCGTTCGCCGGTACCGGACCCCGCGCACCCATCCCTACCTTCCGCTCCCAACCGGCTCACGAAACCGGAAGGAACGGAAGGGACCACGACATGCGCAAACGCTCCTGTGTGATGGGTGTGTTCACCGCCTTCTTCGCCGCGCTCGGCATGACCGCGCCGGCGAACGCCGCCGACGAACCGGAACCGATGATCGTCGGTGGCCACGACGCGACCCAGCAGTACTCGTTCATGGCCTCCTTACAGTCGGGCGGCAGCCACCTCTGCGGTGCCTCACTGATCGAATCGGACTGGGTGGTCACCGCCGCTCACTGCGTCCGGAGCGGCGGCAACTACTCGGTGCGGATCGGCAGCAACGACCGCGCCAGCGGCGGGGAACAGGCCACCGTCACCGAAGTGATCCCCCACCCGAGCAGTGACCTCGCCGTGCTGCGTCTCGGCAGGCAGGTGAACTCCCAGCCGATCGACATCGCCTCCGAGGCCGGGGCGGTGGGCACCAGCACCCGCATCATCGGCTGGGGGCAGACCTGCCCCGAGCGCGGTGGCTGCGGCGCCCCGCGCACCCTCCAGGAACTGGACACCTCGATCGTGCCCGACCGGGAGTGCGCCGGGATCGACGGTGCCAACGAGATCTGCACGAACAACCCCGGAAACGACTCCGGCGCCTGCTACGGCGACTCGGGAGGACCGCAGATCAAGGGGTCCCGCGGGGACTGGAAGCTGATCGGCGCGACCAGCCGTGCCGGTAACGACAGCCCGCTGTGCGCCACGGCCCCCTCCATCTACACCGACGTCACCGCCCACTCCGACTGGATCGAGCAGCAGACCTCCGGCTCGGACGACGGCGGCGGCTGGCCCTGGCCCTGGTGAGGCCCCGAGCTCGCACACCCCACCGGTGTGGTCGCCGTGCCCGGCGGCCACACCGGTTCCTCGTGGGTTCGGCCGAACACACCGTCCAAAAGAGATACTCAACCGAGGTTCGTGGAGTGTCCGGGGAACAGCCTCGCCCGGGGGTCCAGTTCCACCGCGATGTTGTTCACGGCGGTGGCCGCCTCGCCGAAGCCGGTGGAGATGAGCTTGACCTTGCCCGGATAGGAGACGATGTCGCCGGCGGCGTAGACCCGTTGCCGCGCCGTACGCATCGTGGTGTCCACCACGATCGAACGCTTGTCCAGTTCGAGTCCCCAGTGCTCGATCGGCCCCAGATCGGCGGTGAAGCCGAGAGCGGCCACCACCGTCTGGGCCGGCAGCGTCCTCCGTCCCTGCGCCGTCTCGACGTCCACCTCCCGCACCCTGTACTGGTCACCACGGATCTCGGCCACCTCGGCCTCGGTGATCATCGGAACGCCGAGTCGTTCCACCTCGCGGACGAGGCCCTCCTGGGCCCGGAAACGCGCCCTGCGGTGCACCAGGGTGACGCTGTTGGCCACCGGATGCAGGGCGAGCGCCCAGTCGAAGGCGGAGTCACCGCCGCCGACCACGACCACGTCGTGTCCACTGTGGTCGTCCAGTTCGGGGATGAAGTGCACCACCCCCCGGTCGAGCCACCCGTCGGCGGCGGGCAGCGGGCGCGGGGTGAACTCCCCGATCCCCGCCGTGATCAGCATCGCCCCCGCGTGCACCGTGGTCCCGTCCCCGAGTTCGACCAGCAGCCCCTCCTCCCGCTCGGTCAACCCGGTGGCGTAACGCCCCAACAGGTAGCGCGGCTCGTAGTAGGCGGCCTGCTCCACCAGTCCCGCGATCAGGTCCCGCCCGCGCACCTCGGGGAAACCGGCCACGTCGAAGATCCGCTTCTCCGGGTACATCGCCGTCACCTGACCGCCCGGTTCGGGCAGCGAGTCCACCAGGGCGGAGGACAACCCGCGGAATCCGGCGTAGTAGGCGGCGTAGAGGCCGGTGGGGCCCGCCCCGACGATCAGCACGTCGACCTCGACCGGGTCCTGTTCCTGCGTTGCCGCGTCGGCAGTCATCCACACCCCTCCACGAGGCGCGAGGGACATCTCCCCACACCCTATACCGCTTCCCCACGGTGCGTAACCACGTCGAGGTGATCCCCCGTGCGCCGAAACGACACTACTCCGAACGGGCTAATGCCATGCGGCGTACGGCGGTACCTCGCGAGTAACAATGATCCTACGTTGCCGTGAAATCGATCACCGGCAGCGAAACGGAGAGCACCGTGCGAAAAACCGCCATGCTGGTGGGTGGGTTCGCCGCCCTGGCGATGGCCCTGGGCGTGACACCGGCCGCCACCGCCGATCCTCTGCCCGACGACCGGAACACGATGATCGTGGGCGGTGACCGGGCCACCGAGTCCTACGAGTGGATGGCCTCGCTACAGCAGAACGGCAACCACCGCTGCGGAGCCTCCCTCGTGGACGAACGGTGGGCGCTCACCGCCGCCCACTGCGTCGAGGGGGTCGCCGCCGACGAACTCCGGTTACGCATCGGCAGTTCCGACCACACCAGCGGCGGGACCGTCGTCGGCGTGGACAGCGTCGAGCAGCACCCGGACTACGCCACGGACTCGCCCCGGGGCGACATCGCACTGGTCGGTCTGGACCGCGCCGTCGACCGGCAGCCGGTCGAGATAGCCGACCAGCCCGGCGCCACGGGAACCTCCACACGCATCATCGGCTGGGGACTCACCTGCCGCACCCGGGGCTGCGGTCAACCGCCGGAACAGCTGCAACAACTGGAGACCAACCTGGTCAGTGATCTCCAGTGCACCCTCGGATTCATCGACGGCTCCACCGAGTTGTGCACGGGCAGCGAGAGGATGCTGTCCAACGCGTGCTTCGGGGACTCGGGCGGTCCGCAACTGCGGGGAGAACCCGGCGACTGGAAACTGATCGGGGTCACCAGCAGGCTCGGCAGCCCGCTGCCCGTCTGCGGAACCGCTCCCTCGATCTACACCGACGCCACCGCCTACCGCGAGTGGGTGCTGTCACACACGAACAGCTGAGGCCGCTCCAGGAGCACGCACCGGGCGGAACCGTCCACAGCGACCCGTCGCGGCTCGGTGCGTGCCCTCCCGCGAGCCCGCGAGACCCGCCGGAGACGACGTGGCCGAACCCATACTGACCTGCTCCACCGGCACGGTTCACACTCTGAGCATGAGTGAACAGCAATACCGCGTCGAGCACGACACGATGGGCGAGGTCCGGGTGCCCGCCGAAGCGCTCTACCGCGCGCAGACCCAGCGGGCCGTGGAGAACTTCCCCGTCTCCGGCCACGGGCTGGAGCGGGCCCAGATCCGGGCGCTGGGACTGCTGAAGGCCGCCGCCGCCCGCGTGAACGGCGAGTTCGGCGTCCTGGACCGGGACATGGCCGAGGCCATCGCCACCGCCGCCGACGAGGTGGCCGCCGGTCATCACGACGAGCACTTCCCCATCGACGTGTTCCAGACCGGCTCCGGGACCTCGTCGAACATGAACGCCAACGAGGTCATCGCCACCCTCGCCACCCGCTCCCTCGGACGGGAGGTTCACCCGAACGACCACGTGAACGCCTCCCAGTCCTCCAACGACACCTTCCCCACCACCATCCACGTGGCCGCCACCGAGGCGGTGCTCACCGACACCATCCCAGCGCTGGAGCAGTTGGCCGCGACCATCGAGCGTCGGGCCGCCGAGTGGAGCGAGACCGTCAAGTCGGGACGCACCCACCTGATGGACGCGGTGCCGATCACTCTCGGCCAGGAGGCCGGAGCCTGGGCCTCCCAGGTGCGCTACGGGGTGGAGCGCCTGCGTTCCGGGCTCGACCGTCTCGGCGAACTGCCCATCGGCGGCACCGCCGTGGGCTCGGGACTCAACGCCCCCGTCGGGTTCGGAGCGGCGGTCTCGGCCGAGCTCGCCCGGGTCACCGAACTGCCGCTGACCGAGGCACGCGACCACTTCGAGGCGCAGGCCAGCCAGGACGGCGTGGTGGAGACCTCCGGAAACCTGCGCACCGTGGCCGTGAGCCTCAACAAGATCGCCAACGACCTGCGCTGGCTCGGTTCCGGTCCGCGCACGGGTCTGGCCGAGCTCGCCCTGCCCGACCTGCAACCCGGCTCCTCGATCATGCCGGGCAAGGTCAACCCGGTGATCCCCGAGGCCACCCTGCAGGTCGTCGCCCAGGTGGTCGGCAACGACGCGGCCGTCTCCTTCGCCGGCGCCCAGGGCAACTTCCAGTTGAACGTGAACCTGCCCGTGATCGCCAGGAACGTGCTCGAATCCGCCCGGCTGCTGGCGGCCGTCTCCAGGCTGCTCGCGGAGAAGGTGTTCGCCGGGGTCGAGGTCAACACCGAGCGCACCCGGGAGTACGCCGAGGGCTCCCCCTCCATCGTCACCCCGCTCAACCGCTACATCGGCTACGAGGAGGCCGCCTCCGTGGCCAAGCAGGCGCTGAAGGAACGCAGGACCATCCGGGACGTGGTGCTGGAACGCGGCTACGTCGAGGCGGGCAAGCTGACCAGGGAGCAGCTCGACACGGCCCTGGACGTGCTGAGCATGGCCCGCGCCGAGCGCTGAAAACCCCTCGCGGCGGACCCGGATCAGCTCACCATCCGGCCGGGTTCCCCGACGGCGGACCGGGAGCACGCCCTCCCGCGGGCGGCGACACTGTCGTGGGTCCCGCGGGATCCGCGGCCCGGTCCGCCCGGGCGGGCCGGGGGAGTGTGGCGCTCCGTCCTTCGAGGTAACCACCGGGGGACCGGGGGAAGAACACCGGCGCGGACCGCACAGCTGCTGGTGACTGCCTTCACATGCGCATGGCACTATCGTGACGCGACAACAGCAGCCGGTTGCCGCCGGTTGAACACTGCGGGGACAGGTGATGCAGGTTCCGGGAACGGACGTCGACTCCGCATCGGATTTCACGGACCGCTTCGAGCGGATCCGTGAGCTGAGCCGCAACGGGGACAACGCGGGGGCCATCGAGGTGGCCGACAGCGTCGTCGCCGAATCCGAGGATCCCCTCGTCACGTGCCGAGCCCTGGTGCTCAAACTCGGCAGGTTGTTCAACCTCGGCCGCACCGAGGAGTGCCCGCCTGTGCTGGACCGGGCCTTCGAGAGCGTCGAGGGTGGACACGCCCCCGTGCTGCGCGGACACCTGCACGCCCTGGCCGGAATCATCGCCGCCGGCGACTCGCTGGAACGCTGCGTGCGCCACCTGGTGCAGGCGGGACGCGAGATCGACCTGGAACAGGGCCCCACCGAGGAGACGGTGGTCGCCCACCACGACCTGGCCGTGACCTACTCCTACGTGGGCTTCCACGCCCAGGCGGTGCCCATCGCCGAACGCTGCTACCAGGACGGGCAGCTCCTCGGGCTGCCCAGCGGCGACCACGCGCTCCCCGAGGTCGCGGTCCGCTGGGCCGTGTCCCTGGACCACCACGGCGACACCGAGTCCTGCGTCACCATGCTGCGCCGGGTGCTGGAGACCTGGGCCGAGCGCGCCCACCCGCGCGAACTCTGGCCCGCCGAGCAGTACTACTACGGCTACGCGGCCGTGCGACTGCGGGCCCTGGGCGAGCCCGCCGAGCTCGACCCCGTCCTGTTCACCGCCGAGGAACACGGCTGGGAGGTCGCCGACCTGCGGCTGTTGGCGGCGGCGTGCCGGGACATCTCCGAGGGGGACCCGGCGCGGGCGCTGAAGCGGATCGAACACCGATCCCCCAACCCGTACACGCTCGGCGCGGCCGAGTCCGCCCGCATCCGGGCACTGGCCCACGCCGCCCTGAACGACCACCGCGCCGCCCGCACGGCCGACCGGGAGGCCACCAGGATCGCCACCCGGGACCAGGGCCAGCTCAGGGACGGGCTGGTGGACGGGACCAGGGCCCAGCTCGATCACGAGGCGCTGCGCCGGACGGTGGAGCAGTACGCCTCGGAGGCGCTCACCGATTCCCTGACCGGACTGCCCAACCGCAGGCACTTCGACAGGTACGTCACCCGCCTCGCCGAGAGCGGGATCCACGCCGCCGTGGGGGTCATCGACCTGGACGGCTTCAAGGCCGTCAACACGGTCTACGGACACCTCTCCGGTGACCTGGTGCTGCAACGGGTCGCGGCCATCCTCGCCCGCACCCTGCGCAAGGGCGACTTCGTCGCGCGCTACGGCGGGGACGAGTTCGTCGCGGTGCTCCCGCACACCGGGATGGAGGAGGCCCGGCACATCGGGAACCGGTTGGCCCGTGCGGTCGCCGACGGGGACTGGGAGGCGCTCGTGACGGGAACACCGGTGTCGGTCACCATCGGCTGGGCCGAGCTGAGCGAACCTCTGCGGCTGTCGGCGACCCTGGAGGCCGCCGACCAGGCGATGCTCAGCGGCAAGGGGCGACTGGCCGGTTCGGTGTAGCACCCCGCCACCGCTCGGAGGCCCTACTCCGCCCGGGCGAACACGGCGGTGACAGACTGGAGGCATGAGCAACCGCGGCAGCGAACCGGAAGCCGACCGGACCCGCGACATGCCACCTCCGGTGGAGCTTCCCGAGGAACTGCTCGAGGACGACAACCGCTCGATCAGCATCGGGGGCCCGGCGGCGGTGGGCGCCGAGCGCGGCTCGGTGTTCGGCGACGCGGAACCGGAGCCCTACGTGGCGGTGCTGGTCACGGAGTCGACCTCCGACTCCGCGGATTTCCGGCCGCTGTACGAGGAGTCGTTCGTCCTGGTGACGGCCTCCTCCGACGAGGAGGCCGCGGAGAAGGCCAGGGAGTACGGCAAGCAGCAGGAGGTCAGCTACTACAACGAGGACCAGCAGCTGGTCACCTGGAAACTCAAACACGTCGTGGAGGTCCGGCGCATCGAGGACGCCACCTTCGACGACGGCTCCGAGCTCTACAGCAGGTTCTTCCGGAACTACACGCAGTACAGCTCCTTCGAGCCGACACTGGGCGGCGAGGAGCTCTAGGGCCGCCCCGCCCCTTTCGCCGGTTTCGGGCGGAACCGGCCGCCGGGTAAGCTGGAGGGTTGTGCGGTTCTTGAACGGGCAACAGCCCACCACTGACCTGACCTACGACGACGTGTTCCTCGCCCCGGCGCGTTCCGGGGTGGAGTCACGTTTCGACGTCGACCTGGCGACCGACGACGGCTCCGGGACGACCCTGCCGCTGGTGGTCGCCAACATGACCGCCGTGGCGGGGCGCCGGATGGCGGAGACGGTCGCCCGTCGCGGCGGGCTCGTGGTGCTGCCGCAGGACGTGGCTCCCGAGGCCGTGGCCGAGATCGTCTCCTGGGTGAAGTCCCGGCACACCACGTGGGACACCCCGCTGGTGCTGCACGAGGGCGACGCGGTGGCCGACGCGTTGAACCTGCTGCCGAAACGTGCGCACGGCGCGGTCGTGGTCGTCGACGACCGGGACCGGCCGTTGGGGACGGTCGACGAGCGGTGCTGCACCGGCGTGGACCGGTTCGCCCGCCTCGGAGAGGTGGCCGACCGCGAGCCCGTGGTGCTGCCGCTGGAGACCAAACCGCGCGAGGTGTTCGACAAGCTGCACCAGCAGGGCCGGGAGGTCGCCCTGGCCGTGGACTCCGACGGCGGGCTGGCCGGGATCATGACCCGGCGCGGGGCGCTGCGCTCCGAGATCTACACCCCGGCCGTGGACTCCTCCGGGAGGCTGCGGGTGGCCGCCGCCGTGGGGGTCAGCGGCGACGTGGCGGGCAAGGCCTCGGCGCTGCTGGAGGCCGGGGTCGACCTGCTGGTGGCCGACACCGCCCACGGGCACCAGGAGAAAATGATCTCCGCGTTGCGGGCGATCCGCTCGATCGAGCCCTCCGTACCGGTGGTGGCCGGCAACGTGGTCACCGCCGAGGGGGTGCGGGACCTCGTCGAGGCCGGTGCCGATGTGGTCAAGGTCGGCGTCGGCCCCGGGGCGATGTGCACCACCCGGATGATGACCGGGGTCGGGCGCCCCCAGTTCTCCGCCGTGGCCGAGTGCGCCGAGACCGCGCGGGGGCTCGGGAAACGGATCTGGGCGGACGGCGGGATCCGCCACCCGCGCGACGTGGCGCTGGCGCTGGCGGCCGGAGCCTCCTCGGTGATGGTGGGCTCCTGGTTCGCCGGGACCTACGAGTCCCCGGGCGACCTGCAACGCGACGAGCACGGCAACGCCTACAAGGAGTCCTTCGGGATGGCCTCCAAACGCGCGGTCACCGCGCGGACCCGCTCGGACAGCGGTTTCGACCAGGCCCGCAAGGCGCTGTTCGAGGAGGGGATCTCCAGTTCCCGCATGAAGCTCGACCCGGCCGCGCCGGGGGTGGAGGACCTGCTCGACAGCATCAGTTCCGGGCTGCGTTCCTCCTGCACCTACGCGGGGGCGCGGAACCTGACCGAGTTCCACGACCGTGCCGTGGTGGGGATCCAGTCCGCCGCCGGGTTCGCCGAGGGACGGCCGCTTCCCACTGGGTGGTGACCGGACGGTTCGCGGGCTCCTCCCGGTCACGGGCACGGTCGGGAGGAGCCGATTCCGGCTCACCAAGCGGGTCACGGGGTCTCACAGCACGGTCAGGTCCGCGCCCTCGGTGTCCAACTCGGCCACGGCACGTCTTTCCATCGTGACCAGTTGTTCCAGCGTCGTCCGGTCCAGGCCGAGCACGAAGCTCTCCCGACCGCCGAAGGCCAGGCTCGCCTGCTCGTTGAGCCGGTCCACCTCGCAGCGGGCGGCCACACCCGGCTCCATCTCCACCTAGGACTCCACTGACACCTCGCCCGCACGACGGAAGACTCATGATCCGGGCCCGTTTCCCTGTGGATACGAGGAACCGTGTGTGACGGGACGACCACCGTCATCCTCAAAGTAAGACCGACGGTCAGTACTCTTCGAGAGGATGTGCGAGCTCGCGCTCGGTCCCGAGGATTCCTCGAACACACTCTCAAGGAGACCTGATGCTCGACACCGGCTGGATCAAGAGCTCCTACAACGCCGCTGCCAGCGACAACCGCGTGGAGGTGCGCCAACCGACACCGAGGTCGGAGTCCGCGACTCCAGGAACCCCACCGGAGTCGTACACACCTTCCCCACCGGCACCTGGCGCTCCTTCCTGGCCGCCACCAAAGCCGGGGACCTGGACCGACGGTGGAGGCCCCGTGGTGGCCCGATTTTAGGCAAAATCGGGCCACCACGGCGGCTACGGCGTCAGGACACGAACTCGCCCTCCAGCATCTCCGTGACCAGGGCGGCCACCGGGGAGCGCTCGGAACGGGTCAGGGTGACGTGGGCGAACAGCGGATGCCCCTTGAGCTTCTCGATCACGGCGGCCACGCCGTCGTGCCGACCCACCCGCAGGTTGTCCCGCTGGGCGACGTCGTGGGTGAGCACCACCCGTGAGTTGGAGCCCAACCGGGACAGCACGGTCAGCAGCACGTTGCGCTCCAACGACTGGGCCTCGTCCACGATGACGAACGAGTCGTGCAGCGAACGCCCCCTGATGTGGGTCAACGGCAGCACTTCGAGCATGTCGCGGTCCATGACCTCGTCGATCACGTCCTGCCCGGCCAACGCGCCGAGCGTGTCGTAGACCGCCTGACCCCAGGGCTGCATCTTGTCGCCCTCGCTGCCCGGCAGGTAGCCGAGCTGCTGGCCGCCCACCGCGTACAGCGGGCGGAACACCATCACCTTGCGGTGCCGCTGCTGCTCCATCACCGCGTCCAGCCCGGCGCACAGCGCCAGCGCCGACTTGCCGGTTCCGGCTCGCCCGCCGAGCGAGACGATACCGACCTCGGGATCCAGCAGGATGTCCAGCGCGACCCGCTGCTCGGCCGAACGGCCGTGCAGCCCGAAGGCCTCGCGTTCCCCGCGCACCAGGCGCACCGTCTTGTCCTCGGTGACCCGTCCCAGCGCGTTCTTCGTTCCCGCGAGCAGTCGGAGTCCGGTGTTGGCCGGCATCTCCCCGGCCTCGGCCACCTCGACGGAACCGTCCTTGAACAGCGCGTCCACCGTGCCCGGGGCCACGTCCAGATCGGCCATTCCGGACCATCCCGTGGAGACCACGTCCTGGGCCCGGTACTCGTCCGCGTCCAACGCCACCGAGGCCGCCTTGACCCGCAGCGGCATGTCCTTGCTGATCAGGGTCACCGGATTCCCGTCAGCGGCGAGGTTGAGCGCGCAGGCGAGGATACGGGCGTCGTTGGAGTCGGTGCGAAAGCCCGGCGGCAACACCTCCGGGTCCGAGTGGTTCAGCTCCACGTGCAGGTGACCACCCGACTCACCCACCGGGACCGGCTCGTCCAACCGGCCGTACCGCACGCGCAGGTCGTCGAGCCCCCGCAGTGCCTCCCGCGCGAACCATCCGAGTTCGGGGTGGTACCGCTTGCCCTCCAGTTCGCTGATCACCACCAGCGGGAGGACGACGTTGTGCTCGGCGAACTTGGTGATCGCCCACGGGTCCGACAACAGCACCGAGGTGTCCAGCACGTAGCTGCGCACCTCCACCTCCTCGGACGCACCCGGGGTGGGCCGGTTCGGCGTGGGGGACTGTGCGGAGCCGGAGTCGGGCAGGGACTCCGCTTGCTGGGAACGTCGTGTCATCACGGCTACTCCCTAACGGGTGCGGACCTCGCACACCCGTTCGTCGGCGGGCCGGGCCGCCCTGCACCGAAGACGTGGCCCGGGCACCAACCGGGTGGAGCCCGCTGGCGGCCTGCGCCACGGTGGAGGGCCTCCCCGGACGGGCCGCACTGACACGGCCCGTCACAGCGGACGCTACCCCGGCTGGACGGGGGTTGGCAGGCAGCCACACAGGTGATTCAACGGATCGTCACCCGAAAGCCAGAATCCACACACCCGGCCGGCGCAACGCCGGAGGCGGTGCGCAGTGACGCCGCCGGGGTCCGCCGTGCCTGCCGAAGCCCGCACGATTTCACTCGACAGTGTGATCCCCGGTGGGGGCGACGAGAGCGGCCCGCACCGTGCGCGGGACGTGCGGTTCCTCCAGCAACCGCAGGTAGTCGCGCGCGGTTCCGACAACCTCGTCCTGGGCGGTCCGGGAGACCATCAGCCGTTCCCCTTCCGAGCACACCACCGCGTGGGCCGCCGGGGTGGGGTCCGACAGCAGGTCCACCAACGCCGTGGCCCTGGTCTCGTCCAACAGCAGCCAGTGCCGCAGATAGGCGCACACCCGTTCACGGGAACACCCGTGCTCGTGCAGCATGACGGCCGCGTCCCCGCGTACCCCCGAGAGCTTCCGCAGCGCCCGGTCCACCCGCTCGGCCAGCTCGGCGTGCGGGAACCGCAGGACCCCGCTCAGCACCCGTCGTGCCCACTCGCCCCAGCCGGGACCGACCACCGTGTCCAATCCCCGTTCGGCCAGTCCTTCCGCCACGACGCACTCGGGGGTCTGCGCGAGAACGACGGCCTGTTCCGGTGCGCGGCACGGGGAACGCCGTCGGCAGTACTGGACGTGGTGACCGGGATAGCTCTCGTGCGCGATCAACCGGGGCAGGCTTGCCGTCCGGTGCGGGGCGGCGAGCCCGACCGACACCCGAGAGCGCCCGTGACCGAGGTAGTGGTGCAGCCCGCTGACCCGTGGGTCCGTGACGAAGCGGTAGTCCACCGACTCGCCCCCGGGCAGCCCCAGCACCTCGCTCGTGCGTTCCCGCAGGGCGGTGGAGAGGGCTCGCACGCACGCCGGAAGCACCCGCGGGGGAACGCGGTCGCGTTCCCGGAAGGCAGCCATGCGACGGGACAGTGGTCCCGTCCCGGGAAGGATCGTGTCGAGTTCGGCGTGTGCCCGTTCGTACGGCTCCGGCTCACCCACGACCGCGTCGAGCTGGAAGCACGCCCGCAGCCGAGCGCCGAAGGACGGTCGTGCTCCGGCCAGCATCCGGCCCAGACAGTCCAGTGCCGTGAGCTGGCCGAGCAGGAACTCCCCGCGTCGAGCGGGCAGATCGCCGGAACGCACCAGACCACGCAGCCGCCGTGCCTGGGCGGCCAGCTCGCGCGGGGCGGGCGGTGGTTCGGAGTACACCTCGGACAGCAGCCGCCCGTCGCCGGTGTAGCCGTGCAGGAGCCGGGGGGCCAGCCTGCCGAAACGCACTCCGAGCCTGAGGTACTCGGTCACCGTGGTCCGCTCGTCCACACCGGAAGGGTAGGCGAACCGGTGTGCTTCGTGCGACGGAACCTCGCCTCCGGGAAAACCGACTCGACTTCTACGAAATCTCCTCGTAAATAGATCAATGAGAACCGGAACAACTTGAGAGAAGAAAGATCAGTTATACACAATAGTGTTACGCAGCTTTTCTCGTGATCGAACACTCGATAGCTTTTCTGCGTGTGCACGGCCACTGGGGAATTGCTGGGGTTCCACCGTGGTGGTCGTGCTCGGATCATCCGTGTACCGACAAGGAGCGAACAAGTGCTGAAGAAGGCAACTGCCGCCGTGGGCGTCGCCGCAGCCGGAATGCTCGCGATGGCCCCCATCGCCAGCGCCGACTCCAAGGACAACGACGGCATCAACCTCCTCAACGACAACAACATCAGCGCGGTGCCGATCCAGCTGTGCAACAACGACGTCGCCGTGCTCGGTGCGGTCGTGCCGATCCTCTCCCCGAGCGGAGCCAAGTGCGTCAACGCCCCGATCGTCGACCACGCCAAGGCCCACTGAGTCCGAGCCGTCCCACGGCCAGAGCAGTCGGAGCCGGCCCCCGGAGAACGGGGAGGTCCGGCTCCGAGCTCCCCGAACCGCTGAGCGACAACGTCACGGAACGTTCCGCCCCAGGCGAGCGACGGCAGAACCAGCGGTTTCGGAAACCAGTACTTTCACCGCTCCGAGTGATCCATCCGGCATGCGGTGATTCGTGAAAACCGACTTGTTCGACGCAGAAGGAGAGTGACCTCAAGTGCTGAAGAAGGCAACCGCCACAGTTGGTGTCGCCGCGGCCGGAATGCTCGCGATGGCCCCCATGGCCAGCGCCGACTCCAAGGACAACGACGGCATCAACATCCTCAACGACAACAACCTGAGCGTGTTGCCGGTCCAGCTGTGCAACAACGACATCGCCGTGCTCGGTGCGGTCGTCGAGCTGCTCTCCCCGGAGAAGGCCAAGTGCGTCAACGCCCCGATCGTCGACCACGCCAAGGCCCACTGAGCACCGGAAACCACCCTTCGGTCGCGCCGAAGTACCGGTGACTCCGGAGCAGGGGCGGGGTCGGACACAGTGTTCCGCCCCGCCCTTCGTCGTGTCCGGAGCCGGAAAACCCGACGGGAAACGGCTTCCCCGGAAGGCGAAGATCAGCCGCCGAAGCGGCGTTGTCGGGCCGAGAAGTTGCGCAGCGCCCGCAGGAAGTCCACCCGGCGGAAGGCCGGCCAGTAGGTTTCGCAGAACCAGAACTCCGAGTGCGCCGACTGCCACAGCATGAACCCGGAGAGCCGTTGCTCCCCGGAGGTCCTGATCAGCAGCTCGGGATCGGGCTGTCCCGAGGTGTAGAGGTGCTCGGCGATGTGGTCCACGTCGAGGACCTCGGCGAGTTCCTCGATGGTGGTCCCCGCCTCGGCGTGCTGCTGTAACAACTTGCGCACGGCGTCGGCGATCTCCTGTCGACCGCCGTAGCCCACGGCCACGTTGACCTGCATCCCGGCGCGGTCCTCGGTACGGCGGGCCGCCGCCGAGATACGCTCGGCGACCTCGGTGGGAAGCAGGTCCATCGCCCCCACGATGCGTACCCGCCACGGTGTTCCCGGCTGGGTGATCTCCTCGACGACACCGGCTATGATCTCCAGCAGCGAGTCGACCTCCCTGCTGGAGCGTCTGAGGTTGTCGGTGGACAACAACCACAGCGTGACGACCTCCACCCCGCTCTCCCGGCACCAGCCGAGGAAGTCCGAGATCTTACGGGCCCCGGCCCGATGGCCGTAGTCCGCGTCGAAACCGGCCTCTCTGGCCCAACGGCGGTTGCCGTCCAGGATCACGCCGACGTGTCTGGGACGCTGGGCTCCCTCCAGCTGACGCCGCAACCGCCACTCGTAGAGGTCGTAGATGAGTTCCCGTAGCCGAACCTTGAGCGCCACGTCCCCAAAGCCTACGCGGACAACGGACCGCCCCGTCAGGTGACCACGCGGCCACCGCCCCGAGGGCGCGCACCGTGACCGGACGGGGTGTCCCTCTCCCCGTGAGCACGCCCACCTACTCCCCCGTGCCCGGGGTCTCCGTGTCGTAGGCTCGGACCGTGACTACCGCGAGTTCCTCCGGACACCCCACTCCACCCGTGAAGCCGCGGCTGCGCGGGTGGATCCATCTCTGGTCCACGATGGTCGCGCTGGCCTCCGGGGCCGTGCTCGTCGCCCTGGCCGCCGCGACGGTCTCCGCCCGGGCCGCCCTGGGAACCACCGTCTACGTGGTGACCGTGCTGGGACTGTTCGGGGTCAGCGCTCTCTACCACCGCCGGACCTGGCGCACGCTGGGCGCCAGAACCTGGATGCGGCGCCTGGACCACTCCATGATCTTCCTGTTCATCGCGGGCACCTACACCCCGCTGGCGATGCTCGCGCTGCGCCCCACCGTCGGAACCGTGGTGCTCGCCGTGGTCTGGGGCGGGGCGCTCGGCGGAGTGGTGCTGAAACTCGCGTGGCCGCACGCGCCCCGCTGGGTGGGGGTGCCGGTCTACGTGGCTCTCGGCTGGGTCGCGCTGTTCGTGCTGCCCGAACTGCTCAGCAACGCGGGGCTCGCCGTGCTGGTGCTGCTCGTGGTCGGCGGAGTGCTCTACACCGGAGGGGCCGTCTGCTACGCCACCCGTCGCCCCGACCCGTGGCCGGAGGTGTTCGGCTACCACGAGTTCTTCCACGCGGCGGTCTCGGCCGCGGCGATCTGCCACCACGTGGCCATCTGGCTGGCCCTGTACTCCTGAGGGACCTCTCCTCCGGTGGAGCGCCGGGGCCACCCGTCCCCGCGGGCGGCCCCGGTGCGGCGGTCACCCGCGCAGCGCCGCCCGGACCTCCTCGGCGGTTCCCACCGGCCGCTCGCAGACGAAGCCCCGGCAGACGTGCACCGCCGGAGAGCCGTCCAGGGTTCCACGGTCCTCCAACAGCGGGGTTCCCGTGCTCCCGGGGTCTCCCACCACGGTGACGGCCCCACCGGGCGCGTTCTCCCGCGCGACCTCGGCCAGCTCCGCGCGCTGTCGACCTTCCGGCCCCACCACGGCCACCTGCAACGGTCCGTGACGCGTCGCCTCGGCCGCCGACAACCAGTGACCGGCGAACCTCGGCGCGCGCCGGGCGAGCAGTCCGGCCCGGTTCAGCGCCTGATCGGCGGCCGTGCGGTAGCGCTGCGACCGCTCGGGGCCGGTGAGCGCGGAGGCCGTCACCAGCGCCGAGGTCACCGCCGCGGCCCCCGAGGGGCTAGCGTTGTCCGTCGGGTCGGCCGGACGGTTGACCAGCCTTTCGGCGTCGGAGGCCGTGTCGTGGAAGGCCCCGGGGTGCTGCTCGTCGGAGAACAGCTCCAGCGCCGTGTCCAACATGCCGCACGCCAGCTCCAGCCAGTGCGGCCGGGCCGTGGCCTGGTGCACCGCGAGCAGTCCCTCCGCGAGGCAGCCGTAGTCCTCCAGCACCGCCTCGGCGGTGCCCGCCACCCCGGCCCGGGAGTTGCGCACCAGCCTGCCGTCGCGCAGGTGCTCCTCGGTCAGCAGCCGGGCGGCGTTCTCCGCAGCGCGCAGCCACTCGGGGCGATCCAGCGCGGTGGCGGCCTCCACCAGCGCCGTGATCGCCAGCCCGTTCCAGGCGGTGACCACCTTGTCGTCGCGGGCCGGCTGTCGGCGGCGGCGACGTGCCGCGAACAGCTCCGCCCGCACCCGGTTCCACCGGGAAGTGTCCTCGGGATCGCGTGACAGTCGGAGGGTGGAGGTTCCGCGTTCGAAGGTGCCCTGTTCGGTGACACCGAAGACCTCGGCGGCCCAGGCGCCGTCCTCCTCCCCGAGCACCTCGCGCAGCTGTTCGGGGGTCCACACGTAGGTGGCCCCTTCCTCCCCGTCGGTGTCGGCGTCCAGCGAGGCGGCGAACCCTCCCTGCTCGGTGCCGAGGTCACGCAGCAGGAACTCGGCGGTCTCCACGGTCACGCGTTCGGCGAGCTCGGGTTCCCGCACCTCCGCTCCGGCGGCGGCGCGTCGGGTGAGGTGGGCGTAGACACGCAGCAACAGCGCGTTGTCGTAGAGCATCTTCTCGAAGTGCGGCACCGTCCAGTGGGCGTCCACGCTGTAGCGGGAGAACCCCCCGGCGAGCTGGTCGTAAATCCCGCCCCGGGCCATGGCCGAACAGACGCTCTCCGCCATCTCCCCGGCGCGGCGCCCCGTGCCCTCCTCGCCGAGCCGTTCGTGGTGGCGCAGCAGGAATTCCAGCACCATGGACGGCGGGAACTTGGGTGAGTCGCCGAAGCCGCCGTTGTCCGCGTCGAACTCCTCAGCCAAACCGGTCACCGCCCCGGACAAGGCCTCTTCGTCCACAGGGGACTCGGGAAGTGCCGCGCGCTGGCTCTCCAGGTGTTCCACCACCCGGGTCGCGCTCTGCCGGATCTCCTCGGTGCGTTCGTTCCAGGCGCTGACCACCGCGTCGAGCAGTTGCCGGAACGACGGCATCCCCCGCATCGGGGCCGCCGGATAGTAGGTGCCGCAGTGGAACGGCTCCCCTTCCGGGGTGAGAAAGCAGGTCATCGGCCAACCGGCCTGACCGGTCATCGCCTGGGTCGCCTGGATGTAGACCGCGTCGATGTCCGGACGTTCCTCCCGGTCCACCTTGATGTTGACGAAGTGCTCGTTCATGACCGCGGCAGTGTCCGGGTCCTCGAACGACTCGTGCGCCATCACGTGACACCAGTGGCAGGCCGCGTAACCGACCGACAGCAGCACCGGCACGTCCCGCCGGCGGGCCTCCTCGAACGCCTCGGGACACCACGGCCACCAGTCGACCGGGTTGTCGGCGTGCTGGAGCAAGTACGGACTGGTCGCCTGCGCTAGCCGCTGTGCCATACCCGCAGCCTCCCACGTGCGAAAGCGTCGCCCTCCCGCAGGCCCCACGGGCCCGTGCCCACCGGGTACCCACGAAAGGGGAGGCGTGCACGACCCGGCCGGGACCACGGTGCCCGGCAACCTCACGACCCGGCCGCACGGCCCCGGGGCGCCCGCCCCGCGGGTGCGTCAACCACCGGCGGGGCGGGGAACGCTCAACCGCCGGATCCGCCGAGCCGCGCGCGGAGCTCGGCGTTCTCCGCCTCGAGCCGCCGGATCCGCTCGTGGAGCGGGGCCAGCTCCTCCTCGGTGTAGCGGCGCGGGATGTGCTTGGGGCAGTTCCAGTCGTAGCCCTCCACGCTGATGAGCACCGTCCGTTCGACCCGCCCGTCGGTGCGGGGCGCGCACAGCCTCTCGGCCAGCTCGGGATCCTCCTGCAGGCCGTGCGTCGCGGCGTGCCCGAACAGCTTGAGCCGGGTACGGCGAGGGTAGTCCATGAAGAACAGGGCCACCCGCCCGTCGGCCCGGAGGTTGCCGTTGGTGATGTACTCCCGGTTGCCCCGCACGTCGGCGTAGCCGAGGGTGTGCTCGTCGAGCACGTGCACGAAGCCGGGCGGCCCACCCCGGAACTGCACGTAGGGCCAGCCGGTCTCGCCGACGCTGGCGAGGTAGAAACCGTCCCGGTTGGCGATGAACTCGGTCTCGCGCTCACCGAGCGGATCGGGGTGGCGCCCCACCGCCTCACCGAGGTCCCGGTACTGCCGCGGGCGCGTTCCCTCCTCCTGCTGGAGCAGTCGTACCGTCTCGGTGAACGCCAGGCGTGCGAACCGACTCATCCGCCTTCCCTTCGGGGTCGATGCTCTCGTGCGGGCTCCGGTGTGGGGTCAGGTCCCGTTCCCGTCCCCGGTGGTCTCCTCGGCCTCGACGGCGTCGGCGACCTCCTTGATCGTCTTCATGGTGTCGATCCCCACCGGCACACCGGCGTAGACCGCGCTCTGCAGGGCGACCTCGGCCAACTCCTCCACGGTGCACCCGTTGCGCAGTGCTCCGCCGACGTGCAGCCGCAGTTCGGCCGGACGGTTGAGCGCGGCGAGCATACCGACGTTGAGCAGACTCCTGGTCCTCATGTCCAGCCCCTCACGGGACCAGACGGTTCCCCAGGAGAACTCCGTGATCAGTTCGAGCAGGGGCTTGGCGGGATCCCAACCGCGCAGCATCGTGTTCACGTACCGGTCACCGAGCACCTGCCTGCGGATGCGGTCTCCCGTGGCGTGGCGGTCCTCACCGACGTGTCCCTCGTCCGGTGTGGTCATTGTTCGTTCCTCCCTCTCGGTCAGTCGGCGGCCAGCACCGGACGGGGTTGGTCGCCCGGTGCCCTGGTGTCGTGCTCGTCCGGGGACTCGTCGAGTCCGAGCACGGAACGGGCGATCGAGTCGGCGTCGCCGAGAGTCACCGAGTCCAGGCCGGGGCGAACGCCCGCGGCGGTGGCCCAGTGCACCCCCTCGGTGGGAACGCCGAAGGCGTGTATCCCGGGATTGGCCTGCCCGGAGACGTCCACCAGCCGGTAGGGGCGGTCGGTGACCTCCAGAGCCCCCGTGACGTGGTCGGTCCCGCCCGTGCTCAGCGTGTGCCTGCGGCCCGTTCCCGTGGCCAGCAGATGGCGCACGAGCAGGTCGTCGGAGCCGACCACGCCCGGATCCGGAAGTCGGGCGTCGATGAGGACGTCGCCGGTGTACTCGGCACCGGCCACCGACGGTGAGCTGCCGGTGAAGCAGCCGCGCGGGTCGCTGGTCGCCGTGAAACCGGGTCCGGCGATGGTCACCACGCCCGCCTCGATGAGCGCGATCAGTTCCGCGATCCGGCGTGGTGGCGGCCCGATGGAGACGAAAGCGTTGAGCGGGGTGTAGAACCGCGAGACGTGCTCGCGGTAGGAGGCCGCCGCCACCTGACCGTGGTCGACGACCTGGCGAACCTCGTTGCGCAGGTCGCGCATGGCGTCCAGGGCGGCCTTGAGCGGATTGTCCACATTGCCGCCGTACGCGTTGCGCAGGTCCTGGCGCAGGTAGTCCAGCAGCCAGCCGGTGAACTCGGCGGGTGAGGCGAAGTCACGCTCGCCGGTCGGCCGCGCGATGCGGTCCCAGTCCCATTCCTCGTCGGCCCCGATTCCGTGTGCCCGTAACAGCGGGCGTAATCGGTCCGGACGGCCCCGGAGGACGGTCTCCAGCTCGGCGACGAACGACTCGTGCTCGCTCCCGGAGAGGCGCTGCCGCGCCAGGGCTCCGTAGTAGACGTAGGCGACCTCGTTGGTGATCAGCGGCCAGACGTCCTCGTGGAAGTCGAGTCCGCCGCTTCGCCGGGCCCGTGCCCGCAGCCGTTCGATGGTGTCGGGATCGAGGAAGCGGGGGGTGTGCCGTCCGGTCACGCCCTTCTGGTTCGCCCCTCGGGCGTGGTACGGCACTCCGCGCCGGGAACCGGCGACGATCCTGGGCTCGTCCCCGGAGGGGTGGTACCTCAGCCCGTGTTCGGTCTCCACGAAACGTCCCCCACGGGCACTGGTCAGCAGACACAGGTAGTCGAAGAAGTTCAGCCCGAGACCGTTCACCAGCACGGTGTGCTCACCGGTCACCTCGTCGAGGGGCACGTCGGCCGGGTTGGCCGGTGGGAGATAGTGCAGACCGTGGGTGATCGCGAACGCCCGCAGCCGTCGTTCCCGCTCCCCCAGACCGGCGGGCAGGTGGCCGAGGGCGAGCACGACCTTGTCCACGTTGATCGCCCTGTGGTGGTGGGACAGCACCACCGCGTACCGTCCGGACTCCACGACGGTGACGGCCTGGACCCGGTCGGTGTGGACGTGCAGCTCGACGTGCTCAGGCAGGTGGGACCGGACATGGTCCAGCACCCAGTGCAGGTACCTGCCGTACAGCGCGCGGCTGGGGTACTCGTCGGCGGCGAGCGAGCGGGCCTCCGAGCGGAGTTCGGCGTCGTCGATCTCCTCGGCTCCGCCCCGCCGGATCCACTCGTACAGGCTCGGCCCGTCGACGATGGGACCGACACACCGCACGCTGGGGTCGGTGAACAGGGTGACCTGGGAGGCTACGGTGTTCATCAGCAGGTGCCGGGACTGGCTCGGGCGCCAGACCGCACCCGCTCCGGGTGAGGCGGAGTCGATCGCGTGCACAGCGACCCGCCGGTTCGGACGGAGTCGGGAGTTCTCGACGATTCTCTCCAACACGGACAGTCCTCGGGGTCCGAGGCCGACGATGGCGATGTCCTTGACCACGCTTGTCTCCCTCGCAGGGTGGGCAGTGTGATCGGTCGTGTGAACGGGTTCTTCTCGGGCACGACGCGTTCGACACGCGTCGTTGGTTCGTCGACGTGTGGTGCGGGTTCGGGGGTGGTTTTCGGGGTTCAGGAGGTGTTGTTCCGGGACTCTCTGTCGGCGGTGTGCGAGGAGGTGACCCCGGGCCACGCCGTCAGACGCAGCAGCAGCATCGTCACCGCACCGGCCAGCAGCACGGCCCCGCCGATGAGCAGAGCGGGCTGGTACCCCGCCCCGAGGGTCGGCTGCACCACCAGCGGCCCCACGATCTGGCCGAGGCCGTAGGCGGCGGTCAGTGCCGCGGCCGATCCGGGGACGCCGAGTTGCGCTCCGCTGGCCAGCGCCAGCGTCGTGATACCCATGAACGTGCCCCCGAAGGCGACGGCCGAGACGGCCACCAACGTCGGTGCGCTCGTCAACCCCGGCAGGGCCACGGCGACGGCCTGCAGCAGCAGCGCCGCCACCAGCAGGCTCGGCGCGGCGATTCCGCGTGAGAAACGCGCCCACAGCACGCAGGAGGGCACGGCGGCCAGACCGACCAGCACCCAGGCTCCGTTCCCCAACCAGGCCAGCTCGGCATCACTGAGGGCTGCCACCAGGAACGTCGCCGCGATGATGTAGCCGACGCCCTCCAGGAAGTAGCCCGTCAGCAACAGCCCGAACGCCCTTCCTCGGCCCTCCCGGCCGGTTCCGTCCCGGGCGGTCCGCTCCCGCGGCGACGCCGCGCGGTCCAGCAACGTCCACACGGGAAAACCGAGCAGCAGGGCCAGGGCCGCGCACAGCCACCAGGAGGTCGACCAGGATGCGGTCGTGCCCAGCAGCAGCACCGTGGTTCCGGAAACGGCGATTCCCAGCCCGACGCCGCCGTAGGCCCAACCGGACAGGTGCGGGTTGCTCCGCAGGGTGCGCAGCACCGCCTGCGCCGACACGATGAAGATCACCGCGCTGGCCACACCGGTCAGCAGCCGCAGGAGCATCCACACCGGCGGGCTGGTGGTCAGGGGCATCAGGGCGGTCGTGCCGACCAGCACGACGAACCAACCCCGGGTGAACGCCCGGGACACGGCCAGGGAGGAACGGAAGCTGAGCAGCAGCGCTCCCACGAGGTAGCCCACGTAGTTGGCGGTGGCGATCTGCGCGCCGGTGTCGGCACCCAGCCCTGCCTGTCGCTCCATCAGCGGCAGGATCGGTGTGTAGGCGAAACGTCCGACCCCCATCGCCGCGGCCAGGGCCAGCGCGCCACGCCACAACACCTGCCGTTCTTCGGAGGTGACCGGCGGCTCGGCCGTGCTCGTGGCGGTGTTCGGCAACAGTTCCTCCGATTCCGAAACGGATGTTCGACGACCGGAGGAGGACGTGCGGATCCACGTCATCCGACTTCGTGACCGGCCTGTCCATCCCCAGGATCTCGACGGAAAGCACTCTCGCAAATTCGGACGGTTCGCACAACAATTCCAAAAATGACGTGAAACACAGCGAGCGCGCTCGGACACGGAAAGTGAACACCCCGGGAGCACCGTCTTTCCGGTCACTGACCCTGCTTCGAACAGGAAAAACATACCCGTTCCGAACGCCCCGGTGCGGGCGCGGCCGAATCACGACCCGTCGTCAACCCGATTTTTCCCCGACGTACGAGAAAAATTATCCCCCGCGCAACACGCTGATTTCTTTCTTTTCCGAGATCCGAAACGGAGACATCCGAGGAGCATTCGGACCAACACGAAAAATCGGATTCGCGACTGTTGTCGGGAATCGTGGCATCCCGGTCTCGGGCGTTCCACGGGGGTGTCCGTGACGGGGTCAGCCGCGGGGTCCGCGCGGATCCCGCGTGCGTGGCGGTCCCGCGGGCGGGCATCCTGGTGACCATGCATCCGAGTGTGTTCCGGGAGTACGGCCCTCGCGGGTGCCGTCCCGGTCGGAGGCGTTCCCTCGCCACGGGGCGGAAGTCGTGACGAACGACCGGCCCCTCGACCTGCCCTCCCCCGGCCTGGTGGTGCTCATCGGCCCCTCCGGGGCGGGCAAGTCCACCTTCGCCGCCCGGAACTTCGCCCCCACCCAGGTGGTCTCCAGTGACCACTGCCGCGCGCTGGTCTCCGACGACCCGGCGGACCAGCGGGCCACCGGTGACGCGTTCGCGGTACTGCATCACCTCGTCGACGTCCGGCTGAGGAACAAACGGCTCACCGTGGTCGACGCCACCAACGTGCGGGAGCACGACAGACAGGGCCTGCTGCGGCTGGCCAAGCAGCACGACCTGCCCGCCACGGCCGTGGTTCTCGACGTCCCGGCCGAGGAGTGTGTGGCCCGCAACGCGGGCAGGCGGGACAAACCGGATCCGGCGGTGACACGCCAGCAGCACGCGGAACTGCACAAGGCGCTGGGGAAGGTGGAGAACGAACGGTTCCGCCGGGTCCACGTGCTGCGCGGCACCGGAGAGGTGGACTCCGCGACGGTCCGGCCACACGGGCTAGCCGTGGACCGGGCGCACGACCACGGCCCCTTCGACGTGATCGGGGACGTGCACGGTTGCCGTCGGGAGTGGGAGGAACTGCTGCGGCGGCTGGGCTACCGGCTCCACCACGACGGGTCCGGACGAGCCGTCGACGCCGACCACCCCGAGGGGCGGCGGGTCGTGCTGCTCGGGGACCTGGTGGACCGGGGGCCGGACAGTGCGGGGTCACTCCGTCTGGCCATGGGGATGGTCGCGTCCGGGAACGCGCTGGCCGTCCCGGGAAACCACGAGCACAAGCTGGTCAGGGCGCTGCGGGGACGCGGTCGTCCCTCGGCCGGGTTGGCCCGGACGCTGGAGGAGCTCTCCTCGTGGGGGGAGGAGTTCGAACACCGCGTGCTGGAGTTCTGCTCCGGTCTGCCCCACCACTACGTGCTGGCCGGGGGTGACCTGGTCGTGGCCCACGCGGGTCTTCCGCAGCACTACCACGGCAGGGACTCCGGGCGGGTGCGCTCCTTCGCGCTGTACGGAGCCCCCACCGGCGAGAGGGACGAGGCCGGGCTGCCGGTGCGCCACCCGTGGGCGCGGGACTACCGGGGGCGGGCCGTCGTGCTGTACGGACACACTCCCGTGTCCTCGCTCGAATGGGTGAACCGAACCCTGTGCCTGGACACGGGATGCGTCTTCGGAGGCTGGTTGAGCGCGGTGCGCTACCCGGAGTACACCACGGAGTCGGTGGCGGCACGGCAGCGTTACCAGACGCACCCCCACTCGGAAGCACTCGCTCCTACCGAGTGACGAAACGGCGTACCGCGCACGCCGGCCACCCGCTCACCGGTCCGTCTCGACCCCGCCCCCGGGATCGTCCCGCTGGTCGCCACCGGCGCTCTGCGACGAGGGGGAGCCCTCGCTCCCGGCGCCCGGCGCCTCCGCCAAGGCCGCCCGGGCGGCCTCGGCACGTCGGACGCGCTTCGGGGCCGCCCGCTCGGCGCGCTCCTCGTCGAAACGCTGCCCCAGGCTGCCGATCCTGCGACTCAACGAACGCCCCAGCAGCACCACGGCGATCAACAACAGCAGGATCACGAACAGCGCCAGCGGAGTCGCCTTGCCGGTGCCCTCGCTCTGCACGCCGGGGCCGGAGTCCTGGGCCAGTACGGAGACCACCGGAACCTCCCCCGCGAGCACCGCCGGGTAGCCAAACACCGTCATGCGTGCACTCGCTCCTGCACTCCGGAGAACAGGTCGTCCTCCGGCAACGTCGTGTCCACCAGCGACCGCACCAGCTCGTAGTCCTCCGTGGGCCAGACGGCACGCTGGATGTCCAACGGCACCGCGAACCAGCGACTGTTCGGGTCGATCTGCGTCGCGTGGGCCCGCAGCGCCTCGTCACGGACCTCGAAGTAGTCCGCGCACTCCACCTGCGTGGTCACCCGCTCGTACGGATCGGGACGTTGTGACTCGTCCCACTTTCTCAGCCACTCCCCGTAGGGGGACTCCAGTCCCCGCTCCAGCAGGGCGTCGTGGAACAGCTGCATACGCTTGCGGGAGAAACCGTGGCAATAGTACAGCTTCAGCGGCTGCCACGGCTGCCCCTGCTCCGGGAAGCGGTCGGGGTCGCCGGAGGCGTCGAAGGCGGCCATGGAGATCTCGTGGCACCGCACGTGGTCCGGATGCGGATAGCCCCCGTTCTCGTCGTAGGTGACCACCACGTGCGGGCGGAACTCCCGCATCACCCGCACCAGCTCCGCCGTGGGCACCTCGATCGGCTGCCGGGCGAAGCACCCTTCCGGCAGCGGCGGCGGTGGGTCGCCCTCGGGAAGTCCCGAGTCCACGAAACCCAGCCAACGGTGCCGGACCCCGAGGATCTCGGCCGCGCGGGCCATCTCCTCGCGCCGGACCTCGGGCATGTTCTCGCTCACCCCCGGTCGGTCCATGGCCGGGTTCAGAATGCTGCCGGCCTCACCTCCGGTGCAGGTGACGACCATCACGTCGTTTCCCTCTGCGACATAGCGCGCCGTGCTGGCCGCCCCCTTGCTGGACTCGTCGTCCGGATGAGCGTGCACGGTCATCAGGCGAAGCTTCTCCGCCATGGCTCCGGAATCCTTCCGTCTGGTGGACGTCGACACCTGTACCGCCCCCACCGAGTACGGGCGGTACACCCCAGGGATACTCAACCGCAGGTGTTCCTCCATTGTTCCCGAACGACGCAGCCCTCGGGAGGCAGGTCCGGGGATCACCGGGCGATCCGTCAGGACGTCGGGAGGCGAGAGGCCGTGACGAATTCCCCCGAAACGATCAGAAGAGCCCCCGAGGGCAGGTACGGACCCCGGCGCGGCGACCACCGGCGCTGGCCCGCCCGGTTGTCGGCCGTACTGGTGCTGCTGGCGGGAGTACTGGTCGCGGTGCTCGCCTACCGGAACCTCGGCAGCGCCCCGATCGAGGGCAAGGCCTCCTCCTTCGAGGTCGGCCAGGACTCGGTGCGGATCACTCTGGAGGTGCGCAGGGACGATCCGGCCAAGGCGGCGGAGTGCGTGGTGCGCGCCCGTGCCCGCTCCGGGCGCGAGGTCGGACGTGGCGAGGTCTACATACCACCGGGTCAGCCCACCACCTACCATCGGACCGAGCTGACCACCTCGGCCCCTCCGGTCACCGGTGAGGTGTTCGGCTGCTCCTACGACGTCCCGAGCTATTTGGAGTCGCGGGGGCGGCCATCCGGGTGAAGTTGACCTTCCCGCGCCTGTCGGACTGACGAAATCACCCACAGCCCACCCCGTCTCGTGTTATTGTCGCTACCAGCACGGCCCCGCACGGGCCGTGTTTTTCCATTCCGAGCTCTTCGGGGTGCGGAGGATATCGGCCCGCGGAGCGCGGAGCCGCAGTCGACGAGGAGTGGTGACCGTGAGCGATACCCAGGCGACCTGGCTTACCCAAGACGCTTACGACCGGCTCAAGAACGAGCTGGACGAGCTCGTGGCCGAGCGCCCGGCGATCGCCGCGAAGATCAACGAAGCTCGTGAAGAGGGCGACCTGAAGGAGAACGGCGGCTACCACGCCGCCCGTGAGGAGCAGGGACAGCTGGAGGGACGCATCCGCCAGCTGCAGGAACTGCTGCGCAACGCGAAGGTCGGTGACGTACCGACCGAATCGGGCGTGGCACGCCCCGGCTCGGTACTGACCGTCCGTTTCGAGGGCGAGAACGAGGAGGAGAAGTTCCTGCTCGCCAACCGCGAGGAGGGGGCGCACGGGGACCTGGAGGTCTACTCGCCGAACTCCCCCCTCGGACAGGCCCTGCTCGACGCCCGCGAGGGCGATGTTCGTGAGTACGAGCTGCCCAACGGCGGCATGATGCAGGTGACCCTGATCAAGGCCGAGCCGTTCCAGGGCTGAGGCAGCTCTCGCCCGGTGCTCCGGGCTCCTTTTTCGTACGACCGACCCAGGAACGCGGTTGACCACGGGCACTCGTGTGTTCGGGCGGCTTTCCGCGCGCGTCCGCACGCGTTCCCTCCCCGGAGGGGACGACGTGGCGGTCGCCGGTCCCGTCGCGGCGTTTCCGACAGGGCCGTCCGGGGTGTTCGCCGAACGAACCCCGGACGGCGGCGCGGCGGGGTTGGGTCACCGACCCTGTGCCATGCGTTCCAGCAACGGGCGCACCCTGGGTGGCACCGGCGTGGACAGCGCTATGGCCGTGGAGGTGCGGCGCACCCCCTCCACGGCCACCACGCGGTCTATGACGCGCTGTAGGTCGTCGTTGGAGCGCGCCACCATGCGCACGAACAGGTCGCCCTGCCCGGTGGTGGCGTGCACCTCGCAGACCTCGTCGATGGCGGACAGCTGCTCGGCGACCGAGGCACGCCGCCCCTGGGCGATCTCCAACACCGCGAAGGCGGTCAGCCCGTAGCCGACGGCCGCCAGGTCCAGCTCCGGAGGGAAACCGCGCAGTATCCCCCGACGCGTCATGCGGTCCATGCGCGCCTGGACCGTCCCACGCGCCACCCCCAGCCTTCGCGAGCACTCCAACACCCCCAGTCGGGGCTCGTCGGACAGCAGAAGCAGCAGCCTGGCGTCCAGCTCGTCCAGAGCTTGCTCACCCGCCGTGGCTGACATGACACACTCCCCGCACTCGTCGGCGATACAGGATGAACAGTCACTCCCGGGCAAGCAGAGCACGAGTTGAGCATTTTGTACAGCGGTGAAACCGCCTGTTGCACAGGATGCCTCGTGCTCGCACGCTGAGATGACACCAAGTCTCCGCGGACCGGGAGGTCGTCATGACCGACGTCACGAATCCGAGCACCACCGCCGAACGCGACGACGTGACCTTCGAGCAGATGAAGCAGCTCGTCGGGCTGGTCCAGCACGACCCGACCAAGGACCCCTTCCCCGTCAAGTCCATGGACGCGGTGGAGTTCGTCGCGGGCAACGCCACGCAGAGCGCGATCTTCTACCAGAACGCTCTCGGGATGCGACTGGTCGCCTACCGGGGTCCGGAGACCGGCGTCCGCGACCACAGGGCCTACGTGCTGGAGTCCGGATCGGCCCGGTTCGTGCTCAAGGGAGCCGTCGACCCGGACAGCCCCCTGGCCGACCACCACCGCGCCCACGGCGACGGGGTGACCGACCTGTCCCTCGAAGTGGCCGATGTGGACCGCTGCGTCGAACACGCGCGCACGCAGGGGGCCACCGTCCTGGAGGAACCGCACGACGTCTCCGACGAGTACGGGACGGTGCGGGTGGCCGCCCTCGCGACCTACGGCGAGACCAGGCACAGTCTCGTCGACCGCTCGCGCTACTCGGGCCCCTACTTCCCCGGATACGTTCCCAAGACCAGCGGACACCGCAAACCCGAGGGAGCTCCGAAACGGGTCTTCCAGGCGATCGACCACTGCGTGGGCAACGTGCCCATGGGCGAGATGGACCAGTGGGTCGCCTTCTACAACCGGGTCATGGGCTTCGTGAACATGACGGAGTTCGTCGGCGACGACATCGCCACCGAGTACTCGGCGCTGATGAGCAAGGTGGTGGCCAACGGCAACCACCGGGTCAAGTTCCCGCTGAACGAACCCGCCGTGGGCAGGAAGAAGTCGCAGATCGACGAGTTCCTGGAGTTCTACGGCCAGGCCGGCTGCCAGCACATCGCCCTGGCCACCAACGACATCATCAGCAGTGTCTCGGCGATGCGCGCCGCCGGTGTCGAGTTCCTCGACGTCCCCGACTCCTACTACGACGACCCCGAGCTGCGGGCCAGGATCGGGCAGGTGCGCTTCCCCATCGAGACCCTCAAGGAGCACGGGATCCTCGTGGACCGCGACGAGGACGGCTACCTGCTCCAGATATTCACCAAGCCCATCGGGGACCGCCCGACCATGTTCTTCGAACTCATCGAGAGGCACGGTTCCCTCGGGTTCGGGATCGGCAACTTCAAGGCACTCTTCGAGGCCATCGAACGGGAACAGGCGCTGCGCGGGAACCTCTGATCCGGCTCCGCCCCGGATCCGGTGTCCGGGGCCGCCGGTCGACCGGGGCCGCCGGTCGACCGGAGGCGGCGGTCCCGGACCCCGTCCGAGTCCTTCAGGAACGTCTTCGCCCGGAACGTTCACCCCAGTGCCGTGAGCAGGTCCTCCAGCAGGTCGTCGACGTCCTCGATCCCCACCGACACCCGCACCAGCTCGGAGGGCACCTGCAGCTGGGAACCGGCGACGCTGGCGTGGGTCATCCTGCCGGGGTGCTCGATCAGCGACTCCACCCCGCCGAGGGACTCGGCCAGGGTGAACAGCCGAGTACGCGCGCACACGTCGACGGCGGCCTCCTCCCCGTCGGCGTGGAGGAACGAGACGATGCCACCGAAGCGACGCATCTGCGCGGCGGCGATCTCGTGGCCCGGATGGTCGGGCAGGCCGGGGTAGAGCACCCTGCTCACCTTCGGATGCTCCCGCAGCGCCTCCGCGATCCGGGCCGCGTTGGCGCTGTGCTGCTCCATCCGGGCCGCCAGCGTCTTCACCCCGCGCAGGGTCAGCCAGGCGTCGAAGGGGCCGGGAACCGCTCCCGCGGTGTTCTGGAGGAACGCCACGTCGGTGGCGATGCGCTCGTCGGAGGTCACCACCGCCCCTCCGACCACATCGGAGTGTCCCCCCATGTATTTGGTGGTCGAGTGCACCACCACGTCGGCCCCGAGGGTCAGTGGCTGTTGCAGGTACGACGAGGCGAAGGTGTTGTCCACGACCAACCTGGTGGAGGTCTCGGCGGCGAGCTGGGCCAGACCGGCGAGGTCGGCGATGTTCAACAGCGGGTTGGTCGGGGTCTCGACCCACAGCACCCTGGTGTTCGGGCGGACGGCCGCCCGGATGGCGTCGGGATCAGAGACGGGGGCCGGGGTGTACTCCACTCCCCACTCGGTCAGCACCTTGTCGATCAGCCGGAACGTCCCGCCGTAGGCGTCGTCGGGAATGATCAGGTGGTCGCCGGGCCGCACCAACGAACGCAGCAACGCGTCGGTGGCCGCCATCCCCGAGGAGAACGCGAGCCCGTACTCGCCGGACTCCAGGGCGGCCAGGCACTCCTCCAGCGCCGTGCGGGTCGGGTTCCCCGTCCGGGAGTACTCGTATCCGGCACGCTGGTTCCCCACCCCATCCTGGGCGTAGGTGGAGGTCGCGTGGATCGGCGGGATCACCGACCCCGTCGCGCTGTCGGGCTGCTGTCCTGCGTGGATGGCGCGCGTCGCGAAACCGTCGGTCATGCCGGGAACTCTACTCGTCGCGGGCTCCTCCGAAGCCACCCGCTTTCGCTCCTTCCGGAGGCCCGTGTCCCCGGAAGGAGCGTTTCCGCACGTTCCACCACAGGGCCTCGACGTCTCGGTGCGCTTCCGCCCCGTCTCCGCTCAACGTGGCCCGCCGCGCGGTGGCCCGGACGGCTGTCCCCACCCCGGAGCGGATCCCGGCGGAACGCCACCGGGAGGAACCGGAGCTCCCTGGGGGACGGCCACCTGGTGGGTTCCGCCGTCCGTCCGCAAATAGGCCCCGGTGGTCGGCGAGAGCGCGAGCACCACCGTCGCGGCGGAGAGCACGAAACCGCAGAGGGACCAGAGCAGCACCCCGTTCGCCAGCACGAAGCCGAAGCCGCACATGGGCAGCACCAGGCCCGCTGTCAGCACCCACCTGCCGAACGGCCTGCGGGAGAGGATCCCGACCGCTCCCACCAAGACGGGTAACGAGAGCGTGACCACCACCAGGAGGAGACCGCCAAGAGCACGGGCCGACCAGAGCGACCCCATGGTCAGCCCGAACGTGAGTCCCGCCGGAATCCCGAAGGCCACGACACAACCGAGCAGCGCCGCCGCCCAGGCGGTGACACCGCTGGGCTCCTGTTCCGGCTGGACCGGTGGATTTCCCGGCCGCCCCGTCCCGTACGCCCCGGAGCCGTGGTGGGGCCAGGGCGGTGCCTGGTACTGCCCGCCCGAAGGATGTGGCGGATGCACGCTCCCCTCCCGATTTCCTGCCCGACCGGGTTTCGCCGTCACGAGGCCGGGTCACCGCGTGAGCACGAACGGCCGCGCCACCCGTCACCACTGCGGCGGCTGCTGGCCGGGTTGCTGCGGGTAGCCGCCCGGTTGACCGTAGGGCGGCTGCGGTTGGCCGTAGGGCTGGCCGTAAGGCTGGCCGGGAAACGGCTGCTGGCCCGGCATCGGCTGGCCCTGCTGCCCCGCCAGGGGATACCCCGGGGGCTGCCCGGTGGGCATACCGGGCTGACCCGGCATCGGCTGGCCCGGCATCGGAGGCTGACCATAGCCGCCGGGAGCGGCGGGAACCGCCGTCCCGCTCAGGTAGGACCGGGTGGCAGGCAGCATGGCCAGCACGGCGGGAACCGCGACGAGCAGAATGGAGACTATCCCGTTCGCGGTGAACCTGTAGACGAACCAACCGATCACCACACCGAGCGCGAGAGCCCCGGACCCGCCGAGCATGACGAACGGAGCAAACTGCTTGCGCTGCAGGATGAGGATTCCGGCGAGGATCACCGCCAACGCGCCGACGATCTGCAGGACACCGAGCGTGACGATCAGACCGCTCGACGGCAGTTGTTGAAACGACTGGGCACCGTTTTGCAGCTCCTGCCCGTACTCGCCGGGGAGTTGGGATAGCTCTTCCTGTACCTGGGCAATACGCTCCTGGGCACGGAAGAAAAGGAAGATGCCCATCAGGGAGAAAATCGCGGTCAGCGCCCCGAGCCCTATACCGGTCCAAGCCGCCCCCTGTGCCAGCCCCTTGCCGGAAGAGGACGGCTGCGGACCGCCCGGAAACTGGCCGGGTGGCGGGGCGGGCGCGCCGTAACCACCGGGCTGTCCCGGTGGGGGAGCGGGAAAACCACCACTCGGGGTTCCCGGCTGCCCCGCCATACCCGGTTGAGGCGGCATCCCGGGCTGGCCCTGCGCCCACGGCTGTGCGGACATGCCCGGCTGGGACTGCCCACCAGGCTGACTGCCCAAACCGGGCTGCTCGTACATCGGCTGCGGCGGCTGCATCGACGGCGGAACGACCTGGGTCGCCCCACCACCCTCCTGACCACCCGACGACGACCGGGAATCCTGCTCCATCTGCCGCATCGCCTCGGCCGGATCGACCACCTGCGTGGAGTCCGAACCGGAACTGTGGTCACTCTGCTGAGCGCCCTGCTCCGACGACTTCTGTTGTTCTGCCGAGGGGTCCGGTTGCCGGTCCTCGGGCGACTGGGGGGAACTCATCGGGTTTCTCCTGTCCCTTCAGGATGAATGCCGAGCGTGGATGTGACTGCTACGACTTACTGCGGATAGGGATAGCCGCCCGGTTGACCGTAGGGCGGTTGCGGTTGGCCGTAGGGCTGGCCGGGAAACGGCTGTTGGCCCGGCATCGGCTGGCCCGGCTGGGGATGCCCGGGCAGGGGCTGGCCCGACTGCCCCGCCACGGGATACCCCGGGGGCTGTCCGGCGGGCATACCGGGCTGACCCGGCATCGGCTGCCCGGGCACCGGCTGACCCGGCATCGGAGGCTGACCCGGTGGGACGCCGGGGGCTCCGGAACCCGCCGGAGCCGCCGGAACGACCACGGTCTTCATGATCTTGTCCGCCCACGTCTGCTTCTTCGGTTCCCACAGCGGAGCCAGGAAGCCGATGGAGAGCGGCGCCCCGTCGACGATGTGGCAGAGCTGGCGCAGGAAGGCGTTGCCGAAACCGATCGGCCGACCGGTCTGCTCACTGATCAGCATGGTCCTGGCGACCTGACGCCCGAGGGACTGCCCGGTGGTCCCCTGCTTGTACGCGCTGTTCCAGATGACGAAAGCCCCGGGGAGGAGTCCTCCCAGAACGAAGAAAACGGCGCTGACGCCTGGTTGGGAGCCGAGGAACGCGCTCCCGATCCCGTACAGGATCCCCGCGACGACACCCGGGGCCAGATAGTCGACGAGGTAGCTCACCGCCCGGGTCCCCCACTCCACCGGTGGGCCGGCGGGAACCACCCCACCGCCCTGGCCTCCGGCCGGAACCTGGCCGGGTGGTGGGGCGGGCGCGCCGTAACCACCGGGCTGTCCCGGTGGGGGAGCGGGAAAACCACCACTCGGGGTTCCCGGCTGCCCCACCATACCCGGCTGCCCCGCCATCCCCGGTTGAGGCGGCATCCCGGGCTGGGCCTGCGCCCACGGCTGTCCCACCGCACCGGGCTGAGGCTGCGCCCACGGCTGTGCGGACATGCCCGGCTGGGACTGCCCACCAGGCTGACTGCCCAAACCGGGCTGCTCGTACATCGGCTGCGGCGGCTGCATCGACGGCGGAACGACCTGGGTCGCCCCACCACCCTCCTGACCACCCGACGACGACCGGGAATCCTGCTCCATCTGCCGCATCGCCTCGGCCGGATCGACCACCTGCGTGGAGTCCGAACCGGAACTGTGGTCGTTGCGCTGCCCCGCGTCCTGATCCTGCGACTGGTACGGATCCATGCGCGAGGAGATCATCTGCGTCGAACTGGGAGTGGGCTCCTCGGCGTTGGAGCCGGACTGCTGTTCCGCGGAGGTGTCCGGCTGCTGGCCTTCGGGTGGTTGCGGGGAGCTCATCGGGTTTCTCCTATCCCCTTGGGCACGAACCTGGGCGTGTACACGCCTACGCTAACCGACCGCGCGAAGCGTCACGGGCAATGTGTAACAGAATCTCACCGTCCGGCGATAAAGGCGAGCACGTCCTGCCTGGTGACCACCCCGGCGGGTTTGCCGTCCATGAGCACCATCGCCCCGTCCGCGTTGCGCAGTGCCTTCATGGCCGAGGTGATGTCCTCGCCCGCACCGATGGTCGGCAGCGGAGACGACATGTGCGTCTCCACGCGGTCGGCGAGATTGGCCCTTCCGGCGAACAACTCGTCCAGCAGGTCCCGCTCGTTGACGGCACCGGCGACCTCGGCCGCCATGATCGGGGGCTCGGCGTTGACCACCGGCATCTGGGAAACACTGAACTCGCGCAGAATGGCCACCGCCTCGGCGACCGTCTCGTTCGGATGGACGTGCACCAGTTCGGGCAGCGTCCCGTCCTTGCGCCTGAGCACGTCTCCGATGGAGCCGCCGCCGTGGTCCGGGGAGAGGAAACCGTAGGAGGCCATCCACGAGTCGTTGAACACTTTGGTCAGATATCCGCGCCCGCTGTCGGGCAGCAGCACCACGATCACGTCGTCCGGATTCGCCCGCTCCGCCACGCGCAGCGCCCCGAGCACGGCCATACCGCACGAGCCGCCGACCAGCAGCGCCTCCCGCTGGGCCAGCTCCCGGGTCGTGCGGAACGAGTCCGCGTCCGACACGGACACGATCTCGTCACAGATCTCCCGGTCGTAGGTGGTCGGCCAGAAGTCCTCGCCCACCCCCTCGACCAGATAGGGGCGCCCCTTGCCGCCCGAGTACACCGAACCCTCCGGGTCCACCCCGACGATGCGGACCCTGCCCTCGGAGACCTCCTTCAGGTAGCGCCCGACCCCCGAGATCGTCCCGCCGGTTCCGATACCGGCGACGAAGTGCGTCACCCTGCCCTCGGTCTGCTCCCAGATCTCCGGGCCCGTGGAATGGTAGTGGGACTCGGGATTGGAGAGGTTGTTGTACTGGTTCGGCTTCCAGTGCCCCTCCCGGGCGGCCAACCGGTCCGACACACTGTAGTAGGAGTCCTCGTGCTCGGGGGGAACCGCGGTCGGGCAAACCACGACCTCAGCCCCATAGGCCTCCAGGACGTTGCGCTTGTCCTCGCTGACCTTGTCCGGGCAGACGAAGACACAGTGGTAGCCCTTGCGCTGGGCGATCATCGCCAGCCCCACCCCGGTGTTGCCCGAGGTGGGTTCCACGATCGTCCCCCCGGGAGGCAGTTCGCCGGAGGCCTCGGCGGCTTCGATCATGCGCTCGGCGATCCGGTCCTTGACGCTGCCACCCGGGTTGAAGTACTCGACCTTGGCCAGCACCGGCGTACTCAGCCCCCGCGTCAGCGAGTTCAGCCTCACCAACGGTGTGTTGCCGACGAGATCGGCCACGTGTTCGACGTAGTCCACGGCGGTCCCTCCTAGACTCGGCGCCTCGCGCTGGGTGTCACCGGTTCCCCACACGGACCGGCTGCTTCCCTGGCAGTCTCCCGATAGGCCCGCGCGTGCTCGCGCCGGGGTGCCCCCGACGGGCGGACCGTGCTCGTTCCCGGCTTGCCGAAACACCCCTGTGGCGGGTTAACCGGAGGCGGGAAACGAACGATGTTCCGGGCGGGGACCACGATCTCCCTCCCCGCGACCCGGCCGCGAGCACGTGCGAAACGACCCGCGCGGAGTGACCATGCCGGGAAGCGGCTCGCGGGGTTTCCGCACGAACCGCAGGGAGGCAACGATGATCGCTGCGCGGCTGTTGAGGGTGGCCGCCATCGGCGCCGCCTCCGTCGGCGGCCTGTCCGGAGCTCTCTACGGCCTGCTCAGTGGCCAGTCCAGACACGCGCGCCGTGTCATCGGCCTGCCCACGGCGGAACCCCCGAACGCCGACGGGACGTACCTGCCCACCGACGCGACGGGGCGGGCGCACGCCTCCTCGGAGCCCGCGCTGGATTTCGCCGTGCTGGGGGACTCCTCCGCCGCCGGCCTGGGAGTCGAACTCCCCCGGGAACTGCCCGGGGTCCGGCTGGCCGAGGGCCTGGCCGAGGAGCTGGAACGGCCGGTGGTGCTGCGCACCCACGCGGTGGTGGGCTCCACCAGCAGGGAACTGGCGCGCCAGGTGGAGACGGTGCTGCGGGAGCCGCCCCGGCTGGCGTTGGTGCTGATCGGGGTCAACGACGTCACCACCAGGGTGCCGATCGGCACCAGTGTTCGCCTGCTGGAGGAGGCCGTGGCCGAGATGACGCGGGCGGGCACGGCCGTGGTGGTGGGCACGTGTCCCGACCTGGGGGCCATCCGCCCCATCCCCCAGCCGCTGCGTTCCGTGGCGCGTCGTTACAGCCTTCTGCTGGCCAGGGAACAACGCCGGGCGGTGGAGCGCGCCGGAGGACACGCCGTTCCCCTCGCCGACCTGCTCTCCCCCGAGTTCCTCACGCGTCCGGTGGAGCTGTTCGGCCCCGATCGGTTCCACCCCTCCGCGGCCGGATACGAGATGGCCACCGAACTGTTGCTGCCCACCCTGTGCGACGCGATCGGGGCCTGGCAGGGAGCGCCGGTGCCCAGTGCCCCCCGCCGGTCGGAGGCGGTCGAGGCTCGTCGTCCGACCCGTCGCCTCGTGGCCCGGCTGAACCTGCGCTGGGGGTCGCGCACGGAATCGGGTGATTCCTGAACGATCCACCGAAGCACCTTTGAGCTGGCGTACCATCCGGTCGGTCAACGGGGGTAGGGTGAGTGCGGTCACCGTGACAACGGCGGATCACCGCCTAGGGTGAGCACATCCCCGTGTGTGTGGGAACCGCACGGTGCTCGCCGTGGCCGCTCTGCCCTCCGAGCGTCCGGGTGGGCCCCACCCTTTCGCCCACACGACACACCAGAGCACGAACACGACGCGAAGGAGTCACCCCACATGCCCGAAGCAGTCATCGTCGCGACCGCGCGTTCCCCCATCGGCCGCGCGGGCAAGGGCTCCCTGGTGGACATGCGTCCGGACGACCTGACCGCCCGGATGGTGCGGGCCGCACTGGACAAGGTGCCCGAACTGGACCCCGCCGAGATCGACGACCTGATGCTCGGCTGCGGGCTTCCTGGCGGGGAACAGGGATTCAACATGGCACGGGTGGTCGCGGTGCTGCTCGGCTACGACCACCTGCCCGGGACCACGGTCACCCGCTACTGCTCCTCCAGCCTGCAGACCACCAGGATGGCCCTGCACGCCATCCGAGCCGGCGAGGGTGACGTGTTCGTCAGCGCCGGCGTGGAGACGGTCTCCCGGTTCGAGAAGGGCAGCTCCGACTCCCTGCCGGAGACCACCAACCCGCTGTTCGACGAGGCCCAGCAGCGCACCAGGGAAACCGGGGAACAGGGCGCCGACCACTGGACCGACCCCCGCGAGTTCGACAAACTCCCGGACGTCTACATCCCCATGGGGCAGACCGCCGAGAACCTGGCCCGGGCCAAGGGGATCAGCAGGGAGGAGATGGACGAGTTCGGGGTGCGTTCGCAGAACCTGGCGGAGAAGGCCATCGCCAACGGCTTCTGGGAGCGGGAGATCACCCCGGTGACCACTCCCTCGGGCACGGTCGTCAGCGCCGACGACGGCCCGCGCGCCGGTGTGACCAAGGAGTCGGTGGCCGGGCTCAAGCCGGTGTTCCGCCCGGACGGCAGGGTGACCGCGGCGAACGCCTGTCCGCTCAACGACGGTGCCGCCGCCCTGGTCATCATGAGCGACCGCAAGGCTGAACAGCTCGGGCTCACCCCGCTGGCACGCATCGTCTCCACCGGAGTCTCGGCGCTGTCCCCGGAGATCATGGGACTCGGGCCCGTGGACGCCTCCCGGCAGGCCCTGCACCGCGCGGGCATGGGCATCGACGACATCGACCTGGTGGAGATCAACGAGGCCTTCGCCGCGCAGGTGATCCCCTCCTATCGGGAACTGGGGATCCCGCTGGAGAAACTCAACGTCAACGGTGGAGCCATCGCCGTGGGGCATCCCTTCGGGATGACCGGCGCCCGGATCACCACCACCCTGCTGAACTCGCTGAGCTTCCACGACAAGCGGTTCGGTCTGGAGACGATGTGCGTCGGCGGCGGCCAGGGCATGGCCATGGTCCTGGAGCGCCTCGGCTGAGCCCGCACGCGGAGTCGTGACACACGACGGCGCCTGCCGACGTCTCACACGTCGACAGGCGCCGTTCTCGTCCGTCCGGGAGGTTCCCGCCGGGAGCCGGTCGTCGCGGGGCACCCCTCCGGGGCGACCGCCCGACGGCCACGGCGGGCCCCGTTCAGTCGTTCTGCAGGTAGGACAGCAGTCGCAGGATCTCCAGGTAGAGCCAGATCAGCGTCACCATCAGGCTGAAGGCGATGTACCAGGAGACCCGGGCGTCCACCCCGCTCTTGATGGCCCGGTCGGCCTCGTCGAAGTCCAGCAGGAAGACGAAGGCGGCGATGCCGATGCACAGCAGGCTGAAACCGATGGCCAGCAGGCCGCCGTCGCTGCTGCGGAGGCCGAGGCCGCCCTCGACGAAGAAACCGGCGACGAGGTTGACCAGCATCAGCGTGAAGGCGCCCGCCGCAGCTCCGATGACCCACTTGGTCAGCTTGGGGGTCACCCGGATGGCCCCGGTCTTGTAGACCACCAGCATCGCGGCGAACACGCCCATGGTGCCGGCGATGGCCTGCATGATGATGCCCGAGCCACCCACCAACGCGGCGAACATGTAGCTGATCCCGCCGAGGAAGACGCCCTCGACGGCCGCGTAGGCGATGACCAGCGCGGGGCTGACCTTCTTCTTGAAGACGTTGACCAGCGCCAGCACGAACCCGACGATCGCCGCGGGCAGCACCAGCGCCATGGACTGCGGACCGCCGATGATGTAGGTGGCCGCGGCCGTGCCGATCGTGATCGCCAGCGTGATGGCCGTCTTGGTCACGACATCGTCGATGGTCAGCGGACGTCCGGCCTGCTTGGGGGTTGTGGGCGCCTGGGCACCACCGAACGCGCCCCCGGCGGGCTGGCCGTAGTTGAAGTCCGCGTACCCGCCCTTGGGCAGGTTCTTGAACGCGGGATTACTGCTTGTGCGCAACTCATCCTCCCGGGCGTGCCTACGCCGTCACCCGTTACAACGATCGGGATCCGTGATCGGTTCCCGACTCACGTAAAAAGCACTTTACTCTCGTTCGACCACAGGATCCCACAGTCTCACCCGATCGACGCGAAAGTGCCGAACGTCACAGGAGTCAACGGCGTTTCTTCTGACTGCGCTGGCCCGCCACCTGCTTGCCGGAGCGCTTCTTCTGCTGTGGACGTTTCCTCCTGGAGGAACCTCCGGCGGGTTTGTTGCCACCGCCTCCGGAGGTCTTGCCGTTGGCCTTTCCGTCGGGGGCGGACTTCGCCCCGGAGGACTCGGACCGACCTCCCTGTTCCGCGGAGGTCTCTGCGCCGTTCGCGGTCTGCCCGCCGGTGTCCTCACCCGCACCCGAACCGGACGCGGCCCTGCCGGAGCGGTCCGGCTTCTGTCCCGGTTTGGGACGGGGGGTCTCCTTCTTCGCCGCGAGTTCACGTTCCTTCTGACGCTGTTCCTCCCGGTCCACCTTGTTGGTGAGGAAGTGCTGCTGGCCCAGCGTCCAGACGTTGTTGGCCAGCCAGTAGAACAGCACCGCGATCGGCAGGAACCATCCGGAGATCAGCGCGCCGATCGGGGCGAGGTACATCATGACCTTGCCCATCATCGCGCTCTGGGGGTTGGCCATGGCCGCGTCGGACTGCCGCTTGAGCGACATCCGCATGGTGAAGAAGGTGGCCACCGAGGCGACGATCATCAGCGGGATGCCGACCGCGATCATGTCCGGCCGGGTGGTGCCGAACCGTTCCAGCACGCTCTCGGGCTGGATGATCGTGTTGGACAGCTTGGCCCCGAAGATGTCGGCGTTGATGAAGGACTGGACGCCCTCCTTGTCGAAGAAGAAGTTGCTGTCCGAGTCGGGGCTGAAGCTCCGCAGCACGTGGAACAGGCTCAGGAAGACCGGGATCTGCACGAGTGCCGGAAGGCAGCCGCCGAGGGGGTTCACCCCCTGCTCGGACTGCAGCTTCTGCATCTCCTGCATCATCTTCTGGCGGTCGTTCTTGTACTTCTCGCGGATCTTCTGCATCTGCGGGGCGAACTTCTGCATCTTGCGCCCCGCCCGGATCTGGCTCAGCGCCGGCTTGAGCAGCAGAACACGAAGCGTGAACACCAGGAAGAAGACGGCGAGCACCCAGCTGATGCCCTGGTCCTTCCCGAACAGCGTGCCGAAGACCGCGTGCCAGAACCACAGGATGATCGACACCGGGTAGAGGATGAAGCCGAAGAAGTCCGCCACTCGTTCACTCCTGGTAGTCGCCCGGCGCGCTCCCGGGCCTCACCTGCACAACCGTCCCCCGTCCACAGGGCTCAGCCTGCCAGGGTCCCACGGCCGCATCCGATCACGACGGGCGGGCGGCGGCACGAACGCGCCCCGGGACCACCACACCGGCCGGGAGGAGAACGAGGTTTCTCTCTTCGCGGAGTTGACCTCAACATTGGTTGAGGTTCTAGTGTCGATCACGACACACCGGCCGGGCCAGGAGCCCGCGACCCCGACAAGGAGCACCATGACCGCGAATCCGCTGCGCCTCGCCGTGATCATCGGAAGCGTTCGACAGGGCAGGTTCGGCCCCACCGTCGGACGCTGGATCGCGGGCGAGGCCGCGAAGTCCGGGCACTTCGACGTCGACCTGATCGACCTCGCCGAGTTCGAGCTTCCGCTGGACATGGGCGGCGGGGCGACTCCCGCCGCCGAGGCCTCCGGCAACGAGCTGCGGCAGCGACTCGGCAACGCCGACGCCTTCGTGGTGGTCACCGCCGAGTACAACCGCAGCTTCCCCGCTGCCCTGAAGAACGCCATCGACCACCACAAGAGCGAGTGGTACGCCAAACCGGTCGGGCTGGTCTCCTACGGAGGCGTCGCGGGCGGTCTGCACGCCGTGGAGAACCTGCGTCAGGTCTTCGCCGAGGTGCGCGCGACGACCGTGCGGGACACGGTCAGCTTCCACGGTGCGGGCCAGACCTTCGACGAGACCGGCAGGCCGGTCGACGAGGCGGGCAGCGCCACGGCGGCCAAGACGATGCTCGAGGACCTCAACTGGTGGGCGCTGGCACTCGCCGAGGCCAAGCAACGACGCCCCTACCCCGCCTGAGCGAACGAACACCGGCCCCGCGCATCCGGGGCCGGGTCCGCCGCCCCTCAGGAGTCGAGCAACCTGCGCGGCCCGGCCCCCTCTGAACCGAGTTCGTCGCCCGGATTCGCCATCCGGCACCGGTCCAGGGACAGACAGCCGCACCCTATGCAGTCGGTGAACTCGTCCCGCAACTGACGCAGCCGGTGGATCCGCCCGTCCAGCTCGTCCCTCCAGCACTGCGAGATCCGCTCCCAGTCCTGTCTGGTCGGGGTGCGTTCCTCGGGCAACAACGCCAGCACGGAACGGACCTCGGCCAACGGGATCCCCACCCGCTGCGCGATCCGGATCATGGCCACCCTGCGCAGCGTGTCCCGCGCGTACCTCCGCTGGTTTCCCGGGGTGCGCCTGCTGGTGATCAGGTTCTGCCGCTCGTAGAAGTGCAGCGCGGACACACTCACCCCGCTCCGGGCGGCCAGCTGTCCCACCGTGAGCTCGCCGCGCCGGGAAGCACCGTCCCCGCCGGAATCGTCCATGCGGCGGATGCTGCCACAGCGCGGCCCCGGTGCGAACGAGCCCACGGGGACGTTCACCCCCTGGAAGCAGTGCCCTGCTCCACCGGCTCCCCCGGCAGGAAACGGACCGAGGGACGTCCCTCGGGGCCGTCGGCGGTCACCTCGGCCCGCACGCCGTAGACCTCGGCGACCAGGTCGGGGGTGAGCACCTCGCCCGGGGTTCCCGCCACCACGGCGCGCCCCTGCCGCAGCACCAGCAGCCTGTCGCAGAACATGGCGGCCAGGTTCAGGTCGTGCAGGGCGAGCACGCTGGTGACCGGAAGCCGGACCACCAGCCCCAGCAGCTCCAGCTGGTGACGGATGTCCAGATGGTTGGTCGGCTCGTCGAGCAGCAGCTCCCGGGGCTGCTGGGCCAGCGCCCGCGCGATCTGGACCCGCTGACGCTCCCCTCCGGAGAGGGTGTGCCAGCAACGACCCGCCTTGTCCGCCAGGCCGGTGCTCTCCAGCGCGGAACGCACCGCGCGTTCGTCCTCGGCCGTCTCCCCCGCCCAGGGGCGCCGGTGCGGGACCCGTCCGAGGCCGACCACCTCGAACACCGTCATGTCCACCTCGGTGTCGGCCTGCTGCTCGACGACCCCGATCCGGCGGGCGACGTTCCTGCGCCCCACCCGCTGGATGGGGACGTCGTCGAGGGAGACCACCCCGGCCGAGACGGGGCGGACCCCGGACAACAGGCGCAGCAGGGTGGACTTGCCCGAGCCGTTCGGCCCGAGCAACCCCACGGTCTCGCCCTGTGCCGGCTCCAGACTGACCCCGTCGACGATGAGCTCACCGCCCACCTGCCAGCTGACCCGTTCGGCACGCAGTCCCACGTTGGCGCTCCTGTCAGGATCGACGTGTCTTGCGGCTGCGGTAGAGGACGACCGCGAAGGCGGGAACACCGATCAACGAGGTCATCACTCCCACCGGTATCTCCTGCGGATCGAGCATCGTGCGGGCGACGGTGTCGATCCACACCAGGAAGATCGCCCCCACCAGCACCGTGGTCGGCAACAGCCTGCGGTGGCCCGGTCCCACCAGCATCCGGGCCGCGTGCGGCAGCACCAGCCCCACGAAACCGATGGCCCCGGCCGCACTCACCAGGGTCGCCGTGAGCAGCGCCGTGGCGATCAGCAGCGACGTCCTGGTCCTGGTCACCGACACCCCCAGCGCGGCGGCCGCGTCGTGCCCGAAGGTGAACGCGTCCAGCGCGGGGGCCTTGAGCAGGCACACCGCCAGCACCACCAGCAGCACGCCCAGACAGGGCCACACCTCCTCCCAGCCGGTTCCGCCGAGCGAACCGAGCAACCAGAACAGCACACTGCGGGTCTGCTCCGCGTCGGCGGCCGACATCACGATGAAGGAGGTCAACGCCGAGAACAGCTGCATGGCGGCCACCCCGGCCAGGATCATCCGGTCCGGGGTGCTGCCCACCAGGTGGCCGAACACCAGCACGAGGACGAACGAGCACAGCGAACCGAGGAAGGCTCCCAGCGAGAGGGTGGCCACCCCGCTGCCCACGCCCAGCACCACCACCGCCACCGCACCGGTGGAGGCCCCGGAGGAGATCCCGAGCACGTAGGGATCGGCCAGCGGGTTGCGCAGCAGGGCCTGCATCACCACTCCGCACAGGCCGAGCCCGGCCCCGCACACGGCGGCCAGCACCGTGCGCGGCAGCCGCAGGTTCCAGATGATCCCCTCTCGGATCAGGGAGAGCCCGGAGTCGCCGAGACCGAGGTGTTCACCCACCACCGCCCAGACGTTGCCCACCGCGATCTCGGCGGGCCCGATCGTGATGGTGAACGCCACGGACAGGGTGAGCAGCACCAGCCCACACACCCAGAGCAACGTGGTGCCCACCCCGCCGGAGCGGGTTCGGGACACGCTCATTCGAGCAGCCCGAACTCACGCAGCTTGGCGGTCACCTTCTCGATCCCGTCGACGGTGCGGATCGACGGATTCATCGCCGCGCCACTGAGCCGGACGTAGCGTCCCTCGCGCACGGCCTCCATGTGCTTGGTCACCGGGTTCGACTCCAGGAAGTCGATCTTCTGCGCGGCTTCCTCCGCGGTCTGCTGCTCCCGGATGAGGTCACCGAGCACGAGCACGTCCGGATCGCGGGCCGCCACCGTCTCCCAGTTGATCTGGGGCCACTCCTTGTGCGTGTCGTCGAAGACGTTGCGCGCCCCCACCCGGTCGGTGATGACGCCCGGCGCTCCGCAACAGCCCGCCATGTAGGGCGACTCCTTGTTGGCGAACCAGTACAGCAGGCTCACGCCGGAGGCGTCGACGCCCTCGGTGGCCTCGGCGATCCTGCCGCGCAGCTCCTCCACCAACCGCTGTCCGCGTTGTTCCACGTCGAAGATCTCGGCCAGCTGACGGATCTCCTCGTAGACGAGGTCCATGGTCAGCGGCTCGTCCCGGACACCGTCGCCGTCGCCCTCGTTGTTCTTGGCGCAGTCGGAGGGGGAGATGTAGGTGGGCACGCCCAGCCGTGCGAACTTCTCGCGCGAGGACACCCGCTGCATGACGCTCTCGAAGGAGGAGGTGACGAAGTCGGGCTGCTCGGCCAGCACCCTCTCGTAGGAGGGGATGTGGTCGGCGAGACGCGGAACTCGGGAGTTGGCCTCCTCCAGGTGTTCCAGCACCGGATCGGTCCAGGTGGCCGTGCCCACCATGCGGTCGGCCAGCCCCAGGGACAGCAGGATCTCGGTGGTTCCCTGGGTGAGCGAGACCACTCGCTCCGGTGGGGAGTCGACGGTGATCTCCCTGCCGCAGTTCTCGACGGTCCGCGGGTATCCGGCGGCGGCGTCCTCGGCCGAGGAGGTGGAGGACTCGCCGCCACAGGCGGTCAGCAGACCGGCCGTGAGCAGCGTGAGACAGCACAGGGACAGCGACCGGAACGGTCTTCGCATAAGATCCTCTCCGTCGGAAGGCTCGGGCGCGGAGCCTCGCGGGCGTTCACCACCGCCGTCTCGGCGGGTGCCAGCAGGTTTTCGGGCTCGAGATCCTCCGGGCGAGAAGCGCCTTCCCGGGACGTACCCAGTGGCCGTTGCTCCGCCCGTCCCTCACACCGCTGCGCGTCAGCTCCGGATTCCCACCGGATTCCCTGGCCCGTTACGGGTTGACTGGCGCGGACAGCCTAACAGCGCGGCGGCGGTTGTTGAACCGGTCGAGTGACGACGTGCCCGGAGCCACACGATCGCCCGGGAGAGGGCGGGCGATCCCGGAAGGGGCACCGTCGCGAGGTCGGAGATGGTGACATACCACGTGGAGCCGGACGAACTCACTGTGACGGCCGCTGTCTCCCGCCACTTCGGATCAGCTTGTCACCTCGGTGTACCGACTGACGCTCCCAGCGTCCACATCGCCCAAACCACCATGGGCCGCTACGAACCGTCGTGCGAACAGGGCGCTGCTCCACACCTCACGCAGCAGAAATACATCCTTCTTTGTTGTTCGCCCCTCCAAAGAACAATCTCACCCCGAGGGACACTCGACACAAATCCAACCAAAAAACTCGCACCCCTCAGAAATTTCACCCCTTGAATCAATTACCGAACGGCGCTAAACAGGAACATTTCCGCCGCTGTGCGGCAAACAAAAAATACATCCCTCATCGGCGATCCCCAACGTGGCTAAAACGACAACAAACTGTTCCGGACCGTTGACGAAAAGGCTTCCCACACGAAGAAATTTTAGTCGATCCAGGTGCCCTTGACCAGATATTTCGGAAGGTAATCCGACTCGACGGAAATCGTAAAACCGACAGTATGCGCGACTGCGGCTACGGCCAGGGGGCCCAGTGCGATAAACCCCAGCGGATTGTTCATGTTGTCAGGGTGCGACCAGAACTCCTTGTGCATACTTATCGCGGATTCGAGAGCTTCGTTGAAAGCGTCCACGTTTCCGCTTCCGAGTCGGGCCATGAGACGCATGGTCGGAACGAGAATGAAGTTCACGTAATCGGGGTGGGACTGCGAGATCTGATCGGGATCGGCACGCTGTGCCGCTTCGTTCAAATACCTCGGAAACTGACCGGATCTCCCTGTGGTCCAGTACGACTTGAGGGAGTTGATCCAGTAAGGCACGTAATCGTCGACTTCTTCCGTCATCAACACCGAGTTCGGTATCTCGACGAGCGTCTCGATCCGCTGTTTGTCATGGCAGATCATGGCACACCAAAGAGCCACCTGCCAATTCGAGCAACTACTGTAGTAAGTCGCTCCCGAAGCGGGAAAAGTATACTCTTCCCGACCAATACGGCATTCAAAGTTTTCTGTAGTACTTTTTGCCGCTTGGAACACGGCAGTGGCTATGTGGTTGACGAGTATCGTCCGCTCCCATGTGACTGGTTCCTGCGCCGTAGGATCGACCACACACTGGAAGCCGAGTAGTTTTCGGGCGTGGCCGAACGCATCGTTGAGACCGATCGGGTTCGTCTTAGCGCGTTCCAGGTCCTTGGATATACTTTCGGAAATCCGAACGGTTCGGTTCTCGGCTTTCACTCGATCCACCGGATGACGGCTGATCAACTATTGTCCCTCCTGTATCGGTCACGTTCTTCCGTGGGGAGTTCGAACTCCGTGACTTGAGCCCCTACGAGCAGCTCACCGTCCTCCTCGCTCAGTCTCGCTTGCACACCAATGTAGTGTACATTGCCTTCAGCACGAGCCGCCCGGATCCGGTCCGCGAGATCATCGAGGCCGTCATCCTCCATACAGTTGACGATCGTATCGAAGTATCCCGGGTGTCCTTGTTGCACCTTGTATTCACCAGAACTGTGCCAACGCGATGTGAAATCCGCCCCGGGCGATTTCGCTTCCACCATCAGGAATCCCTTGCTGTTCCCGGACGCATCGATCAACTCGTACGGCAAATCGAAGCGATCATTCCCGTTTCCGGTCATGCTCGCCTGAGCCTCGACCACCGGCCTGAGAGTTATGTCCTCACCAGGAAACTTTTCCGATATGAAATCCCGCGAAACAATCTCGGCCACCGCTTCACCGAAGTGCTCGCCATATTTCGAACGGGCCGTACCCCAATCACTCATTTCGGAACGGACTTCATCAGAAACCTTCGACTTGTCCCCCTGATTGTTTTCTATCTCAGTGTGGTACTTTTCTCGCACAAATTCGGCGTGTTCGTTGATCTTAGAGCGATGTCGAAGCCCGATCGACTCATCCTCCCCGATGAAAGGCTCCGGGTCGCTCTCGGAAGTCCGTGGCGTTTGAATATTCTCGACATAAGGGCGCGCGTTCCGATCAAGATGCCGCTCGATCGATTCAAAATTATCCCGATCCGATATGTCGATCGGGTCATATTTTTCCTGCACCCACTTCCTTTCGAAGGAATCGCTCGGTTCAAAAACCTCACCGTTGGGCTTTTCCTTCAACATGGGGAGACTGTCGTCATCGATTCTCGCGTACGTAATGACTCCCTCTTCGTTGACGCTGTGAACCCGGTATCCAGGAGGAGGAGTTATGTGCGAGTACTTGTTCTCACCCCTCGCCTCGGCGTCCTCCGGCCTTCCGCCGGGGTCCTCGCCGTCTCGGGGCGGGTGGAAGCCGTCCTCACTGCTCGGGGAACTGGTGCGGTCGGGATGGTGGGTGTCCCAACCACCGTCCGGGGGCCAGGTGGGGCGCCCGTCGGGACCGATGCTGCTGGCGAACACCCGGCCGTTGCTGTCGGTCCAGGCCAGACCACGTGGTGCGGTGACCGGGACGTCGAGTCGACGTGCCAGCTCCGCCGCGAAGTCCGAGGAGTCACAGGAGATCAGGCGCAGCGGCCGCTCGCCGTCCCACTCCGGCAGGCGACGGAAGACGTCGGCCAGTTCCTCCGGCGAATAAGCACGGTCGCCGATGTGGACACGTCCGTCCGGTCCCATGTGGGCGTCGAGCGTGAAGTGCCGACCGTCGTCGGGCACACGGCGCGCGAGATCCGCCGTGTTCGGGTCGGAGTGACCCGAGATTCCGGCCTCGGTGCGGTTCCCGCGCAGCCGCTCGACCGCGTCGTCGATCTTGTGCTCGTACTCCGGGGTGCCCGGCTCCGGCCGGTCGAACCCGTCCCTCGGTGTGTCCGCGCCGTCGCCGTCCCTCGGTGTCGGGGACTCCGTCGGTCGCTGTGGGTCCCGTTCGGGCCCGTCCTGCCCGGTGTTCGGTCGCTGCGCGCCGTCACCGGGCTCGCGCTGCTGCCCAGGAGCCTCCGTCCGCTCGGGGGAAGGCCGGGAGGTCTCGGGCGGACGTGCCACCTCCGGCCCGTCGGTGCCGGGACGAACGCTCGGGTTCCCTCCCCGGGTGGGACCTCCGAGGGTGTCGTGCCCGCCGGCTCCGCGACCCGGACCGCGTGGGGGGCTGCTCGGCCCCGCGGACTCCGGCCGTGGGGGTGGTCCGCCCTCGGGTCCCCGGCCGGGTGCAGCGGGGGTCCGCCCCGGTCCCGCGGGTCCCTGGGAACGTCCGGGGCCGTGGCCACCGGGGGAACTCGTGCCCAACGAGCCGGAGGCGCTCGTGTTCGTCGGGCTCCGGCCGTCCGGACGGGCGCCGGTGTCCCGAGGCCCACGAGGTGAGTCCGGTGTGGAGGGAGGACGACCGGCCGCTCCGGGGGTGCCGGGTGTTCCGGTCCAGCCGCCTCCGGAACCAGGTCGGCTTCCGCCGCTGGGGCTCGTCCCGCCGGTCCCGGTGTGCCCGCCGCTCGTCGGTGCTCCCCCCGGTGCCGCCGGCCCCTGGGGTGAGCCCGGAGGCTGGTCCGCACGCGGAGTCGTCGTGGGGCTCGCCGGTGTGCCGGGGGCCGTGGGGG